>JAHJYA010000132.1 GCA_018826895.1 Gammaproteobacteria bacterium
CCCGCCAATCGGCGGGCTTTTTCATGGAGTCGGCGTTTATCAGGCCGATGTTTTAGCGTAGCGCGCCAGTTGGGTATCGCGCTCCATGACCGCCAGAGTAGCAGCGAGCACCTGCTCACCGGTCGCGTCGGCCGAGGCGAAGATGGTGCTGAAGTTGGCGTGAGTCACTTTGGCAAAGTGCTCACGATCCGCCTGCTCTACACCCAGCAGGGTGGCGTAGGCATCGAGAGCTTCGCCCTGACCCTGGGCCATGTCTTCGGCGATCGAATCGAGCATGCCGTTCATTGCCAGCAGCGAGCGGCCGTTGTAACCCAGCGAACCGCTGGTGTCGCAGCCGTTGGTGCCCGAGGTCATGCCGAAAGTGGCGTTACCGGAGGTGCCATTGGTCGTGGTAGCCAGGAAGTGGGGGGCGATACCGCGCTGCCCTTCAAACAGCATGTTGCCCCAACCGCAGCCATTACCACCGGCCGCGTCTGCATGGGCTGCCACGCTGGCAGCACTCAACAAACCGAAGATCAGACCTTTGCTCAGTAGACGAGTATCCATTCTGTCGCTCCACAAATTATTTGTAATAAAACCGCCATTGGAGCTTTAGCGAGACTGACCGGCCTGTCAAACGCTAATGTGCATAAAGGGCGCTGGCGCACGCTTTTGCAGCGCACCAACCGACGCCCGGTCATGCAGAACCCTTGATGCAAAGCACGTTGCCCGGTTGCGGCCTTGCTATAGTGAGTAAAACACCAAGGAGTTGTCGCATGAGCGAAACCGCACACGAACGCCGGCGCTTCCAGCGCATCGCGTTCGACGCCCCCACTGCCCTCACCCAGGGGGATCTGCATTGGCAGGTCCAACTGATCGACTTGTCACTCAAGGGGCTACTGGTGCAGCGCCCTGCTGACTGGAGCGGTGACGCCCAACAAGCCTTCGAGGCTCAGGTCGAACTGGGGCCCGACACTCGCGTACGCATGGAGGTGGAGCTGACCCGCGTACAGGATGACCAGTTGGGCTTTATCTGCCGACACATCGACCTCGACTCGATCAGCCACCTGCGACGTCTCGTCGAACTCAACCTGGGCGATGAAGACCTGCTTGAGCGCGAACTGGCCGCCCTGGGTGAAGATGCAGCCTGAGTTCAGCGGCTAGCAAGAGGCCGGAGCCCGGCAAAAACGGGCACCTCTTGCCATATACAGACGGCAATCAGAGCACACAGCAGGCCGCATCGGCATCCTGACGCCGCTGGCGACGCGCCTGCATACGCTGACGCTCCAGGCAGATCTTGTGCTCACGCCGTACCGGCTCGATGTGAAAGGCTTTGGCGACGATATCGAAGAACAGGGTCATGACGGTGACTCCTCTATGGGTACACCTTCATGCTGCGCGCCCGGTCTTCGCTACCCGTTGACCGGGATCAATTTCTTCCCATAGCCCTCAGCGGCAGAACGCCGCAGCCCTGAGCAACGGGCGCCAACCGCGCAAGAGCCAGAGGCGAGCGCCCTATTCGAACAACGCATCCAACGCCTGCTCCAGACGCGTCACGGCAATCACCTGCAGACCCGGCGGTGACTCTTTGGGCGCATTGCCCTTGGGCACAATGGCGCGCTTGAAGCCGTGTTTGGCCGCCTCCTTGAGCCGTTCCTGGCCGCTCGGCACCGGGCGGATTTCGCCGGATAAACCCACTTCGCCGAACACCAGCAAGTCATGAGGCAAGGGTTTGTTGCGCAGGCTGGAAATTACCGCTGCCATCAACGCCAGGTCGGACGCGGTCTCCAACACCTTGACCCCACCGACCACATTGAGGAATACGTCCTGGTCATAGGTAGGAATGCCGCCGTGACGATGCAGCACCGCCAGCAACATCGCCAGGCGGTTCTGGTCCAGGCCCAGGGTCACGCGGCGCGGGTTGGCCATATGGCTGGTGTCGACCAGTGCCTGCACCTCGACCAGCATCGGTCGGGTACCTTCCCAAGTCGCCATGACAATGCTGCCAGGCACCTCTTCCTGAGCGCGGGTAAGAAAGATCGCCGAGGGGTTGGTGACCTCCTTGAGGCCCTTGTCGGTCATGCCGAACACGCCCAGCTCGTTGATCGCACCGAAGCGGTTCTTCACCGCACGCAGCAGGCGCAGGCGGCCATCGGCCTCGCCCTCGAAATACAGCACGGTGTCGACCATGTGCTCAAGCACCCGCGGCCCGGCCAGGGCGCCTTCCTTGGTGACGTGGCCGACCAGGAAGATCGCCGTACCGCTTTGCTTGGCGAAACGCACCAGCAGCGCCGCGCTTTCACGTACCTGGGCAACGCCGCCGGGGGCCGATTGCAGTTGTTCGGTGAAGATGGTCTGGATCGAATCGATGACCATCACCTTGGGTTTTTCCAGGCGCGCCGTAGCGATGATCGCCTCGATGCAGGTCTCGGTCATGACCTTGAGCTTGTCTTCCGGCAAGCCCAGGCGGCGCGCGCGCATGGCCACCTGCTGCTGGGATTCCTCGCCGGTGACATAGAGCGCCGGGAAGCGCTGGGCGATATTGCACAGGGTCTGCAGCAGGATGGTCGACTTGCCGATCCCCGGATCACCGCCAATCAGCACCACCGAGCCGTCTACCAGGCCGCCGCCGAGCACCCGGTCCAGCTCGCCGGAGGCGGTGGAGAAGCGCGGCATTTCCTCGACGCTGACCTCGGCCAGGGTTTTCAGCTGGGCCTGCTGCCCCGCCCAACCGGTACGCCCACTGGGCGTCGCCGCATTGGCCTCGAGTACGGTTTCCACCAGGGTGTTCCAGGCCCCACACTCGCCGCATTGCCCCGCCCATTTCGGGAAGGTAGCGCCGCACTCGGTGCAGCCGTACATGCGTTTGGCCTTGGCCATGGAACTCTCCGTCGCGGTAAAAGGCGATAATACCGCCCTACTCCGCCCGAGTCCCCCGCCATGCAGATTGAACTGCTACCTGCCGAAATCGAACAGCTGCCGCTGATCCGCAACCTCTATCAGTTTTATGCCTACGAGAGTTCGGACTGGGAACAGGAGGATGTCGAGCTCGACGGGCGCTTTTACATCCATGACGAGCACCTGCAGCGCTACTGGCGCGAGCCGGACTGGAGCGCCAGTCTGGTGCTGGTCGACGGTTTTATTGCCGGCTTTTTGTTGCTGGAACGCAGCGAGGTAGCGGGCGTCGAGGTCATGGAGTTCGCCGATCTATTTGTCCTGCGCAAATACCGCCGCCTCGGCATCGGTCGGGCACTGGCCCTGCAAACACTGGGGGATGGCCGCCAGTGGCTGCTCAGCGTCTATCGGCAGGATCAACTGGCCTACGCGTTCTGCCACCAGTTATTGGCAGAGCTGGCCTACCCGACGCAGCCGGTACAGGCCTCAAATGATCCCGAACTGCTGAGTTACCTGATCAACCCGCCACGCCACTGAGTTCAGCTCTTGCAGCCATTGCCACAGCCACAACACTGCCCGGAAGCACGCTTGAGCCGACGCGCCAGGTCATCCTTGAGTGCGACCCGGCTGAGTTTGAGGCTGGCGAGGGTCACGTCGTCCAAGCGTTCGATACCGTCCTCAACCCGGCAGATGCGCTTGTCCAAGGCCTCGTAGGCCTCGGCTTGGCGGGCAAACTCGGCGTCGTCCTGGCGCAGGCGGTGCAGCGCGTCGCGCTGTTCGGAAAAGTCATGAACCAGGGAATGATGGTCAACGTGCATGATCAAACGCCTCACAGTGGATGAAGCACCAGCCTAGCGAGCGCTATCGCCAGGCACTTGATCGAGATCAACGGCGATGGTGTACCCAGATCTGTCGGCCCCATCGCACTAGCCTGTAATCCCCAGCAGACCTAGGGTGTGTTGCTATTTCGCTCGTGGCCGCGCCGGCGCGAGATTTTTCGCGGCAACGTAGCGTGCGACGAAACGAGAACAGTCCCCAGCAACGACCTGCTATCTTCACGGTACTGGCGAACTCACAGCCTTTTCCCTTTTTGCGCGTACACGAGACGACCACACCCATGACAACACCAACCGGCTGCTCAGCCTGCCGCGATGGCAAAGCCCTGGACTTCCCCATCAGCGTTGCCTTCCAGCCTATCGTCGATCTGCGCACACGCAGCGTATTCGCTCACGAGTCACTGGTACGCGGTCCCGAGGGTCAATCAGCAGCCAGCGTGCTGAGCCAGGTGAACGCCGCCAATCTCTACCCATTCGACCAGATGTGCCGGATCAAAGCGTTGGAATGGGCTTCGCGGTTGCAGATTCCCGCCATGCTCTCGATCAACTTTATGCCCAACGCGGTGTACAAACCGGAAACCTGTATCCGTGCCACTCTGGATGCGGCAGAACGCTACGCCTTCCCGCTCGACCGCATCATCTTCGAAGTCACCGAACAGGAGCAGGTGCTCGACATCGACCACCTCACCGGCATCCTGCGCGCGTACCGCAAGCAGGGCTTCATGACCGCCATCGATGACTTTGGCGCCGGCTATGCCGGGCTTAACCTGCTGGCCGACTTCCAGCCGGACCTGATCAAGCTGGATATGGGACTGATCCGCGGCATCGACCAGGACAGCGTGCGCCAGGTGCTGGTCGAGGGCACCGTAAAGATATGCCGCACGCTGGGCATCGAGATCATCGCCGAAGGCATTGAAACCCTCGGCGAGCTGCAGGCTCTACAGAGTCTGGGCATTGATCTATTTCAGGGCTACCTGCTGGCACGCCCCGGCTTCGAGTCGCTGCCAGACATCGCTTACCCCTGAAACGCCCCACTGGCAAGCCGCCAGGGCTGCAGTACACTGCGTGTATAAATATCGAACAGGGAGCTTCCATGAGCATCATCAGTGAATTCAAGGCCTTCGCGGTCAAGGGCAATGTCGTCGACATGGCTGTCGGCATCATCATCGGTGCGGCGTTCGGCAAGATCGTCTCCTCCTTCGTTGGCGACGTGGTGATGCCACCGCTCGGTCTGCTGATCGGCGGCGTCGACTTCTCGGATCTGGCCATCGTACTCAAGGCCGCTGTCGGTGATGCGCCCGCCGTGACGCTGGCTTATGGCAAGTTCATCCAGACGATCATCGACTTCACCATCGTCGCCTTCGCCATCTTCATGGGCGTCAAGGCGATCAACCGGCTCAAACGTGAAGAGGCCGTGGCGCCCTCGGCACCGCCAGTGCCAAGCGCGCAGGAAACCCTGCTGAGCGAAATCCGCGACCTGCTCAAAGCGCAGCAACAGAACAAGCCGTAAGCAACACGTTAACGAAACAGGGCGCCCAAAGGCGCCCTGTTTTTTATGGCTCAACGCATCACTCCGCCGGCTCCAGCAACAACCGCTTCGGCTATCACCAGTAGGTTTCCACAGCGATCTGCCCCGGCCGGCGGCTCAGACTCAACTGCATGCCGCGTGCCTTAAGGCGCTGGCGGGTGTCCTCGATCATCTGCGGGTTACCGCAGATCATCAGCCGCGAATGCTCAGGACTCAACGCCAGACCAGCGGCACGTTCCAGCTCGCCGCTATCGAGCAGATCGGTGATGCGCGCATTCAGGCAACCGGGCGCAGGCTCGCGAGTAACCACGGGCAGGTAGGTGAGTTTGTTAGCGAACTCGGCCAGATGCTCCTGTTCAGCGAAGGCGCGGATCATCGGCTGGTAGGCCAGCTCAGCGACCGTGCGCGCGCTGTACACCAGCACGATGCGCTCAAAGCGTTGCCACACCTCGAAGTCCTGCAGCAGCGAGAGAAACGGCGCCAGGCCGGTGCCGCTGGCCAGCAACCAGAGATCACGGCCATCCGCGAAGCGATCCAGGGTCAGATAGCCGAACGCCTGGCGGCCGACCCAGAGCCCATCGCCTGGGGCCAGCCGGCAAAGTTCAGAGGTAAAGGCGCCGCCTGGCACGACGATGGAAAAGAATTCCAGGTACTCATCATGGGGCGCCGAGACCATTGAGTAGGGCCGCCAGATCCACTGCCCATCCGCCGCTTGCAGGCCGAGCTGGGCAAACTGGCCGGCGCGAAAGCGAAAGCCGGGCGCGCGCGTGGTGCGCAGGGTAAACAGGCTCGGTGTGAGTGGGGTGACCTCAAGCACGGTCTGGCGAGTGGCACGCTCGTCGTGATCGGTCATGGCAAGCTCCGACGGCTGAGAAGGGTCTTGCAGTGTGCCCCAGGCCGGCATGCTGAAACACCGACAAAGCACAGGGTTGTCTAGCGATAAGGGGTGCGCCGCGGGCAGACAACCCGGATAATTCGCCCCTCCCCATTGTTCTGCCCGAGTCTATCGATGCCCCTGCTCGTCACCCCGTTCGCCGAACTCGATCTGCTGCGTCAACCCGAACAGCAGGCCGAACCCCTGCAGGCCTTCGATGCAGCCGACGAGTACCTGCTGGCGCACCTGCACGAACAGGGCTTGGCCCCTGGTAGCCGCGTGCTGGTGCTCAACGATGGTTTCGGCGCCCTGGCCTGCTCCCTGGCCGGCCACTGCCAGGTCAGCAGCAGCGGCGACTCCTACCTGGGTGCCCTGGCGCTGCAGCAGAACCTGGCGCGCAATGGCCTAGCGGCCGACGCGGTGACCTTTATCCCCGCCAGCGCAACACCCCAGGGGCCGTTCGACTGGGTGCTGATCCGCGTGCCCAAGACCCTGGCGTTGCTGGAGGAGCAATTGATCCGCCTGCATGGCCAGCTCGCGCCGAATGCCCGCGTGGTAGCCGGCGCAATGATCAAGCATCTGCCGCGCGCCGCCGGCGACTTGCTGGAACGTTACATCGGCCCGGTACAGGCCTCCCTTGCGGTGAAGAAAGCGCGGTTGCTGCAGGTTTCGCCCGAATCCCGGCCAACCCCGACCTCGCCCTATCCCAGCCGTTATCGTCTGGATAAACCGGCCATCGAGCTGCTCAACCACGCCAATGTGTTTTGCCGCGAGGGTCTGGATATCGGCACCCGCGCCTTCCTCCCGCACCTGCCACGGCGTCTCGATGCTTGCCGGGTGGCCGACCTTGGCTGCGGCAATGGCGTGCTCGGCATCGCCTTCGCCCTGGCCAACCCGACAGCGGCGCTGACCCTGGTCGATGAGTCGTTTATGGCCGTGCAGTCGGCCGAGGCCAACTGGCAGGCGGCACTGGGGGAGCGAGCGGTGACGATTCGCGCCGGCGATGGCCTGGCGGCTCAGCCGGCCGACTCCCTCGACCTGGTGCTGTGCAACCCGCCGTTCCACCAGCAACAGGTGGTCGGCGATTTCCTCGCCTGGCGCATGTTCCAGCAGGCACGCAATGCGCTGGTTCGCGGGGGCGAACTGTGGATCGTCGGCAACCGTCACCTGGGCTATCACGCGAAACTCGGGAAGCTGTTTCGTGGCGTCGAGCAGGTCGCGGCGACGCCCAAGTTTGTCGTGCTCAAGGCCACCTGCTAACGCCCGGTAAGCGACACCCTCAACCGACCCAGTGATAAATCGGCGCATCGACGCCGCTTTCCATGCGCACCTGGGGGCAATGGCGCAGGCGCACCAGCAGCCGCTTACCGGCCACCTCGCCGCCGGCCAGGGCACTGAGGTCATTCAGTAGCTGTGGGCCATCCACCTGACCCGTCTGGCGCAGCAGATCCAACGCGGTCTGCCACAGGCGATCATCCGCCGGCGCCGCTGCAGAGGAGGCAGGCGCAGAGGGTATGGCGGCTGCCGCCGGCAGGCTCGCAGCCAGGTTGGCCCAATCCGCCGCATCGAGTTCCACGGTCAAATCGACCGGCCACTGACCGATCTGTCCACGTATACGCACCATCTGCTTGCTCCAGGAAATTTGCTCGCCATGCTCCCATGGGCAACCGGCCGCGCCAAGGGCGCACTGGCCAGGGACAACTAAAGTTGTTATAACGTAACGATTAAATCATCCTCCGGAGACCACCATGCGCCGCCTGCTGCTCGCCCTGCCGTTTGCCCTGCTCCCCCTGGCCATCGCCCAAGCCGCTAGCCACGATCATGACCATGACCACGAACATGCCGAGCATGGCAGCCTGGGCGCCCATGAACACGGTGTCGCGCAGCTCAATGCGGTGCTTGAGGGCACGACCCTGGAGCTGGAGCTGGAAAGCCCGGCCATGAACCTGGTGGGTTTCGAGCACGCAGCCACCAGCGCGGCGGACAAAGCCAAGGTCGCGGCGGTACGCAGCAGCCTGCAAGAGCCCCTGGCACTGTTCGGCCTGGACGCTGGCAACTGCAAGGTCGCCAAGCAGGAGCTGGAAAGCCCGCTGTTTGAAGATGGCGAGCACGCCCACGACGAACATGAACACGAAGACCATGAGCATAAGGAACACGCCCACGAACATGCCGACGGCGAATCCCACAGTGATATTCACGCGCACTATCAGTTCGACTGCCAGCGCCCTGACGCTTTGCAACAATTGAACCTGGGCGGGCTGTTCAAGCAGTTCCCCGGCACCGAGAAGATTCAGGTACAACTGATCGCACCGAGCGGTCAGCAAGGTGTCGAACTGACGCCGGCCAAGGCCACGCTGGCGTTCTGAACCGTTTCCCACTTGCAGTGAATCGGCCGGGGTAACCCGGCCGCTTGTTTTATGAGCACAGCCCTGATCACCCTGTCCGACCTTCAATTCGCCTGGCCCGGTCAACCCACTCTGCTGGACATCCCCGAGTTCACCCTCGAACGCGGCCAGAGCCTGTTCCTCAAAGGCCCCAGCGGCAGCGGCAAAACCACTTTGCTCGGTCTGCTCGGCGGCGTGCAGCAGGCCGCCAGCGGCCGCGTCTCGCTGCTCGGCGAAGACCTCGGGCGTCTGTCGTCCAGCGCCCGCGACCGCTTCCGGGTCAACCACACCGGCTATATCTTCCAGCAGTTCAACCTGCTGCCGTTTCTCTCGGTGCGGGAAAACGTCGAGCTGCCCTGCCGCTTTTCCCGCCTGCGCAGCGCCCGTGCCTGTGAGCGCCACGGCAGTGTCGCCGCAGCGGCCGCAGCGCTGCTCAGCCATCTCGGCCTGGCCGACGAAGCGCTGCAGGCGCGCCGTGCCGACAGCCTGTCGATCGGCCAGCAGCAACGCGTGGCCGCCGCCCGTGCGCTGATCGGCCAGCCCGAGCTGGTGATCGCCGACGAGCCGACCTCGGCCCTGGATGCCGACGCCCGCGAGGCCTTCCTGCACCTGCTGTTCACCGAATGCCGCGCCGCTGGCGCCAGCCTGCTGTTCGTCAGCCATGACCAGAGCCTGGCCCACCTGTTCGACCGCAGCCTGTCGCTGGCTGAGCTGAACCGCGCCGCCACACCCGCCGAGGTCTGATATGCACCTGATTCGCATCGCCCTGGCCAGCCTGGCCAACCGGCGCTTTACCGCGCTGCTCACGGTGTTCGCCATCGCCCTGTCGGTCTGCCTGTTGCTGGCCGTGGAACGCGTGCGTACCGAAGCACGCGCCAGTTTCGCCAACACCATCAGCGGCACCGACCTGATCGTCGGCGCCCGTTCGGGCAGCGTGAACCTACTGCTCTACTCGGTGTTCCGCATCGGTAACGCCACCAACAACATCCGCTGGGACAGCTTCGAGCACTTCGCCGAACACCGCCAGGTGAAGTGGGCCATCCCCATTTCCCTGGGCGACTCACACCGCGGCTATCGGGTGATGGGTACCGACGCGCGCTACTTCGAGCATTACCGCTACGCCCGCAGTCAACCTCTGAAACTGGCCCAGGGCCGCGCCTTCGGGGATGACCCGTTCGAGGTCACCCTCGGTGCGGAGGTGGCTCAGGCCCTGGGCTATTCGCTCGGCGACAAACTGGTTCTGGCCCACGGTGTGGCCACCATCAGCCTGGTCAAGCACGATGACAAGCCATTCACGGTGGTGGGCATCCTGGCGCGCACCGGCACCCCGGTGGACCGCACCCTGCATATTTCCCTGGCTGGCATGGAGGCGCTGCACGTCGATTGGCAGAACGGCATGCCGGCGCGTGGGGCGGCCAAGGTCAGTGCCGAGCAAGCCCGGGCCATGGATCTGCAACCCAAGCAGATCACCGCCTTTATGCTCGGCCTGAACAGCAAGATCGCCACCTTCAGCCTGCAACGGGAAATCAACGAATACCGCGGCGAGCCGCTGCTGGCGATTCTGCCGGGCGTCGCCCTGCAGGAGCTGTGGAGCCTGATGAGCACGGCGGAGAAGGCGCTGTTCGTGGTGTCGCTGTTCGTCGTGCTGACCGGCCTGATCGGCATGCTCACGGCCATTCTCACCAGCCTCAACGAACGCCGCCGGGAGATGGCGATTCTGCGCTCGGTAGGCGCACGGCCCTGGCATATCGCCAGCCTGCTGATCGTCGAAGCCTTTGCGCTGGCCCTGGCCGGGGTGCTGCTGGGCCTGGCCCTGTTGTACCTGGGCATCGCCGCCAGCCAGGGCTATGTGCAGGCCAATTACGGTCTGTACCTGCCGCTCGCCCTGCCGAGCAGCTATGAGTGGACGCTACTCGGGGCTATTCTGGGCGCAGCCCTGCTGATGGGCGCGGTGCCCGCCTGGCGCGCTTACCGCCAGTCCTTGGCAGATGGCCTGTCGATTCGTCTATGAGGATGTCCCCCATGCCACACCCCTTGTTCGCCGGCCTGCTGTTGGCCATCGCCCTGCCCCTGTGGGCAGGCGAGGTGCGCGAACTGAACTGGTCTGATCTGGTCCCGCCAGACGCCCCAGTAGAAGCACCGCAAGCCGCCCCGATCCACGACCTGTCGCAACTCGCCGATGCACTGTCCGAGGCGGGCCCTGCTGCGCTGCAGCAGTCGCCGGCCGCCCCTGTGGTCAAGGCACTCGATGGCCAGGCGGTCAAGCTGCCCGGCTATATCGTGCCGCTGGACGTCACCGATGAGGGCCGGGTGACCGAGTTTCTCCTGGTGCCCTACTTCGGCGCCTGCATCCATGTACCGCCACCGCCGTCGAACCAGATTGTCCACGTACAGGCCGAACTGGGCGTCCTGCTTGATGCCTTGTACCAGCCCTTCTGGGTCGAGGGGCCGTTGAAGGTGGAACACAGCAGCAGCGAACTGGCCGAAGTGGGCTACCAGATGCAGGCCGACAAGATCTACGCCTATGAGCTGCCCGATAGTTAAGTGAGAACTGGCACTTTGAGTTAGCTGAAGCCTCCCTCTCCCTGGAGGCGTGAATGGGGCGCCGAACGCTCCATGAACACCATCGCGAATAAAGGCCAGGCGCCCCCTTCGCGCCTACACAAGCCAAATCGGGGCCTCGACCAACTCCATAAAAAACGCCGCGCTCCTTAGGGAGACGCGGCGTTTTGTTGTGCAGCGCTGGGGCTAAGCGGTAGTACGGATCACGACCTCAGCTACGGCTAGCCAAACGCTTTTCCCGCTCGAAGCTCAGCTCGCTCTCGGCCCAATTGCGCCAGGAGCGCACCTTGCCACGGTCGGCACCGGCACGCTCAGCCTGCGCCAGAGCGTCCAGCCCGGCTTGCCAGTGGGCCTGCTCCAGCTCCAGCTGTGCCAGGCTCAGCCAGTGCTTGGGGCTGCCGGAGCGGGTAGCCAGGGCACGGTAGATACGTGCCGCCGCGCTGCGCTCGCGAGCCTGCCACCAGAGCAACCCGAGTCGCTCCTCGCGCGCCGGGGTGCGCGCCAGTACACCCTGCTCGAACATACCATTGAGCAGCTTGGCGCCCTGCCAGGGCTGCTCGGCCGCGCTGGCCAGCAGCACCAGGTTATCCAGCTCGCTTTCGCTGAAACGCACACCCTTGCCGTATGCAGTACGCAAGGTGGCCAGGGCCTTGTCGGGCTCGCCTGCCAGTTGCTGCAGAGCCGCCAACTGACGCCAGGCAGCTGGGGTATCCGCTTGGCGCACGAGCAACTGCCGCTGCCAGCGCTCGGCAGCCGAATAGCGTTTGAGCTCGGCGTTCATACCCACCAGAAACTGCAACCAGCTGTCAGCCGCCTTCGGGTTGGCCTGCACGTAACGCTCGGCCAGCGGCAGGGCCTTGGCCGGTTGCCCCAGGCCCTGATAGGCCTGCACCAGCATTTGCAGTTGTTCTTCATCAGCCTTGGCTTGCTGCGGGGCCAGCAGCCGCACCACCTCACCATAGCGGCGCTCGACCAGGTTCAGGCGGGCCAGGTTGAGCTGCTCATTGGCCAGTAATTCATCATCCAGCTTGCCGCTGGCGATGGCCTTGCCCAGCAACTCGATGGCTTGGGCATTCTGCCCTTGCGCCCAGTGCAGATAAGCCTGGCTACGCCAGACCAGCGCCTGCTCCAGACTCCCCTCGCGGGCCTTGGCCCCCTCCAGGGCGCGTCGAGCGGCCGCATAGTCACCCTTCTGTTGGGCCTCCTGGGCCGTATTCAGGGCCCTGAAAACGGCCGGTTCGACCACCTGATCGGCGGCCTGCACCTGGGCGCTCACGCAGAGCAGCCATACCAGCAATAGACGCGGCATCATCAGCGACCTCGCTCCAAACGGAAGTACAGGGTTTTCACCGCTTCGCGCGCCACGGCCAGACCACCTTCAGTGCGCGGTGCAAAGCGCCAGCGCACGGCAGCGCGGCGGGCCTCACGCTCAAAGACATTCTGCGGGCTGGCCTCCAGCACACGTACATTCTCCACCGTACCGTTACGGGTGATGGTGAACGCCAGCTTCACATGCCCTTCGATACCGCGCTGCTCGGCGAAGCGCGGATAGGTCGGCATCACATCATTAAGCGGCATGACTTCGCTCTCCGCCCCCCCCATCTGACCACCGGCATCGCTGGTGGCGGGAGCGGGTGGGCTCGGCGCCGCGCCTGCCGTCAGGCCACTGAGGCTCGGGGTCGGCGCGCTGTTCACGGCCACCGAGCCACTCAGGCTGGGCACCGGCAGATCGAGTGCCGGCAGGGTCGCGCTGGGTGCTGCCGCGGTCGGCGTCGGCGGTGTAGGCGGTTGCGGCGTCTGCGGTTGTGGCGGTTGCGGAGCCTGTTGCCGGGTGCGCGTCGCGGTGTTGCTGGAGTCGCCATCCATGCGCACGAAGTTGGCCACGCTGATCGGCTCGTCCGACGGCTGGCTGACCGGCGGCGCGACCATGTACAGCATCAGGCCGAACAGACCCACAGCCATCAGACAGGCCGCCAGGAAAGAAAGCGGCAGGCGCATCAGTTCACGCCTGCACTGGCCGCCAGGGCGACATCCTGCACACCGGCCAGGCGCGCCTGGTCCATGACCTGCACCACCAGCCCGGTACGCGCATCCTGATCGGCCTGCACCACGACCGCGCCATCAGGCTGGTCCACGCGCATGCGCTCGACATGGGCGCGCACGCTGCGCACGTCGACAACTTTCTTGTCCATCCACACCTGACCATCGGCGGTGACGGCGATCAGGATATTGCCCTTGTCCTGCGGGCTGGCGGTTTCTGCCTGGGGCCGCTGGATCTCGACGCCGGACTCTTTAATGAACGAGCTGGTGACGATGAAGAAGATCAGCATGATGAAAACCACGTCGAGCATCGGCGTCAGGTCGATGCCGGTGTCTTCGTCTTGCTGATGGTGACGTCGCATTCTCATGGTTTACAGGTCTCAGTCGTGTCGCAGCTGGTCAGCCAGCCGCTCGAGGGCCTGGCGGGCGTCACGTTCCAGACGCGCCAGGCTGAACAATCCGGATATCGCCAGGACCATCCCGGCCATGGTCGGCAGGGTCGCCTGCCACACGCCGGCGGCCATGCCGCGCGGGTTGCCGGTGCCGTTGATGGCCAGCACGTCGAACACCGCGACCATGCCGCTGACGGTACCGAGCAAACCGAAGAGTGGGTACAACGCCACCAGGGTCTTGCTCAGACGCAACGGGCCGGTCAGGTGCTGGCGCGCCTGGGCCAGCCAGGCACTGCGCACCGAGCGCTGCCAGGTGCCCGGCTCATCAGCCAGCAACTGCTGCCAGGCTTGGCGGCGTTCCTGAACCCACAGCGGGAAAACCCGGCGCATGTACCAGAAACGCTCGAACACCAGCGTCCAGAACACCACGCAAAGCGCCGCCAGGGCCCACATGACCACGCCGCCAGCGCTCATGAAGTCGAGCAGCGCATAGGCGCTGTCGACCAGGCGCAGCCACAGGCCATGCAGATCAGTCACGGCGCGGCGCTCCCGACAGATGCAGGGCAATCAGGCCGGCACTTTGCTGCTCCAGCAGCTGGATCAGCCCCTTGCTGCGGCTGGCCAGCAGGCTGTGCAGGAACAGCAGCGGAATCGCCACGACCAGGCCAAGTACGGTGGTTACCAGGGCTTGGGAAATACCGTCGGCCATCAGCCGTGAATCACCACCGCCGCCCTGGGTAATCGCCTGGAAGGTGACGATCATGCCGGTCACGGTGCCGAGCAGACCGAGCAATGGAGCGACCGCCGCCAACAGTTTGAGCAAGCCCTGGCCTTTCTCCAGCGGCGGGGTCTCCTGCAGGATCGCCTCGTCGAGTTTCAGCTCCAGGGTGTCCAGGTCCGACAATTGCGGCTTCGGCCCCAGCACGCCAATCACCCGGCCCAGCGGGTTATCGTCGCGCGGTACGCTGAGATCACGGACCTGCGCTTTGACACCAGAGGCTACGCGCGCCAGGTAGACCATCCGCCAGATCGCCAGCAACAGGCCGAACACGCCCAGGGCAACGATCACCCAACCGACCAGGCCGCCCTGCTGCAAGCGGTCCCACAGCGTTGGCTCACGCTGCAGTTGCGCCAGCAGCGTGCCGCGGCTCGGGTCGATCGGCAGCGTCGCCAGTGCTTCATCCGTCGTCAGATAATCGCTGACCTGGCCGAAGCCCGAGGGCTGGCGCAAGGGCGCGATCAGCTCACCAGCGTCGGCGTCGTAGCGCAGGAAGGCTTCATCGTTGAACACCGAGAACGCGCCCACACGCAATACCGACTGCTCGCTGCGCTGGCCATCAGCAGCCACCACAGGCAATTGCAGGCGCTCGACTCGACCGCTGGCCGCCAGGTCTTCCAGCAACAGCATCCAATAGCCATCCAGGTCTGCGGCCGACGGCAAGGCCCGGCTTTCGGCCAGGGCCTTGAGACGCTTCAGCCGCTCCGGGTACTGCGCATTGAGCAGGCTGTCCTGCCACTGCCCGGCCACATCGCCCGCGCTCTGACGCACCACCCCGAACAACTCGCCCAGGTGGCCGACGCGTTGGGCCAAGAGTTTTTCCTGCTCGGCCAGCAGCGCTTCCTGACGATCGAATTCGGCTTTCAGGCGCTCGGCTTCGGCTTTCTGGGTGGCCAAGGCCGCATTGGCCTGGGCAAGCAACTGGGCACGTTCGCCGCGCTCGGCAATAAAGGTCTGCTCACGCGACTGCATGGCACTGACTTCAGCCGCACGCTCACTGCGGATGCGCTGCAGCAACTGGTCGGGCGTCAGCGGCTCGGCTGCGGAGGCAGTAAAAGTCACAAGGCCAAGGGCCAGGACGGCAAGCATACGACGGCTCATTGTGCAGCCTCCTGAGACAGCGCTTTGACGGGCAGCGACAACAGCGCAGGAGCCTGCTCCTGGCGAGCGATGGCAATGGCCTGATGCAGAGGACGACGGGCAGAACCGTCAAGGGTTTGCCAGGCCGAAGCCTGAGGATTCCACCAACCACTCTCGCGGCCGTCGAGGGTCTGGTAATAGAGCATCACCCGGCCCAGGCGCAGGAACTCGACACTGCGCGTACCGTCCTCTACCGGCAGCTCGCCGCGCCAGGCTTCCAGGGTGCGGCCGTAGTCGCTTTCCACCTGATAGGCCTCGAGAATGCGCCGGTACTTCTCAGCCAGGCTCACGTCGGCACGTGGCAGCAGGTCCTGCAGTTGCGCCAGGCGATCTTGCCGCTCATCCGGCAGAAACGGCAGATCGGCAGCGATGAATTCGCCCAGAACCTCGACCATGCGACGCATCTGCGGCGCTACGGCCTCTTGGGTACGCTCAATCCCATCGAGTTGCACCTGGTAACCACTGAGCTCCTTGCCCTGGGCCGCGACCAACTCCTTGAGCTGCGCGTTGTAGCCACGCAAGGCCTCGGCCTGCTGAATGGCATTGCGGTAGTCGGTGAGCATTTCGCGGCTGGCGTCATCGAGTTGCTCGATACGCGCTTGCGACGATTTGGCCTCGGCGGCCAGGCGCTGGCTTTCATCCAGCGCGGCATCGAGCGGCGCAGCCAACAAGGGCGCACTGCTCAGCAGCATGGCTGCAACCAGTGAGCGGACAGGGTAGGGGTTCATGCGGGGGCAATCCTCAGCCAGTAAGCAGAAAGCGACGCCATCAGCAGCACAGTTCAGTACGCAGCTGTGCCAGACAGACAAGCCCGGAAGCGGGCAAGCAATTAAAGAGAAACATTATCATCTGCAATCGTATCAATGGCAACGCTCAATAGCGTCTGCGCAACGAATCACCGGACCATTGAGCTGGGTCAACAGATGCCTGCTGCAAGCGCCCTACCCTTGTCACATCTGCTCTTACTGATGACATGCCAAGGAGTTCACCATGTTCAAGCCTCTGTTCACCGCCTCGCTGGTCGCCCTGTCTCTCGCAGCGCCCCTGGCCTATGCCCACCAGGCGGGCGACATCATCGTGCGTGCCGGTGTCGCCACCGTGGACCCGCAGGAAGACAGCTCGGCGCTCACCCTCAACGGCGGCCGCCTCGGCGGCAAGGCTGGGCTGGACAGCGATACCCAGCTGGGTCTCGCAGGTGCCTATATGCTGACCGATCACATCGGCATCGAGTTGCTGGCAGCCACGCCCTTCAGCCACACGGTGACCGTCAAGGGCCTCGGCGGCCTTGACGGCAAACTGGCCGACATCAAGCACCTGCCACCAACCCTGTCGCTGCAGTACTACCCGATGGCCCCGGCCTCGGCATTCCAGCCGTACGTCGGCGCAGGCCTCAACTACACCCTGTTCTTCGATGAAGACCTGACCAGTGAACGTAAAGCTGCAGGCTTTAGCAATCTCGAACTGGACAACTCGATCGGCCTGGCCCTGCAAGTCGGTATGGATTACAGCCTGACCGAGCACCTGCTGTTCAACGCCTCGGTCTGGTATGTCGACATCGATACCACCGCCACTACAGACCTGGCGGGCGCAGGCAAGGTCAAGGTCGACGTGGATATCGACCCCTTCGTTTACATGGTTGGCCTGGGTTACAAGTTCTAAGAAAACCCAGGATGGAGAAAAGCCGGCATTGCCGGCTTTTTTCGTGGTGCTTGACTGTTGAGCGCCCTGTTGGAGCGAAAGAGGGACCTAGCCTTTATTCGCGAAGTTTGCTGCACAATCGCGAATAAATTCGCTCCTACACAAGCCGATTGGAGCTTGTAACACGGCTTTGGGACATAGCCTTTCTCATCGCCCTAGCAACTGCCGCAACCCATCGGCCATTGACGTCGGCGCGCCCAGCACAAAACGGCTACGCAGGCGCTGGTTATCCGCACGCGAGTGGCGAATATCGCCGGCGCGTGGCGCCTGATAGGTCACTTCCGGCAAGCCGCCAAGCAACACGCCGATTTCACTCAGCAGGTGATTCAGGCTTATCGCCTGACTCCAACCGACATTGACCGCGCCAGGCTCGATGACCGGAGCGCTCAGCGCCTGCATCAGCACATCGACCAGATCGCCGATATAGAAAAAGTCGCGGGTCTGCTCGCCGTCACCGAAGACCCTAATAGGCATACCCTGCTGGGCACGCTGGGTGAAGATGCTGATCACCCCGGAATAAGGCGAGGACGGGTCCTGGCGAGGCCCAAAAATATTGAAGAAGCGAAAGATCACCGGCTCCAGGCCGTGCTGGCGATGATAAAACTCCAGGTAATGCTCGCTGGCTAGCTTGTCTGCTGCGTAAGGCGTCAGCGGCGCCTTGCTGGTTTGTTCGTCGATGGCACAGCCTTCACCGTTATTGCCATACACCGCCGCGCTGGAGGCGAACAGCACCCGGCGCACGCCGTGCAGGCGCATCGCCTCGCATACATTCAGCGTGCCAACGAAATTGCTCTGGTGGGTGCTGACGGGATCATCCACCGAGGCCTGCACCGAAGCCACCGCGGCCAGGTGCACCACTGCCGCACAGCCTTCAGTGGCTGCAGAAACAGCGGCGGCATCGGCTACATCGGCCACGATCAGTTGCAAGCCAGGGTGATCAAGGGGCAGGTTGTTCCGCGAGCCCATCGACAGGTTGTCCAGCACCCGTACCCGGCGACCAGCTGCCAGCAGGGCATCGACCAGGTGCGAGCCAATAAAGCCCGCACCGCCGGTAATCAGAATGGGCGCAACAGCATCAGACATGGCGGTAATACCGATCCAGAAGAGCCGGCAGCCCGGCGCGCCAGGCGCGCGGTTTGATGCCGAAGGTGTGGAGGATTTTCTTGCAGGCAAGCACCGCGTGCTGAGGCTCCTCGGCGGCATCAGGGCGCGCCGCATGGGCCTGGGGCAAAACGTCCTCCACCAGGTTGCCGCGCAGTTGCCGCGCCTCGCCGAGAATCGCCTGCCCTAGCGCCAGCGAGGTGGTCGCCTCATGGCCGCCGTAGTGATAGGTGCCCCACAACGGCGTCTCGCAGTCGAGTTGCTTGAGAATCGCCAGGATCACCCGCGCCGCATCATCGACCGGCGTGGGGTTGCCGCGCCGATCGTCGGCCAGGTACAGCGCCTGCTCGCGCTCGGCACGCGCCAGAAAACGGCTGAGCAGGCCCTGAGGGCTGTCATCGAGCAACCAGCCGAAGCGCACCAGTACATGCTTGGGGCAGATGGCCCGCACACGCTGCTCGATACGCCAGAGCGCCTGGCCACGCAGGCCAATCGGTACCGACTCCTCTTTCTCGCTATACGCCGTGGCACGCGAACCGTCAAAAACCCGGTAGCTCGATGGCTGCAGCAAGCGAATTTCGTGATGCTGACAAAGCTCGGCGAGGCGCTCGACGGCCAGGGCCTGGGCATCGAAACGCGCCGCGTCGACCGCTTCGGCCTGAAACCAGTCGAAGTAGTAGGCGAGGTTGATCAGGGCATCGGGGCGGGTGTCATCGAGCAGTTGGGTCAGGCTGGCTGCGTCCCAGCCCGACTCGGGCGGCCGCGGCGCGAGGAAGCCGATGTCTTCCTCAGCACCGAGGCGAATCAACGCCTGTCCCAGTGAGTTGCCGCCGCCGAGCAGCATCAGGCGCATACGCATAGAAAACGCTTACTCGGTCGATCAGAACGGAATATCGTCGTCGAAGCTGTCGAAATCCTGAGCCGGCTTGGCCTGTGACTGCGGCTGCGGAGCGGCCTGACGCGGAGCCTGTTGCGGCTCACGCTGCGGGGCCGGGCGCGACTGACGCGGCTCACCACCACCAGCGCCGTCGGGACGGCCGCCCAGCAGCTGCATAGTGCCCTGCATGTCGACAATGATTTCCGTGGTGTAGCGCTTGATGCCGTCTTTTTCCCACTCGCGGGTTTGCAGCTTGCCTTCGATGTAGACCTGCGAGCCTTTGCGCAGGTATTCGCCGGCGATTTCAGCGACCTTGCCAAACAGCGACACGCGGTGCCATTCGGTTTTCTCGACTTTCTGGCCAGTCTGCTTGTCGGTCCACTGCTCACTGGTGGCCAGGCTCAGGTTGGTGACAGCGTTACCGCTGGGCAGGTAGCGAGTTTCCGGATCCTGTCCGCAGGTACCCACCAGAATGACTTTGTTAACCCCACGGGCCATAACGTTCTCCTAGACTTTCAGCACGTCGCCGGCGCCATATCGATCAGGCGCTGCAGGGACGTGCGATCCAATTGTTGAGTGTCCACTTTGATGTAGATAGCAGCTTCATCAGCCACCACCACGGCATCCGCCACCCCGGGCACGGCGCGCAGGCGCTCGGCCAACCCGACTTCCTGCAGGGACGCCGCGGACAGCGGCAGACGCAGACTGGTGACATAAGGCGGTTCGCGCATAGTAACAGCAAAGCCGAGCCAGAGAAGCGCCAGGGCAGCGCAGCCGAGAAACACACCGCCCAGCCCTGCGTGCTGAAACAGCCAGCCGCCGAGTATGCCGCCCAGGGCCGCACCGAGAAACTGGCTGGTCGAATACACCCCCATCGCCGTGCCCTTACCGCCGGCCGGCGCCACCTTGCTGACCAGCGACGGTAGCGAAGCCTCAAGCAGGTTGAAGGCGGTGAAAAACACCACCGTACCAATGACCAACGCTCGCAAGCTGTGACCAAAGGCCCAGAAGAACAGTTCGCAGCCTAGCAGCACCACAACCGCACCGAGCAGCACCTGCTTCATGCGGCGTTTCTTCTCGCCATAGATGATGAAAGGCACCATGCCGAAGAAGCCGACCAGCAGCGCAGTGAGATACACCCACCAGTGTTCTTCGCGCGGCAAGCCGCCCTGCTCGACCAACGCCAGCGGCAAGGCGATAAAGCTCGCCATCAGGATCGCGTGCAGGGCAAGAATGGCAAAATCCAGGCGCAGCAGATCCCCATTACGCAACGTGGGCAGCAACGCCTGCTTGGCCACCCCTGACTCGCGGTGCTGCAATGGCCCGGCGGCCCGAGGCACCACGCCCGCAACGATAAGAATACCAACCAGGGACATGGCTGCTGTCGCCCAGAACAACCCGGACAAGCCAAATGCGCGGGTCAGCAAGGGGCCGACGACCATGGCCACGGCAAACGACAAGCCGATGCTCATACCGATCATCGCCATGGCCTTGGTCCGGTGTTGCTCGCGGGTCAGATCCGACAACAACGCCATCACTGCGGCGGAAATCGCCCCGGCGCCCTGCAGCACTCGTCCGCCAATTACTCCCCAGACCGAATCGGCATTGGCCGCCAGCACGCTGCCGGCGGCGAAGATCAACAGGCCGGCATAGATCACCGGGCGCCGGCCGATGCGATCGCTGAGCATGCCGAAGGGAATCTGCAACACCGCCTGGGTCAGCCCGTATGCGCCGATGGCCAGGCCCAGCAAGGCGGGAGTGGCGCCGGTGAGATCCTGGCCGTAGGTCGCCAGCACGGGCAACACCATGAACATGCCGAGCATGCGAAAGGCAAAAACCAACGCCAGGCCACCCGCGGCCCGGGTTTCGCCCGCGCTCATACGCTCGCTGTGCGAATCGTGCATGTGAAAAGCTCTCGTGAACAAGCCGGCGATTCTAGCAGTCGAACCCCCTACGGCGCAGCAGTGTCGCTTTGCCGCATGGGCGCTGCGAGCCGTATACTTGACCGCTTACCCTGCCCGCTGCGTGAGGCCGTTTTGGACAAGATTCTGATCCGTGGGGCCCGTACCCACAACCTGAAGAACATCGACCTGACCCTGCCACGCGACAAGCTGATCGTGATCACCGGCCTGTCCGGTTCCGGCAAATCATCCCTGGCCTTCGATACCCTGTACGCCGAAGGCCAACGCCGCTACGTCGAATCCCTGTCGGCCTACGCCCGGCAGTTTCTGTCGATGATGGAAAAGCCCGATGTCGACATCATCGAAGGGCTGTCGCCAGCGATCTCCATCGAACAGAAGTCCACGTCGCACAACCCGCGCTCCACCGTGGGCACCATCACCGAGATCTACGACTACCTGCGCCTGCTGTATGCCCGCGCCGGTGTACCACGCTGCCCGGACCATGACCTGCCGCTGGAAGCACAAACCGTCAGCCAGATGGTCGACCAGGTACTGGCCCTGCCCGAGGGCAGCAAGCTGATGCTGCTGGCGCCGATCATTCGTGAGCGCAAAGGCGAGCACCTGGCCGTATTCGACGAGCTGCGTGCCCAGGGTTTCGTGCGTGTACGGGTCAACGGCAAGCTGTACGAGCTGGACGAACTGCCCAAGCTCGACAAGCAGAAGAAGCACAGCATCGATGCCGTGGTCGACCGCTTCAAGGCGCGCAGCGACCTGCAACAGCGCCTGGCCGAATCCTTCGAGACGGCGCTCAAGCTGGCCGACGGCCTGGCCCTGATTGCCCCCATGGAAGGTGAAAGCGGTGAGGAGATCATCTTCTCAGCGCGCTTCGCCTGCCCGGTCTGCGGTCACTCGATCAGCGAGCTGGAACCCAAACTGTTTTCCTTCAACAACCCCGCCGGCGCCTGCCCCACCTGCGACGGCCTGGGGGTGAAGCAGTTCTTCGACACCAAGCGCCTGGTCAATGGCGAGCTGACCCTGGCCGAGGGTGCGATCCGTGGCTGGGACAGGCGCAACGTCTATTACTTCCAGATGCTCGGCTCCCTCGCCGCGCATTACGGCTTCAGCCTGGAAGTGCCGTTCGACGAACTGAGCGCCGAACACCAGAAGTGCATTCTATTCGGCAGCGGTACACAGAACGTCGACTTCAAGTACCTCAACGACCGCGGCGATATCGTCAAACGCTCGCACCCATTCGAGGGCATCGTGCCGAACCTGGAGCGGCGCTACCGCGAAACCGAATCCACCAGCGTGCGCGAGGAGCTGGCCAAGTTCCTCAGCACCCAGGCCTGCCAGGATTGCCGCGGCACGCGCCTACGCCGTGAAGCGCGGCACGTGTGGGTAGGGGAAAAGACCCTGCCGGCAGTTACCGCCATGCCAATCGGCGATGCCACCGACTACTTCAGCAACTTGGCCCTGACCGGGCGGCGCGGCGAGATTGCCGAGAAGATCCTCAAGGAAATCCGCGAGCGCCTGCAGTTTCTGGTCAACGTCGGCCTCGACTACCTCACCCTGGACCGCAGCGCCGACACGCTGTCTGGCGGTGAAGCGCAACGCATTCGCCTGGCCAGCCAGATTGGCGCCGGCCTGGTCGGGGTGATGTATATCCTCGACGAGCCGAGCATCGGCCTGCATCAACGCGACAACGAGCGCCTGCTTGGCACCCTGCGCCACCTGCGCGACATCGGTAATACGGTGATCGTGGTCGAACACGACGAAGACGCTATCCGCATGGCCGACTACGTGGTGGATATCGGACCCGGCGCCGGCGTGCATGGTGGGCAGATCGTCGCCCAGGGCACTGCGGCCGAAGTCATGGCGCACCCGGACTCACTGACCGGCAAATACCTGTCCGGCCGGGTCAAGATCGCCGTGCCTGCCAAGCGCCATCCGCGCGACAAGAAACTCGCGCTGAAGATCAAGGGCGCCCGCGGCAATAACCTGCGCAATGTCGACCTGGAGATCCCGATCGGCCTGCTGACCTGCGTTACCGGGGTATCCGGCTCGGGCAAGTCGACGCTGATCAACAACACCCTGTTTCCGCTGAGTGCCACGGCCCTGAATGGCGCCACGACCCTGGAAGCCGCCGCCCACGACAGCATCGACGGTCTGCAGCACCTGGACAAGGTGGTCGACATTGATCAGAGCCCGATTGGCCGCACACCGCGCTCCAACCCGGCGACCTACACCGGCATCTTCACCCCCATCCGCGAGCTGTTCGCTGGCGTACCGGAATCACGCTCACGCGGTTACGGCCCAGGACGCTTCAGCTTCAACGTCAAGGGCGGACGCTGCGAGGCTTGTCAGGGCGATGGCCTGATCAAGGTGGAGATGCACTTCCTGCCGGACATCTACGTACCGTGCGACGTATGCAAGAGCAAGCGCTACAACCGCGAAACCCTGGAAGTGAAGTACAAGGGCAAGAGCATCCATGAGGTGCTGGAAATGACCATCGAGGAGGCACGCGAATTCTTCGACGCCGTCCCCGCGCTGGCGCGCAAGCTGCAAACCCTGATGGATGTCGGCCTGTCGTACATCAAGCTTGGGCAGAGTGCGACCACGCTGTCCGGCGGCGAAGCTCAGCGGGTCAAGCTGTCACGCGAGCTGAGCAAGCGTGACACTGGCAAGACTCTGTACATCCTCGATGAGCCGACCACCGGCTTGCATTTCGCGGACATCCAGCAATTGCTCGACGTGCTGCATCGCCTGCGCGACCACGGCAATACCGTGGTGGTCATTGAGCACAACCTTGATGTGATCAAGACCGCTGACTGGTTGGTGGACCTCGGCCCAGAGGGCGGCTCCAAAGGTGGCCAGATCATCGCCTGCGGCACACCCGAAGAAGTCGCCGAAATGCCACAATCGCATACCGGTTACTTCCTTAAACCCCTGCTGGAGCGCGATCGCGCTTAACTGCAGAGCTGGCTGTGCATCCATGTAGGAGCGAATTTATTCGCGACACCATCGCAAATAAATTCGCCCCTACACAAGCTCAACAAAAAGGCCAGAGCGGATCATCTCCGCTCTGGCCTGGCTTGTAGCTTGTAGCTTGTAGCTTGTAGCTAAAGCCTACATCTGCGATTGCAGGTAATTCTCCAAACCCAGCCTGTCGATCAGCCCCAACTGAATCTCCAGCCAGTAAGCGTGATCCTCTTCAGTATCCTTGAGCTGAATCAGCAGGATATCGCGTGTCTGATAATCCTGATGCTGCTCACATAGCGCGATGCCTTTGCTCAGCGCGGCGCGTACGTGGTACTCCAGAGCCAGATCGAGTTTGAGCATCTCCGGCACTGTCTGCCCAAAGCTGAAGCTATCTGCAACCATGTCCGGCGTGCCTTCGAGAAACAGAATGCGCTTGAGGATGGCGTCAGCGTGCTGAGTCTCCTCCTCCATTTCATGGTTGATCCGCTCGTACAGCTTGCTGAGCCCCCAGTCTTCATACAGGCGCGAATGCACGAAATACTGATCACGAGCGGCCAGCTCGCCTTTGAGCAGTACCTTCAGGTAATCGATGACTTCTACATGGCCTTTCATGGGCATTTCCTCAAACAAGCGACAAACAATGATGAATGCTGGCTGTACGCAGCTCTTGGGTCAAGCGCAACGCATAAGGGCATTCCGGAACGCGAACGATGTGCACTACAGGCATAAAAAAACCGGGCCAGGGCCCGGTTTTTCGTACAACCTACGACTTACTCAGCGTCTACAGCTGCACCAGCGACCGGACGGTCAACCAGCTCAACATAAGCCATTGGAGCATTGTCGCCAGTGCGGAAACCGCACTTGAGGATACGCAGGTAACCGCCCTGACGGGTGGCGTAACGCTTGCCCAGGTCGTTGAACAGCTTGCCGACGATGGCTTTCGAACGCGTACGGTCGAAGGCCAAACGACGATTGGCAACGCTGTCTTCTTTAGTCAGAGTAATCAGCGGCTCGGCAACGCGACGCAGCTCTTTGGCTTTCGGCAGAGTAGTTTTGATCAGCTCATGCTCAAACAGCGATACCGCCATGTTCTGAAACATGGCCTTGCGGTGTGCGCTGGTGCGGCTGAGGTGACGGCCACTTTTACGATGACGCATGGTTCAATTCCTTACCAAACTCACGTTCGGTGATGATGACGATCAGGCAGTCGCCTTATCGTCTTTCTTC
>JAHJYA010000133.1 GCA_018826895.1 Gammaproteobacteria bacterium
CGATGCAGCGTTTCTCGATGGCTCATTTGGCCAGCCAAACTTCGCATCTCGTGCCTTGCCTCGCGCTAAAACTGGCTCCGGCGCGGCCGCGAACGAAACGGCAACAGACCCTTGGTTGTCGTCCGTGTGGGGAGCACCATGATCGATCATATCTACCACCTCGATTTCGACCCGCAGCGCGGCCTCCAGGAGCAATTGCGCGAGTCCCTGGTGTCGGCCATTCTCGGCCGCGGTTTCCCGGCTGATGAGCCGTTGCCGTCGTGCCGCAAGCTGTCCCAGCAGCTGTCCATCTCGCGCAATACCGTGGCGCTGGTGTACGAGAGCCTGCTCGACAACGGCTACCTGGTCAGCCGCCCGCGCAGCGGCTACTACCTGCACCCGGATTACTGCGGTCAGGCTGGTGAGGCGGTACTGCGCATCACCCCGCTGCGCAAGCAGGAACACTCCGACGAGCCGGCCGAGGAGCGTGCGCTGGATTGGGCCACGCGCCTGCGCATGCAGCCCAGTTTGAAGCATGGCGTGCTGCGCCCGAGCAACTGGACGAGTTTTACCTACCCGTTCATTTATGGTCAGCCGATCAGCGATGTGTTCCCGTTGGAGCGCTGGCGCGAAGTGTCGCGCAATAACCTGCGCGCCGAACGTGACCAGAGCTGGTTGGGTGATCGCTTCGACCGCGACGACGACATGCTTATCGAGCAGTTGCGTACCCGCGTGTTGCCCAAGCGCGGCATCTGGGCGCGGGCCGATGAGATTTTGGTCACCCTGGGCTCGCAGAATGCGCTTTATCTGCTGGCCAGCTTGCTGATGAGCCGGGGCGTGACCGTGGGCATGGAAAACCCCGGCTTTCGCGATGCCATGAGCATCTTCGATATCCAGGGCGCGCGGGTGCAGTTGCAGGATGTCGACGCCGACGGCCTAGTGGTCGACGCGCGCCTCGATAGCTGTGAATACCTCTATGTCACCCCAGGGCATCAGGTGCCCACTGGCGTGGCCATGAGCGCGGCGCGGCGTGGCGAGCTGCTGCGGCAGATTCGCCAGCACGATCAGGTGCTGATCGAGGACGACTACGACGCCGAATTCAACCTCGACAATCACCCGCTGCCAGCGCTCAAGGCCAGCGACAGCAGCGGCCGGGTGATCTACCTGAGCAGCCTGTCCAAGGCCTTCGCGCCGGGCTTGCGCATCGGCTACATGGTCGCCGATGCCGAGCTGATCGACGAACTGCGCGCCCTGCGCCGGCTGATGTACCGCCACCCACCGTTGAACAACCAGCGCATGCTTGCCGAGTTCCTCGCCCAGGGGCACTACGACGCCCACCTGCGGCGTTTTCGCGAAGAACATTGCCGCCGCCGTGAGCTGCTGTATCAGGCCTTGCGCAGTGACCTGGCCGATTGCCAGCCGATGGGCAGCCCCGGCGCTAGCGCCTGCTGGCTGGCTGCACCCCGCGGGGTCGACACCCAGCGCCTGGCCTGGGCGGCGGCGCAGCAGAGTGTGCTGATCGAGTCCGGTGCGCAGTTCTTTCTGGGCGCCGAGCCGGCACCGACGAACTTTATGCGCCTGGGTTTTCATGCCATCGACGCCGAGCGTATTCGGCCGGGTGTGCAGAAGTTGGGAGAGGTGCTGGCGCGGTTGTAACGGGCGGTCGCGGCTAAAGCCCCTCCCACAGGTTCGACGTAGCTGTGTGGGAGGGGCTTTAGCTGCGACGGTTATCAGGCAAAGCGCGGAGCGAACAGGGCGAACACCTCGTCGAAGATCGCCAGGGCCTCATTCACCTGAGCCGCGTTGACGATGCATGGCGGCACCACATGGATGCGGTTCTCCACCACGAAGCTGAGCAGCCCGCGAGCGGTCAGTGCGGCTTTCATCTCCTGCATCACCGGCGCCGGCATCGGCGTCTTCTTCACGGAATCGCTGACGAACTCCAGTGCCCAGAACAGGCCAACGCCACGGGCCTCGCCAATCATCGGGTAGCGTCCGGCGAGTTTCAGCAGGCCTGGGCCGAGTACCTCCTGACCGATCTGCCGGGCATTGTCGACCATGCCTTCTGCGCTCATGGCATCGAGGGTGGCGACGATCGCCGCCATCGCCAGGGGGTGGCCGGAGTAGGTCAGGCCGCCGGGGAAGAAGTGGTTGTCGAAGTACGCACAGATCGGCTGGGAGATCATCACCCCACCGGCCGGTACGTAGCCTGAGTTGACGCCTTTGGCGAAGACGATCAGGTCCGGCACCACGTCGAAATGCTCCAGCGCCAGCCAGGCGCCGGTGCGGCCGAAGCCAGCCATGACTTCGTCGAGGATCAGCAGGATGCCGAATTCGTCGGCCAACTTGCGCACGCCCTGCATATAGCCTTTGGGCGGCACCAGGATACCCGCGGTCCCGGGAATGCTCTCCAGCAGGATCGCAGCAATGGCGCCAGGGCCTTCGCATTCGATGACCCGGCGCAGGTGCTGCAGGGCACGCGCGCACTCTTCTTCTTCGTTGGTGGCGTTGAACTCGCTGCGGTACAGGTAGGGGTTGAAGAAATGCACATGGCCGCGAGCGAATTCATTGGGCACCCGGCGCGGGTCGCCGGTGGCGACGATGGCCGCGCCGGTGCTGCCATGGTAGGAGCGATAGGCGGAAAGGATCTTGTCGCGACCGGTGTACAGGCGCGCCATGCGCATGGCGTTCTCGTTGGCATCGGCGCCGGCATTGGTGAAAAACACCTTGCCGAAACCGGCCGGGGCGCGGGCGAGGATGCGCTTGGCTGCTTCGCCACGCATCAGGTTGGCGGTCGCCGGGGCGATGGTCACCAGGCTGCCGGCCTGTTCCTGGATCGCGGCAATGACCTTGGGGTGTTGGTGACCGATATTGGTGTTGACCAGTTGGCTGCTGAAGTCGAGGTAGCGACGGCCGTCGTAGTCCCACAGCATGCAGCCCTCGCCACCGGCAATCACCAGCGGGTTGAGGCTGCCCTGGGTCGACCAGGAGTGGAAGACGTGCTGACGATCCAGGTCATGGACATATTGGTTGCTGATCGGGTTGCTCATGGTGACCTCTCGTGACCGCGTGGCTGACCGGTGGGGCCGGTATCAATGGGTTTCACGATAGGAGCAACGTTACCGCTTGCCGTAGGGCCAGATGGGCGCAATGCCTGAGTCAGCCACATCTGGCCCGTCGACTGGCGTCATCTGTCCCTTGGCGTAGACGCCTCTAGCGCTAGGCTGTGGCCTGGTCTTTCTTTTGGAGCGCCTTATCATGGCCCATGCATTTGATATCAAGGCGGCACACGTGACTGCCGTTAGCAGCCTCGACAGCCCGGAGATCCGTCAGGCACGCATCGACCTGGCCGCCTGCTTGCGCATGGCAGCCCGTCTGGGCATGGGCGAGGGCATCTGCAATCATTTTTCCTTCGTCGTGCCTGGGCACCCCGAGTTGTTTCTGGTCAACCCCTATGGCCTGGCGTTCGCCGAGGTCACCGCGTCGTCGCTGTTGATCTGCGATTTTCATGGCCAGGTGGTGGCCGGCGAGGGCCGCCCGGAGGCCACGGCATTCTTTATCCATGCCCAGTTGCACCGGCTCAATCCCCAGGCCACGGCAGCCTTTCACACCCACATGCCCAATGCCACGGCGCTGTGCTTGCTGGAGGGCGAACCCTTTGTCTGGGCGGGGCAGACTGCGCTGAAGTTCTACGAGCGGCTGGCAGTGGACGAGAATTACAACGGCCTGGCGCTGGATTATGCAGAGGGCGAGCGCATCGCCCGTGCTGCTGGCGATGCTGCTGTGTTGATGCTGAAGAATCACGGCCCACTGGTGCTGGGGCCGAGCATCGCCGAAGCCTGGGACGATCTGTATTACCTGGAGCGCGCCGCCGAAGTACAGCTCAAGGCCATGGCCAGCGGCCGGCCGCTCAAGGCAGTCAGCCCGGCCATCGCCAGTGCGGCCTGCCGGCAGATGCAGCAGGGCAACGCCGAGAGCGCGCACCTGCATCTGGAAAGTGTGAAACGCCATTTGTTGCGCGAGGGTGCGGATTTCGCCGAGTAATTTCTGTGGGAGGCTCGTCAGATAGCCACTAACCCACGCACGCCGTCGGCTTCCATGGTCTCGCCACGGCCCTGCTGGACGATCTCGCCGCGGCTCATCACCAGGTACTGGTCGGCCAGTTCGGCAGCAAAATCGTAGAACTGCTCGACCAGCAAAATGGCCATATCGCCGCGCTCGGCGAGTTTCTTGATGACCACACCGATCTCCTTGATCACCGAGGGCTGGATGCCTTCGGTGGGCTCATCGAGGATCAGCAGACGCGGCTTGCTCGCCAGTGCGCGGCCGATGGCCAACTGTTGCTGCTGGCCGCCGGAGAGGTCGCCGCCACGGCGTTGCTTCATCTCGCGCAGCACCGGGAACAGTTCGTAGATAAATTCCGGCACCACCTTGGCTTCGCTGCCGGGGAAGCGCGACAGGCCCATCAGCAGGTTTTCTTCCACCGTCAGGCGACCGAAGATTTCCCGGCCCTGGGGCACGTAGGCAATGCCGGCGTGCACACGCTGGTGCGGTTTGAACGCGGTGATCGGCTGGCCTTCCCAGTTGACGGCGCCTTGTTTGGCCGGGATCAGGCCCATCAGGCATTTCAGCAAGGTGGTCTTGCCCACGCCGTTACGCCCGAGCAGGCAGGTGACTTCACCGACCTTGGCCTCGAACGACAGGCCGCGGAGGATATGGCTGCCGCCGTAGTACTGATGCAGTTGCTCAACTTGCAGCATGGGTGTGTCCTTCATTGTTCTTGTGGGATGGGCTTCAGCCGCGATGCTTTTGATCTTTAAGAGCTCGCGGCTAATCGGATCGCCGCCCGGCCCCTCCCACGGTATGCGTTAGCGCCCCAGATAAACCTCAATCACCCGTTCATCGTTCTGCACCTGTTCCAGCGAGCCTTCGGCCAGCACGCTGCCTTGGTGCAGCACGGTGACGTGGTCGGCGATAGAGCCGACAAAGCCCATATCGTGCTCGACCACCATCAGCGAGTGCTTGCGCGCCAGGGACTTGAACAGCTCGGCGGTGAACTCGGTTTCGGCGTCGGTCATGCCCGCCACCGGCTCATCCAGCAGCAACAGTTGCGGGTCCTGCACCAGCAGCATGCCGATCTCCAGAAACTGCTTCTGCCCGTGGGACAACAGCCCAGCGGGGCGCTGGCGCGAGGCGTCGAGCTTGATGGTCTGCAGCACTTCGTCGATACGGTCTTGCTGCTCGCCGGTCAGCTTGGCACGCAGGCTGGCCCACACCGACTTGTTGGTTTTCTGCGCCAGTTCGAGGTTTTCGAACACGCTCAGTGCCTCGAACACCGTGGGCTTCTGGAACTTGCGGCCGATGCCGGACTGGGCGATCTCGACTTCGCTCATCTGAGTCAGGTCGAGGGTTTCGCCGAAGTAGGCAACGCCGTTGTCCGGGCGGGTCTTGCCGGTGATCACGTCCATCATGGTGGTCTTGCCGGCGCCATTGGGGCCGATGATGCAGCGCAGTTCGCCAACACCGATATACAGGGTTAGGTTGGTCAGCGCCTTGAAGCCATCGAAGCTGACGTTGATGTCTTCCAGGGTCAGGATGGTGCCGTGACGCACATTCAGGCCTTTGCCCGCGACGGTGCTGGCGCCAATCGCATCGCGGCCGCTGCCAGCGGCGTCGAAGACAGGTTCGAGCATAAATTCGGGTATCGGAGTGGCGCGCATCATTGCTCTCCTTTCTTGCGCAACAAGCCGATCACGCCCTTCGGCAGGAACAGCGTCACGACGATAAATAGAAAGCCCAGGGCGAACAGCCAGTATTCGGGGAAGGCCACGGTAAACCAGCTCTTCATACCGTTGACCAAGCCTGCACCGAGCAGCGGACCGATCAGCGTGCCGCGCCCACCGAGGGCGACCCACACGGCGGCTTCGATGGAGTTGGTGGGTGACATTTCGCTGGGGTTGATGATGCCCACCTGTGGCACATAGAGCGCGCCGGCCAGGCCGCACAACACGGCACTGAGCACCCAGATAAACAGCTTGTAGCCGCGCGGGTCGTAGCCGCAGAACATCAGGCGGTTTTCCGCATCGCGCAGTGCGGTCAGCACGCGGCCGAACTTGCTGCGCGCCAGTGTCCAGCCCAGGTACAGGCTGGCAACCAGCAGCAGCACGGTGGCGAGGAACAGCACCGCACGGGTGTGCGCCGAGGTGATATCGAAACCAAGAATGGTACGGAAGTTGGTAAAGCCGTTATTACCGCCAAAACCCGTTTCGTTGCGGAAGAACAGCAGCATGCCGGCGAAGGTCAGCGCCTGGGTCATGATCGAGAAATACACGCCCTTGATCCGCGAACGGAAGGCGAAGAAACCGAACACCAGGGCCAGCAAACCCGGCGCCAACACCACCAGGCACATGGCCCAGAGGAAGTTGTCGGTGCCGTACCAGTACCAGGGCAGCTCGGTCCAGGCGAGAAAACTCATAAACGCCGGCAGGCCATCACCGGCCGCTTCGCGCATCAGGTACATGCCCATGGCGTAACCACCGAGGGCGAAGAACAGGCCGTGGCCGAGCGACAGCAGGCCGGCGTAACCCCAAACCAGATCGAGCGCCAACGCGACGATGCAGTAGCAGAGGATCTTGCCGACCAGGGTCAGGGTATAGGCCGAGACGTGCAGGGCGTTGTCCGCCGGGAGCAGGTGCAGCAACGGCATGGCCACGAGCACGGCCAATACCAGCAGACCGATGGCGATGGAGGCTTGCGGGCCGAGCTTGGCGCTTGCGCGGGCTAGTAGCGTTTGATTGGTGGCATTCATCAGTCGATCACCCGTCCTTTAAGTGCAAACAGACCTTGCGGGCGTTTCTGAATAAACAGAATGATCAGCGCGAGGATCAGGATCTTGCCGAGCA
>JAHJYA010000134.1 GCA_018826895.1 Gammaproteobacteria bacterium
CCTGACATCCTGCTCCCAAAGCAGGCGCGCTACCGGACTGCGCTATACCCCGATAAGAAGTTTGGCTCCGCGACCAGGACTCGAACCTGGGACCCAATGATTAACAGTCATTTGCTCTACCGACTGAGCTATCGCGGAACATCATACTTCTGCTCTTTTACAGTCTCCGGCGTCGCCGTTTCCCGTATCAGAGGCGCGCCATTTTACGGTTTAAAAGCACCCTGTCAACCCCTTAAATTGCTTTTATGACAATGCTTTGCAGACTTAGGGTCTGTTAACGTTTCAGCCACGAGCTACGAGCCACGAACGAAACCCCAACAGCCCCTTGGGTGGCCTACTATATGTCCATCGGTACTGTGATCGCCGCAGGACGTACCAACCGCCACGGCTCAGCCAGGAATATCCATGAGTACTCAGGGTACGCCACCCAAACCACCCGCCACGATTCATACGTTGGCTAGCCGCGGGATCCAGCCACGCTTTGGCGATTTGGTGCAAAGCTGCCGCAAGCTGGTGATGAACCACCTGGCCGAGCGCCTCACTCTGGTCTTTGCCCATGTCGATGACACCTTGTTCGAGTGCGCAGAAAAAGCCGAGAACAATCAGGTGCAAACGCTGTTCTTCGATGCCATGCGTGACATTCGCCGGCAACGACCGCAGATCGAGCGGCGCTACCACCAGACCATCGCCCGACAGTTCGCCGACTTTCTTGACGGCAAGCTTGCCGTCCCACCCAGCCAGGCCCTCGACGCCGAGCATCTGGCGCTGGTACAGAACGAGGATTACGAAGAAAGCCTGCAGATCACCAATATGGTCAGCCGGGTCAAGGCGCGAAGTGCACAGAGCCTGTTCGCGTTGGAGCAACGCCTGGCCTTGCTCAACAATGGTCAGAAGCTGATTGAGGACGGCAACCCGTTCGGCCCGCAGATGATCGCCCAGGCATTTCGCGAGGCCCTGGCGCCCTGCCCCTTTACGCTACGCATCAAGGTCATCCTCTATGCGCTGTTCGACAGCCATGTCATGCAGAGCCTGGAAGCACTCTATGGCGCGCTGAATCAACGCCTGATCGACGCCGGCGTACTGCCCAATCTCAAATACAGCGCGCCACGCAATACCAATCCAGTGCCACGCAGCACACCAGCGCCTGCCGCTCCCGTTACGGCCAGCAGCCCAGGCACATCAGCGTCCACCGGGTCAGCAGCGAGCAGTTCGCAAACCCGCGAGTCGCGTACTGGTAAACATGGTGCAACACCGCTCGACCTCAATGGCCCGCCGCCCAGCGACCCGGACAACCTGCTTGACGGCCTGGCTCAGTTACTTGGCGAGCATCGCCAGCGCAACCGTGATGCTCCCCTGCTCGGCGGCACCCGTAGCATCGCCAGTTTCGCCTCACGTGATGCGACCCGTACCTACAGCGCCGCCGAACTGCTCGAAGCACTCAACCGTATGCAGCGCGCGTCGGCCGATGAGCTAACCCAGCGCCTGCACAGCCCGCAGCCGGTCGAGGCGCTGAAAGCTGGCTTGCAGCACCAGCTTGACTCACACAGCAGTCAGCCAGGTCAGCAGAAACTGGCTGATCCGGAAACAGATGTCATCGACCTGGTGGGGATGCTGTTCGACTTCATTCTCGACGACGACAACCTGCCGGACCCTTGCAAGACCGCCCTGTCACACTTGCACACGCCCTACCTGAAGGTGGCGCTGCAGGACAAGGCACTGTTCACGCAGCACAACCATCCGGCCCGCCGCCTGCTCAACGCCATGGCTCAGGCGGGCGTGCTCTACGGCGGCGACGGCGACGAGCGCGGCCTGCTGGCCAAGATGCAGTGGGTGGTCGAACGGGTAATCCATGGCTTTGAAGGCGACCTGCGGGTATTCGAAGAGCTGCTGGACGAGTTCAGCGAGTTCGTCGCCACCCTGCGCCACAAGGTCGAGCTGCGCGAGCGCCGCGCCGTGGAGGCAGCCAAGGGCCGCGACAAACTCCTCGGCGCGCGGCAGCAGGCGGTAGACGAGATCATCCGCTGCCTGGGCCGCCGCCAGCTACCGAACATCATCCGTAATTTTCTCGAGCTCACGTGGGCTGACGTGCTGGTCTTCGTACTGCTGCGACATGGCGATCAAGGCCCGGAATGGCAACGCGCCCGCGAGGTCGCCGAGCAACTGGCCTGGAGCGGCACACCACTGGATGCGGCCGGCAACGAGCAACTGCAACGCCTGCGCGCGCCCCTGCTGGACGACCTGCGCAAGGGCCTGGAGCTGCTCGGCGGCTATCACGACGATGGCATCCGCCGCCTGCTACAAGACCTCGTTGCCTGCCAGTATGCGGTGCAAGCCAAACAGCCACAGGTAGCCGCCAAACTGAACCCGGTACTCCCCGAGAGCCCACTGGGCGCCATGCTAGGGGAAGATGCCACCCTGGCGACGTTGGCGCCCCGTGCAGCCGGTCTGTCCAGCCGCGCCCAGGCACTGGCGCGCGAACTGGGGCATATCGAGTTCGGTACCTGGTTCGAGTTCGTCACGGGCGAGCAAATAAGCACACTCAAGCTGTCCTGGTTCAGCCCAACCACCCACAACTACATGTTTGTCGACCACAGCGGTCAGCGCGTGGCGATCAAGCCCCTGACACTGCTGGCCAGCGAAATGGAACAGGGCCTGGCGCGCATCGTGGTACGTGACCGTGGCGCGCCCATGGTCGACCGGGCGCTGAGTGCCATTTACCGCGTACTGCAGCGCGTCACCGGCCGCACGCACGAAACCCGCTAAGGAGTCGCCATGGACGATCGTCGTCAGCACAGTCGCTTCAGCACCGAGCTGCAGCTTGAAATCTTCGAGTTGCACAGCGGTACGCGTATCGGCCGCGTGGTCGACCTTTCGGCCGACGGCTTCATGCTATTTAGCGACACCCCGCAAACACCAGACGAGCTGGTGGAGTGCCGGCTGGTCAGCGAGCAACTGATCGAGGGCATTGGCGAGGTGCGTTTCGGTGCAGACTGCCTGTGGTCACGCCCGGGAGCGGATGGTCAGCACAGCTGGGCGGGTTACCACATCATCGACCTGGCGGATGATCAGGCCGCAGCCCTGGCGGTTGTGCTGCGGCATCTGTGAGCCCGAAGGTATCGCTCTCCAGGCGTGACCAGCACAGCAAGCCGCTTTAAAAAAGTAGCCTGGGTCGAGCGTAGCGACACCCAGGGATAGAGTCTCCCGGGTATCGCTGTGCTCAACCCAGGCTACCGGGCTGCCGGCCCAATGGTAGGAGCCCCGCCCAGGGGCGAATGCGGTTGCGGCCATTCAACCAAAACCGCGGTGTGACCACCATTCGCCGCGGGGCGCGGCTCCTACGCAAGCAGCATCACCGCAGGGCGCCTGCTCAGTGAAAGACGATTTCGTCGCCTTCCACCGTGCCGGTGACGCGGCTGCCTGGCTCGAACTTGCCGGCCAGGATCAACTGCGCCAGCGGGTTTTCGATCCAGCGCTGGATCGCACGCTTGAGCGGGCGGGCGCCGTAGACCGGGTCGTAGCCAATGGCGATCAACTTATCCAGCGCTTCGCCGCTCAGATCCAGGCCCAGCTCGCGCTCGGCCAGACGCTCACGCAGGCGATCCAGCTGGATTTGCGCGATGCCGGCGATCTGCTCGCGAGCCAGCGGCTCGAAGATCACCACTTCGTCGATACGGTTGATGAACTCGGGACGGAAGTGCGTGCTCACCGCATCCATCACCGCCGCGCGCTGCGCTTCGCGGTCGCCGACCAGCTCCTGGATCTGCGTCGAGCCGAGGTTGGAGGTCATCACCACCACGGTGTTCTTGAAGTCCACGGTGCGTCCATGGCTGTCGGTCAGGCGGCCGTCTTCGAGCACCTGCAGCAGCACGTTGAACACATCCGGGTGGGCCTTCTCCACCTCATCCAGGAGGATCACCGAATAGGGTTTGCGGCGTACTGCTTCGGTCAGGTAGCCGCCCTCTTCATAGCCAACATAGCCAGGCGGTGCGCCGATCAACCGGGCCACGGAATGCTTCTCCATAAACTCGGACATGTCGATGCGCACCAGCGCCTCTTCGGTGTCGAAGAGGAACTCGGCCAGCGCCTTGCACAACTCGGTCTTGCCCACCCCGGTCGGGCCGAGGAAGAGGAACGAGCCACTCGGCCGGTTCGGGTCCGCCAGACCGGCACGGGAACGGCGCACGGCGTTGGCCACTGCGACCACGGCCTCCTCCTGACCGATCACCCGCTGGTGCAACAGACCTTCCATCTTCAGCAGCTTGTCGCGCTCGCCTTCGAGCATCTTGCTGACCGGGATGCCGGTCCACTTCGATACCACCTCGGCGATCTCTTCTTCGGTGACCTTGCTGCGCAGCAACTGGTTCTCGGTCTTGCCATGCTGGTCTACCATCTGCAGGCTGCGCTCCAGATCAGGAATGATCCCGTACTGCAGCTCGGCCATACGGTTGAGGTCGCCCTTGCGCCGCGCCGCTTCCAGCTCCTGACGCGACTGCTCGATGCGCTGCTGAATCTGTGCCGAGCCTTGCACTTCGGCCTTCTCGGATTTCCAGATGTCTTCCAGGTCGGCGTATTCGCGCTCCAGCCGAGCGATATCTTCGTTGAGTTTGGTCAGGCGCTTGATCGCCGCGTCGTCGTCTTCCTTTTTCAACGCCTGGGCTTCGACCTTGAGCTGAATCAGACGGCGCTCCAGACGATCGAGCACTTCCGGCTTGGAGTCGATCTCCATGCGGATGCGGCTGGCGGCTTCGTCGATCAGGTCAATGGCCTTGTCCGGCAACTGACGGTCGGTGATATAGCGGTGCGAGAGCTTGGCCGCGGCGATGATCGCGCCGTCAGTGATCGCCACCTTGTGGTGCACCTCATAGCGTTCCTTGAGGCCACGGAGGATGGCGATGGTGTCTTCCTCACTCGGTTCATCGACCAGCACTTTCTGGAAGCGCCGTTCCAGCGCCGCGTCCTTCTCGATAAATTGGCGGTACTCGTTCAGCGTGGTGGCACCTACGCAATGCAGTTCACCGCGCGCCAGGGACGGCTTGAGCATATTACCGGCGTCCATCGCGCCCTCACCCTTGCCGGCACCAACCATGGTGTGCAACTCGTCGATAAACAGGATCACCCGACCTTCCTGCTTGGACAGCTCGTTGAGCACAGCTTTCAGGCGCTCCTCGAACTCGCCGCGGAACTTCGCCCCGGCGATCAGCGAGCCCATGTCCAGGGACAGCAGGCGCTTGTCCTTGAGGCCATCCGGCACTTCGCCGTTGACGATGCGCTGGGCCAGGCCCTCGGCAATGGCGGTCTTGCCCACGCCGGGCTCGCCGATCAGCACCGGGTTGTTCTTGGTACGGCGCTGCAGTACCTGGATGGTGCGACGGATTTCATCGTCGCGACCGATCACCGGGTCCAGCTTGCCTTCTTCGGCACGCTTGGTCAGGTCGACGGTGTACTTGTCCAGGGCTTGGCGCGATTCCTCGACATTCGGGTCATTCACCGCATCGCCACCACGCAGGTTGCTCACGGCGTTTTCCAGGGCTTTCTTGCTCACGCCCTGACCCAGCAACAGCTTGCCGAGTTTGGTGTTGTCATCCATGGCGGCGAGCAGCACCAGCTCGCTGGAGATGAACTGGTCACCCTTCTGCTGCGACAGGCGGTCGGCCTGGTTGAGCAGGCGCGCAAGGTCCTGGGACAGGTTGACGTCGCCGGTGGGGTTCTGAATTTTCGGCAGCTGGTCCAGCTCCTTGCTCAGGGCCTGGCGCAGACTGTTGACCTCGAAACCGACCTGCATCAGCAGCGGGCGGATCGAGCCGCCCTGCTGGTCGAGCAGCGCCTGCATCAAGTGCAGCGGCTCGATGGCGGCGTGGTCGTGGCCGACGGCAAGGGATTGGGCGTCGGACAGGGCGAGTTGTAATTTACTGGTTAAACGGTCGATTCGCATGGCGTCATCCTTCCTTTAAAGGCAGGCCGGCGCGATGCATGCGCCTGAAACTACAAACCTGCCGAGATGCAGACTAGATGAGGCCGATTGTGCGCGTTTCAAGCGGCACGCAGTTGATATGGATCAGGGAGGCCCACGCGAACGCTAGTGTCGCGACGCCTTCAAGAGCTATCGCGAATAAATTCGCTCCTACTAAAAACGACAGATCAGCCTGTGACCAGGGCCTATAGACGTTTCATCGCGAGCCGCGTGCCGCGAACGAAACGTCAACAGCCCCTAGGATGCTTTGGTAGCCTGGGTTTAGCGCAGCGATACCCGAGAAATGCCTTACCGATCAGACAGCCAGATCAGCGAAGCAAAGCGCCCAGTGCGCGAAGCACGGCGGTAGGAATAGAAGCGCGGGTCGCTGTGGGTGCAAAAGCCACCGCCATACACAGCCGTGACCCCGCAGGCAGCCAGGCGGATACGCGCCAGCTGGTAGATATCCGCCATAAAGCGCCCAGCATTGACGCTCGGCACAAAGGCACTAGCGGCCTGGGGATGGCTGGCCACGAAGGCATCACGCACCTCGCCGCCGACCTCGAAGGCTTGCGGGCCGATGGCCGGCCCCAGCCAGACCAACACATCCTCGGGCGCACAAGCGAGCGCCGCAACCGTGGCTTCCAACACCCCGGCCGCCAGCCCACGCCAGCCGGCATGGGCCGCTGCGACGCGGGTGCCGGCACGGTCACAGAACAGCGCCGGCAAACAATCGGCGGTCATGACCGTACAGGCCAGGCCAGGGGTTGTGGTCCAGCTAGCATCAGCTTCATGCACCTGCGTCGGATCGGCGGCGACCACGCGCACGCCGTGCACCTGGCTTAGCCATGCCGGTTGGCAACCGAGCTGGCTGACCAGACGCTGACGGTTCTTGGCCACGGCCTGGGGCTCATCGCCAACGTGATCGCCGAGGTTGAAACTGTCGAACGGTGCCTGGCTGACGCCGCCATCACGGGTGGTGACGCAGGTGCGCACCCAGGCTGGCGCCGGCCAGTCGGGGCTCAGCCAGTCATGGGCACTCACCCGATGAACGCCTCGCGGTCCTGGCGCAGCAACGTCAGCAGCCAGACCAGATCATCCGGCAGCGGCGACTGCCACTTCATGCGCTCACCGGTGATCGGGTGATCGAGTTCGAGAAAACGCGCGTGCAGCGCCTGACGCGGGAAAGCCTTGAGGCTCTCGACCATGGTTTGGCTGGCGGCTGGCGGAATGCGGAAACGCCCGCCATAGACCGGATCACCGACCAGCGGATAACCGACGTGGCTCATGTGCACGCGAATCTGGTGAGTGCGCCCGGTTTCCAGCTTGACCCGCGCATGGGTGTGCGAACGGAAACGCTCCAGTACCCGGTAATGACTGACCGCCGGCTTGCCACCGTCGCTCACGGCCATGCGCTGGCGCTGCGAGGAACTGCGGCCGATGGGTGCATTGATCTTGCCGCCGGCGGTGATCACGCCGATGACGATGCATTCATAGATGCGGCTGACCGTGCGCTTCTGCAGTTGATCGACCAGACGGGTCTGCGCCTCGATGGTCTTGGCCACCACCATCAGCCCGGTGGTGTCCTTGTCCAGGCGGTGCACGATGCCGGCACGCGGCACGTTGACGATATCCGGTACGTGGTGCAGCAGCGCATTGAGCAGCGTGCCGTCGGCATGCCCGGCTGCCGGGTGCACGACCAGGCCAGCAGGCTTGTCGATCACCAGAATCTGCTCGTCTTCATAGACGATGTTCAACGCGATGTCCTGGGCAATCCACTCGCCCTGGGCTTCCTGCTCGGCCTTGAGGGCCAGCTGCGCACCGCCGTGGACGATGTCGCGCGGGCGAATTACCTCGCCGTCGACGGTCAGCAGACCTTCCTTGATCCAGGCCGACAGGCGCGAGCGCGAGTGCTCCGGGAACAGCTGGGCGGCGACTTGGTCAAGGCGTTGACCACCCATATCGGACGGCACCTCGGCGCTCATTTCTATGGTTTGGGTATTGATAGAGGACATGCTCGGCAACGGCGGGGAGGTCTGAGAAGGTCTAGCCTTTGGTTTCGGCTACACGCTTGTGGTTAAATACGGCGTCTTTGCCCCAGGGATACCGGGGGCGCTCATCATAACAGGACGGCCTCGCTCAAGACAGCCGCCGTCTCAGGGACGCTAGCCGCCATGCACGTGAAACACCTGCTGCTGATCGCCATCCTCGCCCTCACTGCTGCCTGCTCCTCCAACGAGGTGCTGGACGAAAACCTGAGCGAGACCGAGCTCTACCAGCAGGCGCAGACCGACCTGGACAACAAGAGCTACACCAGCGCGGTGACCAAGCTCAAGGCGCTGGAGTCGCGCTACCCGTTCGGCCGCTATGCAGAGCAGGCGCAGTTGGAGCTGATCTACGCCTACTACAAGAACGTTGAGCCGGAAGCTGCCCGCTCCTCGGCCGAGCGTTTTATCCGCCTGCACCCGCAGCACCCGAACGTCGACTACGCCTACTACCTCAAGGGCCTGGCATCCTTCGACCAGGACCGTGGCCTACTGGCGCGCTTCCTGCCGCTGGACATGACCAAGCGTGACCCTGGCGCGGCCCGCGACTCCTACAACGAGTTCGCCCAGCTCACCAGCCGCTACCCGAACAGCCGTTATGCACCCGATGCCAAGCAGCGCATGATCTACCTGCGCAACCTGCTGGCGTCCTACGAAGTGCACGTGGCCCACTACTACCTGACTCGTCAGGCCTATGTCGCTGCCGCCAACCGTGGCCGCTACATCGTCGAGAACTTCCAGGAGACCCCAGCCGTTGGCGACGGTCTGGCGATCATGACTGAGGCCTACCAGCGTCTGACACTCGACGATCTGGCGGCCACCAGCCTGGCCACCCTCAAGCTCAACTACCCGGACCATCCGACCCTGGTCGATGGCGAGTTCGTACCGAGCCAGGAAGAAGCCGACACCCGCTCCTGGCTGGCCAAAGCCACCCTCGGCCTGATCGAGAGCGAAACACCTCTGCCGCCGGGCCAGACCCGCGCCAGCCAGGACGTGATCCGCCAGTACGAAGACGCCCAGGAGCAAATCCCGGACGAACTCAAACCAGAAAATCAGGAAGCCGTGCGCCAAGAGGAGCAGGAAGCCGAAGGCAATAACAGCGACCGCTCCTGGTTCAGCTACATGACCTTTGGCGTGTTTGACTGATCACGCAGCCCATGAAAAAGGGAAGCCTCGGCTTCCCTTTTTTGTGCGCGCGATTTTTCAAAGGTGATACTCCCGGTCGCTGTTACCACTCGCGTAGGAGCGAATTTATTCGCGATTGCGTCGCGACTTTCGCGAATAAAGGCTAGCCCCCCTTCGCTCCTACAGGCACAGCGCTACACCAGCATCGGCGTCAATCAGTCACCCAAGCGCCAGCCCGAGGTGATCGGATAGCGGCGATCGCGACCAAAGCCACGCTGAGTCACACGTACCCCCACCGCCGCCTGGCGGCGCTTGTACTCATTGAGGTCGACCAGACGCAGCACGCGGCGCACCGTCTCGGCCTCAAAACCGGCGGCGATGATGGCATTGGCCGACAGGTCGTGCTCGATATACAGGCGCAGGATTTCGTCGAGTACCGGGTACGGCGGCAGGGAGTCTTCGTCCTTCTGGTCCGGCGCCAGCTCGGCGGACGGTGGCCGGTCGATAACCCGCTGCGGGATCACCAGGCCGAGGCTGTTGCGGTATTCGCAAAGGCGAAAGACCAGAGTCTTGGGCACATCCTTGAGCACGTCGAAACCACCCGCCATATCGCCGTAAAGCGTGGCGTAGCCCACCGCCATCTCGCTCTTGTTGCCAGTGGTCAGCACCAGATAGCCCTTCTTGTTGGAGATGGCCATCAGCAGCGTGCCACGGCAGCGTGCCTGCAGATTCTCCTCGGTGGTGTCACGGCCCATGCCTTCAAACACCGGCGCCAACGTGCCCATAAAGGCTTCGACCATCGCCGCAATCGGTAGCACGCGATAGACCACCCCGAGCGCCTTGGCTTCGGCCTCGGCATCATCCAGGCTCATTTGCGCGGTGTAGTGGTAAGGCATCATCACCGCCTCAACATGCTCGGCACCGAGCGCATCGACGGCCACGGCCAGGGTCAGGGCCGAGTCGATGCCGCCAGACAAGCCCAATACCACGCCCTTGAAGCCATTCTTACGCACGTAATCACGCACCCCGACCACCAGCGCCTGGTACACGCTGGCCTCGATACTGGCCAACGGCGCGCAACTGGCGCTCGGCATCTGCAGCGACTCGCCGTCAATCTGCAGCTCTATGAGCTGCAAGCCCCCACTGAACGCCTCGCTGCGCTGCAGCACCTGGCCGTCGGCCGCCACCACGCAACTACCGCCGTCGAACACCAGCTCATCCTGCCCACCGACCTGGTTGACATAGACCACCGGCATCGCACCTTCGCGGGCCCGCGCGACCAATACGGCCTCGCGCTCGCGCTGCTTGTCGAGGTGAAACGGCGAGGCATTCAAGCTGAGCATCAGTTGGGCACCGGCGGCGCGGGCCTGGGCCATCGGTTCGGCAAACCAGATGTCCTCGCAGATGGTCACGGCAATCCGTACACCCTTGAGCGAGACCACACACGGCTGGTCTCCGGCCTCGAAGTAACGCTTCTCATCGAACACCCGATAGTTGGGCAGCTTCTGCTTGTAGTAGCGCGCTTGCACCTGGCCGTCGGCGATAAAGGCCGCAGCGTTGTAACGCTGCTCGCCTTCCAGCCAAGGAAAGCCCACCACCAGGGTAATGCCCCGGGTTTCTGCCTGCAGACGCTGCAGCCCCTGCTCAATACGCAGCTGCATGCTCGAGCGCAGCAGCAGGTCTTCCGGCGGATAACCGCACAGGGTCAGCTCGGGGAACAGAATCAGGTCAGCCTGCAACTGATCGCGGGCCTCATGAGCCGCCGCGATGATGCGGTCGACATTGCCGTGCACATCACCGACACGCATGTTCAACTGGGCCATTACAACTCGCAGGGTCTGGCTCAAGCGCCACCTCCAGAAAAAACTCATTTGCGACGCCAAGCGCCGTCGCGGCTTACCAGTGTCGCAACACAGATCATCTGTCGCTCGCTGTAGGAGCGAATTTATTCGCGATATATCTTGAAAGCGCTACAGAAGTCGCGGCTAAAGCGGAGCGCCGCCCGGCCACTCCCACGTGACCTGGCATTTACCGACATTTGATTCGTGTCGCGACAACAGACCCTAACATTGTCCCGCATCGCTACCCGCGGAAACAACGCATAGCCGAGGGTCTGTTCCCATTTCGTTCGCGACCGCGACGAAACGGGAACAGACCCTACGCTTTCGAGGCTGTGCGCTACCGACGCAGTTAGCTAAACTCGCCGATCAATTCATCAGAAGAGCACACCATGGGCCTGTTCCGCCTGCTAGTTATCATCGCCATCGTGGCCGCTGCTGTCTGGCTCTGGCGTCGGTTCAGCAGCCGCCCCAAAGCTCAGCCGCCACGCCGGGACGCGCCAGCGCCCATGATACGCTGCGCCCATTGCGGCGTTCACGTCCCTCGCGACCTGGCGATAAACCAGGATGAGCACTGGTACTGCAGCCAGGCGCACCTTGTGCAAGGCCCAGCCTCCGGTGAGCGCTGACGCTCTCGCCCTGAGCGGGGTCCAGGGGCGGCGGGTCCTGCGGCTGTACCATCTATACCGGCTGACCATCGGCTTGGCGTTGGTGCTGCTGGTTTCCAGTGACCTGGACCAGCAGTTGCTGGACCTGCATCACCCCACGCTGTTCCGCAACGGCAGTTGGCTGTACCTGATACTGAATATCCTCGTGACCTTCACGGTCAGGCAGCCACGACGGCTGACGCAGGTATTCAGCCTCGCTTTGGTCGACATTATCCTGCTGGTCGGTCTGTTCTATGCCGCTGGCGGCACCCCTAGCGGTATCGGCAACCTGATCATCGTTGCGGTGGCCATCGCCAATATTCTACTGCGCGGACGGATCGGCCTGCTGATCGCCGCAGTGGCGGCCATCGGCCTGATCTACCTGACCTTCTACCTCAGCCTCGCCAATCCGGCAGCCGCAGCCCAGTACGTGCAAGCCGGCGCCCTGGGCGCACTGTGTTTCGCCGGGGCGCTGTTCGTCCAGGCTGCAACCCGCCGCCTGCAGCTTAGCGAGAGCCTGGCAGAACAGCGTGCCGCCGACGTACGTAACCTCGAGGCCCTCAATGCGCTGATCATCGAGCGCATGCGCACCGGCATTCTGGTTCTGGATGACCAACACCGTGTGCTGCTGGCCAACCAGGGCGCCCTCACCCTGCTTGGCCGCGAGGCATTGGCGGGGAAAATTCTCGACCCTCACGCGCCAGAGCTGATCAAACGCCTGCAACACTGGTTGCATAACCCGACCCTGCGCCCCGCTAACCTGAAAGCCCACGCGGACGGGCCAATGCTGCAGCCCAGCTTTATCCCGCTACAGCGCGCTGAGCAGCGGCACATCCTGGTGTTTCTCGACGATATCTCGCAGATCGCCCAGCAAGCCCAGCAGCTCAAGCTCGCCGCCCTCGGCCGCTTGACCGCTGGCATCGCTCACGAGATTCGCAACCCGCTCGGCGCCATCAGCCATGCCGCGCAGTTACTGCAGGAATCGGAAGACCTCGCCGGCCCCGACCAGCGCTTGGCGCAGATCATTCAGGACCATTCACGGCGTATGAACCTGGTTATCGAGAACGTGCTGCAACTGTCGCGACGACGCCAGGCTGAACCGCAGTTACTTGATCTCAAATACTGGCTGCACCGCTTCGCCAGCGAATTTCGCAGTGCTGCCCCGGCCAATCAGCAACTGCACCTGGATACCCAGGCCGGTACCCTGCAAACCCGCATGGACCCGCACCAGCTCACCCAGGTACTGACCAACCTGGTGCAAAACGGTATGCGCTACAGCGCCCAAAAGAATGCCCTGGGCCAGGTCTGGCTGAAGCTGTTTCGCGACCCCGACAGCGACCTGCCGGTGCTCGAAGTGCTGGATGACGGCGCCGGCGTGCCGGACGAGCAGCTCCAGCATATTTTCGAGCCCTTCTACACTACCGAGAACAAGGGCACCGGCCTTGGTCTGTACATCTCTCGCGAGCTGTGCGAAAGCAACCAGGCCCGCCTCGATTACAAACCCCGTGACGGCGGCGGAAGCTGCTTTCGCGTCACCTTTGCCCACCCGCGTAAACTGAGCTGACCATGACCCGCCAGAGAGCCCTGATCGTCGATGACGAACCCGATATCCGCGAACTCCTGGAGATCACCCTCGGGCGCATGAAGCTCGACACGCGCAGCGCGCGCAACGTCAAAGAGGCGCGCGAATGGTTGGCGCGCGAGCCCTTCGACCTGTGTCTGACCGACATGCGCCTGCCTGATGGCACTGGCCTGGACCTGGTCCAACACATCCTGCTGCGCCACCCCCAAGTGCCAGTCGCGATGATTACCGCGTACGGCAGCCTCGACACGGCAGTCAACGCGCTCAAGGCGGGAGCTTTCGACTTCCTGACCAAGCCGGTTGACCTGACCCGCCTGCGCGAACTGGTCGGCACCGCCCTGCGCCTGCGCAACAGTGACGGCGCCGAAATGCCGGTGGATAGCCGCCTGCTCGGCGACTCCCCGCCTATGCAGACGCTGCGCAAGCAGATCCTCAAGCTCGCCCGCAGCCAGGCACCGGTCTACATCAGCGGCGAATCGGGCAGCGGCAAAGAACTGGTCGCCCGACTGATTCACGAACAGGGCGGCCGCACCGAGCAGCCATTCGTGCCGGTGAACTGCGGTGCCATCCCCTCTGAGCTGATGGAGAGCGAATTCTTCGGCCACAAGAAAGGCAGCTTCACCGGCGCCATCGAAGACAAGCAGGGCCTGTTCCAGGCTGCCAATGGCGGCACCCTGTTTCTCGACGAGGTCGCCGACCTGCCGCTGCCGATGCAGGTCAAGCTGCTACGGGCGATCCAGGAGAAGGCCGTGCGCACGGTCGGCGGGCAACAGGAGATCGTCGTCGACGTGCGCATCCTCTGCGCCACCCATAAAGACCTTGCCGCCGAAGTCGCCGCCGGGCGCTTCCGCCAGGATCTCTATTACCGTCTCAATGTCATCGAGTTACGCGTACCGCCGCTGCGCGAGCGCCGCGAAGATATCGTCCAGCTGGCCGACGCCATGCTCCGCCGCCTGGCTGAAGGCGCCGGCCTAAGCCCTGCCAAACTGGACCCCGAGGCCCTGGAGAAACTCAAAAGCTACCGTTTTCCCGGCAACGTGCGCGAACTGGAAAACATGCTCGAACGCGCCTACACACTCTGCGAAGACGACCGCATCAGCGCTTGTGACCTGCGCCTGGCGGACGCTTCGGGTGCCGGCGAGGGTAACGAAACCAGTCTGGCAAATATCGACAATATCGAAGACTACCTGGAGACCATCGAGCGCAATCTGATCATGCGGGCCCTGGAAGAAACCCGCTGGAACCGCACCGCCGCCGCCCAGCGCCTGGGCCTGAGCTTTCGCTCCATGCGTTATCGGCTGAAAAAGCTCGGCATTGACTGAGCCGCCTAGCTACCGCGTAGGCGCCCACGTCACGCTCCGCGGGGCTTCCGCACAGTTATGCCCTAGCTGGCAGCCCCCTCTGTAGGAGCGAATTTATTCGCGATAATCACGGCGCAACCGCGAATAAAAGCTAGGCACCCCTTCGCCCCCACACGCGCCTAATCAGCGTTGCAACAGGCATTTGGGACATAGCCCAACTCAGCCGAGCCGCCCCGCAGGCGAATAAGGCCTCGGATCAATGATCGGCTCACACCCCATCATCAAATCGGCCAATAACTGGCACGACGCAGGCGCCAGCACCAAGCCATTGCGGTAATGACCACAGTTGAGCCACAGCCCCTCATACCCCGGCAGCGCCCCAATAAAGGGAACGCCCTCTGGTGACCCTGGCCGCAGCCCCGCCCAATGCCCTACCACCTCGGCATCGGCCAGCGCCGGCAACAGCTCGATTGCCGAAGCGCGAAGGCTGGCCAACGCCTGCTCGGTCGGCGTCTTGTCGAAGCCAACATGCTCCAGAGTACTGCCGACCAATACATGGCCATCGCGCCGCGGAATCGCATAGCGCCCCTTGGCCAGCACCATGCTCGGCAAAAAGTCCTCGGCACACTTGAACAGAATCATCTGCCCTTTAACCGGTTCCACCGGCAGCTTCAGCCCCAAAGTCGCCAGCAGCTCGCCACTCCAGGCGCCGGCAGCCAATACCACACGCTGCGAGCGCAGCTCACCACCGGCAGTCAGCACCCCCACCACCCGCTCGCCATCGCGCATAAAGCTACTGATCGGTGTTTGCTCCAGCAGTGTCACGTTCGGCAACTGATCCAGGGCCGCACGCAGCGCCTTGATTAGCCGAGGGTTGCGCACGTTGGCCACACCAGCCATATAGAGTGCGCGCGCAAATCCATCACCCAATGGCGGAACTGCAGCCTGCACTTGCTCGATAGGCACTTGCGCCAGCGGCCGACCATGCTGCCGCGCCCAGGCCAAAGCATCGACCTCATCGTCCAAATCCAGCCAGTACAACCCCGTTACCTGCACTTCAGGGTCACAGCCGGTGCTGCGTAACAAGCGCTCCGCCAGGCTCGGATAGAAATCCTGCGACCAATGCGCCAGCGCCGAAACAGCCTGACCATAGCGCCATGGATAAAGCGGCGAAACAATCCCACCACCTGCCCAAGAGGCCTCGCGACCAAGCTGACCTTGCTCGACCAGACAAACCGACTCTCCCGCCTCGGCGAGCAGATAGGCACTCATCAGCCCAATCACGCCGCCGCCTACCACTATGTTTTGCCACTGACTTACGTGCATCTACGCCAACCTGTTCTAGTCTAGATACGGCGGTAACCCAACAACTCTGGCAAGGACGCTGGAATCATGAAAACTCCCACCCTCGGCTTCACCGTGGTGGAGCTTCTATGCTCCCTCACCATCCTGATGATAATCAGTGCCGTCGCAGCCCCATCACTTGTGCGCATGCTTGAACACAATCAACAGACGCAAAGCACCAACCAGTTCCTCTCGCTACTCCATTTTGCCCGAAGTAATGCCGTTTACGCGCGAAGACTGACGACAATCTGCTCAGGCCAAGCCGATTGCTCCGACTCGACCCAGTGGGCCGACAGCCTAATTGTCTTCAGTGATAGCAATGCCAATGGACAACTCGACGCTGGCGAACACATTTTGCGCATCGAAAACTTGGCCGACGCCCACAGCTGGCAATGGAACAGACGTAATGGCTACCTACAGTTTGAACCCGACGGTACTACACGCGCCCAGAATGGAACCTTTACCCTATGCAAGGACGGGGTGCCATTGCGCCAGGTTGTGGTGAGTCTGTCAGGACGTACAAGGACCCAGCCACCGACAAACCGTGCATCCTGTTGAGACACACATCACACACTACCGCGGTTGGTCAGCAAATTCGGCCGCTGGTCTGTGCTCAATGCAGCACATGCAGCAGGCCCTGATAGATTCAAACCTCGTAAACCGTTGCTATCGGACTACTGCCATGCGCGTTACTAGGCCGGCGATACTGCCAAACCAGGGCTTCACCTTTATTGAAGTGATGGTCGTACTCGCCATCATCGTCATCATTGCATCCATCGCTGCACCTAGCATGCAAGCCCTGCTGGCAGGTAATCGCCTTATCTCGGTGAGCAACTCCCTCGTAGGCGCTATGCGCTATGCACGAAGCGAAGCCGTAACGTCAAATCAATCCGTATCTGTATGCAGCAGCGCCGATCAGGCGAGCTGCGGCGGTAGTTGGGCTGACGGCGCCGTAGTACTACGTGCCGACAATACCGTGCTGCGGGTACTGCCAGCGCTACCAGGTGATGTAACTGTGGTTGGCAATGACATCCAATTCAACGCGGACGGCCAACTGCCGGCACTCACGACCCTCGCTGTCAGCAGTGAGGACGCTGAAAGCGCTCGAACTGTGCGCATCACGTCCATTGGCCAAGCCACAGTCGCATCAGCAGAATATACGTCCCCTGATACCACCACGCCCGAGCCCACACCATGAAACCTGCACGCAATCGCATAAAGGGCTTCACCCTAATCGAGGTCATGGTTGCGGTGGTCATCCTAGCCATCGGTTTGCTGGGTATGGGCACCCTAATGGTCCAGAGCCTGCAATCGAGTGAAAGCGCTTATTCAAGGGGACAAGCCACAGTACTTGCCTATGACATTATTGAACGTATGCGAGCAAACAAGGTACTTAATCCCGATCTTCCGAACCAAACATTTCGCGTCAGTCAGGCCACCTTGAATAGTGACTACGCACTGGCCAGCTCTACAGCGTGTCCGGAAACCGTATGCCCAGCTAACTGCGAAGGTACAGCAAAAGCAGTTAGCGATCTTAGCCAGTGGTGCGCCGCACTTAATACCAGCCTACCTAACATACTACCTTCAACATCAATCACTCCTAATGGCGCTAATCGCTATATCGTGCTGATCGAGTGGCAAGAGCCAAACGGTGACACTGGAAGCGTTAACGTAGAGGTCGAGCTATGACCGATCTAACTCAAAAAGGCTTCTCACTTATCGAGTTAATGATCGCCATACTAATAAGCACCCTACTAATACTGGGTGTTACCGAGCTTTTCTCTCGTACATCAGCCGCCGACAGGGACAACACCGAACTGGCGCGCATGCAAGAGAGCGGTCGACTAGCCTTAGAAGTAATTGGCCAAGATGCACGTCGAGCGGGCTACCAAGGATGTACTTTATCAAACACTGAAACACCGTTCCCCGGCGGCGGCACCCTACCAAACGACGCAGCATCAAGCACAGCAGCCAACACTGTGACTTTTCGCTACGCCACACCAGGCAGTGGCTGCGGTACGACAGCGCTCAACTTTGAGCCAGCTATCGTCTATACAAGCGGCCAAGACCGCATTATACGCCGAAATAACGACCCCATACTAGACAACGCAACTATGGCCGTGGCGTTTATCCCTGCAGGCGATATAAATCTAGCCAAAGCAATCAACATACAAGTAACTATTTCAGATTCTCGCCAGGGTAATGACCGCCTAAATGATCGCGTCTTCAGCGCTACTTACGAGCTACGGAACCGCATGCAATGAGAACTCAAAAAAAACAACAGGGCGTTGTTCTACTCATCAGCCTAATGCTTCTACTTATGCTCACGATTATCGCGATAACTGCCGCCTCCCAGTCGAATCTACAACTACGAATATCATCCAACAGCGAACAGCGAAACGCCGCGTTTCAAGCAGCAGAAAGTGGCCTGCAGCGCTGGATAAATGCATATTTCAGCGGACCTGACAACACTAATTTCCCACCCCCTATAGAAATACCTGAAGAGCTCGGCGATACCGAGCGATTCAAAGTCGAGGTTATCTCGGCAGGACCCTGCCCAGGTATAAGCCTGAGAATATCAGCAAACTGCTTTGACATCAGAAGCACTGGAGAAACTTGCAACTCGGATAACGAGTGCACCAGCCGCGCAATACACCGCCAAGGTGGGCAGTGGCGTCAGTTCAGTCTTAATAACTAGCTACCTCACTGCAGTTTCCTAGAATTTCTTTTTTGGTCCACTAAGGCCAAGGAACGATAATGAAAAATACACACCACCTTCGCACAGTACTCACTTCATGCCTGGCCGCAACAGTACTTCTGCAAAGCTCTATCAGCTTTGCCGACGACACCGAAATCTTCTTCGGCGGCCCAAGTGCGAGCGAGGGTATAAAGCCCAACGTGCTTTTTATTCTAGATAACTCTGGCTCCATGGCTTGGCGTCTTGACCGAGACTCGACCCCCACACAAACATCGCATGGCCCCAGCCGTATCAGCGTGCTGAAAGAATCTTTCAATGACATTATTAGCAATACAAACAACATCAACGTCGGTGTAATGGCACTGAACCCACGATCAGACTATGGGAATACCCGACTGGTCTACCCTGTAGAGAATATAGATGGGCCCGTCGGTATCGCTGCAGCAACACCAGAAATCATTATTTCGGCAGATGATGCTAGCCGCCAGGGGAGTAGCACAAGCATTGATTCACCAACGCTTGTCATGGGTCATATTAACAACCATCCTGGAAACACCATAATACGAGATTTAGGAAGCACTAGCAGTTACTCCAACAACAACTCATCCTACTATTTAAAAGGCAACTATAGCTGTTCAGTAAAAATTAGCACTGCGCGCGACTATTGCGACACAGGCGCTAAAACACAACTGAATGCACGCAGTAGCAACGCTGGACAGACTGGCATATTTTTATTTCGCAATCTAAACATACCCGCCAATGCGACCATTGTTTCGGCAACGCTAACACTGACCCCCGTTAACACACAGTCAGCGGGAAACCGTCCAGCCCTTAACATTAAACTCGAAAACACTAAAACCCCCTCAGCGATCAATGATGCAACGCTAATAAACGACCGTGACTTTTCGATAAGCAAAGACTTTAATAGCGCAAGCCTACCGACATGGACCGCCAACACATCATTTTCCATTGATGTTAAAACCAACTTGCTGGACAACCTCAAAGCCCGAGCCCCTGTAGCTGATCCAATAGCTGATCTCGTCCTGCAAATTCGCTCAACGACAAACCGAGACTACAACTACTACGTTGGTGACCATGCACAAGCCCCGGTCCTAAATGTCGTTTATAGCGGCGGCACCAATACATCGCGTGCAGCCGGCCTACGCTTTCAAAACGTTGCCGTACCTCAAGGAGCTACGATTACCTCCGCTCGTATCGATTTTGTACCTGCCGGCTCGGATGATCGACCCGTCACCTTTGCAGTCAGCGCCCAGGCAGCCGGGGATGCTACAGCTTTCAGCGCAACTGAAGACTTTACCAGTCGTACCAAAACCTCATCAGTGAACTGGGCAGCCGCCGAATGGCGAACGGAAAATCCTCCCGCCTATGTAGAAGGCCCAAGCGTTATCCAACAAGCGCAAGAAGTGGTAAGCAACAGCAGTTGGTGCGGCAATAATTCCATGGCATTTTTTTTGCAACCTACGACAGGTGATGGTAGTAGAACAACATATAGCGTAGATGGCTCACCTTTAAAGCCTGTTTTAAAAATCACTTATGAGGGCGGCGAAAATGGTTGCCTGCGCCCTGTTTTGGAAGCTCGTGTTACAGCCCCAAAAAATGATGCCCGGCAATATAACCTAGAATCATGCACTTGGTGGGGTCAATGCTCTACAAGCCAAGCCGTGGTAGTCAACGAAGAAGCTATTACCCTAGGTAGCAATACCACTCACATCGGCGCTCGATACGAAAATCTTCCTATTATTCGAGGTGCTCAAGTCGTTGACGCTCAAGTCATTGTACGCCGTAGCGGAACCAGCGGCAGCGCTAACGTCACAGTGCATGTAGAGGACACTGGCAACTCAAGCGAATTATTGACTAATAACAACAATCTCGGTTCGCGTGCAGTGAGTACTGGTACAGCCTGTACGCTGAGTGGAGAAGAAAGTATCTGTAGCGGTACTGCTTTAACAAGTGCATTACAAACGGTATTTGCAAAAAGCGGCAACGGTACAAACGGTTGGAATGATGGAAACGCACTCTCCATTATATTGAAGCCAACTGCAAATAGCGGCTACAGTGCTGTGGCCTATGAAAGCAGCCCTGCAGAATCAATCCAACTGCGCCTAAAACTGGACACAGGCGGTATGGGTAAAAACTTCCGCACTGTCCGCACGCATGTTAATAGCCTTGTGCAAGGCATGAATGCAAGCGGAGGTACACCTATTGTCCCCGCGCTGTATGACGGTGCACGCTATCTATCGGAAAAATATCATAGTGGCAGCAGCCCCAGCCCGATGGCCAGTTCTTGCCAGGCAACCCACCTCGTTCTCCTAACCGATGGCAAGCCTGAGGGTAGCTCTAACGAGGCGACTAATGGTATTGCAAGCCTGGCAGGTAGCTGTAGCTCTAGCGGACTAGGTTTCGCCGATGAGCGCTGTGCGCGTGAGTTGGTACGCTGGATGGCCAACACAGATCAATCCAGCTTCGACGGCGACAACTATATTCTCACGCATACCGTAGGCTTCGCGCTTGATGCTCGAGGAGCTACCGAAGCAGCGCAAATTAAGACCTTCCTTGCCGACCTTGCGCGGGAAGGCGGAGGGGGATTCTATTCAGCCGAGAATGCCTCATCGCTGTCCAAAGCGTTTGACCAGATTCTCCAACAAGTGCTGGCAACCGATACTACATTCGTCAGCGCCAGCGCTCCTGTTAACACCTTCAACCGTCAGGACAACAAGGATGAGCTGTACTTCTCCTTATTCCGCCCCTCCGTCACTGACCGCTGGATTGGCAACCTTAAGCGTTATGGCATGGCGACGAGCAATGGCGCGGCTTATATCGTCGACCGCGATGGCTTACCTGCAATTGATACCAATACAGGATTTTTCCGGTCAGATGCCCGTAGCTGGTGGTCTGCCAGCAACGATGGAAGCAACGTCGCTGCTGGCGGTGCCGCATCGCGCCTTCCGACACCCAACAGTCGGAATCTTCTGACCAACGTTTCCACCAACACCGCACTGACCGCAATCACCGCAGCAAACGCTGAACTCACTAGTGCCAAGCTCGGTGCCGCAAATGCTACTGAACGTGAAAACCTGATTACCTTTATCCGAGGATATGACCCTAACGACCCCTCGGTTGAGCGCAAGTCACTAGGGGATCCAATCCATGCCACCCCAAGCATGGTGACCTACGCATGTAACAACTCTACAAATGGCGTCTGCACCGACGAGAAACAAAGTGTGATCTTCGGCACAAACGAAGGCTTTGTGCAAATGTTCGATGCGGCGACAGGCGTTGAGCAATTTGCTTTTATGCCAAGCACACTACTACCGAATATCAAGCGCCTACGTGCCAACGCGGCAATTGGTACAAATACCCACATGTACGGAATGGATAATACCGTTGTTGTATGGGCCAACGATGCAAACAAAAATGGCGTCATTACCAATAATGGCACAGCTGAAAATGGTGAATTCGTTTATGCCTACGCCACAATGGGGCGCGGAGGAAGGGATATCTATGCTTTAGACATCACCAACCCCACTTCACCTAGTTTGCTGTGGCAGATCAACGGAGGTTCTGGAAACTTCGCTCGACTTGGACAAACCTGGTCTGCTCCAGTAAAGACAAAAATAAAAGTAGGAGCTACGATTACCGACGTATTAGTTTTCGGTGGCGGTTATGATCCAGATCAAGACAGTGCGACTGTCCGAACCGCTGATAATCAGGGCAATGATCTCTTTATCGTCAACGCCAAAACCGGGGCCCTAATCTGGTCAGCCTCTAGCGCTGGAATCGGTGGAATGGACTACAGCATCCCTAGCGGCGTTAATGTCATCAGCCTACAAACAAATGAACAAGGGCAGTTGACCACTGATCCAGATGGATTAGCAGGTCAAATATTTGTCGGCGACATGGGCGGACAAGTGTGGCGTTTCATTATGAAAAACGGCAGCAGCGATATAACCGGCGGCGTTTTTGCTAGCGTGGCAGGCACAGACGTGGCAAGTGCGCGACGCTTCTATCATGAGCCTGAGCTCGCGCTGATTAACGTCAAGAACAAGGTCAACCTGACGGTCAATATCGGCTCTGGCTATCGTGGACATCCACTCAATAAGGTCATTGACGATCGCTTCTACTCTTTCCGCACAGAAGATCTTGGCGGCACAAGCAGTACTAACAGCGTACTTACAGAAGCCGATCTTTACGACGCAACATCGTTAACACAGGCCACAGATGCCCAAAGGGAAGCGCTGCTTGCCAAAAGAGGCTGGTATATACAGCTTATTCCTGATGGTGAAAAGGTTCTCTCACGCCCGCTTGTCATTGCAGGCAATCTCTACTTCAATACATATGAGCCAAGGGCCAACCAAAACTCGTGCCAGGCGGCTACAGGCGTAACTCGAGCCTACCAGGTAAGTCTTCTAGACTCGACGGCACTGAGCACTACTCGATTTGTAGTTTCCAAAGGTAGCAGTCTACCTTCAAACCCACAGATCTACTGCAAAGGAAATAGCTGCTGGGTCTACAATGATCCTTCGCAGCTAGTTCCAAGCAATATTGATCCCGCCATTTGTGATGAGTCCCCCGATAAAGAAAAATGCCTCTGTGACAATAACCCTACATTGGCAGAGTGCAACTACATACCACAATCACCACGCAGTTATTGGATTGATGAGGAGTAGCCCATGAGGCAGGAGCAAGGTTTTACCCTGATAGAACTGATGATCACTATAGTGATCATCGGCATCCTCGCGGCTATCGCAATACCGCAATACCGAGAGTACTTGGAGCGTGCTGCCTGCGAAGATGGCAAATCGCTCTTGACACAAGCTGGAGCGAATATGGAGCGCCAACGAGCGCAGAATAACGGGGCTTATGATGCAGCAACCGCCATGCCCGCAAACACGGGGGAGTTTTCGATGGCAGCACCTGAAAACGTAACAGCTACCGCCTATTTACTGACAGCTAATGGGACAGGCGTTTTGCAGGGTTCATTAACCCTGACAGCAGCAAATGCCCGAGGCGGCGACCTCGCAGGCCAGTGCAACTGGTAAACGGATTGTGCACAACAAAAAGCCGGCTCAAGTGAGTCGGCTTTTTCATTTCTACGAGCAGTCTTGGCTCTTACACCTGCTTAACCCGCAACTCCTTCGGCATCGAGAACGTCACGTTCTCGGGCCTGCCATCCAGTTCGCTCTCCCCTTCCGCGCCCCAGTTGCGCAACTGGCTAACCACGCCGCGCACCAGCACTTCCGGTGCTGAGGCGCCGGCGGTGATCCCGATGCCCTGCACGCCGTCGAACCACTCCTGCTTGAGGTCTTGCGCACCGTCGATCAGGTAGGCGGGGGTGCCCATGCGCTCGGCCAGTTCGCGCAGGCGGTTGGAGTTGGAGCTATTGGGGCTGCCGACCACCAGCAGCACATCGCACTCGGCAGCGAGCTGTTTGACCGCGTCCTGGCGGTTTTGTGTGGCATAACAGATGTCGTCTTTGCGCGGGCCGCCGATGGCCGGAAACTTGGTGCGCAGAGCATCGATGACTTTGCTGGTGTCGTCCATGGACAAAGTGGTCTGGGTGACGAAGGCTAGCGCCTCGGAGTTGCGTACCTGCAACTCGGCTACATCTGCTTCGTCTTCCACCAAGTAGATAGCCCCGCCATTACTGGCGTCGTATTGGCCCATGGTGCCTTCGACCTCCGGGTGCCCGGCATGGCCAATCAGGATGCACTCGCGCCCTTCGCGGCTGTAGCGCACCACCTCCATATGCACCTTGGTCACCAGCGGGCAGGTGGCGTCGAAGACCTTCAGGCCGCGCCGGTCGGCCTCGCTGCGCACGGCCTGGGAAACGCCATGGGCGCTGAAGATGACGATGACATCATCCGGCACCTGGTCCAGCTCCTCGACAAAGACCGCGCCACGGGCGCGCAGGTCTTCGACCACGAACTTGTTGTGCACCACTTCATGACGCACGTAGATCGGTGGGCCGAATACTTCTAGGGCACGGTTGACGATCTCAATGGCACGATCCACGCCCGCACAGAAGCCACGGGGGTTGGCGAGTTTGATATGCATAACGGTATCTCGGCGGTAAACCTTGCGGGCTAGTGTACGGCTCGGCCGCACGCACTGGGGAGGTGATTTATCGAGTCATCTGGATGCAGCCGCCATCGTTTTTGCGCTGATGATCTCAGCTACACATCAGTTGACGGCTGCAGCCTTTATTAGGCTTTTGTATGCGTAGGCTTCTATGCGCGAACTTTTCGCGACGGTATCGCGAATAAATTCGCTCCTACAGCGCCTTGACCTCAATCACTTCAACATCGAACTGCAGCTGCTTACCCGCGAGCGGGTGATTGAAGTCGATGGTCACCTGACTGTCGTCGAAGGTTTTGACCACGCCCGGCAGTTCGGTGTTCGCCGCATCGTTGAAGATCACCAGCAAGCCTTCGGAGAGCTCCATGTCTTGGAACTGGCTGCGCGGCATGATCTGCACATTCTGCGGATTACCCTGGCCAAAACCCTGCTCGGGAGCAATCGGCAGGCTGCGCTTGTCGCCGGCCTTGAGGCCGAAGATGGCCTGTTCGAAACCCGGCAACAGGTTGCCATCACCGACTTTGAAGGTGGCGGGCTGCTTGTCGAACGTGCTGTCGACCACATCGCCGTTCTCGAGCTTGAGGGCGAAATGCAAGGTGACTTCCCTGTCCGGGCCAATGCGTACATCTGTCATGGAGTGACCTCGGCGGACTTGTTGCTTTTGAACATGTCCAGCGCCAGGAGGATGGCGCCGACGGTGATGGCTGAGTCAGCAATGTTGAACGCCGGGAAATACCAGCGGTTCTGCCAGTGGACTAGAATAAAGTCGACCACATGGCCGAACACCACGCGGTCTACCAGGTTGCCCAGCGCGCCGCCCAGCACCAATGCCAGGGCGACTGCCAGCCAGGTCTCTTCTGGTTTCAGGCGCTTGAGCCAGACCACCAGAATCACGCTAACCACAAGGGCGATGGCCGCGAAGAACCAGCGCTGCCAACCCGAGGCACCGGCCAGGAAGCTGAACGCAGCGCCGGTGTTATAGGCCAGGGTCCAGCTGAAGTAGTCCGGGATGATCACGATTTGCTGATACATGCTCAGGTTGTTGTCGAACCAGAACTTGGTGACCTGATCGACCACGAACACCAGCAGGGTTAACCACAACCAACCGAGCTTGCCGAAACGCGCGCTCATGAGGGCATCTCCTGCACGAGAACCAGAGCCTTACGCATGATGGCGCACCTCGCCCTGGCCATCGATATTGCTCACGCAACGGCCACAGATGTCCGGATGGTTGGCATGGCTGCCGACGTCGGCGCAGAAGTGCCAGCAACGGGCGCACTTGGTCAGGCCGGATTTGACGATCTTCAGCTTCAGGCCGCTGACTTCGGTCTGTACCGCATCAGCCGGCGCAGCGGCCAGCGGTGCCAGGCTGGCACCGGAGGTGATCAACACGAAACGCAGCTCATCGCCCAGACGGGTCAGGTCGGCGACCAGCGCCTCTTCACCGTAGAGGGTCACTTCGGCCTGCAGGTTGCCACCGATCAGCTTGGCGCTGCGCTGGTTCTCCAGTTCCTTGTTGACCGCGGTCTTGACCGCCATCACGCGCTCCCAGAAGGCGCGATCCAGCTCGAAGCCTTCCGGCAGTTCGCTCAGGCCTGCGTACCAGGTGTTGAGCATTACTGACTCGTTGCGCTCGCCCGGCAGGTACTGCCAGAACTCGTCTGCGGTGAACGAGAGGATCGGCGCGATCCAGCGCACCAGCGCTTCGGCGATGTGAAACATCGCGGTCTGGCAAGAGCGACGCGCCACGCTGTCGGCGGCAGTGGTGTACTGACGATCCTTGATAATGTCGAGGTAGAAGCCACCCAGCTCCTGCACGCAGAAGTTGTGCACCTTCTGGTACACGTTCCAGAAGCGGTAGCTGGTGTAAGCCTCTTCGATCTCGCGCTGCAGCAGCAGCGCGCGATCCACGGCCCAGCGGTCCAGCGCCAGCATATCTTCGGGGGCCAGCAGGTGCTGCGCCGGATCGAAGCCGCTGAGGTTGGAGAGCAGGAAGCGTGCGGTATTACGAATACGCCGATAAGCATCGGCGCTGCGCTGCAGGATCTGGTCGGAGACGGCCATCTCGCCCGAATAATCGGTGGAGGCGACCCACAGACGCAGGATGTCGGCGCCCAGGCTGTCGATGACCTTCTGCGGAGCGACCACGTTGCCGAGAGACTTGGACTGCTTGCGGCCCTGCTCGTCGACGGTGAAACCGTGGGTCAGCAGTTCCTTGTACGGCGCGTGACCATCAATGGCGCAACCGGTCAGCAAGGAGGAATGGAACCAACCGCGGTGCTGGTCGGAGCCTTCCAGATACAGGTCGGCGGCCGGGCCATTCGGGTGCGCCAGCTCGGCATGTGAGCCGCGCAGCACGTGCCAGTGGGTGGTACCCGAATCAAACCACACGTCCAGGGTGTCGCGGCTCTTGTCGTATTGATCGGCTTCTGCGCCCAGCAGCTCGGCGGGGTCGAGCTTGAACCAGGCTTCGATGCCTTGCTGCTCGACGCGCTGCGCCACCTGCTCCATCAACTCGGCGGTGCGCGGGTGCAGCTCGCCGGTTTCTTTGTGGGTGAAGAACGGGATCGGCACGCCCCAGTTACGCTGACGCGAGATGCACCAGTCGGGACGACCGGCGATCATGCTGTGCAGGCGCGCTTGGCCCCAGCCCGGCACGAACTGGGTTTCTTCGATGGCTGCCAGCGAGCGCTCACGCAGGGTTTTGCCCTCGTGCGGCTGCTTGTCCATGCCGATAAACCACTGCGCGGTGGCGCGGTAGATCAGCGGCGTCTTGTGGCGCCAGCAGTGCATGTAGCTGTGGCTGATGGTTTCGTGCTTGAGCAGCGCGCCGACTTCTTCGAGCTTGGCGACGATGGCCGGGTTGGCCTTCCAGATAAACTGACCGCCGAAGAACGGCAGCGAATCAACATACACGCCGTTGCTCTGCACCGGGTTGAGAATGTCGTCGTTGCTCATGCCGTAGCGCTTACAGCTGTAGAAGTCGTCCTCGCCGTAGGCCGGCGCGGAATGCACCACGCCCGTGCCAGCGCCCAGCTCGACGTAGTCGGCCAGGTACAGCGGCGACAGGCGCTCGTAGAACGGATGGCGGAAGTTGATCAGTTCCAGCTTGGCGCCCGGCGCAGTAGCGATGACCTCGCCCTGCAGACCATAACGTTGCAGGCTGCTCTCGACCATTTCTTCGGCCAGCAGCAGCAGGCGATCACCGACATCCACCAGGGCGTAGTTGAACTCCGGGTGCACGTTCAGTGCCTGGTTGGCCGGGATGGTCCAGGGCGTGGTGGTCCAGATGGCGATGCTGGTCGGCTTACTCAGGCTGGCCAGGCCGAACGCGGCGGCCAGTTTGTCGGCGTCTTCGACCGGGAAGGCGACGTCGATGGCTTCAGACTTCTTGTCCTGGTACTCGACCTCGGCCTCGGCCAATGCCGAGCCGCAATCGAAGCAGAAGTTGACCGGCTTGAGGCCCTTGAACACGAATCCTTTCTTGACGATCTCGGCCAGGGCGCGGATTTCACCGGCCTCGTTGGCGAAGTTCATGGTCAGGTAGGGGTTGTCCCACTCGCCCAACACGCCGAGGCGGATGAAGTTGCCCTTCTGCTCTTCGACCTGCTCGGCCGCGTAGGTGCGGCAGCGCTCACGGGTCAGGTCGGCCGGCTGGTTCTTGCCGAAGGTGGTTTCGACCTTGTGCTCGATCGGCAGGCCATGGCAATCCCAGCCCGGCACATATGGGGCGTCGAAACCGGCGATGGTCTTGGAGCGGGTGATGATGTCCTTGAGAATCTTGTTCAGTGCGTGACCGATATGAATGCTGCCATTGGCATAGGGCGGGCCGTCGTGCAGAACGAACTTCGGCCGGTCGGCACCAATCTCACGCAGCTTCTGATACAGGCCAATCTCGTTCCAGCGCTGCAGAATCTGCGGCTCGCGCTGCGGCAGGCCGGCCTTCATCGGGAACTGGGTATCAGGAAGATTCAACGTGGCTTTGTAGTCGGTCATCTCAGGCTCTTCACTTAAGCGGTTGACCCTGCCAATGGGCGCGGGCGGCGGCAATATCGGCAGCAATTGCCGTCTTCAGTGCCTCGAGTGAGGCGAAACGCTGCTCATCACGCAGCTTGTGGTGGAAGGCCACCATTAAACGCCGGCCATACAGGTCGCCGGCAAAATCCAGCAGGTGCACCTCGAGGTGGGCGCTCCCGTCGCCAGCCACGCTGGGGCGCACACCAATATTGGCGACCCCGGGCCATGGCTGGCCATCTATCTCGGCGCTGATCAGGTAAACCCCGGTCAGCGGTACACGCTTGCGCTTGAGCTGCACATTGGCGGTAGGCGCATTCAACTGACGACCGAGCTTCTGCCCGTGCAACACCCGACCGACGATGCGGAACGGCCGACCGAGCAGGCGCTCGGCCAAGGCGAAGTCCGCCTCGGCCAGGGCCTCACGTACGCGCGTGCTGCTGACCCGGGCACCGTCGAGCTGCACCGTGCTGGCGGCTTCAACACTGAAGCCCTCACGCACACCGGCCTGTTCGAGAAAGGCAAAATCCCCTGCCCGGTCACAGCCGAAACGGAAATCATCGCCCACTTCCAGGTGCTTGACGCCCAGCCCCTCGACCATGACCTCATGGACGAACTGGCTGGCGCTCAGCTCGCGCAGACGCCGGTTGAAACTCAGGCACAGCACCCGGTCGACGCCCTCGGCCGCGAGCAACGCAAGCTTGTCACGCAGCCGGGTGATGCGCGCTGGTGCAGCCTGGGGAGCGAAGAACTCACGCGGTTGCGGCTCGAAAATCACCACGCAGGTCGGCAGCCCCAGCTCGGCACCGCGTTCGCGCAGGCGCGCCAAAATGGCCTGATGGCCACGATGGACACCGTCGAAATTGCCAATGGTGGCGACACAGCCCCGATGCTGGGGCCGCAAGTTATGAAGGCCTCGAACCAGCTGCATAGCGCGCTTCTTGCTCACAAAGTCGCCAATTATACGCACAGCCGCGCGCCGACAACAGGCGCGCGCATCAATGCACGGTACGCCGGGCGAAATCACGCAGACGAAATCCCAGCACCAGCAGTACCGCGAAATAACTCAGCACACCCAGCAGCACCAACCCAGCTAGACGCGTCAGGCGCCAGAGCATGTCGCCCTCGGCCCAGACCGGCATCCAGTGCAGCGCCAGCAGCAAGCTAGCCACCATTGCCATAAGGGCCAGCAGCAGCTTGCCGACAAACAGCAGCCACCCCGCCTGGGGCTGGAACATGTTCAGGCGACGCAACTGCCAGTAGAGCAAGCCGGCGTTCAAGCAGGCGGCCAAGCCAATCGACAGTGCCAACCCCGCGTGGGCCAAGGGAATCACGAAGACGAACAACAGGTTCATCAACTGCGTAGCCGCCAGGGTCACCAGACCGATCTTTACCGGCGTTTTGATGTTCTGCTGGGCATAGAAGCCCGGCGCAAGAATCTTCACCAGAATGATCCCCAGCAAACCCACGGAATAGGCAACCAGGGCCTGCTGGGTCATGGCCGCATCACTGGCGGTGAACTTGCCGTACTGGAACAGCGATACCGTCAGCGGCTCGGCCAGCAACGCCAGGGCCACCGCGCACGGCAGCACCAGCAGAAAACACAAGCGCAAACCCCAATCGAGCAAGCGCGAGTACTCGGCAGGGTCGGCACTGGCGTAACTCTTCGACAAAGCCGGCAGCAGGATGGTCCCCAGCGCCACCCCGAGCACGCCTGAGGGCAGCTCCATCAGGCGGTCGGCGTAGTACATCCAGGACACCGAACCGGCGACCAGAAAGGAAGCGAACACCGTATTGATGATCAGCGAAATCTGGCTGACCGAGACGCCGAAGATCGCCGGCCCCATCTGCCTGAGCACACGCCAGACCCCAGCATCGCGCAGGTTCAGGCGCGGCAACACGAGCATGCCAAGTTTTTTCAGGTGCGGCAGTTGGTAGAGCAGTTGCAGCAGACCACCGACCAGTACGGCCCAGCCCAGGGCCATAATCGGCGGGTCGAAATAGGGTGTCAGGAACAGCGCGAAGACGATCATGCTGAGGTTCAGCAGGGTCGGCACAAACGCCGGCACCGAAAACCGATTCCAAGTGTTGAGCACCGCGCCGGCTAGCGACGACAGCGAGATCAGCAGAATATAAGGAAAGGTCACGCGCAGCAGATCGGTGGTCAGGGCAAAGCGCTCGGCTTCATCGGCGAACCCCGGTGCCGATATCCACACGATCCACGGCGCCGCCAGCACGCCCAGCAGCGTCACAACAGCCAACACCAGGGTCAGCAGGCCACTCACATAGGCCACGAAGGTACGGGCCGCCTCATCGCCCTGCTGGGTTTTGTATTCGGCCAGAATCGGCACGAAGGCCTGGGAGAACGCACCCTCGGCAAATATCCGACGCAACAGATTGGGCAGTTTGAACGCCACCACAAAGGCGTCCGTGGCCACGCCGGCACCAAAGGTGCGAGCAATGATGGTGTCGCGTACAAAACCCAGGACACGCGAGAGCATGGTCATGGAGCCGACCGCAGCCAGCGACTTGAGCAGATTCATGGGATCATTCGGCTTCCGCGAACAGGCGCAGCCGATTGCAATCTGGCGCTGCGCAAAGGCGAGGAGTGTAACGGCCCGCCACTGGTCAGGCCAGCACATGCACAGACCGACAGGCTTGACAGCACGCCCTCATATCGGCATGATTCGCGGCCTTATTCGTTCGTAACCCCCCAGATTTTTTCGAGGAGCTTGACGGTGGCCAATACACCTTCTGCCAAAAAACGCGCAAAACAGGCTGAGAAGCGTCGTAGCCATAACGCCAGCCTGCGCTCCATGGTCCGTACCTACATCAAGAACGTGGTCAAGGCTATCGACGCCAAAGACCTGGACCTGGCCAAAAACGCCTACACCCTGGCTGTGCCGGTAATCGACCGTATGGCCGACAAAGGCATCATCCACAAGAACAAAGCCGCTCGCCACAAGAGCCGCCTGAACGGCCACATCAAAGCACTCGGCGAAGCCGCTGCTGCCTGATTGGTTGCTCGTTCTTGAAAAACCGACCTCAGGGTCGGTTTTTTATTGCCTGTAGATAGCACCGGCAGCGAGATCGGCGCTGCTCACGCTAGCGGCAAATAAAAAGGCCATGCACCAGCTCGTATTGCACAGCGTCGCTGCTTCTCGTAGGAGCCGCGCCTCGCGGCGAATAGCGGCCATTCCGCGGCATATCAGCTAGTCCAACCGCTTCGCGCCGGGGCGGCGCTCCTACGGGAGTTGTGTTGTGGCTTGCATGCGGGCGCAACAGCCAATGGGGACATAGCCATAAAAAAGGACCGCCGAGGCGATCCTTTTTCGTACAGCAGCGACGCTTACAGCGCCTGATCCCACGGACGGTCGCCGTGCTCGTCCTTGATGCGGGTAGGCAAGCCCATCACATCAAGAAGCTTGAGGAATGGTTCGGCCGGCAGTTGCTCGACGTTGACCATACGCTGCGCATCCCACTCGCCACGAGCCACCAGCAGGGCCGCGGCCACCGGCGGCACACCAGCGGTGTAGGAGATGCCCTGGCTATCGGTCTCGACGTAAGCGTCCTTGTGGTCGGCGACGTTGTAGATGAACAGCTCGGTCGGCTTGCCGTCCTTGCTGCCCTTGACCAGATCACCAATGCAGGTCTTGCCGCTGTAGCCCGGCGCCAGCGAGGAAGGATCGGGTAGTACAGCTTTGACCACTTTCAACGGCACCACTTCCACGCCCTCGGCGGTCTTCACCGGTTGCTCGGAGAGCAGGCCGAGGTTCTTCAGCACAGTGAAGACGTTGATGTAGTGATCGCCGAAGCTCATCCAGAAGCGCACGTTGGGCACATTCAGGTGCTTGGACAGCGAGTGCACTTCATCGTGGCCGGTCAGGTAGAGGTTCTGCTCACCGACCACCGGCAGGTCATCAGTGCGCTTGACCTCGAACATAGTGTTGCTGGTCCACTGGCTGTTCTGCCAGCTCCAGACTTGCCCGGTGAACTCACGGAAGTTGATTTCCGGGTCGAAATTGGTGGCGAAGTACTTGCCGTGGGAACCGGCGTTGACGTCGAGGATGTCGATCGACTCGATGCTGTCGAAGTACTGTTGCTGCGCCAGAGCAGCATAGGCATTGACCACGCCCGGGTCGAAACCGACACCGAGGATGGCGGTGACGCCCTTCTCCTGGCACTCGGCCAGGTGCTTCCACTCGTAGTTGCCGTACCACGGCGGGGTTTCACAAATCTTGTTCGGCTCTTCGTGGATGGCGGTGTCCAGGTAGGCCACACCGGTGTCGATACAGGCGCGCAGTACGGACATGTTGAGGAACGCCGAGCCGACGTTGATGACGATCTGCGATTCGCTTTCGCGGATCAGGGCCTTGGTCGCTTCCACGTCCAGGGCGTTCAGTGCATAGGCCTTGATTTCACCGGGCTGCTTGAGGCTGCCCTTGGCCTGTACGCTGTCGATGATGGCCTGGCATTTGGAGATGTTGCGCGACGCGATGGCAATACGACCGAGTTCGTCGTTGTGCTGCGCGCACTTGTGGGCCACCACCTTGGCGACACCTCCTGCACCAATGATAAGAACGTTCTTCTTCAATTGTTTCACCCCCTTGAACTGCGGCCTCAGGAGAGGCTGGACAGGTAGTCGTTAAAACCAAACTCGCGAACCACTTCGACGCTGCCGTCGAGTTGCTTCACCACGATGGATGGCATTTTCAAACCGTTGAACCAGTTTTTCTTGACCATTGTGTAACCCGCTGCGTCGATAAACGACAGACGATCGCCGATGGCCAACGGACGCTCGAATTGGTACTCACCAAAGATATCGCCGGCCAGACAGGATTTACCGCAGACCATGTAGGTGTGCTCACCCTCGCTGGGCGCCAGCTTGGCGTTGAGGCGGTAGATCAGCAGGTCGAGCATGTGCGCTTCGATGGAGCTGTCGACCACCGCCAGGTGCTTGCCGTTGTACAGGGTGTCGAGCACGGTGACCTCCAGCGAGGCGCTCAGGGTGATCGCCGCCTCACCAGGCTCCAGATAGATCTGTACGCCGTATTTTTCCGAGAAGGCTTTCAGCCGCGCGCAAAAGGCATCCAGCGGATAGCCTTCGCCAGTGAAGTGGATCCCGCCGCCGAGGCTGACCCACTCAACCTGAGCGATGAGATGACCAAAGCGCTCCTCAATGGTGCTCAGCATCTGGTCGAACAGCTCGAAGCTGCCGTTCTCGCAGTTGTTGTGGAACATAAAGCCGCTGATCTTATCCATCACCCCGGCCACCTTCTCCGGGTCCCACTCGCCCAGGCGACTGAACGGACGCGCCGGGTCAGCCAGCAGGTAGTCGGAGCTGCTCACTTGCGGGTTGACCCGCAGACCGCGGATGGTGCCTTCGGTGCGCTCAGCGAAGCGCTCGAGCTGGCCAATGGAGTTGAAGATGATCTTGTCGCAGTTGGCGACCATCTCGTCGATTTCATCGTCGGCCCAGGCCACGCTGTAGGCATGGGTTTCGCCGGCGAACTTCTGCCGACCCAGCTTGAGCTCGTACAGCGACGACGAGGTGGTGCCGTCCATGTACTGCTGCATAAGGTCGAAGACCGACCAGGTGGCAAAGCACTTGAGCGCCAGCAGCGCCTTGGCGCCGGAGTGCTCGCGCACATAGGCGATCTTCTCCAGGTTGCCCAAGAGCTTCTGTTTGTCGATGAGGTAGTACGGCGTCTTGATCATCGGTATGCCCCAAAACTGGTCGGCCGGTGAGGCGTCAGCTGTAGCTGAGCCCCCTAAAAAAATCGGACGCGAATTGTGCCGACAACCGGCGCAGATCGAAAGAGCAAAGGGGGTATTTCGTCCGAGATCGGCGCGTTTTCCACCCAGTAATTGCCGGCCAGGGTGCCTGCCCGGGATGACAGGCACATGACGCACGCCGCCCGGTACTCGGGCGAAGGCGTGCAATGCAGTACAATCGGCGCTTTTCAAATTGAGCGACCGGCCCCTTCGATGATCGATCCCAAGCGCGTACTGCGCGCCCTTGCCGAACACTGGACGTTACTCGAACCGCTCTGCGAGCGCTTCGACGCCGGAACCCTGAGCCTGGTCGAGCTGCGCAACCAACTGGCCGCGCAACGCCCAGACAGCAGCGCGGCGGAGATCACCACCCTGCTCGACCAGTGGATCCGCCTGGATATCCTGGTACCAGTGGCCAAGAGCCCCAACCGCTTCGAGCTGAACGCGCAGATCCACGACTTCCTCGCCTACCTGCGCCGCGAACACCGCCTGGGACTGTGCCTGGAAATCGAGGCCTACCTGCGCCACCTGGAGCGTCTGGCCGGTTACATCCAGGACGCCTTCGAAGTACGCGACGCCCATGACCTGACCCGTCAACTGCGCCTGCTCGACATGCGTGTCCGTGACGTGCTGAAAAAGCTCGGTAACGACGAGCAGGCGCTGGTTGCGGTGGCCGAACGGGCCAAGACCAGCGACCGGCAGATCCCCCTGCGCCAGCGCTATGCCGAAGTGCTGGCGACCTGGGATGAATACGTCGAACCGATGATCCAGCTGGTGGCCGCCGATGGTGCCTTCGAGCAGGGCGTCTACCGCGTCGAGCACGTATTGCTGCGCTTGCTCGGCGAGCAGCAGCGGCTCGGCCAGTTGGTCGACGACGACCTGTTGCTGCGCACCCACGCGCGCATTCTGGAGATGCAGACCAGCGCCCAGTTGACCCTGCGCAAGGCCCGCGAATTGCTGCTGCCGCTGCGCGAGGAAGCGCGTCGGCACAACGCGGTCACCCGTGGCGCCGCCCTGGCCTTGTCGGTGATCCGCAAAAAGGGCCTGGACGCCGTGCCCCAGGCGGCGCTGCCGCTGTTCAGCCGACCGCAGAGCACCTTTCTTGGCAGTGCCAGCCAGGTCGAGGCCTATGTCTACGCCCTGGCACGCTTCGAGGCCAAGCCCGCGCACTTCCCCAAGGCCAGCGGCAAGCGCACGGGCGACAGCCCACGCGCACCGAAGACCGCGCGGGAAATGCTCGATCGCTGCGAACAGGCCCTGCCGCTGCCCGACCTGATGACCTGGCTGCTGGAGCAGGAGCCCGAAGGCGCCACCGACGAATTGCTCTATTGGTTCTCGCGCCTGTCGCGCGATAACCGCTTCCAGCGTGACCGTCTGGAACGCCGCCAGTACCTGACTCGCGACCACGAAGTCAGCCTGAGCTCCGTTGCCCTGGTGGGCCGCCCCAGTGCCTGACCTGCCACGAGGGTGCGCTCGCACCAAAACTGCCGAAATGGTGCGCATGGCGCACCCTACGATTGCCTGTGAGCATTGCGTATGAACATTGATTTGAAAGAAATGACCCAGCTCTCGGCCATCTTCCGTGAGCTGTTCAAGGGCTACCACCTCTCGCGCAGCGAGCCGGAGTGCTACGCCCAGCTGACCAGCCAGCAGGACCAATACCGCGCGCTGTTCAAGGCCCTCGGCTTCGAGCTGGTGTGCGACCCGCGCGGTTTCTATTACTTCGTCCCCGAGCAGATGGGCGCCCAGGTCAACAAGACCGCCCAGCGCCTGGCGCTGTTCACCTTTATCCTGGTCGAGCACCTGGCCGATCAGGGCCGCGACCCACTGTCGGTACTCGACGGCGGCAGCATCGGCCGTGACGAGCTGCCAGCCCTGCTGGACAAGTACCGCGACCTGTTTCTGCAGGCCGAAGTCACCACCCACGAAGAACTCGAAGACAAGGTCATCCGCCGCCTGAGCCAACTCGGCTTCGCCGAGGACAGCAACGGTGTGTACCGCTTCCTGCCACCCATGCACCGCTTTCTCGATGTCTGCCTGGCCGTGCAACACGACCGCGACCTCGCCGCCAGCCTGCATAGCAACAACCTGCCACTGCCGGCCCCGGTGCTGATCGACGATGACAGCGGCGACCCGATCATCACCCTCGACGATGCCGTCGAAGAATCCGAGGAAGACGCCATGGCCCGTGCCCTGGCCGAAGAGCGCGCAGCACAGGAGCAAGACGCATGAGCCAGGAACGATACGGCATTCGCCGCTTCGCCCTACTGAACACCGCCGGCTACAGCCTCGGCCTGTTCCCGCTGGAAAACCCACTGTCAGTGTATGGCGCCAACAACCTGGGTAAATCGGCGTCGATCAACGCGCTGCAATTCCCGATCCTCGCGCGCATGTCGGACATGAGCTTCGGCAAGTACAGCCTGGAGCAGTCGCGCAAGTTCTACTTCGCCACCGACACCAGCTACATTCTCGTGGAAGTCGCCCTGCCCCACGGTCCGCACGTTATCGGCGTGGCCGGGCGTGGTCCGGGCGGAGGCTTCGGTCACCAGTTCTTCGCCTATGCCGGCGAGCTGGATCTAGACCACTACCAGCAAAACGGCACCTGCCTGCGTCAACGCGAGCTGTTCAATAACCTCGAACGCGCCGGCATCAAGGCCTTCGAGCTCAAGCCCGATGAACTGCGCCGCCTGCTGGTGGGTGGGCACACCAGCATCCCGCTGGACCTGACCCTGATCCCACTGCGCTCGACCAGCGAACAGAGCCTGAAAACCTTCCGCGCACTGTTTATCAACCTGCTGCACATGCGCGAGATAACCGCAGCCAAGCTCAAGCAACTGTTCCTCGATGCCTTCGAGCACAGCCTGCGCTCGGGCAGCGTCGACTATATCGCCGCCACCGAAGAAGCCTTCCGCGACGTGCGCCGCATGGAGCAGGACTACCAGGCGATGGTCACCGCCGGCCCGTTGATCGAAGCCCTGGCCGGAGGCCTGGCCCAACGCGATATGCTGCGTGGCAAGCTGCATCGCCTGTCGCCGCTGCTCGACTCACTGCTTGGCACCTGGCACGACTACGCCGACGCGCGCAAAGGGGAGCTGGTGATCCAGGCCGAACACTACAAAGGCGAGCAGGACGGCCTGCAGAACGAACAACGCGGCGGCACCGCCGAGCTGATGCGCCTGGAACGGGCGATCAGCGAGATCCAGCGCTGGCTGGGTGAACTCTCGGTGCTGAAGAACCGCTTCGCCCTGGTCGATGACGTCAAGCAACTGGAGGCGCAACTGCTCGCCGCCAAGGATGCCCACGATGAGCTGGCCGGCGCCCTGGCGCAATCGCGGCAGTTCTCCGCCGAAGACCTCGACGAGCGCCTGCGTGACCTGGACAAGCGCCTGAAGTCGGTGAAACAGCAACTCGACCACGCCGACAACAACAGCTACTCGCGCCTGCGTGAAGAGTTCAGCCAGGCCGATGTCGACCGTCTGATGCGTCTGTTCAACGGCCAGCTGTTCAGCCTGCCCCTGGGCGAGAAAGGCATTCAGGTGGCTGACGGCGACACCTGGGTCAAATCCCTCGAAGCCATCCTCGACGGCTTTAACGGTGAACACTTTGAAGTGCCGGGGCTGAGCATCGACCTCTCGCATATTGAGCCGCCCGCCCTGCAAGCCCTGGCCGACCGCGCCGCCCTGCGCGACCAGAAGGATCGCCTGGAACGCGAATACAAACAGCTGAAAACCCAGCAGTCCGTGGCCGCCGACCGTGCAGCGAGCAAGGCTCAGGCTGAGCAGCTGTACCAGGCCGTGCTGGATGCGCAAAAAGCCCTGGAAGATTTCCGCCGCAGCCAGACCCTGGCGGTCGAGGAAGCCGGCAAACTGGAACAACTGGCCCAGCTGGAAGCCGCCCAGGACGAACTGCGCCGCGCCAGCGATGCCTTCACCGAGCGCGTGCAGCAGCTGTCCGCCAAGCTGCAACTGATCGGCCGGCAGATCGCCGACCTGGAAGCCAAGGAACGCACCCTGGAAGACGCCCTGCGCCGCCGCCAGTTGCTGCCCGCCGACCTGCCCTTCGGCACGCCTTTTATGGACCCGGTGGATGACTCGCTGGACAACCTGCTGCCACTGCTCAATGACTACCAGGACGCCTGGCAGGGCCTGCAGCGCGTGGACGGCCAGATCGAAGCGCTGTACGCCCAGGTGCGCCTCAAGGGCGTCGCCAAGTTCGACAGCGAGGACGATGTCGAGCGTCGCCTGCAACTGCTGGTCAATGCCTACGCCCACCGCCAGGACGAAGCCCTGACCCTGGCCAAAGCGCGCCGTGCTGCGGTGACCGACATTGCGCGAACCCTGCGCAATATCCGCAGCGACTACGACAACCTGGAGCACCAACTGGCGCTGTTCAACCGCGAGATCAACAAGCGTCAGGTCTCCAACCTGGAGAGCTTCCGCATCGTCCTGGCGCCGAACAAGGATGCGCTCAAGCACATCGACCAGATTATCCACAGCGCTGGCCAGTACGAGGAGGGCGAGACTCTCTCGGTCTTCGACCTGCAGCAAAGCAGTGATCAGGATGCGAAGAACGAGCAGGCCAAGGACTACCTGTCGCGCCTGGTGGCCGCCAACGGCAACCAGCTTGGCCTCAAGGACCTGTTTGAGCTGGCCTTCGAGATCACCAAGGTGCATGGCCAGCCGGTGATCCACACCGACATCGATGGCGCCGCCTCCAACGGCACCACCATGACCATCAAGGCGCTGACCAACATGTACCTGCTGCTGCACCTGATGGACCGCGAGCAGGCCGGGCGCATTCGCCTACCCTACTACCTCGACGAGGCGGCGGATATCGACGAACGCAACCAGCAGGCGCTGATCGAGACCAGCCTGCAGCTCGGCTTCGTGCCGATCCTGGCCTCGGTCAAACCGCAGGTCTCGGCCCACGTGGCCATCGACCTGGAAGGTGGCAGCGGCCCGGCCGGGATCTACATCGACGAAGCCGACTGGAAGTACATCAAACGCCGTGAAACGGCTGCCGCCGAAACGGCCTGACAGACGCGATAAAAGCCAAGGGCCGCTAATGCGGCCCTTGGTTTATCTGGCTGAAAGATATGCCCAAGCTCGCGACTACCCCTGTAGGAGCGAATTTATTCGCGATTCGATTAGGAATAAATGGGCACACTCTCACGCCCATTCAAACCCAGATCCCGCCCCGAACACCTAATCACAGCGGCTCGATGTTGAGGTTACCGCTTAGGTTCCAGCGCAATCTTCGGCGCCCAGTTCAGCCACTCGGGTTGCGGCTCGTCGAACAACGCGAAGGTCTGCCCAGGCCTTGCCTCGGCGCCCATCTGCTCCACCTCTGGTGTGGCAAAGGCTACGCCGCCTTCGATCAGGGTTTCCAGCGACTCCGTACGCACCTTGACGCCCTTGAACAGGCCGGCCTCGACACCAATACCGGTGGTGTTCCAGAAGCGGCTGCCGGTGCGGACCAGGGGTGCATAGCGGGGCTCGATGAGGACATGGATCAACACCCGATCTGCCGTCGCCCCCAGCTCATAGCTGAGCACCTTGCCGACCGGCACCTCGCGATAGGTAACCGGCACGCCCTCCTTCAGAGAACTGCGCCGCGCCGAGCTCAGAGTCAGACGCAGTCCTTCCTCGCCAACGGTCTGACTCGGCGGGCTCAACAACGCCTCGAACTCGGTCTGCCGAGCGCCCGGCTGCTCCGCCGGCAACACTTCCAGGTATTGACCGCTGACCAGAGTCTCCAGATTGGCGGCGCCCGTCAGGCTGACTTGCGGTTTGACCACCCAGAAGCGCGTGCCGGCGCGGGCAATCTGCGCCTGTGCCTGGGTCAAGCGGGCTCGCAGCACGACGCTCTGCAAATCGTCACTCAGCCCGATCTGCTCGACCTTGCCGACTTCCAGCCCGCGGTAACGAATCGTGGTGCCGGCACTCAGGCCATCGCCACGGGGAACGTGAATGGTGATATCAGTCCCTGTGGTCATCGCCGCATCACGGTTGGCATGCAGGGTAAAGCGCGGAACCCGCTCTTTCGGTCGAGAAGCTTGCAAATTGCGGGTCTCAAAGGCGATGCCGCCGGCCAACAAGGTTTGCAGGGACTCGCTCTTGACCTCAATACCGGACAAGCCACCGCTCAGGGTGATGCCGCTGGCGTTCCAGAATTGTGTGCTGCTGTTGACCAAGTGCACGTACTCCGGCTCGATGTGCACGCCCAGTACCACCTGACGGTTATCCCGAGACAGCTGAAAGCTCTGCACCGAACCGACCTTGACCTGGCGGTAGAGAACGGGACTGCCGACTTCCATGGAGCCCAGGTTGTCGCTGAACAGCACTAGGTGCAGACCGGGAGATTTGAGGTCGAGCGGCGGCGCCTTGGCCCTTGCCTCGAACTCACGGGCCGGCGGCGCACCTTTGTCACCGGGTCGCACAGCGATGTAGTTACCCTTGACCAGGGCCTCCAGGCCGGTAATACCAGCCAGGGAAATGGACGGCTTGACGACCCAGAACTGCGTACCGTCGACCAAATAGTCTTCCGCCAGTGGGTCCATGGCTAACTCCGCAACGGCAGAGGTCAGGTCAGACTCGACCTTTAGGGTTTTCAGGGTGCCCGCCTGGATGCCCTTGTACATCACTGGCGTACGTCCGGCCTGCAGGCCGTCAAAGTCGGTGAGCCGCACCATGACTCTGATACCCGCCTGGGCGGCATCGAAGTCTTCATAAAGACGGAATGGCTTGCTCGGGTCGGTCGGCGGACTGTCACTGCGGTGCTCCGGCGTGGCGAAGGCAATACCGCCGGCAACGATGCTAGCCAGGGACTCACTGCGTAACTTGAAGCCGGACAGGTCCGCATTGACGCTGATGCCGCTGGCGTTCCAGAAGCGCGTATGTTTACGCACCAGGCTGGCATAGGCAGGCTCGATAAACACCTTGACCTCGACTGTGCTCTGGTCGCTGGCCAGCTCATAACTCTTCACCCGCCCGACCTGGATCTGCTTGTAGAACACCGGGCTGTCCTTATCCAGGGAGCCGAGGCGTTCCGCCTTGAGCGTCAGGTGCAAGCCAGGCTGGCTGTCGGACAAAGGCGGCGCCTCTGGCAGGGCGACAAAACTCCGGCTGGGCTCGCCTTCTCCCGGCGCGACCGTTATGTAGTTACCCGAGACCAGGGTTTCCAACCCGGTGATACCGGCAAGGCTGACACTCGGCTTGACCAGCCAGAAACGCGTGCCGGTCACTAGGTGCGGCTCGGCTTCCTTGTCGACCTCAACGGTGGCGATCACACCCCGGGCTTCATCGCTGCGGTCGAGCCGCAAGGCCACAACCTTGCCGACCGACATGCCCTTGTAAATCAGCTCGGTCTTGCCGGCCTGAATACCTTCACCGCTGGTAAACACGACTTCGATCTGAATTCCAGCCTCGCTATACGCGCGCCAGGCCAGCCAGCCGCCAATCAGCAAGGCAATCAGCGGCAGGACCCAGATGGCCGACCAGTTGGACGCAGGCCGGGTTTTGGCCAGGGGCAGATCAGTCATGGTCGTTATCCGACTCCGTGTTATCCCAAATCAAGCGGGGGTCAAAAGTAAGCGCAGCCAGCATAGTCAGAATCACCACCACGGCAAACGCCGCAGCACCCGGGCCGGGTTCAATACTTGCCAGATTGCCGAAACGCACCACCGCCACCAGGATGGCGATGACAAAGATATCGAGCATCGACCAGCGGCCGATCCACTCGATAAACCGGTACATCAAGTTACGTTGGCGCGCGGACATGGGCTGATGCCGTTGTACGGAATACAGCAACAGTGCCAGGCCAACCAGCTTGAAAGTCGGCACCAGAATACTGGCAATGAACACCACCGCCGCAATCGGCAGCATACCGTGACCGAGTAACGTCAAGACACCGGACATGATGGTGTCCGATTGCCCCTTGCCGAGACTATTGACCGTCATGATCGGCAGCAGGTTGGCCGGTATATAGAGAATCGCCGCAGTAATCAGGAGTGCCCAGGTACGCACCAAGCTATTGGGCCGACGCGCATGCACCCGGGCACCACAGCGCGCACAGAACTGCTTGGTCAAGGTGCTGTCTTGCCGGTTGAGCTGGTGGCACTCGTGACAGACCAGCAAACCGGCATCAATCGCCCGCATGACTGTCCTCCCCAGACAGAGCGCTCCAGATCTGATGAGCCTCCATCGTCACCTCCAGCCAGACCTGCACGAACAACAACGCCACGAAACACAGCAGACCAAAACCCAGGCTCAACTCGGCGATGTCGCCCAGCTTAACGATGGAAACCAGCACCCCCATCAGGTAGACCTCGAGCATGCCCCAGTCACGCATATGGTGATAAATGCGATAGAGCAGCAAACCGTAGCTGCGCCCCCAGTTAAAACGGATGCTCAGCAACACGAAAAACTGGCACAGCAGCTTGAGCAGTGGTACTGCCATGCTGCACAAGAAGACCAACAAAGCAATCGACTGCATACCGCTGTCATAAAGCCCTAGAACCCCACTCCAGATGGTGTCTTCACGGGTCTGCCCAAGCAGGTTGAGCTGCATCAGCGGCAAGAAGTTAGCCGGTATGTAGAGCAACAACGCAGCACACACCAACGCCAGACTACGGCGGATAACATGATGACGATGGCTGTAGAGTTCATAGCCGCAACGCGGACATTGCGCGCACTCGCCATCGGCCAATTGCGGCTTGCGCATCAGCAGATCACATTCGTGACAGGCAATGAGTGCCTCTAGGGGCAACTCGGTCAATTGCACGGGGCCTGGCTCTGACATGGCGAACTCTCGTTTGACCGCACAGTGTAACCACCTAACCAACAAGACAAGCCAGAAACAGACTAAGACGCTTTTTCGCGCACAAAGAAGAAACCCTAGCACTGTTAGGTGCTGGGGTTTCGGTATAGGCGCTTGACGATGACCTACTCTCACATGGGGAAACCCCACACTACCATCGGCGATGCATCGTTTCACTACTGAGTTCGGGATGGGATC
>JAHJYA010000135.1 GCA_018826895.1 Gammaproteobacteria bacterium
ATCGGCCAATAGCTGCCCGTCGTGGTCGTCGGTTTCGGCCGAGGCTGTGTAAAAATACTTTTGAGCAGACGCAGTCGTCGAAATCGACGCAGAAATCACGCCTCTACGAAAATTCTAGCTCTTGGAATGGCCGAACTAGCGCAGATTTAACGTAGGAACCTGACCAACTCCGCGCCGCCGACGCAGAGGTGAAACGCCGAGAGGCAGTAGGGTGGCCCCTCGACTCAAGTCTGTGCAGTTGCTCACCAGCTACTGCGCCTGACGAATCATATCGGCGGCTTTCTCGGCAATCATGATGGTCGGTGCATTGGTGTTGCCGCCAGTCACTGTCGGCATGATCGAGGCGTCCACCACCCGCAACCCCTCAAGCCCGTGTACACGCAATTGCGCATCGACCACGGCCAACGCATCAGAGGCCGGCCCCATCTTGCAGGTACTGGTCGGGTGGTACTGGGTGTCGGCCCGCGCCCGGATATCGGCAATAATGCCTGCCGTGTCATCGCGCTGGACGGGATAGAGCATCTTGCCGCGCCACGGTTGCAGCGGGCTGCTTTGCAGAATGTCCATCTGCAACTGCACACCCTTGACCAACAGCTCGAGGTCGCGTGGATCGGCAAGAAAATTGGGGTCGATCTTCGGTGGCACTCGCGGGTCGGCGCTGGCCAGTTTGACCGTGCCACGGCTGTAGGGGCGCAGCACTTCAACATGGCAGGAAAAGCCGTGCCTGGTGTGCATTTTGCGACCGTGATCATCAACCAGCGCCACCACAAAAACCAGTTGCAAGTCAGGTGCTTGCACCTCGGTTGAGGAGCGTACAAAAGCCCCGGCTTCGGCGATCGAACTAGTGATCATGCCGGTACGCTGCTTGCGCCATTCGAACACCCCCTTGGCCATTTTTATAGCGCCATTCAAGGACAATCCGAAGGTCTGGCTGTCGCTGGCACTGATGTAGCTCTGCACGTGATCGATGTGATCTTGCAGGTTTTCGCCGACGCCAGGCAGGTCGTGTACCACGGGTATGCCCACCGCCTGCAAGTCCTTGGCCGGGCCTATACCCGAGAGCAGGAGCAGCTGCGGCGAACCAAAGGTGCCTGCACTGAGGATGACTTCACGACGCGCCCGGACTTCCTTAGCTTCACTGCCCTGGTAATAGGCAATGCCACAGGCGCGCTTGCCTTGCATGATGATCTTGGCCGACAGCGCATGGGTCTTCACACATAGATTGGGGCGCGACAGGTTAGGCGTCAGATAAGCCTTGGCTGCACTGCAGCGCTCGCCATTTTTCTGCGTTACCTGGTACATGAACGAACCGAATTGATCGACGCCGTTGTAGTCGCGGGTGGTCGGTATGCCATTGAGCACTGCGGCATCGATAAACGCCTTGCTCAGCTCACTTGGCGTGCGCAGTTCGGCAACGTTCAGCGGGCCACCCGCGCCGTGGTATTCGCTGGCGCCGTGGGTCTCGTTGTTTTCCGCACGTTTGAAGTACGGCAACACATCCTCATACGACCAACCAGGATTGCCCAGGCTGGCCCAATGGTCGTAGTCCCAGCGGTTACCGCGCACATAGAGCATGGCGTTGATGGAGCTAGAACCACCCAGCGTCTTGCCACGCGGCTGGTAACGCTTGCGGTTGTCCATGTGCTGCTGCGGGACGGTGTCGAATGCCCAGTTGTTGTAAGAGGTTGCCACCATGCCAACGAAGCCGGCCGGGGCGTGAATCAACACGCTCTTATCCGGCCCGCCGGATTCCAGCAAACAGACAGACACACTGGGGTCTTCGCTCAGGCGACTGGCCAATACACAGCCTGCCGAACCGGCACCGACAATGACGTAATCAAACTCTTCGTACTGCATTCTGATGGCTCTCGCTTCTTGTACTTTTTATGGCGGATTTCAATCAGCGCCGCTTCTAATGGGCCGTTGTGCCCGATGCGTGGTTCTCTAGGCTGTGGTGCCTGCGAATGAGCACTCCACTGCGCCGTGCTCGCCCATCACCATGCGCACGTGATCGCCAGGACCGACGTCGAGCATCGGCGCCAGCGCTCCGGTCAACAGCACATCTCCGGCACGTAATGGCTGGCCGCGCCGGGCCAGCTTGCGCACCAGCCAAAGGCCGGTGGCGAGGCAGTCATGCAGCGCTACGCTGGTGTCGAGCAGCACCGGCTGGGCATTTTTATGCAGGCTGATCAGCAGGTTTGGCGTAGGCAGTTGCGCCAGCGGCACGGGCTGATCACCCAACACATAAAGCCCGGATGAAATGTTGTCAGCGACCGCATCCATCAAGGTCAACTGCCAGCCGATGATGGCCGAGTCGTTGATTTCCAGTGCCGGCACCGCACCCGCAATACAGGCCAGAAACTGCTCATGGCTGATCTCGCCAGCCGGCAGATCGTGGCCGAGCACCAATGCCAGCTCGATCTCGACTTTCGGTTGCAGCAGGCGCTCCCAGGCGATGGCTTCACCTGAGAGGCACGCCGTGTCCGCGAACAGCCGCCCATACACCGGCTCGTCGACCTTGAGCGCTGCACGCAGGGCCGCCGAGGTCAGCCCAGCCTTGGCCCCGCAAAGACGGCGGCCTTGAGCCAACGCCTGCTGCATGCCAGCGGCTTGCACGGCATAGGCTTCATCCAGGTTGGCCAGGGCGAAAGTTTCGCTAACCCGTGGCACGGGATGCCGCTCGAGCCGTGCCGTTGCCAGGCAGTGGGCCGCGCCGAGCAGGCGCGGTTCGGTAATTGCCACCGGCGCACTCATCGGCTGGGTACTTCGCCGATCACGGTGGTGCGGAACATTTCGCGCCGCATGCCGTGGTAGTCGGCCACTGGCATATGCCAGGTGCTGCGGTTATCCCAGATCGCCAGGGTTCCCTGACGCCAGCGCATACGGCAAGTGAAGGCTTCCGAGGTGGCCAGTTTGAACAGGTAGTCAAGCAGTGGACGCGACTCTTCCGTACGCAGGCCTTTGATGCCTGTGGTGTAGGCCGGGTTGATGAACAACACCTTTTTCCCGGTTTCCGGGTGGCGGGTTACCAACGGGTGGCTGCGCTCGTCAGCCGAGGTATCGCTACCGTAGTTGATCGCCATGTTTTCCAGCAGCGCGTTGTGCTTGGCGTTAACGCCATAGGCCATTTCCGGGCTGTGCACCGCGTCGAGGTTTTCCAGCAGCGCTTGCATCCCAGGCGATAGCCACTCATACGCCAGGGCCAGATTGGCGTAGCAGGTATCGCCGCCATAGGGAGGAATGTCGTGCCCATAGAGCAGGGTGAATGCTGGCGGGCGCTCCTGAAAGGTCCAGTCGGTATGCCAAGCACCACCGAATACGAAGGGTGCTTTTTCGGAGGCTTCCTTGACCACGTGTACCACGTGCGGATGATCGGCCATGCAGGTCACATAGGGTTCGCGGCCAAACTCACCGAGGTGCTGGGTAACCCGCTCCAGGTCAGCAACGCTCAGGGCCTGGTCGCGGATGAAGATCACCTTGTGGGCGAGCAGCGCCTGGCGCAACTCGGCAAAGCCCTCGTCGCTCAGACGCGTCAGATCAAGATTTTCGACGTCCGCACCGATGGCGCCGGTGGTCGGGGTTACACGAATGTGACTGTAACTGGCAGCACGGTTATGGCTAGGCAGGGTGTAGATGAACTCGCTCATGGCTCGCACTCTTTTGTTGTTGGAGTGCTTACAGAATGCGTGGCGGCTGCTAGGCTAGCCATGATTATTACAGCCAAAAAATGATAATTACCGCCAAGACTATTTTGAATGGAGGGTTGCCCGGTGGACTGGCGCCAAAACCGTGCCCTGACGGGCGTACGTTACCTGCTAGAAACCGCCCAGGCCGAAGGGGTGGAGGCCGCGAGCTGCCTGATAGGCAGCGCCATCTCCAGCGAAACACTGCAGCAGCGCAACGCGCAGATCGAGGCCTGGCAAGAGCTGGCGGTAATCCGCAACTTGCTCGAACACGCCGGCCGACCGGGCCTGGGATTCGCTGCCGGGCAGCGCTATCACCTGACGTCACTGGGCTTGCTCGGTTTCACCATGCTCGCCAGTCGCACGCTGGGAGAGGCGTTTGCCACCTTCAGCCGTTTTCAACTGTTAGCGCTGACGCTGTGCCCGGCGCGAATCGAAGTGGAGCGACGCGGTAGCTGGTTACTGTTCGATGCCAGCGTACTGCCGCAGGATGCTCGCGCCTTTGTTATCGAGCGCGGACTCTCCGCGTGCCTGGGCGTGGCGTGCGAGTTACTGCAGCGCCCCCTTGCCCCCCTGGCTATCGAGATGACCAGCAGCGCACCTGCGGATCTCGCCGCGTTGCAGGGGGAATTTGCCTATCCGGTGCAGTTCGAGGCCGGGCGCAACGGCATCCTGTTTTCCAATGCCGACCTGACCTTCACCCTGCCGCAGGCGCACATCAGTGCCCACAGTGAGGGCGAGCAACTGTGTGAGCGGCTATGTACCGAGATCTCCCACAGCCTGGTCAAGGCGCCCACCGCGCGTTTGGTGCAACAGGTGTTGATCCGCGACTCGGCCACGCTGCTCAGCAGCCGGATGGTGGCCCAGCGCCTGGGCCTTTCCGAGCGCACCTTGTTGCGCCGTTTGGCGAGTGAAGGTCACTCGTTCCAACAGCTCAACGAGCAAATCAAGCAGCGTTTGGCCGAGCGCCTGCTGAGCGACTCGCGTCTGGACCTTACCAGCATCGCCCAACGTCTAGGCTACGCCGAGGCGGCCAGTTTTTCGCGGGCATTCAGTCGCTGGACTAACAGTCCGCCCGGAAAGTGGCGCTGCCATGCGCACCTGCGCGAAGCTTAGCGATCCATGTACAGTCGACAAACAGTTAACGTCCGCTTGGGGTCCAGGCTGTGTGAAAACGTTTTAGAGCGAGTTTGGCAGTCAGAATCGCAATCAAAATCGCGTTCCTACGCAAAGTTCAGGTCTGGCTGACCAACCAAACGCTGGCAGATTTTACGTAGCAACGCAGACTTCAAAACGACGCATGCGTTTTCACCCAGCCTGGGTCGGAAACAGCCCTTGGTGAGCGACCGCTATTGGCCGACTCCAGCCAGTCGCGACTGACTACTCCCGGCCAACAGCGGACACCCGTGAGCTTCACCGAGCAGCGCCAAGTAATTGAGATAGTGCGCGAGGCTCAGACTGAGATCCAAGCATGACGCCTGGCCAGGCGTGATTCGCAAAAACAGCTCTAATCCTGTAGAATCATGCTGGTTTAGGTTTCTAAAGCCTCTCGATAAGACCTTATGCTTACCCTGCAAAACATGATCTGGCTGCCTACGCCGCCATAGCGCTTCGCCCCCCGCATCATCTGTGACCGCTTGCTCTGCCAGCGGTAACGCTCTGCTGTGCCTTCGGTTTCAACACCCGTCACAGCGCCCCCTACATCCGACAATTTGACCTCGTATCGACCAGCTGCACTTGGCCTGCGCCATGCTGTGCTGCGCGATCCATTGCCTTGGGAATTCTGATGCTCCACTCGTTAAAGCAAACCTGGTTATCCAACATCCGTGGCGACATCCTCGCCGGTCTTGTGGTCGCACTGGCCCTAATCCCTGAAGCCATCGCCTTCTCGATCATTGCTGGCGTCGACCCCAAGGTTGGCCTGTACGCATCCTTCTGTATCGCTGTGGTGATCGCCTTTGTCGGTGGCCGCCCCGGAATGATCTCGGCAGCAACCGGGGCCATGGCACTGCTGATGGTGACACTGGTCAAGAATCATGGTCTCGAATACCTGCTGGCGGCCACGCTGTTGTGTGGTGTGTTGCAGATCGTCGCCGGTTACCTGAAGCTCGGCTCACTGATGCGCTTCGTCTCGCGCTCGGTGGTGACCGGCTTCGTCAATGCCCTGGCGATCCTGATCTTCATGGCTCAGCTACCCGAGCTGACTAATGTCACCTGGCACGTCTATGCCATGACAGCCGCGGGCCTCGGCATCATCTATCTGTTCCCCTACGTCCCCAAGATCGGCAAGCTCATCCCATCGCCGCTGGTGTGCATCATCGTGCTGACCGCCGTTGCCATGTCGGTTGGGCTGGATATCCGCACTGTCGGTGATATGGGTCAACTGCCGGATACGCTGCCAATCTTTCTCTGGCCTGACGTGCCGCTGACGTTCGAAACGTTGGCCATCATCTTCCCTTACTCGGCAGCGCTGGCCGTGGTCGGCTTGCTGGAGTCGATGATGACCGCGACCATTGTCGACGACCTGACCGACACCCCCAGTGACAAGAACCGCGAGTGCAAGGGCCAGGGCGTGGCCAACATTGCTTCGGGTCTGATCGGCGGTATGGCCGGCTGCGCGATGATTGGTCAGTCGATCATCAACGTGAAATCTGGCGGTCGTTCTCGCTTGTCGTCCCTTGCCGCAGGCGTATTCCTGCTGCTGATGGTGGTATTCCTTGGCGATTGGCTAAAGCAGATCCCGATGGCTGCGCTGGTGGCAGTGATGATCATGGTGTCCATCGGCACTTTCAGTTGGGATTCGCTGCGCAACCTGAAGAAGCACCCGCTGTCGACCAACATTGTCATGGTCGTCACCGTTGTGGTCGTGGTGGCCACCCACAACCTTGCCTTCGGCGTGTTGGCCGGCGTGCTGCTGGCCGCGATGTTCTTCGCCAACAAGGTTGGCCATTACATGGCGATCAGTTCTTCGCTGGACGAAGCCGGCGAGCATCGTAGCTATAACGTCACCGGCCAGGTGTTCTTCAGCTCGGCAGACAAGTTCGTCGCGGCCTTTGACTTCAAGGAAGCCCTGAACAAGGTAACCATCGACCTGAATCGCGCCCACTTCTGGGATATCACCGCCGTAGCTGCCCTGGACAAGGTGGTTATCAAGTTCCGCCGCGAAGGCACCGAAGTTGAAGTGCTGGGACTCAACGAAGCGAGCGCCACTATTGTGGATCGCTTCGGTGTTCACGATAAACCCGACGCCATTGATCAACTCATGGGCCACTAAGAAGGAGAGCAACGATGACCCACGTAATTGCCTGTATCGACGGTTCCACCTCGGCTCCAGCTGTGTGCGACTACGCGGCCTGGGCCAGTCTGAGCCTGGAAGCGCCGCTGACCTTCCTGCATGTGTTGGATCAGCGCCAGTACCCGGTTGCAGCGGATCTGAGTGGTAATATCGGGCTTGGCAGCCGCGAGCATCTGCTCGATGAGCTTGCTTCCCTGGATGAACAGCGCGGCAAGTTGGCCCTTGAACAAGGGCGGATCATGTTAGTGGCCGCGAAAGAGCGGGCCATGGCGGATGGTGTGACCGCGCCTGAGTCCAAGCAGCGTCATGGCGATCTGCTGGAAAGCTTGCAAGAGCTGCAAAGCGAAACGCGCCTGCTGGTCATCGGTCGCCAGGGCGAGTCTAGTGGCAATCTGAGTCAGCATGTCGGAAGCCAGCTGGAGAGCGTGATTCGTATCATGCACCGGCCAATCCTGGTTACCCCGGCCAGCTTCCAAAAGCCCAAGAGCGCGATGCTTGCATTCGATGGCGGCGCTACTACCCGCAAGGGTGTGGAGATGCTGGCAGCCAGCCCACTGCTTAAGGGGCTGCCGATCCATCTGGTCATGGTTGGGCCCGTGAGCGATGAAGCGTCCGCGCAGCTGGACTGGGCGCAGAAAGTGCTGATCAATGCCGGATTCACTGTTCGTGCCGAGACCCGGAACGGCGAGATAGAGCCTACCCTGCACGCCTATCAGAAAGAGCATGGCATTGATCTGCTGGTGATGGGGGCCTATGGCCATTCCCGTATCCGGCAGTTCCTGGTCGGTAGCACCACGACCAGCATGCTCCGCACCACCATCAGTCCGCTGTTACTGCTGCGCTAATGGCCATGGACGACGCCCTCGATCTTGCCCATTTCAAGACCCTGCTGGAACAGCGGGCTGCCGAGCTGGATCGATTGCTGGAAGACGCTGAGTCTCGCTCGCAATCGGTAGAGCTGGATCAAAGCAAGGTAGGGCGTTTGTCGAGAATGGATGCACTCCAGCAGCAAGCAATGAACGATGCCATCCGCAGTCGGGCGCAGCATGAACGCGTCCGCCTCCAACTGGCCCTCAAGCGTTGGCACGAGGGTGAGTATGGCTGGTGTAACCAATGCGGCGAGTTGATCGCCTCGGGCCGCCTGGAATTTGATCCGGCCACGCTGCTGTGCATCACCTGTGCGAGTCGCACTGAGTCGGGTTGAAATCGTCACGATTCGTGGCGTCAGCCCCAATTAACGAGATTTCTATGTATTTGTTGGCAAAAAACTGGCTGGGCCGAACACGGAAAACAAGCGCCTGGATGTGGGCACTGCTGTGCCTTGTATTGCTTACCGTATTCCAAGTCCGCACCCATCACCTTGATGATCGTTTGTACTTCTGGATCAAGACCAGCTGGCACACCGACGATTGGCAGGAGCGCTCTGTGTGGCTGCCTGGCTATCGGGTTGAACTGGATGCTAAGGCGGTTTCCGGTGTGGACAGCAATCTTTCGGGTCTGACCTTTGACCCTGACCTAAACCTGCTGTGGGCGGTCACCAACGGCCCAAACGAACTATTGGCCCTTAGTCGTGACGGTGATGTGGAAAGGCGTTACAGCCTGGATGGCTTCCACGATGTGGAAGCTGTGTCCTATGCCGGCAATGGCCAGCTGGTAATCGCCGAGGAGCGCCGGCAGAGCCTGGTTATCGTGGATGTCCCCATCGCCGAAGACGGTAAACTTTCTCCTGATCGACCATTGAGCCGAGACCAGTATCCAGCTCTCACCCTGGCGCTTGGCAAGGAAGACAACAAAGGCCTTGAAGGGCTCGCCTACGACCTGAAAGGCGACCGCCTGTTTGTGACCAAGGAGCGAGATCCTCGCCAATTGCTGGAAGTGAGCGGCCTTCGTGCCAGCCTGGCCGGAGGCTTTTCCTTGCACGTGCGTGACCTGTCCAGCCTGGTAAAAGACAAGGTGTTTGCGACTGACCTGTCTTCAGTCGTCTTCGATCAACAGAGCGGCCATCTGATATTGCTCAGCGACGAGTCGAAACTGCTGATTGAAATGACCGACGAGGGCAAGGTGGTGAGTTTCCGCTCCCTGGCGAGAGGTTTTGCTGGTTTGTTAAAAGGCATACCCCAGGCCGAAGGCGTAACCATCGACAATGAAGGGTATTTGTACGTGGTCAGCGAGCCAAACCTGTTCTATCGCTTTACCCGAGAAAGAAACTGATCAGTTGTCAAACTACTGCCAGCTCTCACCCTGAAGAGGTGCGTCAAGAGCCAATTCGGCGCGCCCTCCATTCCGTCCGCTTTTGGCCGATTTCTGCCTGTTGTGGTGGGCCGGAGTCGGCCAGAAGCAGGCCACGTAAATGATCTTGCTTTAGCCAGCAATCACAGATCGATTGCAATCGACACATCGCTTAGAGCAATGGGCTTGTTCGCCGCCCTTTTGGAGTCATTATTGTTGCTCGCTGCATCGCTCGGGTCACAGCCACTCTCATGGTCAGGCGGGCTTGTCTTTTGCGCTCAGCGGAGGCGCTTTCAGTCAGAAGGCGTCTAGGTGATGCAATTTCGTTTTGTGCATGGGATCGTCCTAGCTATGGACATCGCAAGGACGTTTCGCTTGAAAAACACAAGAATGTATGGACATTGGTAGTTTCGTGGAGAGGGTTACGTAGCCTAAGGCATAACGATGTCCATACCCATATATCTTTCCTTTACATTGATGAGGCGTTCGCCGACATCAGCGGCATGCCCGGCTCGCTCGAGCAACTCGGCCGGCAGATCCGCGCCCAGGTGCTGCAGCTCACCGGCATCCCGACCGGAGTGGGCATCGCCACCACCAAGACGTTGGCCAAGCTGGCCAACCACGCCGCCAAGCAGTGGCAACGGCAGACCGGCGGCGTGGTGGATATCCGCGACCCGGCACGCCGCGACCGCCTGCTGCAACGTATGGACGTGAGCGAGGTGTGGGGCATCGGCCGGAAGATGACAGAGCACCTGGCCGGCATGGGCATCCGCACGGCCTGGCAGCTGGCCCAGGCCGATACCTGGTTGCTGCGCAAGAGCTTCAGCGTGGTGATCGAGAAAACCGCCAGGGAGTTGCGTGGCACGCCATGTCTCGAACTGGAGGATGCCACGCCGGCCCGACAGGAGATCTGCTGCAGCCGCATGTTCGGCAAGCGCCTGCGCGCGATCGAACCTATCCGCGAAGCGGTGGCCACCTACACGGCGCGGGCCTGCGAGAAGCTGCGGGCGCAGCATTCACTGTGCAAGCGGGTGCGAGTGAGCATCCGCACCGGCATGTTCAACCCGGATGAGCCTAAGCTCTTGAAGGGCATCATCTGCGAACTGCCATACCCCACCGACGATACCCGACTGGTAACCAAGGCTGCCTCCAAGGGGCTGGAACTGATTTACCGGGCAGGCTTTGCATTCAGCAAGGCGGAGATCCTATTGCTTGATCTGCGCCAGCGTGGCGAGTTCACTGAGGACCTGTTCGTCGCTACACCACCGGTGGCTGCCGAGCGGGTGATGGGCGTGATGGATGCGATCAATGCTCGATGGGGACGGGGAACGATGCGGCCTGGAGGAGTGCCAGCGATACCGGAGTGGGGGATGCGACGGGAGATGATGAGCCCGAGCTATACGACGCGGATTGATCAGTTATGGAAGGTAAAGTAAGAGCTTGAGGTGGCCTGCTCTGGAAGGGAGGCAGGAACCGGCCACAGCTGCCCGAGTGTGAACTGACTCGCTCTAGTTGATTCAGGCGCTCATTGCCCCAGAGCAATCAGCGAGACTGGACTAACTGGCGGCTGTTGCGGCTCTATGATGAAACCTGCCTGATATCCAACACGACCCAGACCTCATATCCTTTCTCCCGAGCTGCTTTCTCGGCCTCGAGTTGGGCAGCGAGTGTACTGATGGAGCGGGAGCGGTGCTCGAAGCGGAATGGCGATCCACCGTTCTTGCGCACGCTCAATTCAACGAGTGTGAAGGTGCAGTGCTGTTTGGGTATTGGCTGCTTCGATTTCGAAGGAGCGGGGTCTAGACCGAGTGCGCGCCGCATCTCGACTTCTGTGAATTTTGTGTCAGTCAAGCGAGATCCTTAGAACGATTGCGGGTGACGCCATTGTAGCGAGGAGTCGTGCTGTTATGCTCAAGACATCGCTGGGTATCGCCACTGTATTCTTGATCACTTTTAAGCTCTTTGTGGTTGAACCCTGCCTGTAGTGATCATTCGACCTGGCCAGCCGCGACAGGCAGAAATCGGCCAGGAGCGGCCCATCAGCATCAATACTGTGTCCCCGATTGTTCCCGATTGTTCCTGTGCGTTACGAGCGGCATCGGGTCTGGGAGGTAGAAGGCCAGCTCAAGCCGGGCCAGCGCCACATCTATCAGAAGCCTTACGAACCGCCAAATCTAAGGATGATCGACTGAGCCAGTGGGTCGTCCGCCTTGCTGAGCGATCACATTCAAATGTGGCCGCAATTGCACTGGCGAACAAAACAGCGCGCATGGCTTGGGCGATGCTGCGTAATGGAACCACCTACCAACCGGAGCGGGCCGCAGCCTGAACCGAAAACAGGCAATACCTGGCAATACAGCAACCGTCACCCACGATTGCGAAGCAACCTGAACGATGGCAAACCGGTCGAACCGGCGCTGGAAAACCCCTCAAATGTCCATGTGCGAGAAGCACGTAGAAGCGATTGGGAGCCAGCGCGCGAATAGCCCATCATGGCCCGCATCGAAACGATGCAGATATCAAAGGCCGAATATACGTGTGCAGTCGGCACGGGCGCCAAAGCGAAGGGGGCTTGCAATGAGGGGGAGTCCATATACGGACTTTCTTCATCGATGAGGACACCTGGCAGATTGCCCTGGCGGATCACTATGACGCCCGTGGGGAGCTATGGAGAGTTTCGGCGGCCTACCAGATGAACTTCTACAACGATCTGGTGTCCTGGATGACCGCCGAGGCCATACATGACCTGCAGTCTCGCCGTTACCTGATCAGTGGTCTGAGCAACGAAGTCAAGCATGAGGCCAGCTTCGGCCATGAAGCTCTGCACCAGGACTTCAAGCTAGATGCCCTGCGCCGCCTTGGCGGGAAGAACTGAAATATTGGCCATCGGCGAGCCAGGCTGCTGGCTCGCCAACCATTCAGCGTCGGGCGTCGATCTGCTGCACGTTGACCACCTGTGCCATGCCCGCCTAACGGGCCAGCCAAGCGTCTTGACGCTGGAGTACGGCCGCATCATGCGCCAGCAGCACCTCGATAAAGCACTGTGCAGCCAGTGACAGGCGCCTGCCGTGCAAGCGGGCAATCCCGAAGCGACCGCGCAGCCCAAGGTCGAGGCTGTGCAAAGCCTGCAAGTCGCCGCGCCGCAGCTCGTCTTCCACCATAAACCAAGGCAACATCGCCAGCGCCTCACAACCCTGCAAGAGCTGCTTGAGCATGGCCGAGCTGTCGCAGGTGATGGCCAGCTTCCACTGCGCACGCCAGGTGTTCTGCAAGGCATTAGGTAGGCGCTTGAGCAACTCCTCGCGAATGGCTTCGGGCAGGTTGGGCCCCGCCAGTGGATACTGCAGCAGCGCCTCCAGGCTGGGAGCGGCTTGTTCAAGCAGAGGATGACCGGCACGGCACATCGGCAGCGTGTGGTGCTCGCCGAGGGCCTGCACAACATAGCCGGGGTCGCCTTCAATCTCGTGCAAGTCGGCGACCAGCAGGTCGATTTCGCGGCGCTGCAAACGTGCGGGCAACTCTTGCCAGGGTGCCAGCACCACCTCCAAATGCACGCCGGGGTGCGCGCGGTTCAAAATGGCCAGTACCGGGGCAACCAGAGCGGCGCCGGCAAACGGACCAACTCCCACACGCAACTCACCTTGCTCCAAGCCGCGCGCCAATTGCAGGTCACGCTGCAAGTCCTGGGCGTGCAGCAGCAGTTGCCGGGCATGCTGCAACAGCAGCTCGCCCATCGTAGTGGGGGTCACTTCGCGGTGGCTGCGATCAAACAGCTGCTCGCCAACCTGCGCTTCCAGCGCTTGCAGGCTGCGGGTCAGCGCCGGCTGGGAGAGGTGCAGCGCCTCTGCGGCGCGGGCAAAGTTGCCATGTTCGGCCAAGGCCAAGGCATGACGCAGGTGACGGAGCTCTATATTCATGCTTTTCGCGCATCAAGAAAATTAGTTAATTGCATTGGACGCATAGTAGGCCGCACGCCATGCTCTGACCAGACACTCTCTGGAGAACGCCGATGAATCTGCCCTTTCGCTGGATGTTAACCAGCACCTTGTTGCTACTCAGTGCATGCAGCGACAGCCCCGCGCCCAGCCACAGCGCCGCCACGCCACGCACTCAAGCTGCCCAGGCCGAGGTCGCGCAGAACTATGACCTGAGCAATGTCGAGGGCCTGGCCCAGGCACGACGCGGCCTGATTGCCACGCCTCAGGGCCAGGTTCGCGATGCCGAAGGCGAAGTGATCTGGGACTTCGATAGCTTTGCGTTTGTCCAAGGCGAGGCACCCACTACCGTCAACCCCAGCCTGTGGCGGCAAGCGCTGCTGAATAACCAGGTTGGGCTGTTCAAAGTCAGCGACAAAATCTATCAGCTGCGCGGCTTCGACCTAGCCAACATGACGCTGATCGAAGGCGCCAGCGGCTGGATTGTCATCGACCCGCTAACCAGCCAGGAAACCGCTGCCTTCGCCATGGACTTCGTTGCTCAACATCTGGGCGCGCGCCCGGTGAGTGCAATGATCTTCAGCCACAGTCATGTCGATCACTTTGGAGGCGCCCTCGGCGTAATCAGCGCCGAAGACGCCAAAGCTCGTCAGGTGCCGGTGATCGCCCCGGCTGGGTTTATGGAAGAAGCCACCAGCGAAAACCTGATGATGGGCGTAGCCATGGCCCGCCGTGCCACCTTCATGTACGGACAACGCCTGCCGCGCAGCGCCGAGGGCCTGGTGGACAACGGCCTTGGCAAGGCGGTTGCCTTCGGGCACATGGGCATTCTGCCGCCCACCCAACTGATCAGCGCTCGCGAACAGGAGCAGGACGTAGATGGCGTGCGCTTTGTCTTCTACAGCACACCCGGGGCCGAAGCCCCGGCGGAGATGACCTTCAGCCTTCCGGAGCTAAAAGCCTTTGGCGGCGCTGAGCTGCTCTCGCAAACGCTGCACAACCTTTACACCCTGCGCGGCGCCAAAGTGCGTGACGCCTTGCAATGGGCCAACTACATCGACGCCAGCCGCGCGCAAGCCGCCGGGGCTGAAGTGCTGTTCAACCAGCATCACTGGCCGGTGTGGGGGCAGGACAACATCCAGGCGTTTCTCACTGCGCAGCGTGATGTCTACCGCTACCTGCACGACCAAACTGTGCGCCTGATGAATACCGGGCTCACTGCGCCGGAGATCGCCGAGCAGTTGCGTCTGCCGGCAAGCCTCGACCAACACCTGCACGTGCACGGCTACTACGGCACTCTCAAGCACAACGTGCGTGCGATCTATCAGTTTTACCTGGGCTGGTTTGACGCCAACCCGGCCAACCTCGACCCGTTGCCGCCGGTGGCTGCCGCCGCCAAGTACGTGGCCCTGGCCGGGGGCAGCGAGCCGCTGCTGGCTGCCGCCGAACACGCCTATGCTGAGGGCGATTACCGCTGGGCCGCGGAGCTGGGCAAGCATCTGCTGTATGTCAACCCCGATAATCAGGCCGCCCGCGACTTGCAAGCACGTAGCTTCGAGCAACTGGGCTATCAGGCCGAATCGGCGCCCTGGCGTAACTTCTACCTGAGTGGTGCCTATGAGCTGCGTCACGGCTTGCCGGAAGAGGGTTTTACGCCGGTTATGATGCTCGACATGCTCAAGCACACCGCGCCGGAGCGCTTCTTGGATGTGATGGCCACCAAGCTGGATGGCACGGCGGCAGCCGACAGCGCACTGCGTATCAACCTCAACTTCACCGACAGCGGCGCGCGCTTTCACCTGTGGATCGAGAACGCCGTGCTACATCACCGCCGCTTGGATGAAGACGAAGTCGCCGAGGCCGACGCCAGCCTGAACCTGAGTAAGGACCTCTTTTTGCAGATGATTAGTGGGCAAGCCGGTATCGGCGCCCTGCTCAGTTCCGATCAGGTGTCGATCGACGGCAATGCACTGGCCTTGGGGCGCTTCTTCAGCTTGCTGGATAAGCCGGACGGACGCTTCCCTATTGTCACGCGGTAGTATTTGGACTACGCCAAGCAATTGCGCCGAGACAGAGTGGCGGGCTCGTGCGTACCCGTAAAAAAACAATCGGGGACACCACGGTATTGATGCTGATGGACCGCTCCTGGCCGAGAGCCGCCCGTCCAGATAGGCGGTTTTCGGCCAAGAGCTGCCTGTCGCCATCAGCAGCTTTCAGCCGTGAGTTGACGCTTGCTGTTCACTTTCTCCGTTGTGTCGGTCATGCAGGATGCGAAGGTTGAGCAGTAGAAACTCCACAGATGGCAACTTGCAATTTTGAAACTATCTTCCGTGACCGCCTGCTGTGCCTAAAACGGTCCCCGATCAACCGATCACGTGCCGGCTCCATCCGTGGATGACCACAGCCAGGTAGATGAAGGCGACCGAGGGCGGGATGGAGGTCATGTCGGCGACTCAATGCTAGTTCGGTGCGTTGCCCCGAGCGTTGCTAGTTGGAACCGATAAGGCACGAGCAGGCAAGGCGACCGAGCGAGCGCTGAGGTACAAGGCAAACCCGAGGTTTCAACATGAGTAGCGTTTCGATAGCATGGGCGGAGCCTGCAGTAGCGAAGTGCAGTGGATACAGGGAGGACATCGCGCCATGCACATATCGAAACTGTCGGTAGTCAACTACCGCAACTTTTCCAATACGACACTCGTGCTCAGCAAAGGCGTTAACACGATCATTGGCGAGAATGGATCCGGTAAGACCAATCTCTTTCGCGCTATACGCCTGCTGCTGGATGACAACATGGTCCGCGCGGCGTTCAAGCTGGATGAGTCGGACTTTCACCGGGGACTCGAGCAGTGGCGGGGCCACTGGATCATCATCAGCCTGGAATTCGATGAAATAGGGCCTGACGAGGCAATCCAGGCGCTATTCCTGCATGGCGCTGGGGTTATAGGGGATGCTGCCGTTGGCCGGGCAACCTACAACCTTATCTTTCGGCCGAAGAAAGAAGTGCGCCTAAAGCTGGCAAGTCTGGATGATGGCGATTTGGCCGGATTGGCCACTATCCGACAGGCCATAACTATTGCTGACTATGAGACACTCTTCACTGGCAGGAGCGAGGCTAACTTCGGTAACGAGGTAGTCTACAAGAGTCTTGTGGGCGACTTTGATAACTGCGTATTCAGCGGGGAGGTTGACGATCCTCGAATTGGATCGCGTTTGCCTGTGTTCTTGTCGGTGAGTAAGGAGGTCTCCTTCACCTTCATTCAGGCTCTCCGCGACGTCGTCGCCGAGTTCCACAACAATCGGACGAACCCACTACTCACACTGCTCAAGAGCAAGAGCGGTGAGATAGCACCCGCTACAATGGCGCCGATAGTGGCGCAAGTGCTGGCGTTGAACAATTCGATTGAGGCACTTGAGGACGTGCAAACGGTCCGGACGGACATTCGCGACACGATCAAAGATGCGGCAGGGGAGACCTACTCTCCGAGTTCGCTGTCGATCAAATCCGATCTTTCGGACGAAGCGGACAAGCTCTTTCAGTCGCTCAAGCTCTTTGTCGGTGAGTCGGCCGAGGGCTACGAAGGCGGGATTCACGAACTGAGCCTGGGGGGCGCAAACCTCATATTTCTGACGCTGAAGCTGCTTGAGTTCAAGTATCAGAAGGCGCACCAATCCATAGCGAACTTTCTCGTCATCGAGGAGCCAGAAGCACATATCCACACCCACATCCAAAAGACGCTCTTTGACCGCATTGCCTATGACGACACTCAGATCATCTATTCAACGCATTCAACGCATATCTCTGAGGTCAGCAGCGTCCAGAACGTGAACATTCTTGGTCGTCGCGGCGTTGCATGCGAGGCCTATCAGCCGGCAACAGGCCTGTCGCCTAGCGAGATCGGGAATATTCAGCGCTATCTCGACGCCGTTCGTAGCAACCTACTGTTTGCCAAAAGCGTTGTCCTAGTTGAGGGTGACGCAGAGGAAATCCTAATCCCGATTCTGTTCAAGAAAGTTGTCGGCCTAAGCTTGGATGAGCTCGGAGTCAGTTTGATCAACATTCGCAGTACGGGTTTCCAGAACGTAGCGGTCCTCTTCCACGACACGAGAATCAGGAAGCGCTGCAGCATCATCACCGACCTGGACGCAGCGATTGTGGACACGACCCCCATTCCCGGCGAGCCAGAAGCTGAAGCAAAGTTCAAAGCGAAATGCCTAGCATCACAAGTGGTTGGTGCTGCACGCAAGGTTGCGCTCGATGCGTTCGCGAATGGCAACGATTGGCTCTCGGTGCACTACGCAGACCACACGCTGGAGGTCGACTTCATTTCAGCCGGCAATGGGCGTCAAATGGCTTCGATTGTACCGCTTGTCTATACGCAAGCGGCCACTACGGCGACCGCCATTGCGGAGCTTATGTCGGGGGACAAGGCACAGTACGGCAGGCGAGTGCTTACGATGGCGGCGAATCAGGGCAAAGGCTGGTTCGCGATTCTTCTTGGCGAGCACATCAATCACAAGACGGTCCTTCCCGGGTACATAAGTAAGGCCATCTTCTTTGCGCGGGAGAGCTTGACCGTGGAGCTCTTCTTCAATATCTACAGCTACAGAGTCAAGTGCGCGCTTTCGGGAGGGGACATCCCGCAGGCTGTGGCAGATGTTGCGACAGCACGGCTCAACGCTTATAGGCAGGGCACGCTTGACCTAGTGGCGCTCAAGGCAGCTATGGGACCTGCGCTCCGCAACGACCAGATTCACGCCATCCTGGCCGACGTGGAGTGATGTTCACCTGGACGAGCCGGGAGCTGAACGCTGAGCAGAGCGAGGCGGTCCTGCTGCCCGGAAGTGTGTTTCTGGTGGCATGTCCTGGCAGCGGAAAGACGAGGGCCCTGACCTACAAGATTGCATACGAGCTCTCACGCCTGGAGTCGGACAGGCAATTCATCGTTGCCATCACCTACACGCACCGGGCGGCGGACGAAATCCAGGAGCGCATTGAAGATCTCGGGGTGGATACGTCGCGGCTCTGGATCGGCACGATTCACTCTTTCTGCCTGGAATGGATCATCAAACCATATGGCATCTATGCGCCTGAGCTTGCGCACGGGTACCGGGTAATCGATCAGCATGAACGAGAGAAGTTGCTGGAGCGGTTATGCGCGCCATACGCATCTCAACGAGTCTCTCACTACGATTGCGATTATTTCTTCACCACCGACGGCTACTACCTGGGCTGCCCGAACGCGGGAAAGCACGCAATCATTCATCGGGTTTTGGTTGAGTATTTCAGGATTCTGGCCGAGAACAGGCAAATAGACTTTGAGCTGATCCTGTGGCATGCCAGCCAGCTGATCGACCTGAATCCGGCGATCAGTGTGCTGTTGTCGAAGCTCTTCGCACTCATTCTTGTCGACGAGTATCAGGATACGAAGCAGATTCAGTACAGTATTTTGGGGTCAATTCTTCGTGCGGGGGCAGGCGCCACGCGGCTTTTCATGGTGGGCGACCCGAATCAGGCAATCTATGGTTCGTTGGGTGGCTACCCGATTGAAATTGGCGAGCTGAGGAGGCTGACCGAAGTTCGGATTGCTGAGCAGCAGTTGTCGCAGAACTATCGGTCGTCCAGCCGCATCATCGACTATTTCGGCAATTTCAATGTGTACAACACGGCGATAGCGGCTGCAGGCGACGGGCGCGTCTACCCGAGCCTTGTTTCGTACGACAGTGGGGTTACCCGAGATGATCTGGTACACGAAATTGTCAGACTCATTCGGCACAACGTTGAGACGTTAGGAATACCGCCGAGCGAGGTTTGCGTACTTGCTCCGCAGTGGCTCCATTTGGCCTCTATGACCCGACAGCTTGTCGTCAATATGCCTGACTACCAGTTCGATGGTCCAGGTATGGTGCCGTTTGCCAGAGACATCGAAAACTTCTGGTACAAGCTGTCGAGACTTGCCCTTACGGAGCCGTCACCGTCCCTCTATGTTCGCCGGCTTCGCTGGGCGGGAGAGGTGATCAGTGAGATGAAGGACGCAGGCATTGAGACCTCACGACTATCGCGAAAGTCCTTCCTTAGGGAGTGCAATGCGATTCCCATCGACGAGGACAACGGTTTGGCATACCTGCGGCGCTTCTTTGCAACTTTGTTCGAGCGACTTGGTATTCAGATCAGCGATTTCGCGCAGTTGCAGGAGCACCATCAAGCGTTCTTCGAAAGCTCTGAATCGCGCATTGCGAAGCTCGAAGCGGAAGGGGTTGACGCAATTGGGGACATTGCTTTCTTCAGGAAAGTATTCCAAAACCGCACAGGAATAACCGTGTCTACTATTCATGGTGTGAAGGGTGCCGAGTTTGATGTCGTTATTGCGTATGCGCTGCTGGAAGGAATGGTGCCGCACTTCAATGACGCGGACGGGGATACGAGCGCGCAGAAGCTGCTCTACGTTGTGGGCTCGCGTGCCAGAAAGAACCTGCACCTTTTTTCGGAGACCGGCCGTAAAAGGGGGAGATACAACGTGTATGTGCCCACGCGAATGCTAGCGGCCTGCGTATTCAACTACGACGACGTATGAGACGCGGAAAAGAGAATGAGTTGACTTTGACCCTCGCGCGACCAGAACTGACCTGGTTAGTTGAACCAACAAGGCAGGTCAGGCTGGCGGACATACACCAATAGAAGCCTTCCTTCACACGACTGTCTGCTCTTGGCCGAAAGCGGTTGTATATCATTGGAACCCAGGAGTCCTCTGTGGTTGCACTGTTTGGGTGCTGGTTGACAGCCGCGGTGCTCGATGAGCTCGTCGAAATGGCATGACAGCTGATTGAGGTGGTCAAGCTACTCGCGTCCCCGCCGCGCCTACCTAGTATCTAGAGTTAATCCCCCTGCGCTTTCCTTCGAATCAGACGAGTGCTAAAACAGCACAGCCCCGCAGAGCGGGGCTGTGAGAAACGGACCTAGCGTCATCACCAGCATGCTGAGGCTTCTGGGAGAGGGCGGATTAGGGCAGCTCCAACAGTGTACTTCCGACCAATGCCATGAAGGTAGTCCGTACGGGCGCAATTATCTGGCAAAACTCGCAACCCCCCAGAGTTTTGCTGGGTTCGAGCCGGTCAGGGCAGCTCCAACGCCATACGCATCCACTTCGGCATTTTGCAGGCCATTAATGCAGTTTGGTCTTCGGGCCTGAGCGCCTTCTTGATTGAGGCAATGCATTCCGGGGTAGAACCGTCTTTACCGAGATAAAATAGTGCGCTGATAGCCATCCCTACTTCGGTCCCGGCATGCTGCATGACCATTGGCGCCGCATGTACCAGCCTGACTTCAGCTTTCCCCATAAATAGCGATCGGCTGGGCCCGCTGGTGTAATAGATTGAAATGAGTGGCATCTGGGTGCTCAGTCCAAACTTTCTGACCGCATTGGCACCATGGATCTGCAGAACCTGACGGCTCTGCCTGGCAATCAAACTCACCACTTCCCATGCGCTTGGGCGAACCCGAGCAACGTATCGGCTGGATTTCGGGCGCATGTAGATTCCTCGATGCACCCGCTCAAGTTCGCCTCGGCTGACCATCCGGGCTATCGCCTTGGATACGGCGCCGCTCGTTCCAAGCTCCGCAAGGCGCCTGATGCTGAAGGGCCGCCCTTTAGGTAGGCGCCTGACCCGCTGCGCAACGCGGGTGGATACCGACAGTGCACAATCAGTGCGGGACATTGCGGCGCTCATTTCTACCCGGTGAAGTCCAATGACGAACTGAACAGTGGCCAATGTAAGGCGATCACTCGCCGTCGATATTCATCATCTGGCGCATCGCTCACCAGGCACTCTTCGAGGCGGCCCAGTGAGTAAATTTGGTCGGCCGACGGGTAGTGTCTGAGCAGGCTTTTTGCATAGCTGCGGATATCCTGAGGCAGTTCAGTGTTACGAGAGAGCTCTCGCAGGAACTCTTCGGTCTTGATGACGCTGCGGGTTCTTTCACGTGGAAGAGTCAATGCGGTTATCTCCTGATTCAGTCAACTACGTCTACCGACGCCTGAGTTTTGATCTCCATACAAGCATCAAAAGCAAGCCAGCAACTGTTGCCGGTAGTGCTTGGAAAAGCTGACCTGATGGCTTGGCTCAGCGGCAGAGTCCCCCAGGGATAAGTTGCATTTAGCGTCTGCCCCAATTACCTGCGCGGTGCCACTTCCAATACTGTCATCCACACCATCGATATTGCCGGCAGCCCCAATCCAGCCAGATATTGAACCTGATGTGGAGGCTGGCATCTGTACCTCGTTCAGCACCGCCAGGTCATCCGGCAGATCATCTGCAATTCTCTCCGCCAAGCACTGCAACGTCGGTTCCGCCATCATGAACAGCCAAGCCTGATCATCGGGCTCGCCTGTGCGCCGAAGCACTCGCCCCAGCACTTGCCGGTAATGCAGCTCGGTGCGAATGCGGCTGAGGTAGCAGCACACCTGGAGGCGGGGGATGTCCGTGCCTTCGCTGATCATTCCAACCGCGATAATCCAACGGCAGGCGCTGTGCCTGAACGCGTTGATCACCTGCTGCGCATCCGGGGTTTTGTTAGTCACGATGCGGCAACCTTCACCCCTGGCCTCCAGGGCCAGGGCAACTTGCTGGGCATGCTCGATGTCGGTGGCAACCACCAAGCCAGCCGCATCAGGCTTGATCAGGCGAAGCTCATCCAGCTTGCCGCACCCAAGACCGAGCAGTTGATCGATCACCTCGTCATGGCGCAGCAGCTCTTCGTAGGTGACAGGGGATTCCCCCAATAGTTTAGCGATGCTGGGAAACAGCCTGACAGTGCTCTCAGTGTCTAGCTCCTCGGTAAGTTTCACCTTCTGGTTGTCGAGCAGGACAATACGAGGGGAGCGGCACACCCCATCAGCTATGGCCTCTTGCAGTCCGTAGCGGTAGTCGCAGATCAGGTACCCCTCGGGTGACGAGTAGCGGGCCAGAGCAATGGCCCGGTCGTCCGAACGCCATGGCGTGCCGGATAGAGCCAAGGTGAAAGCGGCTCTGTCCTGTATCCGCTGAAGAATCTGCTGGCCCCAGGCGTTGCTCAGAAGTACATCGTGGCCGGCGCAGTGGTGAATTTCATCGAAAACCACGAACACACGGTAGTCATCAAGAAGCCGCCAGAACCCCTCATCTCGATATTCCATGGCCTGGTAGGTGAACGCAGCCCCCACTGCGCCGATCTGACCGTCCAGACGCCTGCCAAGCACCGTAGCAAAGGTCGAGCGAAAGCCCTCGACAACCTGGCAGGATGGCGCGAAGCAGAGCACCAGATCGATCCTATCCTGCTCAAGCAGTCTGCTGGCCAGCTCTGCCGCCATGCGCGTCTTGCCGGCACCCGGAGTTGCCTGGCAGAAGAAGTGCGGCGTGGCGGTAAAGTGCTCCAACGCCGTGCTGATGCAGCCGAGTTGCCAGTCTCGCAGCGAGAGGGTCATCGTGCGGCGGCAAGCGTCTTGAGTGTCTTCTCGATGGCGCGGAGATGACCCAGCAGGCGTGAGCTGCGGTCTCTAGCTTCCAGATACTCGCCTTCGACCTTGTCCCGAAGATGAGGCATATCATCCATGAGCAGCTTGTATCGCTCCGCCTCCCCCATCGAAGACAGGAAGTCCAACCGGATCTCTTTGTGGAGCGCCTCCAAGTGCTGATCCGCATCGGGCGAAGGCTTGAGCGGTTCAGTCGCATCATCGAACACTGAAGGTTCCTGCGCTGGCTCACATGCAGTCTTGAGGCTGTTCTCGAATCCGTTATCGATCAGCTCCAGCTGCAGATGTGCCGGAATGGGCTGCCGGTGGTAGATCTGTCCCCGCGTGCGGCGCTCCTCGTCATGTACGAGCCAGCCTATGTGCAGCATTCGGCGTATCTGCTTATACACATAGCGGCGCACATCGCCGATGCGAAAAGTCATGCCTTCCAGGCGCTTGGCATAGGCATCCCGCAGTTCACGGGTCGTGAACCTTGTGCGCCCGTCTTCCTGAAGCAGCTCATACAGCCGCCTGTCGAAGATGAACGTGGCCGATTTCATTGAGGCACCAGAAGAGTAGTCGCGAAAAATGCGGATTATAGTCCGTGGTCTGTGCATCCGCAAACGCACGATAGTGCCGCCTCAAGTGGAATTGAGACGGTCATGGATAAGTTGGCGAAAGCGTTGGGGGAACGCATCCGGACACAGAGGAAGGCCAGCAGGATTTCTCAGGATGCACTGGCGCTGGCCTGCAGTATCGACCGCAGCTATATGGGGCGAATCGAGCGTGGTGAAGTAAACATCACCGTCGAGAAGCTATATCGAATCGCAGGCGAGCTCGCCTGCGATCCGTCCTGTCTTCTGCCTCAGATGTCAGAGCTGTAACCCGGTGCGCTTGGTTATCTCGTGCAGCGACAGCTTGTCGCGAAAATACATCCGACGGATTTTGCCCATCATTTCCATACTGATCACCCTGTGTTCTCCTGCTCAAAAATTGAGCAGAAGGAGTTGAACACCTGGGTCAGTTTTCGATCGGCAGAACAGCCTCTACTGGGGCAGTTTTCGGTCAGCGGCAACAGGCCTATCCGCATCAGGAGCTCTTTGCAGGGCTGGCTGCCCGCCTCAAGCCGGACTGAACAGGCGGGCGCCCCCGGTCCGGAGCAATAGGAGAAAGGGGGAGTTCGTCTAGCGGACGGAAACTGAGTAAAAAACGATCAATCTTGACCAGTGGAAGGTAGGTTGTTGTTACACCGGGGCTTCATCGGCCACGCCTGGCAGCTTCATGAGAAATCCGAGCTAGTTCTTCATTCGCAAAATTACGCTCAACCCATCGACGTAACGCGGTTTTGCCTACGCCCATCGACTTGCAGGCTTCGGGAATTGAATAGCCCTGATCTAGAACCAGGCCTGCTGCTTCGAGTTTGAAATCTGAACTGAATGATCTTCTGGTCACGTAAACACCTCATTGCTGGGCGAAGCCTAACGCCCTATCGGGGTGTCCAGAATCATCGAGCCACAACAACGAGATTTCCTCACTCATGAACATTTTTTTGTGTAGGTCTTGAAAACCGATGGCCGGCACCAGGTTGTGCAGGTCGGCCTCGGCGCGGCGGAATACGCTGTCGTTTTTGCTGCAGTTCTTGCGTCCGCCGTTCTGCCAGCACTGGCGCTGATGACCGATCTGCCAGGCTGGGACGATGTGCTCCCATTCGATGCGCGCGGCGCGGTTAGCGTTCTTGCGCGGCACGTAGCCGCAGCTTTTCAGGTCGACGCGGTTGCCGGTGAATTTGCAGCCGCAGTAGAACTCGACTGACTGACGGGCGTAGAGGGTCCAGCCAATTTTCTTGGCGGCGCTGAAACTGGTGGGTGGGTTGGCGAGAGCAGGGGTACACAGAAGCGAGCAGAGCAGAACGAGGGTACGGCGCAGAGGCATGCAGGGGCAGTCCAAAAGCGCCGCATCATACGCCTTGGCAGCGCGCTGCCAAGGCTAGCCTTTTAATAGCTCAGCGGCTCAGAAGCAGCCCGACGACGCCCAGTATTACGATAAAAGCCAGCCACACCAGTGCATTGAGCGGGCTGCGGCGGATGATGCCGGCGCCGCGCAAGCGAATCGGCGGGGTGTCTTCCTGGTAACGATTGAGCAGTTCGCTGGCGTCTGCTTCGCTCAGGTTGAGGTGCTTACGCAGGCGCTGCAGGGCGTAATCCCGCTCGCCGAAGCGTACGGCGCGGGCGATATCCTCAGGCAACGGGGGTAGAGGTGTCGGCATCTGTGGTTCTCCAGTCTGTACAGGATAGACGGCAGGGCGCACCAGGCGTTCATCCGATTAGACTGCCTGACCGCAGACCGCGCATGGGGTAGACTGGCGCGCTACGTCGCTCAATCAAGAAGTCCACCCATGGCACAGCCGTCCACCACCTACAAAATCGACCTGAACCTCACGGACATGGACCGCAGTGTCTACGAGAGTCTGCGTTTTACCGTGGCCCGACACCCGTCGGAAACCGAGGAACGCCTGGCCGCACGGTTGATTGGCTACGCCCTGTTCTATCACGAGCACCTGGCGTTTGGCCGTGGCCTGTCGGATGTCGACGAGCCGGCATTGTGGGAAAAGAGTCTGGATGACCGGGTGCTGCACTGGATCGAAGTCGGCCAGCCAGACAGCGACCGTATCACCTGGTGTTCGCGGCGCACCGAGAAGTTCAGTCTGGTGGCCTACGGCAACCTGCGCGTGTGGCAGACCAAAGCACTGGACCCGGTACGCAGCCTGAAGAATATCAACGTCGTGGCCCTGGACCAGGAGGCGCTGGCCAGCCTGGCGCTGAACATGCCGCGGGCCTTGAACTGGAGCGTGATGATCAGCGACGGCGAGCTGTTCGTCACCGACGAGCTTGGCCAGCACGAGATCCCCATGCAATGGCTGGCGGGCGAACGCTGAGCCGCGCGGGCCTTGGCGCGTTGTTAGGGCCCTTGATTCACGCCAACACCGGCGCTCACCTGAGCGACCTTTCACCTGGTAGATACAACCCCCATGCGCATTGAAGCCCGCCCCCTTCCCGCTACGCTGCCCGACCTGGGCAACCTGCCGCCGCTGTTGACTCGCCTGTATGCCGCCCGCGGCGTGCAATCCGCCGAGGAGCTGGACAAGGGTCTGGCGCGCTTGATCCCCTATCAGCAGCTCAAGGGCATCGACGCCGCGGTGCAGTTGCTGGTCGAGGCCCTGGAGCAGCGCCAGCGCATCCTGATCGTCGGCGACTTCGATGCCGATGGCGCCACTGCCAGCACGGTCGGCGTGCTCGGCTTGCGTCTGCTTGGCGCGGCCCATGTCGATTACCTGGTGCCGAATCGCTTCGAGTACGGCTATGGCCTGACCCCCGAGATCGTGGCCGTGGCGCTCGAGCGCCAGCCGGATCTGCTGATGACCGTGGACAACGGTATCTCCAGCGTTGACGGCGTCGCCGCAGCCAAAGCCGCTGGCTTGCGCGTGCTGGTCACCGACCACCACTTGCCGGGCGCTGAATTGCCGGCAGCCGATGCCATCGTCAACCCCAACCAGCCGGGTTGCGATTTCCCCAGTAAGGCCATGGCCGGCGTCGGCGTGATGTTCTACGTGCTGCTGGCGCTGCGCGCTCGTCTGCGTGAGACAGGTTGGTTCGCTACACGGCAGGAGCCGAATCTGGGTGAACTGCTCGACCTGGTGGCCCTGGGCAGTGTGGCCGACGTGGTGCCGCTGGATGCCAATAACCGCATCCTGGTGCATCAGGGCCTGGCGCGTATCCGTGCCGGTCGGGCGCGGCCTGGTCTGCGTGCGATTCTCGAGGTGGCGGGGCGCGATCACCGGCGCATCACTTCCACCGACCTCGGCTTTATTCTCGGTCCACGCTTGAATGCGGCTGGGCGCTTGGATGACATGGCCCTTGGCATCGAATGCCTGCTCTGCGAAGACGAAGCCCTGGCCCGTGACATGGCCGTACAGTTGGACCAGCTCAATCAAGACCGCAAGGCGATCGAGCAGGGCATGCAGCGCGAGGCTCTGGCCCAGCTCAAGGACCTGCCGCTGGATGACATGCCGTTCGGCCTGTGCCTGTTTGAGGCCGATTGGCACCAGGGGGTGATCGGCATCCTCGCCTCGCGTCTCAAGGAACGCTACCACCGCCCGACCATTGCCTTTGCCGATGCCGGCGAGGGCGTGCTCAAAGGTTCGGCGCGTTCGGTGCCGGGTTTCCATATCCGCGATGCATTGGATGCAGTGGCCGCCAGGCACCCGCAATTGATCAGCAAGTTTGGCGGCCATGCCATGGCGGCGGGGTTGTCGCTGCCGCAGGAAAACTTTGGTGCTTTCGCCGCCGCCTTCGATGCCGAGGTGCGCCGCCAGCTCTGCGAGGATGACCTGACCGGGCGTCTGCTCTCGGATGGTCAACTCGGCGTCACCGAGTTCCACCTGGAACTGGCCCGTGCGCTGCGCAATGCCGGGCCCTGGGGCCAGCATTTTCCTGAGCCGCTGTTCCATGGCGTGTTCCAGATCGTCAACCAGCGGGTGGTCGGTGAGCGCCACCTCAAACTGGTGCTCAAGACCGAATGCGGCAGCGTGCAACTCGACGCCATCGCCTTCAACGTCGACCGTGAGATCTGGCCCAACCCCACGGTGCGCTGGGCCGAGCTGGCCTACAAGCTGGACCTCAACGAGTTTCGTGGCAACGAGAGCGTACAACTGATGATCGCCCACCTGGCGCCGCGCTGAGCGGCAATATCTGGTCGCATATCGCGGCTGCAATAGCGGAATTTTTGCTCGCCGCCTGTGTTCTGATTTGCATCCCGATATGGAGAACAATCAATGAATACGCGCGGTTTGCTCGATCAGTTGCTCAAATCCGGCCAGGACATGCTGCAGAACAAAGCGGGTGGTTCATCGGCTGGCGGCGGCCTGGGTGGTCTGTTGTCCGGTGCTGGCAAAGGCGGCCTGGGCAGTGTGCTGGGTGGTGGTGCCGGTAAAGGCGCGCTGGCAGGTGGGGCGCTGGGGCTGTTGCTGGGCAACAAGAGCGCGCGCAAGTTTGGTGGCAAGGCGCTGACCTACGGTGGCCTGGCGGCGCTCGGGGTGATTGCCTACAAAGCCTACGGTAACTGGCAGGCACAACAGGCCCAGGCGCCGCAAGGCGAGCCACAGACACTGGATCGTTTGCCCGCGCCCCAGGTCGAGCTGCACAGCCAGGCGATTCTCAAGGCTCTGGTGGCTGCGGCAAAGGCCGACGGCCATGTCGATGCCCGCGAGCGCGAGCTGATCGAAGGCGAGTTCGTCAAACTGACCGGTGATGCCGAAGTGCAGCGCTGGCTGGAGAGTGAGCTGAACAAACCGCTCGATCCGGCCGATGTGGCTCGCGCGGCCAGCACCCCGGAAATGGCCGCAGAAATGTACGTGGCCAGCGTGCTGATGGTCGATGAGGAACACTTTATGGAGCGCGCCTACCTGGACGAACTGGCCCGCCAACTCAAGCTCGACCCGCAGCTCAAGGCTGAGCTGGAAGCGCAGACGCGCCGCGAACTGGCCGAGGTCTAAGCCGGCAGCGCGGTCGTCACGCGTGCGACCAAAGGGGCATTTCCCCGGCGTCGGGCTTGCGTCTAGGCTCAGTCGCATCGATAGGATGATGCGAGGCGCGCGTGGACCCACTCCAAGACAGCTACGACTACCTCATCGCAGGTGCCGGCCCAGCCGGCTGCCTGTTGGCCAATCGGTTGTCGGCCGATCCCAGTGTCAGCGTATTGCTGCTCGAAGCGGGTGGGCGTGATAACTACCCCTGGATTCATATTCCCGTCGGCTACCTCTACTGCATCGGCAATCCGCGTACGGACTGGTGCTACGACACCGAACCGCAAGCAGGGCTGAACGGCCGGGCGTTGCGCTATCCGCGGGGGCGTGTGCTCGGCGGCAGCTCGTCGATCAACGGCATGATCTACATGCGCGGCCAGGCCGGTGATTACGATGCCTGGGCTGCCGCCGGTAATCCTGGGTGGGCGTGGCAGGATGTCTTACCGTTGTTCAAACGTACGGAAAACCACTATGCCGGCGACAGTGCCTTGCATGGCGCGGCTGGCGAGTGGCGGGTGGAGCGTCAGCGGTTGTCCTGGGCGCTGCTTGAGGCTTTTCGCGGTGCGGCGGCGCAGAGCGGTATCGCCAGCATCGAGGATTTCAACGGTGGCGATAACGAAGGGTGCAGCTACTTTCAGGTCAACCAGCGCAGTGGGGTGCGCTGGAATGCGTCCAAAGCTTTTTTGCGCGGCATCGCCGAGCGCCCCAACCTGCGCGTGCTGACTGATGCCGAGGTGCAACGGGTGGCCTTGGGCAGCGGCCGGGCAGAAGGCTTGCACCTGCGTTGGCAGGGGCGTGAGCAGTTGGTGCGGGCGCGCCGCGAGGTGCTGCTGTGCAGCGGTGCCATCGGTACGCCGGCGATCCTGCAACGCTCCGGCATCGGCGCACCGGCGCTGTTGCAGCAAGTGGGCGTCGGCGTGGCCCATGCGCTGCCCGGCGTGGGGGCCAATCTGCAGGACCATCTGCAACTGCGCTTGGTCTACCAGGTCAGCGGTGTGCCGACGCTCAACCAGATCGCCGGCAGCCTGTGGGGCAAGGCCGGCATGGGCCTGGAATATCTGTTCAAGCGCAGCGGACCGCTGGCCATGGCGCCGAGTCAGTTGGGCGCCTTTGCCCGGTCGAGCCCCGCGCAGGCGTCGGCCAATCTGCAGTACCACGTGCAGCCGCTGTCGTTGGAACGCTTCGGTGAGCCGCTGCATGCCTTCCCGGCCTTTACCGCCTCGGTGTGCAATTTGCGGCCGTACAGCCGTGGCACGGTGGCCATCCGTTCACTGGATGTGGCCGATGCGCCACTGATTCAGCCCAACTACCTGAGCGACGCTCGGGACCTGGCGGTGGCGGCCGATGCCATTCGTCTGACCCGGCGCATTGTCGCAGCGCCAGCCCTGGCTGCTTTTAAGCCGGTAGAGTACAAGCCTGGCCCGGACTATCAGAGTGAAGAAGACCTGCACCGTGCAGCGGCGGAGATTGGCACGACCATCTTCCATCCGGTCGGTACCTGCAAGATGGGCCAGGGACAGGACGCGGTGGTCGATGCGCAGCTGCGGGTACATGGGATTGCCGGGCTGCGCATTGCCGATGCCTCGATCATGCCGGCGATCACCTCCGGCAACACCTGCTCACCGGTGTTGATGATTGCGGAGAAAGCTGCAGAGCTGATCCTGCAAGGGCATCAGCGCCTCGCTCAGGCGCCGATACGCCAGGCCGTGTCAGTCGGTCGTTTGTGAATGGAACAGCGCGCGATTACGCCCCGCGTGTTTGGCTCGATAAAGTGCCTGATCCGCCAGTTTCAGCGCTTCGTCGAGCTGCTCGCTGTGCAATGGCCAGAGCGCCCCGCCGATGCTGCAGCCGACCTGTAGCTGTTGATCTTCCAGACGTACCGGCGCGCTGAGTGCGCTAAGGGTGCGCTGGGCAATCAGTTCGGCCTGCTGCAGGGCGTCCTCGGTGGGCACCATCAGCACCATAAGAAACTCATCGCCGCCCAAGCGGGCCACCAGGTCGCCTTCGCGCAGGCAGCCGCGCAGGCGAATCGCCGTTTCTCGCAATACCTGGTCACCGGTGGCATGACCGAAGCGATCATTGATCGGCTTGAAGCCATCCAGGTCCAGATAGAGCAGCGCCAGTGTGCCGTTGGTCAACTGACAGCGCTGCTGGGCGTGTTGCAGGAACCTGTCCAGGGCCGTGCGGTTGGGCAGGCCTGTGAGTGCATCGTGGTGGGCGAGGTTTTCCAGGGTGCCGAGGGCGGCTTCCTGGTTTGTCAGGCTTTCGACCAGGTGGCGGATCGACTGGCTGAGTTGTTCGATTTCTCGCGTACCACTCAGTTCGGGGATGGCGCTGGGCTGCCCGGCACTCAGGCGGTCGGCGGCGTCGGCGATCTGCTGCAGTGGGCGGGTGAAGAGGCCCGCCAGCAGCCAGCCGATAAAGGCAAAGAGCAGCGCCAGAGCACTGCCCCAGATCAGGATCGCGTGCAGGACCTCGTAGGCTGGCGCATAGGCCTCCTCAAGTGGCTGGCGGGCGATCACTGTCCAGCCTAGGCCAGCATAGTCATTGTGCCCATGGCTCAGAGACAGGCCCGTGAGGTACTCGGTGCCATCCGGCCATTGCTCGATGGCCCAGCGGCTCTCACCTGGCTTGAGGTCATCCAGTGCCGTCAGGTGCAAGCGCTGACCGATCATCTCCTTGGGCCCGAGCAGCAGCGTGCGGTCGCTGCCGATAACAAAAAAGTCGACATGCCGGCGTTGCTGGATCGGCTCGAGAATCGACAGGCGTACCTCTTCAGCCCACGACCAGGACAGGTGCGACGCCAGCACGCCGCGCAGCTTGCCGGCAGCATCATGCACTGGCAGGGCTATATCGACGAACTTCATCGCCTCGCCCGTGGGGTTGGGCAGCAGCTTGGCCAGCAGCACTGCTTCGTGTACATCGCCGATGAACAGGCCTTTGCTGCCTTCGAGAAACACCGGCCGCTGGGCAATACTGACGTTTTCCAGAATGCCATTGCTGGATGCCAGCACCGTGCCCACCTCATCGGTCAGGCCGATCCAGGCAATGCTGGGAAATTCAGCCTGCAAGCGGTCGAGCAGGCGGCGCACCTGGGCTGTATCGCGGGATTGCCCCAGTACTTGCAGCTGACCCAGCACCTGCAGCATGCCGGCGCGGCTTTCCATGTCGCGATCCAGCCTGTCGATCATCATGTACGACAGCTCGGCCAGGTCCCGGCCCACCTCCTCGCGAATGCGCTCGCTGGCGTCGTTGCCCATCAGGGTGCCGAGCAGCCAGGTCAATGAACCGACCAGCAGGGCGATAAGGATAGCGAAGCGACTGCGCAGGCTGTGCGTTGAGCGCATGCAGGGGGAACTCCAGAGGCAGGCAGGGTTTTGCCTAGCAGTATAAGCGCTCAGCGCACTTACGGGCTGCGACGCACCGCCGATTGCGCACTGCCGACGACCCGGTAGTTAAGGTATACTCGCCGGCTTTTCCGAAAGTTTGACCTGCGAGTGCTGCCAGCCATGGAAATCAACCCGATCCTCAACAGCATCAAGGACCTGTCCGAACGCACCCAGTCCATTCGGGGGTATCTTTGACTACGATCAAAAGCATGATCGTCTCGTCGAAGTAAACCGCGAACTCGAAGACCCGAACGTCTGGAACAACCCCGAGTACGCCCAGAACCTGGGCCGTGAGCGCGCCACTCTGGCGCAGATCGTCGAGACCATCGACGACCTCGAGGGCAGCCTTGGCGACTCGCGTGACCTGCTGCAGATGGCCGCTGAAGAAAACGACCAGGACGCTGTCGACGATGTCGCCAGCGAGGTCGAGCGCCTGCGCGGGATCCTCGAGAAACTCGAGTTCCGCCGCATGTTCAGTGGCGAAATGGACCCCAATAACGCCTACCTGGACATCCAGGCCGGCTCTGGCGGTACCGAAGCGCAAGACTGGGCCAACATGCTCCTGCGCATGTACCTGCGCTGGGCCGACAAGCGCGGTTTCGATGCGACCATCATGGAGCTGTCCGCCGGTGAAGTGGCCGGCATCAAGGGCGCGACTGTGCACATCAAGGGCGAGTACGCCTTTGGTTGGCTGCGCACCGAGATCGGCGTGCACCGCCTGGTGCGCAAGAGCCCGTTCGATTCCGGTAACCGCCGCCACACCTCGTTTACCGCAGTGTTCGTCTCGCCGGAAATCGACGACAACATCGAAATCGAGATCAACCCGGCCGACCTGCGTATCGACACCTATCGCTCCTCCGGTGCCGGTGGTCAGCACGTTAACACCACCGATTCGGCGGTGCGGATTACCCACGTGCCGACCAACACCGTGGTCAGCTGCCAGAACGAACGTTCCCAGCACGCCAACAAGGACACCGCGATGAAGATGCTGCGGGCCAGGTTGTACGAGCAGGAAGTGCAGAAACGCAACGCGGCCTCCCAGGTGCTGGAAGACTCCAAGTCGGATATCGGCTGGGGCCACCAGATTCGCTCCTACGTACTGGATGCCTCGCGGATCAAGGATCTGCGTACCAACATCGAACGTAGCGACTGCGACAAGGTGCTCGACGGCGACCTCGACGAATACCTCGAAGCCAGCCTCAAGCAAGGTCTGTAATACCTTTTGGTTCCGCCCTGCGAGGGGCGGCGACTATCCCGTGATGGAATCCTGACGAACATGAGCGACCAACAACTCGACCAGCAGCAACTGCAACAGGAAGAAAACAAGCTGATTGCCCAGCGCAAGGACAAGCTTGCTGCCCTCCGTGAGCAGGGCAATGCCTTCCCCAATGACTTCCGCCGTGACAACTACTGCGCCGACCTGCAGAAACAGTACGCCGAGAAGACCAAGGAAGAGCTGGCCGAGGCCGGTATTGCGGTCAAGGTTGCCGGACGCATCATGCTCAACCGTGGCTCGTTCATGGTGATCCAGGACATGACCGGGCGCATCCAGGTCTACGTCAACCGCAAGACCCTGTCGGAAGAAACCCTGGCTGCGGTGAAAACCTGGGACATGGGCGACATCATCTCCGCTGTCGGCACCCTGGCCCGTTCCGGCAAGGGCGACCTGTACGTGGAAATGACCGACGTGCGCCTGCTGACCAAGTCGCTGCGCCCGCTGCCGGACAAGCACCACGGCCTGACCGACACCGAACAGCGTTATCGTCAGCGTTACGTCGACCTGATGGTCAATGAAGAGGTGCGTCAGACCTTCCGTGTACGTTCGCAGGTCATCGCGCACATCCGCAGCTTCCTGATGCAGCGTGACTTCCTCGAAGTGGAAACGCCGATGCTGCAGACCATTCCCGGCGGCGCTGCGGCCAAGCCGTTCGAGACTCACCACAACGCCCTGGATATGCAGATGTTCCTGCGTATCGCCCCGGAGCTGTACCTCAAGCGCCTTGTTGTCGGTGGGTTTGAGAAGGTCTTCGAGATCAACCGCAACTTCCGTAACGAAGGCGTCTCCACTCGGCACAACCCCGAGTTCACCATGCTTGAGTTCTACCAAGCCTACGCCGATTACGAAGACAACATGGACCTGACCGAGGAGCTGTTCCGCGAGCTGGCCCAGTTGGTCCTCGGCAGCACCGACGTGCCGTACGGCGACAAGGTGTTCCACTTCGGCGAGCCGTTCGTGCGCCTGTCGGTGTTCGACTCGATCCTCAAGTACAACCCGGACATCACCGCAGCGGACCTGACCGACCTCGACAAGGCTCGTGAAATCGCCAAGAAAGCCGGCGCCAAGGTGCTCGGCTTCGAGGGCCTGGGCAAACTGCAGGTGATGATTTTCGAGGAACTGGTCGAGCACAAACTGGAGCAGCCGCACTTTATTACTCGCTACCCGTTCGAAGTCTCGCCGTTGGCCCGTCGTAGCGATGATGATCCGAGCGTTACCGACCGCTTCGAGCTGTTTATCGGCGGACGCGAAATCGCCAACGCCTACTCCGAGCTCAACGATGCCGAAGACCAGGCCGCGCGCTTTATGCAGCAGGTGGCCGACAAGGACGCCGGCGATGACGAAGCCATGCACTACGACGCCGACTTCGTCCGCGCCCTGGAGTACGGCATGCCGCCGACTGCGGGCGAGGGTATCGGCATCGACCGACTGGTGATGCTGCTGACCAATTCACCGTCGATCCGCGATGTCATCCTGTTCCCGCATATGCGTCCACAGGGTTGAAACCAAGCCGCCTACGGGCGGCTTTTTCATGCCGTGATCACGGCCGTCATGCACTGCGCTTGACGGCTATCCTGAGGTGGATGGACTATCGCGGTGCTGCTGCACGCGCGTGAGGCCCATGTCGGGTGTTTGTCCAAGGAGAGCGAAATGAAAGCCTGGCGCGTACTGGTCGCCGTGTCCTGTCTGCTGCTGAGTGGCTGCCTGGTCACCTTCACCGATCCGATTCCCGCCAACGAGGCGGCGCCTATCCCCATGCTCGGCGAGTGGGCACGCACCAATGAGTGGGGCGAGCAGCAGTTTCTGCAGATCAGCCGGGCCGGTTCCAACGTCTACAAGGCACGTACCTGGATCGACAGCCCGGATAACGAAGAGAGCCTTGATGAATACGGTTTCACCGTGGCCCATCATGGTCGCCGCTGGTACCTCTCGGCGGGCCTGCCGAAGAGCCTGGGGGCAAACTTCGCCATTGCCGGTTTTGAATTGACCACGGGCAATGAGCTGGTTCTTTATAACCTCGATGTCGGCCGCATCAGCCAGGAGATGCAGGCCGGACACTTGAAGGGGCAGAGCGTGGATATGTCCGAAGGCGATGGCGTGCTCATCACCAGCCCGCTGGATGAAGTCTTTGCCTACCTCGACGACCAGGCCAATGCCGATGTGTTTATCGAAGTGGCCCGTTTTCAACGTGCTGGTGACTGAGCCAGCCGCCCAAGGAGACTTGAAGCGCCCATGAACAGTGTTGCCGGGCTGGATGACTACCAACTGACGGTGCGGGCGCTGTCCGACCGTATCGTCGATGCACAAACGCCGATTCGCGTGCTGGACGCGGTGAAATGGGATGAGTCGGTACGCCGCGGGTTTATCAAGGCCAAGGGCCGCGAGTTGCCTGCCGTGGACCGGGACTACTATCTCAACCGTCCGCTGGCGTTCGATGCCACGGCGAAGAAGCTCGAATTCCAGAACATCGAGCGCGACATCACCCGCCTGCTCGGCCAGTTCAACCCGGTGGGGCAGATCATGCGCCGCATGTGCCGCGAGTACCGCATGGTCATTCGCATGCTCGAAGCCCGCGGTACCGAGGACTTCGGCCTGATCTCCCAGGAACTCTATGGCGCAGCCTCGGATGCCTTCCATGCCGGCGATCCGACGCTGGCCGATCTGGGGGTAATGTTTTCCGACTTTCTCAACAACATCGACAAGCGCGGCGACCTCAAGGACGAGCCCAAGCTGCTCACCGCCAAGGATGCCGTGGCGTTGTTGCAGCAGCGCCTGAACCGGGTGTTCGGCGAAGCCGATGACACCATCCGGGTGTTCGAGTCCGACGGTATTCTGGCCGACGCGGCGGCCGGCGCCGACTACATCAAGATCCGCAGCGATGCGTTGTTCAACGAGCGCGACGTCAAGGCCCTGGAAGTCCACGAGGGGCTGGTACATGTGGCGACCACCCTGAACGGGCAAAACCAGCCGATCTGCACCTTCCTGGCCAAAGGGCCGCCGTCCTCGACCGTGACCCAGGAAGGCCTGGCGATCCTTATGGAAGTGATCGCCTTCGCCTCCTATCCCAGTCGCCTGCGCAAACTGACCAACCGCACCCGCGCCATCCATATGGCCGAGCAGGGCGCCGACTTCGTGCAGGTCTGCGACTTCTACCGTGAGCAGGGTTTCACCCTGGAAGACAGCTACAGCAACGCCAGCCGCGCATTTCGCGGCTCTAGCCCGACTGGGCTGCCCTTCACCAAGGACCTCTCCTACCTGAAGGGTTTCATCATGGTTTACAACTACATCCAGCTTGCCGTGCGCAAAGGCAAGCTGGAGCAGATTCCGCTGCTGTTCTGCGGCAAGACCACCCTGGAAGACATGCGCACCCTGCGTCAGTTGGTCGACGAGGGCCTGGTGGTGCCGCCCAAGTACCTGCCGCCGCAGTTCCGTGACCTCAACTCGTTGTCGGCCTGGATGTGCTTCTCCAACTTCCTCAACCACCTCAGCCTGGACCGTATCGAAGCCGACTACGCCAATATTCTTTAAAGCCTTAAGCGGCAGGCTACAAGCGGTTTACCCGCTCCACTTGCCGCTTGAAGCTTGCCGCTAATCGAAGGTTCCCCCATGCCCAGCCATCAACTCGAGTACGAGATTCTCGGCGCCTCGGCGCAAAGTATCGAAATCATCCTCGACCCCGGTGAAACAGTGATCGCCGAAGCCGGGGCGATGAATTACATGACCGACGGCATCCGCTTTGAAACGCGAATGGGCGATGGCTCGGCCAGCGGTGTGCTGGGCAAGCTGTGGGGGGTGGGGAAACGCATGCTCACCGGCGAGTCGCTGTTTATGACGCATTTTTCCAACGCCGGCAAAACCCCCGCACGGGTCGCTTTCGCCGCGCCTTACCCTGGCACCGTGGTGCCTATTGCTTTGAGCGAGATCGGTGGCACCTTGATCTGTCAGAAGGACGCCTTTCTCTGCGCCGCCTACGGCACCTCGGTGGGAATCAGCTTTAACAAGCGCCTGGGCGCCGGCTTTTTTGGCGGCGAGGGCTTTATTCTGCAAAAGCTTCAGGGCGATGGCCTGGCCTTCGTGCATGCCGGTGGCACGGTGATCCGCAAACAACTGAACAACGAGACCCTGCGCCTGGATACTGGCTGTCTGGTAGGTTTTACCGCCGGCATCGACTACGACATTGCCCTGTCGGGTGGCCTGCGCAGCATGCTGTTCGGCGGCGAGGGTATCGTGCTGGCCACGCTCAAGGGCACTGGAACGGTGTGGATTCAGAGCCTGCCGTTTTCGCGGCTGGCGGCGCGGGTCTATGAGTCGACCTTCAAGGCGCGCGAGGAAGTTCGCGCGGGCGGCAAATGAGGGCGCTGCTGGTCCTGGCTCTGCTGTTGCTGCAGGGCTGCAGCAGCCTGCTGTTCTACCCGCAGCAGCAGTTGCCGTTTACCCCGGAGCGCGCTGGCCTGGCCTACCGTGATGTGCAACTGACGGCCGTCGATGGCACACGCCTGCACGCCTGGTGGCTGCCGGCCAAACCAGGGGTGGCGGTCAAAGGCACGGTGCTGCACCTGCACGGCAATGGCGGCAATCTGGCCACCCACCTCGGCGGCAGCTACTGGCTGCCTGAGCAGGGTTATCAGGTGCTGATGCTCGACTATCGCGGTTACGGCCTTTCCGAGGGCACACCAAATTTGCCGGACGTTTATCAGGATGTCGACGCAGCCTTTGCCTGGCTGGCCACGGCTCCCGAGGTTCAAGGCAAGCCCCTGGTGCTGCTCGGCCAGAGTCTGGGCGGTGCGATTGCCGTGCATTACCTGGCTGAGCACGGGCCGCAGCGTGAGCGCCTAAGTGCCCTGGTGCTTGACGGTGTGCCGGCCAGTTACCGCGAGGTGGCGCGCTTCACCCTCGGCAACGCCTGGCTGACCTGGCCGCTGCAGGTGCCGCTGTCCTGGTTTGTGCCCGACGGCGACAGCGCCATCCAGGCCATCGGCGGTTTGCAGGGCTTGCCACTGCTGATCTACCACAGCATTGACGATGCCGTGGTGCCTCTTTCCAACGGCGTGCGCTTGTATCAAGCTGCGCCCCCGCCGCGGGTGTTCCAGCCGACTCGCGGTGGCCACGTACACACCTTCGCTGACCCGACCTGGCGCCAGGTGATGCTGCTATTTATGGGCGATCCGCATGGCTTCACCGGTCTGCGGCGTCTGGCTGAAGTTCCTTCTGTAGAGAGTCCACAATGAGCGAACGCAACCTGATTCCCTTCATCCTCACTGGCATTGGCAGTGTCTGCGCCACCGTGGCGGTGCTCGGTTACTACGGCTACCTGCATGTCGCCAAACCTGAGGATGCTTTGCTGCTGTCCGAATTCACCATGCTCAAGACCATTCCCGGCGAGGACTACAAAGTCTCACTCAAGCCCGCCAGTCAGGTCGCCCAGTGCATCGATGGCGTGCTGGTGCTGTTCGACATGGAGCAGAAAGGGCTGACCGGTGTGCTGGTCGATGCGCGCAAGCAAGCAGTGCGCTGCAATCAGGAGTGATCCGGCCTGTAGGCGCGGAGGGCGCGCCTCGTGTCGCGACAAAAATGATAGGTCGCTATCTGTAGGAGCGAATTTATTCGCGATAGACCTTGAAAGCGCCGAAAGCATCGCGGCTAAAGCGGAGCGCCGCCCGGTCCCTCCCGCGCTCCTGACATTGACCGACATTTGATGGGTGGCGCGACACTAGTTAAACGCCGGCATGACCTGCTCGATAAACAGTTGCAGGGACTTTTTCTTCTCGGCATGGGGCAGGCTGTTGTCGGCCCAGAAGCTGAACTCGTCGACCCCTAGCTCTTGGTAATGGCGGATCCGTGCGATGACTTCGGCGGGGGTACCGATCATGGTGTTCTTGCGGATGTTCTCCAGCTCGAACTCGGGACGGTCCTTGAACTTCTCCAGTGGGCTGGCCGGTAGCAGGCCGTTGACTGGGGTCTGTTTATTGCCGAACCAGGCATCGAAGGTGCGGTAAAAATGCGAGATGGCCTCGGCGCCGACTTTCCAGCCGTCCGGCTCCTGCGGGCTGTGTACATGGGTATGGCGCAGCACCATCAGTTGTGGGCGTGGCACTTCGGGGTGGTTGGCCAGGGCGGTATCGAATTTGTTCTTCAGATCGAGGACTTCTTCATCGCCTTTCATCAGCGGTGTGACCATGACGTTGCAGCCATGCTTGACGGCGAAGTCGTGGGAGTCAGGGTCGCGGGCGGCGATCCACATCGGCGGGTGAGGGTGCTGTATGGGCCGTGGGGATGAGGTGGCGGTGGGGAATTTCCAGATATCGCCGTCATGGGCGCAGTCGCCCTGCCACAAGGCTTTGACCACCGGCACCATTTCCCGCAGGTGCTGGCCGCCGGATGATGCTGGAATGCCGCCCGCCATGCGGTCGAACTCATACTGGTAGGCGCCGCGGGCCAGCCCCACCTCCATACGGCCATTGCTGATGACGTCGAGCAGAGCGCACTCGCCAGCGACGCGGATGGGGTGCCAGAACGGCGCGATGATGGTGCCAGCGCCTAGGCGGATAGTCTGGGTGCGCGCAGCCAGGTAAGCCAGCAGCGGCATGGGGCTTGGCGAGATGGTGTAGTCCATCGCATGGTGCTCGCCGATCCACACCGTACTGAAACCACCGGCTTCGGCGAGCAAGGTCAGCTCGCAGAGGTCTTCAAACAACTGGCGGTGGCTGTTGTGCTCATCGTAGCGCTCCATGTGTACGAACAACGAAAACTTCATGACGCTTACCTCGGCAGTATTAATCATCGGCCTGGGTGGCCAGGTGGGGCGTGCTCTGGGTGATCCTGGCGGCATTTACCCATTGACTGGGCAGCAATGCCCTGCGCTGGACGTAGCCACTCACTGCTTATGCTGTTATCTGGTATACCATAATATTGTATTCGTGCAACTCCTTGTGCATGCTGCGCGACTGCACAACGGTTGGGCTTATTCGGCTTGCCAGGCGTACCAGCGCTTGGCAATGGCATCGCCCTGCTTGCTCCAGAACTTGAAATTCAGGGTGATCTGGCTGTCGGTATTGGCGCTGGGCAAGTTGCTGGCCAGGTTGGCGGGGATCAGCGCGGCGCTTTTCAGGTTGACCGGGGCATAACCGGTCTGGATGGCGAAGTCGGCCTGAGGTTGCGGTGCGGTGGCGTAGCCGAGAAACTGTTTGGCCGCTGCGGCATTTTTCGAGCCCCGCGGGATCACCAGGAAATCGCCGGAGACGAGGTTCTGCTGCCAGTTGATTGCAACCGGCGAGCCGCTTTGCTGGAGCGCATGGACGCGGCCATTCCAGAAAATCCCCAGGCTGGCTTGCCCGCTCGACAGTAACTGTTGCGACTCGTCGCCGCTGCCCCACCAGAGAATGTGCGGTTTCAAGGTGTCGAGTTTGCGAAATGCTCTGTCCACATCCAGCGGGTAGAGGCGCTCTGGCGCAACACCATCGGCGAGCAGGGCCATTTCCAGCACGCCGGGGCTTGGCCATTTGTAGAGGGCACGTTTGCCGGGGTATTTCTGGGTATCAAAGAGGGCAGCCCAGCCCTCGGGGGCGCTGGTCAGTTGCGAACTGTTGTAGCCCAGCACAAATGAAAAATAGAACGAACCCACCCCATAGATGGTGACAAAACGCGGGTCGATATTGCGCTGACCGACCTGTTTCAAGTCCAGGGGTTCGAGCAAGCCTTCACGGCCGGCCTTGAGGGCGAAATCGGCCTCGACATCTACCACATCCCACTGTACGTCGCCGCTCTGCACCATGGCGCGGAACGCTTCGTAGTCGGTGGGCCCCGCCTGGCGCACCGGGATACCGGTTTCCTGGGTGAACCCGTCGGCCCAGGCGCTTTGCTGGGCTGCCTGGGTGGTGCCGCCCCAGCTGACGAAGGTCAGAGTGTCCTGTGCGTAGCTGGGCAGGCAGACAAACGCCAAGCAGATGGCGAGCCGACGAACCTTCAACGACATACTCATACGCATTCATCCTCTATTCAGTGCATGGGAGGCTGCTCAGTGATTGAACGAATGAAAGACGCAAGTTGTATGCCGGTGTGCCATATTCCTGTATGTCAATAGGCCTGAAGGCGCGAGGGGTTGTGACTCAGGCCACGTTTGCCTGGCGCATGACCTTGCAGAACGCCGCCTGCGTTAGTGTGCGGCGCTTTTGCTCAGGTCGGCGGCATTCCATTCGCTGTACACGCAGGCATCCGCCGCGGCCCAGCGCACCCGCACCTGAGCACCACTGTGCAACGGTGCCTGACCATGGGGCAGGGCTTTTACGGTCAGACGACTGCCCCCTGGGGTCACGACGCTGCAGGTCAGGCTGTCACCGAGGAACACCACTTCGCTGACCTGGGCGGTTATTTCGTTCCAGCCGGCCAGCAGCGGCGTTGGCGCATCCAGTGGCAGTACCTGGGCTTTTTCCGGGCGTACCATGAGCAGCACGTCGCTGTTGAGGGGCAGGTTTTGCGGTTTTATGGCCAAAATCTGCTGCTCAAAGTGCACCGAGGCATTGCCCGTGAGGGTGCCCTGGAGGAAGTTGGAGTTACCGAGAAAGGAGGCAACGAAGGCGTTGGGCGGGTTCTGGTACAGCGTCTGCCCGGTGCCGAGGCCGACGATGCGGCCGTGGCTGAAGATGGCAATGCGCTGGGATAGACGCATGGCTTCCTCTTGGTCATGGGTCACGTAGACAATGGTTATGCCCAGGCGGCGATGCAGGTGGCGCAGTTCGTCTTGCAAATCCTCGCGGAGTTTTTTATCCAGCGCACCGAGGGGTTCGTCCATCAGCAGAATGCGCGGCTCGTAGACCAGCGCCCGAGCAATCGCCACCCGTTGCTGCTGGCCACCCGAGAGTTGAGAAGGGCGGCGGTGGGCGAAACTCTCCAGTTGCACCAGCTTGAGCATAGCCTCGACCCGGCGCTCGCATTCATCGGCGGCGAGTTTGCGGATATCCAGGGGGAAGCTGATATTGCCGCGTACGGAGAGGTGCGGGAACAGCGAGTAACGCTGGAACACCATACCTATATCGCGTTTGTGCGGCGGCACATTGATCAGTGATTTGCCTTGCACCAGGATCTCCCCGGAGCTGGGCGTCTCGAAGCCCGCGAGCATCGACAAGGTGGTGCTTTTGCCGGAGCCGCTGGAGCCGAGGAAGGTTAGAAACTCGCCTTCATGGATATCCAGCGAGAGGTTGTCCACCGCGACGAAATCGCCGTAGTGCTTATTCAATTTGCTCAGGCGTACCAAGGGTGTCGCGGCGGCCTGGGAGGTGTCGGTGATCACGGCACTCATGCAATTCTCCTCGGGATCAACGGGTGGGTGACGTGCGTCGGCGCAGCAGGGCGGCGATCAGCATCACCAGAAAAGACAGGCCGATCAGCAGTGTCGAGGCGACGGCAATCACGGGGGTCAGGTCCTGGCGCAGGGTGGTCCACATTTTTACCGGCAAGGTCTGCAGGCTCGGGCTGGCCATCATCACGCTGAGTACCACTTCATCCCATGACACCAGAAACGCAAACAGCGCGCCGGCCACGATGCCTGGACGAATCGCCGGGAAGGTCACCTTGAGGATGGCTTGCAGACGCGAGGCACCACAAATCACCGCCGCATCTTCGATGGCTTGATCGAAGAGCTTGAGCGAGTTGATCAGCGAGATGACGGTGAACGGCAAGGCGACGATCACATGGCTGACCACGAAGGCGAACAGCGTGCCGGTGTAACCAAGCTTGAGAAACAGCGCGTAGACCGCCACCGCGATAATCACCAGCGGCACAATCATGGGCAGGGTGAACAGTGCATAGAGCAGCTCGCGCCCGGGGAAGCGCCCGCGCACCAAGGCAAAGGCAGCCGGCAGGCCCAGCGCCAGTGCGCAGATCGTAGTCAGCACGGCCACCTTGAGGCTGACCAGGGCGGAGGTCATCCATTGTTCATTGGCGAAGAACTGGCCGTACCATTTCAGGGTCCAGCCCGGCGGTGGGAAAATTAGCCACTGCGACGAGCCGAAGGACAGCAGCACGATGAAGACGATGGGCAGCAGCAAAAACAGCGCGATAAGTGCCGTGGTGCAGAACAGGCCATAGCGCAGGCGCCGTCCCATGGCATTGGGCGATAGCAGCATGACAACTTACCTCGCTGTGCTGGAAGCCACAGGCGATTCCGCCTGCAGCTTCAGGTAGACATAGAACAGCACCAGGGTAATCAGGATCAACAAGGCCGCTGCCGCACTGGCCAGCCCCCAATTGAGGAACGATTGCACCTGCTGGATGATGAACTCCGGCAGCATCATGTTCTGCGCCCCGCCGAGCAGCGCCGGGGTGACGTAGTAGCCGAGGGACATGACGAAGACCATCAATGCGCCGGAAAAAATGCCCGGCCGGCACAGCGGCAGAAAGACCTTGAAGAAGCTGCGCAGTGGGCTTGCTCCGCATATCGAGCCGGCCTGCAGCACCATGGGGTCGATGGCGCTCATGGTGGCCTGCAACGGCAGCACGATGAACGGGATCATGATGTAGCTCATGCCGATCACCACGCCGGTGAGGTTATGCACCATCGCCAGCGGTTCATTGATCAGCCCCAGGCTTTGCAAGGTGCTATTGATCACCCCTGATGATTGCAGCAACACCAGCCATGAATAGGTACGTGCCAGCAGGCTGGTCCACATCGACAGCAGTACGATGTTCAGCAACCAGCGGCCCCAGCCATTGGGCGTCAGAGTAATCGCCCAGGCCAGGGGGAAACCCAGCAGCAGACTGAACAGGGTCACCAGACTGGCCACTGCGAAAGTGTTGAACAGCACCTTCGAGTAGGCCGAGCTGGCAAAAAGTTGTTCGTAATTGCCCAGGCCAGGCGTTGGCTCCAGCACACCGCGCAGCAGCAACCCCAGTAGCGGTACGAGGAAGAACAAACCCAGGAACAGCAGCGTGGGTAGCAGGTACGTTGCACCGCGCCAGCGCACCGCCTGCTCGCCACTGTGCGATTGGGCCGTGGGAGCGCGACTTGCGCGCGCTGCCAGGTTCGCCGCCGGAGTTGGGCGCGCGGCCATCTTCATTTCACCAGCCACTCATTCCAGCGTGTCGCGATTTCGGCGCCGTTCTTGGCCCAGTAGGCGTAGTCGAGCGTGATCTGATCGGCGGCGTGGGCGGTGGGCAGGCTGCTGGCCAGATCCGGTTCCAGCAAGCTGACGCTGTCGACGTTGACCGGTGCGTAGGCTGTCAGGTTGGCAAACTCGGCCTGGCCGGCGGCACTGCTGGCCTGGGCCAGAAACTTCATGGCGGCCTCTTTGTTCTTGGCACCTTTGGGGATGACCAGGAAGTCAGCCATGACCAGGTTCTGTTTCCAGCTCACGCCAACCGATGCACCTTCTTGCATCAGGGCATGCACCCGCCCGTTCCAGAACTGGCCGATCGCGGCTTCTCCTGAGGCCAGAAACTGCTGGGATTGTGCGCCGCTGCCCCACCAGATGATGTCTTTCTTGATGGTGTCGAGTTTCGTGAAGGCGCGGTCCAGGTCCAGCGGGTAGAGCTTGTCCGGCGTTACGCCGTCGGCCAGCAGCGCCAGCTCGATCACCCCAGGGCTTGGCCATTTGTAGAGTGCACGTTTGCCGGGGAAGGTCGTGGTGTCGAACAGGGCACTCCAGTCTTGCGGGGCTTTATCGCCACTGCGTTTCTGGTTGTAACCGAGCACGAAGGAAAAGTAGAAGGAGCCGACACCGTGATCGGAGACGAAGCGTGGGTCGATTTTATCGCGTGCGATGACGTTGAAGTCCAGGGGTTCCAGCAAGCCTTCGCTGGCGGCCCGCAGGGCGAAGTCGGCCTCAACATCGACCACATCCCATTGCACGTTGCCGCTTTCGACCATGGCCTTGAGCTTGCCATAGTCGGTGGGGCCGTCCTGCAGCACCTTGATGCCGGTGGCGTCGGTGAATGGATCGGCCCAGGACTCTTTCTGGGCGTCTTGAGTGGTACCGCCCCAGCTGACGAAACTCATGCTCTGCTCAGCGGCGTTGGCCACGCCCATGCCCAGAAGCCCTGCTGCGATCAGCGTTAATGCAGATTTTTTCAACACCATCATGAATGCCCTCTTTCTTGTGGTTTACGCACATGAGCATCACGTATGCCCACACACGCTTTAAGGAGCAGTAGGTCCATGGGGGCCTTAAAAAGGTGGCCAGATCGGAAGCTGTTATTAGGACTTTCCCTTGCGGGCGCTTCATCAATTAGCTCGGCCTACGGAATGTCATATTATGGTATTCCAAACTTTCTGCAAGCCTTTGCCAGGGTCGATTACCGCGATCTCTTTGTCTTTTTCCAGGTCGTACACAGGAGCTTTTGATTTGTAAGGTATTAATCTGCAGCCAGGGCCGCTGATGCTTAGCAGGCAGGTGTCGGCTCATATGGGATGCTGCTCAGCACCTTCAGGTTATAGCCCGCCAGGCCGACATATTTCAGCGGCGGCCCCAGGTGGTGAAAGACGCCCACACCCAGGTCCTGCAATATCTGTGCACCTGTCCCCACCTCCGAGTAACTGCGCGACGCGACCTGATTGAATGGGCGCTTGGCTTGCGTCAGCTGCGGTACCCGTTCCAGCAGCGCCTGGGAAGACTCGTGGTTGGCCAACACGACCACCACGCCGTTGCCCGCGGCTGCGACCTTTTGCAGAGCGGCCCAAAGCGTCCACGCTGGCGGGCCGCTGTATTCCGCGCCCACCAGGTCGCGCAGCGGATCCAGGGCATGCACGCGCACCAGGCAGGCGTGATCGCGCTGTATATCGCCCATCACCATGGCCAGGTGGACGCCTCCGTCGAGGCAGTCTTCATAGGTCACCAGGCGGAAAGTGCCGTGCACGGTGGGCAGTTCCCGCTCACCAATACGGCGGACCGTGTGCTCCGTACTGAGGCGGTAATGGATGAGGTCGGCGATGGTGCCGATCTTGATCCCGTGGCGCGCGGCGAAGGCCTCCAGCTCTGGGCGGCGAGCCATGCTGCCGTCGTCGTTCATTACCTCGACGATCACCGCAGCCGGGCTAAAGCCCGCCAGGCGCGCCAGGTCGCAGCCGGCCTCGGTGTGCCCGGCACGGCTCAGCACGCCACCTTCGCGGGCACGTAGAGGGAAGACATGGCCGGGTTGGACCAGGTCATCGGCGCAGGCATCAGCCGCCACGGCTGCCTTTATGGTGCGGTTGCGATCAGCCGCAGAGATGCCGGTCGTCACCCCCTGAGCGGCTTCGATCGAAACGGTAAAGGCGGTGGCAAACGCGCTGCCATTATTTGGCACCATTTGCTCAAGCCCGAGGCGCTGACAATGTGCGTCGGTCAGCGTCAGGCAGATCAGGCCGCGCGCCTCTCGCGCCATGAAATTGATGGCCTCGGGGGTACATGCCTCGGCGGCGAGGAGCAAGTCGCCTTCGTTTTCCCGGTCCTCATCGTCGACCAGCAGTACCATTTTGCCTTGGCGGAAGTCTTCGATTATTTCGGCGGTGCTGTTGAAGGGCATGTCAGTGTCCTCGGTGGAATCTGTAGAGGTATTTTGGTATACCATAATACAAATTTACAGCAAGGAGATGCCATGAAAGGTTATTGGATCGCGCATGTTGATGTGACCGACCTGACGCAATACAGCGAATACACCACTCGTGCGCCAGCGGTTATCGCCCAGTATGGTGGACTTCTATTGGCGCGGGGCGGGCGCTCGCAAGCATTGGAGGGGCGCAGCACGCCGCAGCGCAGCGTGGTGATCGAGTTCGCGTCATATGAGCAGGCACTGGCGTGCTACCACTCGCCTGAGTATCAGCAGGCTTCTCGGCATCGCCAGGGGGCGGCCAACGCTGAAGTGATAGTCGTGGAGGGAGTAGGGTCAAAAGGCCTTAGCGAATAAAGTGCACGTTACCGCTGTCGTCGCTGCCCATATAGAGGCCATAGACCCCAGCCTGGCGTTCTGCGATATAGCGTTCGAGTATCTGCTGGATGGCTGGGTAATAGATGTGCTGCCACGGGATTTCTTCGGGCGCGAAGAAGTGGCAAGCGAGGGTTTCCGGGCCGAATTGGCCGGTCACGTCCAGGGCCCGGGCGCGGAAGATGATGTAGACCTCGCTGATCGTCGGGACGCTGAAGATGGAGTAGGGCGAGAGGATCTCGGCGCGCACGCCGCTTTCCTCCCAGACTTCGCGCAAGGCCGCCTGTTCGGTGGTTTCGCCTTGCTCCATAAACCCGGCGGGCAGTGTCCAGGTGCCAGGACGTGGGGGGATGGCGCGTTGGCAGAGCAGGTATTTGCCGTCCTGCTCGATAATGCAGCCGGCGATGATCTTCGGATTTTGGTAGTGGATATAGCCGCATGCCGAGCAGTTCAGGCGCGCATGCGTATCGCCAGGTGGCAGGTTATGGCTGAGCCCATCGGCGCCGCAGCAGGGGCAGAAGCGCAGGGTGGGCATGCCGTTAGCGTCCTATGCGAGGCTCTTGCAGGGCGATGGGCACCGTGATCTCGCGAATGTTGCTCGGCTCATCCTGTTTGGCCTTGAGGTAATCCAGGGCGACTTTTGCGGCTGAGCGAACATGGTCCACTGAGGCTTGGTGAGCGGCCAGGGGGTCACCACTCTTGATCGCCTCGACGATGCGCTCCATCTCCAGGTTACTGGCCCCGCGGCGATTCGCTTGGGATACCGAGGTGGCGCGCAGGTAGCTGATGCGTGCCTGCAGCTGGCGCAGTTGGGTCGCTGCGATGGGGTTGCCGGAGCCTTCCATCAGTACATCGTAGAAACGTTGCACAGACTCCAGCACCTGCTGCAGTTCGCCTTCCTCCAGCGCCGTGCGGTTTTCCTCGAGAGCGTGCTCAAGGGCGCGGATTGCCTTGGTGTCGGCGTTGAGGGTAAAGAGTTGGACAATCAAGCCCTCAAGCACGCAGCGCAGCTCGTAGATGTCGCAGGCGTCAGCCAGGGTGATGATGGCCACCCGTGGGCCTTTGGCATCGGCGAACTCCACCAGCCCTTCGGACTCCAGGTGGCGCAGCGCTTCGCGTACCGAGGTGCGGCTGACTCCCAGGCGCTCGCAGAGGTCGCGCTCAACCAGTCGGTCACCCGGCATCAGTTGGAAGTTGAGGATAGCGCCACGCAGTTTTTCGAGGACTATTTCACGCAGGGTGATGGGGTTGTGGTTGACTTTGAAGCTGTCGTCGAGGGGCATGCGTTTCATAAGGTCCGCTCTGAAAATGACTGAAACGTCGGCAAGCATGACGCCCTCAACGCTACGCAGCCATGGCGTGGTGTTTATATTTGGGCGTTGGCGTCGAAATCAGCGAAGGCTTCCTTGGCCACCCTGAAGCTGTCTACCGCTGCGGGCACGCCGCAGTATATGCCGACTTGCAGGAGTATTTCGCGGATCTGCTCCTGACTCAGGCCGTTGCGCAGGGCGCCTTGGATATGCAACTTCAGTTCGTGGGGCCGATTGAGCGCCGAAATCATGGCCAAGTTTATCATGCTGCGTTCTTGCAGCGATAAGCCCTCCCGCCCCCAGACGTGGCCCCAGCAGTACTCGGTCACCAGTTCTTGCAGGGGGCGGCTGAAGTCATCGGCGTTCGCGATGGACTGCTTCACATAGGCTTCGCCTAAAACCTGGGTGCGAATTTCCAGGCCTTTCGCGTATTTATTGGCGTTCATCAAGCCTCCTCAGGAGCAGGCAATTTCAGGCAGGGCGCCGAGCTTGCCGCGGTGATAGAGCATTGGCATGACTGGGGTTGTCGGCAGGATCAGGTTTTGCACGGCACCGACGATAATGGCGTGGTCGCCACCATCGTACTCACGCCAGAGCGCGCATTCGATAATCGCCGTGGCTTTCATCAGCAGCGGGTTGCCCAGTTCGCTCAGGTACCACTCGATGCCCTGGGCTTTGTCCTTGCCCTTGCTGGCAAACGCATAGGCTTCGGCCTGCTGATCGCCTGCCAGTAAATGGATGGCGAACTGCTTGCTGGCGCGCAGCAGCGGGTAGGTGTCCGACGCATAGTTGGGGCAAAACAGCACCAGTGCTGGGTCCATCGAGAGGGCGCTGAACGCGCTGGCGGTGAGGCCGACCAGCGCGCCGCTGTCATCAAGCGTGGTGATAACGGTCACGCCTGAGGGAAAAGAGCCCATGACTTCTTTATAGAGTGCCGCGTCAATCATGTCTGGCGTCCTCATTAGCGCATGATGAAAGGGTCAGCCATGGGCGCTTGCGAGAGGTTGATCCACACCGTCTTCAGTTCGGTGTAGGCCAGCACCGAGTCGATGCCGCTCTCGCGGCCATAGCCGCTGTTGTTGAATCCGCCGATTGGCGCCATGGCCGACACTGCGCGGTAGGTGTTGATCCAGACAATGCCGGAGCGAATATCCCGCGCCATGCGGTGCGCTCGGCCCAGGTCGCGAGTCCAGATGCCGGCTGCCAGGCCAAACTGTGAGTCATTGGCGATAGCCAGGGCCTCGGCTTCGTCCTTGAAGCGGATAACCGAGGCCACCGGGCCGAAGACTTCTTCCTGCATGATCTTCATCGAATTGCGGTCGCACTCGAACAGCGTCGGTTCGTAGTACCAGCCGTTACTGTCGAGCGCTGGCCGCTTGCCGCCCAAGCGTAGGTGCGCGCCTTCGGCCAGGGCGTCGGCCACCAGGCCTTCGACCACCGCGAGTTGTTGCGCGGTGGCCAGTGGGCCCATTTCGCTGGCGTCGTCCTGAGGGCTGCCGATGCGGATGCGCTGGGCGCGTTGCACCAGGCGCTGGACGAACTCGTCGTAGATGCTGTCTTGCACCAGCAACCGTGAGCCGGCGACGCAACTTTGTCCCGAGGCGGCGTAGATGCCGGACACCGCGCCATTGATGGCGCTGTCCAGATCGGCATCGGCAAAAATAATATTGGGCGACTTACCTCCCAGCTCCAGGGACAGCTTGGCGAAGTTCTCTGCGCTGTTGCGCACAACGTGGCGCGCGGTGGCAGCCCCGCCGGTAAAGGCGACCTTGCGCACCAGTGGGTGACGCGAGAGGGCGGCGCCGGCGCTGGGACCGAAGCCGGTGAGCACGTTGACTACACCGGGCGGTATGCCTGCTTGTAGGGCCAGGCGAGCCAACTCAAGGATGGTAGCCGAGGCGTGTTCCGAAGGCTTGAGGACAATGGTGTTGCCAGCCGCCAGGGCGGGTGCCAGCTTGATTGCCGCCAGATACAACGGGCTGTTCCACGGGATAATGGCGGCCACCACACCCAGCGGTTCATGCAGGGTATAAGCCAACATATCCGGCTTGTCCAAGGGAAGGGTGCCGCCCTCCAACTTGTCGGCCAGCCCGGCGGTGTAGTGGAAGAACTCCGGTAAATAACCGACCTGGCCACGGGTCTCGCGGATCAGCTTGCCGTTGTCGCGGCTTTCCAGCTGCGCCAGTTGCTCCTGGTTTTCTGCAATCAGATCGCCCAGGCGGCGCAGCAACTTGCCCCTGGCGGTTGCACTCAGGCCACGCCAGTTAGGCCGCTCAAACGCCTGCTGCGCGGCTTGCACCGCGTGCTCGACATCACGCTCATCGGCATCTGGCAGTTCAGCCCAGGCGAGGGCCGAGGAGGGGTCGAAGCTCTGGAAGGTCGCGCCGGATACGGCGTCGACCCACTGGCCGTCGATGCACATCTGAAAGCGGGCGAGGCTCATGCGACTATTCCCTTTATCGGTGGGCTCAGGTGGCAGGCGGTTTGCAGAAAGTTCAGCAGCATCTGGTTGACCAGGCGCGGGGACTCCACCGGCATCATATGCCGTTGCTCCTTGAGCACCACGACCTGCGCGTCGGCAATCTGCGCGGCCAGCTGTCGAGCCATCTCCGGGGTTGAACCAGGGTCTAGCTCACCGGTCGCGACCAGGGTCGGCACCTTGATACTGGTCAAGTCGTCGGCGCGGTACATGTCCTGGGTGGCAAAGAGTTCATAAGCCGTTAGGTAGCCCAGAGGGTCGTTGCTCGCCAAGGTCTGGCGGATGGCGGCAATCTGCGCCGGGTTGGCCGCTTGGTATTCACGGCTGAACCAGCGCGACAGCGCTTCTTGTGCGTTGGCATCTGGGCCATGTTCGGCCGCCTGGCGGGTGCGTTCAACGACGCTCGCGCGCTGTTGCTCACTGCGCCTGAACACACTGTTGAGAATCACCAGCGCCTGGGTGCGCTGTGGGTAATGCAGGGCAAATGCTCGCGCCACCAAGCCGCCCATGGAAAACCCGACAATAATGGTCTGCGTCACCTGCAAATGCTCAAGCAGCTCGTGCAATTGCTCGGCATAACCCTCCAGCCCGATGCCTGGCTGTGGGCGTGGGCTGGCACCGTGGCCAAGCATGTCGTAAGCGATGACCTGGAAGTGCGGTACCAGGCCGACGATTTGCCCGCCCCACATTTCTTTGTTCAGACCCACGCCGTGGATCAGCACCACCGGGTAGCCTTGGCCTGCTACCAGGTAACTGGTACCCGCTGGGGTACGCTCAGCCTGTAGCCCAATCATTGCAAGCTCCTGCACGCGTTTCGGGTCACTGGGCTTGCTCAGCGGCCAGCTCTTCCAGGTCGCTATAGCGATTGCCGATGCGTGGGTGCAGACGGCCGCCGTCAGCGGCGCCGAGCACGATCACCAGTTCGTCGGCGCGAGGCGCGTCTTCGATCTGCATTTCCAGGGTGATGTAGTGCGAGCGCAGGCCTTCGTCGTCTTTGTGCATCATCGGAATCTGGATTGAGGTGCCTGGCCCGCCGCGCTTGTTGGTGAAGCTCAAGTAGCTTTTGGCCTGCACCGCCTGGCGGTAGTGGTTGCCAAAGCGCAGGGTATGGATAACCGCAGAGGCATGCTCAATTTCGCCATCGGCACCCACCACGGCGGCCTTGCCGTACGCCTCGATGTTAGCGGCACCGCCAATGATCGCGGTCAGGCGCTCGACCATCAGGGCACCCAACGCAGAGCAATTGGCCTTGATCTCGGGTTTCAGGTCTTCGACGAAGCCGCGACCGTGCCAGGGATTTTTCATCACCACAGCGAGCCCGGCCATGGTCACGGGTTTTTCCGCGACTTTGCCACTCTCGATAAAGGTCTCTTCTGTGTAGCTGACGATCTTGCGAATCTCGAAGCCCATTATGGTTCTCCAGGCGCGGTAAAGACGGGTGCTGCGGAAGTGTTTATGGGCTTATGGTATACCATAATACGATTGCTGCAAGTCAAGCGGTTAGAGGCGCGCCAATACATCTGCATGTGGGGCGTTAGAGGAGGTGTTGACCGCTGTTATTGGGGGGGCATGTTGCGGCTGGCTTTATCAGGTGGTTAGGCGTGAGCCGCGTCGTGCTGGATAGCCTGAGCAATTGCTGGTTCGGCGGGATCTTAGGCAAAAAAAACGCCGCGATTCCCATCGGGGATCGCGGCGTTTTTTAGCTGCAGCCCATTACATAGGCTGTGCGCTTACTGCTTATATCAGTTACTGCCCCATCGACGAGCGCGGTGCGACCGGCTGGTTGTCGTTGGAGATAGTCACTTCGACACGGCGATTCATGGCACGGCCCGAGGAGCTGGAGTTGTCAGCTACCGGGTATTCCTTGCCGTAACCCTGGGCGACGATGCGCTCCGGGCCCACGCCCATCTTCACCAGTGCCGCGCGCACTGCGTTGGCGCGGCGCTCGGACAGTTGCTGGTTGTAGCTGGCCGAGCCGGTGCTGTCGGTGTAACCCTCAACAACGACTTTGCGCTCAGGGTTGTCCTGAAGGAACTGAGCCAGCTTGTTGACGTTACCCAGACCGCCCGGCTTCAGCTCGGCGCGGTCGAGGTCGAACAACACGTCGCCAAAGGTGACCAAGGTGCCGCGCTCGGTTTGCTTGGCATTCAGGCTGCTTTGCAGCTGCTGGATTTGTGCGTCGCGCGCTTCCAGGCGAGCTTCTGCACGCTTGGCAGCGGCGTTCTGCAGGTTCTCTTCAGCAGTGCGCAGGTTGATGGTCTGCTTGGCCACTTCGACACGCTGGTTGGCGAGGTAGGCCAGTTGGTCAACCTTCTCCTCGTCTTCCTTGTCCAAGTAAGCCTTTTCGGCACGCTTGAGCATTTCGCTCGCGTCTTTGGTTTCCAGGGCGGCGACTTTGGCTGCTTGCGGATCGCTCTGCAGGCCAGAGAAGTTGGTTTGCGCCTGTTCCAGGTTGACGTTGGGCTGCGACGAGCAGGCGGCCAGGCCGACGCTGAGGGCGAGCAGGGCGGGGATCATGACTTGTTTACGCATAGCGGTTCATCCTTAATCAATTGTGGTCTTGAAGGTCGCAGAGTTACTGCTGGGTGCTGCGCATCCCTTCCTGACGCAATTCTTCGATGCCCTGGTTGGCATCCTGCACGGCGCGTTCAGCTTTCGCGGCTTCAGCCTTACGCTCGGCTACGCGGGCATCCCACTCGGCCTGCTCAGCCAGGCGCTTGGCTTTTTCATAATCTTCGTCGTGCATGGCCAGCTCGGCTTGCTTGAGCTTGTCGCGGGCCGATTGCATTTCTACTGCCGCATATTCCGTAGCGCCTGCGCTAACGGCACTGTTTACGGCCGATTGGGTCACAGCGAACTGCTCGGTGGGCGGATTGCCAGCACAACCGGCCAGAATCACGCTGCTGCCGATCAGCAATGCAGCCAATTTCAGGTTGCGCATAGGTGTCGAGGCGCGAGTGCTGGCCTGGGTCTTCATGCTGTTCGTTTCCATTGGGGGAACTCCTTAAAAAGTTCGGAAAAAGCCCGGCTATAGAGGCGCGGGAGGCACGCTTGCTTTAGCAGGCAAGGCGGTGCTGAAAATCAGCGGCTATGTGCCATGACTCATAGTTTCCGACCGAAGGGGGTTCGCAATGGTTCAGAGAATTTGTCGAGACGGTCAGTCGTGGTAGAAGCAGAACCGCTTTGGCTCGCGCTTTTCAGCGCTGATTTCAAAGGTGCGAAAACAGCGCTGTCGGCAGGACAAAAATGACAAACGGTGATTTAGGTCTCGCTGAGTAGGCGCTGCAGGTGCTTACGCGAAAGCGCCAGGTAGCGCGGTGTGGGACCGATGTCCTCGTATTGCGGGTCACCCTGTTCATCGGTGGCGATAACCTGGGTGCCCTGTACGTAAGGGAAGCTCGCTTCAAGCTCTTCCAGGGCGGCGCCTATCAGCTCGCCGAGTAGCTCTTCGGCATGGTGTTTGGGGTACATCTCGGCCAGTGCCGCCAGGCGTGCGGCGGCTTCGACCTCCAGGTGCAGTTGATAGGAGGTGCGGGTCAGACGGCCCTTAGCGGTGGACTCCCAATGCTGAGTGAGTTCGTGGATTTTCATACCGTTCTCCAGGCAATGGCGCCGCCGCAGGCGGGCCGGGTGCATTCAGGGGGCGTATAAGCATGCCCTTGTAAGAATGGACCCTGGTGGGCCACTCTCCAGGGTCTGTTGCCTTTTCGTTCGCGGCTTGCGATGAAACGGCAACAGCCCCTAGTCTTGGGCAACAGGCAGGCGGCAGGTGTTCCGCTGGCCATGTGCTGTTCACGGCGAGGGAGCTGCATGACTGATATCGATGTGCGTTTGCGTGAAGAGGTCCACCTGCTGGGCGAGCTGCTCGGCACCACTATCCGTGACCAGCATGGCGCGGCCTTTCTCGACAAGATCGAGCTGATCCGCAAAGGGGCCAAGGCCGGACGGCGTGGCGCTGCCGATGGCACCGAGCAGCTCAGTGCCAGTCTCGACGGACTGGGCGAGGACGAGCTGCTACCGGTGGCGCGGGCCTTCAACCAGTTCCTCAACCTGGCCAATATCGCCGAGCAGTACCACCGCGTGCGCCGTCGCAGCCCCGGCGAGGCCGAACCCTTCGAGAACCATGTATTGCCGCAACTGCTGCAGCGCCTGATCGCTCAAGGCCATGGTGCCGACGCCTTGGCGCGTCAGGTCGGGCGTCTGGAGATCGAACTGGTGCTGACTGCCCACCCGACCGAGGTGGCACGGCGTACCCTGATCCAGAAATATGATGCCATCGCCGCCGAGCTGGCGCGTCAGGATCACAGTGATCTGTCTGCCGCCGAGCGCGAGCAGATCACCCAGCGCCTGCAGCGACTGATCGCTGAAGCCTGGCACACCGAAGAGATTCGCCGTGTCCGCCCCACGCCGGTAGATGAAGCCAAGTGGGGCTTTGCGGTGATCGAGCATTCGCTCTGGCAGGCGCTGCCCGCCGTGTTGCGCAAGGCCGATCAGGCGCTGCATGCGGTGACTGGTCTGCACCTGCCGCTCGAGGCCGCGCCGATTCGCTTCGCCTCCTGGATGGGCGGTGACCGCGACGGCAACCCCAATGTGACGGCTGCGGTTACCCGCGAGGTGCTGCTGTTGGCGCGCTGGATGGCGGCCGATCTGTACCTGCGCGACGTCGACCACCTCGCCGCGGATCTGTCGATGCAGCAGGCCAGCACCGAGTTGCAGGCCTTGGCCGGCGACAGCGCCGAGCCCTATCGGCAGGTGCTCAAAAGCCTGCGTGAGCGTCTGCGGGCGACTCGGCAGTGGGCGCAGCAGGCGTTGCATACACCGCTTGAGCCGAGCTCGGCAGTGTTGCAGAACAATCAGGAATTGCTGGCGCCGCTGCAGGCCTGCTATCACTCGCTGCACGCCTGCGGCATGGGCGTGATCGCCGAAGGCGCGTTGCTCGACTGCCTGCGCCGGGCCGCGACCTTCGGCCTGTTTCTGGTGCGTTTGGACGTGCGCCAGGACGCGACGCGGCATGCCGCTGCGCTGAGTGAAATTACCGAGTATCTAGGCCTGGGGCGTTACGCTGACTGGGACGAGGCGCGCCGCCTTAGCTTCTTGCAGGCCGAGCTGGACAACCGTCGGCCCCTGCTACCGAGCCATTTCAAACCGGCTGCCGACACCGCCGAGGTGCTGGCGACCTGCCGTGAAGTCGCTGCCGCGCCCGCCGCTTCGCTCGGCTCCTACGTGATCTCCATGGCCGGGGCGGCCTCTGACGTGCTGGCTGTGCAACTGCTGCTCAAGGAAGCCGGTTTGCAGCGGCCGATGCGCGTGGTGCCGCTGTTCGAAACCCTGGCTGACCTGGACAACGCCGGCCCGGTGATTGAGCGGCTGCTTGAGTTGCCAGGCTACCGCGCCCGCCTGCATGGCCCGCAAGAGGTGATGATCGGCTATTCCGACTCGGCCAAGGACGCCGGCACCACGGCGGCGGCCTGGGCGCAGTACCGTGCCCAGGAAACCCTGGTAGAGGTGTGCCGCGCGCACCAGGTCGAACTGCTGCTGTTCCATGGTCGCGGTGGCACGGTCGGCCGCGGTGGTGGTCCGGCCCATGCGGCGATCCTGTCGCAGCCGCCGGGTTCGGTCGCCGGGCGCTTTCGCACCACCGAGCAAGGCGAGATGATCCGTTTCAAGTTCGGCCTGCCGGACATCGCCGAGCAGAACCTCAACCTGTACCTGGCCGCCGTGCTGGAAGCTACCCTGCTGCCGCCGCCCGCGCCGGAAGCGGCCTGGCGCACACTGATGGACCGCCTGGCCGACGATGGCGTACAGGCTTACCGCGCGGTGGTGCGCGAACATCCGCAATTCGTCGAGTACTTTCGCCAGGCCACACCCGAGCAGGAGCTGGGCCGCCTGCCCCTGGGCAGCCGCCCGGCCAAGCGCCGCGAGGGTGGGGTGGAGAGCCTGCGGGCGATTCCCTGGATCTTCGCCTGGACCCAGACGCGCCTGATGTTGCCGGCCTGGCTCGGCTGGGAAACCGCCCTGAGTAATGCGCTGGCCCGGGGCGAGGGCGAGCAATTGGCGCAGATGTGCGCGCAGTGGCCGTTCTTCCGCACGCGCATCGACATGCTGGAAATGGTCCTGGCCAAAGCCGATGCGCAGATCGCCGAACAGTACGACGAACGCTTGGTGGAGCCCGCGCTGCAGCCCTTGGGTGCGCATTTACGCGGCCTATTGTCGCAGGCGGTGACCTGCGTGCTCGGCCTGACCGGGCAGTCGCAGCTGCTGGCCCATAACCGCGAAACCCTGGAGTCGATCAGCGTACGCAACACCTACCTTGACCCCCTGCACCTGCTGCAGGCTGAACTGCTGGCGCGCTCCCGGCAGCAGTCCAGCCCAGCTGGCAGCGAGCTGGAGCAGGCGCTGCTGGTGAGCGTGGCGGGTATTGCCGCCGGTTTGCGCAACACCGGCTGAGCCCCAGACAGAGGCCCCAATGCCCCACCAGTCGCGGCATAAACCCGGCTGGCAAGGGGCCATGTTCGACCGTTCGGGTCATGCTTTATCCGACTTTTGGGTGGCTTGTGCGGTGGGGGTGCGCTGTGTATCTTGATCAACCTTTTGGCCGTTTGGCACCTTGTCCTACGCGGCTCGAACCATTCTGAGATTGGCCCCACGAGGCGAGTCCGACGATATTTATCCAATCTTGAGGAGCACATCGATGCGCGTGATTCTGTTGGGAGCGCCCGGTGCGGGCAAAGGTACTCAGGCCGGTTTCATCACCAAGAAGTTCGGCATTCCGCAAATCTCCACGGGCGACATGCTCCGTGCAGCGGTCAAGGCCGGTACCGAGTTGGGCCTGGCGGCCAAGAGCATCATGGATGCCGGCGGCCTGGTATCCGATGACCTGATCATCAACCTGGTCAAAGAACGCATCACCCAGCCTGATTGCGCCAACGGTTTTCTGTTCGACGGTTTCCCGCGCACCATCCCCCAGGCTCAGGCCCTCAAGGATGCCGGTGTGGTCATCGACCACGTCGTGGAAATCGCAGTAGACGACGAAGAAATCGTCGGCCGCATCGCCGGTCGCCGTGTGCACCCGGCATCGGGGCGCGTCTACCACACCGAGCACAACCCACCGAAAGTCGCCGGCAAGGATGACGAAACCGGTGAAGAGTTGATCCAGCGTGAAGACGACAAGGAAGAGACCGTGCGTCATCGCCTGTCCGTCTACCACTCGCAAACCAAACCGCTGGTGAACTTCTATCAGCAACTCTCGGCAGCCGAAGGCACACCGAAATACAGCCACATTCCGGGCATCGGCAGCGTCGAAGACATCACGGCGAAAACCCTGGCCGCGCTGAGCTGATTCACGTTCGTCCAGGTTGCCTGGGCTCGGGGGCGATGCCCCCTGTCTTATAGCGCCGCGTGCTGGCGCATCATCAGCAAAGGCCCCTTGTGGGCCTTTGTCGTTCATGGCGGTACAGGTACGTGCGGGTCGCACTCAAGCATGAGGGCGGCCGGCTGGCTATCTACTATCGATAGGGGCGCATCCTGCTCGCGTGCGGCATGGCTGTAGCCCTACTGATCCGCCTGTCACTAAGGAAGAGGACATTCAATGACCGAAAAATCAGCAACCCGCCATCTGTGGCTTGGCCTTACGGTTTCGCTGCTGGCCAGCCCCGCCGTGTTTGCCGATGCACAGGTGCCGGCCAAGGAGAACTGTGCCGTCGCCGAGCACACCATGGGTCTGCGTTTCCAGCAGCAATCGGCGGAAGTTCAGGCCCTGCAACTACAGGCCTACAACATCGCCACGCTGAAGCTGGATGCAGCCGTGGCGGCGGCGAAAGATCCATCGAAGCTGGCGATTGTCACCGACCTGGATGAAACCGTGATCGACAACAGTGCGCTGTTGGCGCGCGATTTGGCCAACTGTCATACCTATGATGCCTGGGATACCTGGCTGCCCTGGGAGCGTGACGGTACGCCTGCGCTGATCCCCGGCGCGAAGAAGTTTCTCGAGCATGCCGATAAGCTGGGCGTGACCATTCGCTATATCTCGGACCGCGCCGACGAGCAGAAGAAGTACACCCTGGCCACCCTGAGCAAGCTCGGTCTGCCCCAAGTCTCGGAGGAGAGTGTGCTGCTGCTGGGGCCACCCAAGGTCGAGCGTCGCGCCATTGTCAGCGCGGACCATCAGATCGTCCTGCTGCTCGGCGACACCCTGCATGACTTCGACGGCCGTTTCCGCAAGACGCCGCTGGCCGAGCAGCGCGCTACCGTGGCCGCCGAAGCGGACAAATGGGGCGCCGAGTGGATCGTCTTCCCCAATGCCGGTTACGGCACTTGGTCCAAAGCGCCGCTGCAAGGCTGGGACGCTGAGACGGTTATCGAGAAGTGGTGACTTAGGCGTAGCAACGCGCTGAATGCGGTGGGCGTATTCTGAAGGCTATGTCCCAATTGACCGTTGCAGTCACATGCAGACCATAAACGCGGCTTCCGTAGGAGCGCCGCCCCCGGCGCGAAGCTTGTGGGCTATCTGATAGACCGCGGAATGGCTGCTATTCGCCGCGAGGCGCGGCTCCTACGAGAAGCAGCGGCGCCGTGCTACACCGAGCAGGGACATAGCCATTCTGAAACCCGGATTACGCCCGCGGCAACGCGGCTCACGACAAAACAGCAACAAACCTCAGACGCCCCTTCGCTCGCACAGCGCGCGAAGGGGCGTCTGTGCTGGAAAATTCCCCCCCAAACCGGTTTAATGCCCGCCCGCTTAGCCATCTCTGTAGATCGTCATGACCACTCTGCTGGCCCTCGACACTGCCACTGAAGCCTGCTCCGTTGCGCTGCTGCATAACGGTGAGGTGATCAGCCACTACGACGTGATCCCGCGTTTGCATGCCCAGCGCCTGCTGCCAATGATCCAGCAACTGCTGGCAGAGAGCGGCGTGTCGTTGAATGCTCTGGATGCAATTGCCTTTGGCCGTGGGCCGGGCGCGTTCACCGGCGTGCGCATTGCCATCGGTGTGGTGCAGGGGCTGGCGTTTGCGTTGGAGCGCCCGGTGCTGCCGGTCTCCAACCTGGCTGTACTGGCCCAGCGCAGCCTGCGTGAAGCGGGTGCGCAGCAGGTGGCAGCCGCCATCGACGCGCGCATGGATGAAGTGTACTGGGGCTGCTACCGCGCCGAAGCGGGGGAGATGCGCCTGCTGGGTCATGAGGCGGTTTTGCCGCCGGAGCAGGCGTGTTTGCCGGCGGGTGCCGAGGGCGACTGGTACGGCGCGGGCACTGGTTGGGGCACTCACGCCGGGCGCATTGCTGTGGCCACCAGCGGTCAGGATGGTGCGCTGCTGCCCCATGCCCTGGACTTGCTCAGCCTGGCCCGTTTCGCCTGGGCGAGGGGAGAAGCGCTGCCGGCCGATCAGGCGCAGCCGGTCTACCTGCGCGATCAGGTCGCCACCCCCAAGGCAGCACGTTAATTCGGCCTTCTGTCGCGAAAACGGCTTGCCGCGTCCGGCGCGATTGCCAAGCTGGGATGGCGCGGCTAAATTGCAATCACTTTGCCTCTATTGGCTTCTGCCGAGCAGTTTCTGAATGCGCATAGACGGTTCCATCGCTCCCTACTCGCCCGATCGCGGTCCTCGCTCGGGAACGGCCGTTACGCCGTTCCGTGAAGCGCAGCGCGAGGTCGAGGCACGTCGCGAGCAACCGGCCACACCGTCGAGCACCCAGGGCTTTGAACAGACACCGCAGACCCGCCGCGTCGAGGCTTCGTCCGCCAGTGTCGACAGCCTGCCGTCGCGCCCCCGTGACCTGGGCTACCAGCAAGCACTGAGCAGCCGCGCCGCCCAGGCCATTGCCAGCTACAGCACCACCGCCGCGTTCGCCAACGATGCCGATGCACAGCAGGTGCTGGGTCTCGACCTGTTCGCCTGACGCGTGCTGCCCTATTTTCTCGGTTGTCCGTCCTGGAACGAAGCCGCCTGGCGCGGCAGCGTCTACCCCGCTGACTTACGCCCTGCTGATCGTCTCGAACACTACTGCCGACTGTTCAATGCGGTAGAGGGCAATACCACCTTCTACGCGCGGCCTGCGGCCGATACGGTGGCGCGCTGGGCTGAGGTGATGCCGGCGACATTTCGCTTCTGCGCCAAGCTCCCCCGCGATATCAGCCACGAAGGCGACCTGCGCGACCAGTTGGCCGCGACCCGCACTTTTCTCGAACTGCTCGCGCCATTGGGTGCACGGGTAGCGCCGCTCTGGCTGCAACTGCCGGCCAGTTTCGGTCCGCAACGCCTCGGCGAGCTGGGCGACTGGCTGGAGGCGTTTGCCTCGCGGGCGCTGGCCGTCGAGGTGCGGCATCCGGCGTTCTTCGCCAAGGGTGACGAGGAGCGGGCACTCAATCGCCTGCTGCATGGCTTGGGGGTGGAGCGTATTTGCCTGGATTCGCGGGCCTTGTTCAGTTGCCAGTCGAACGACCCGGCGGTGCTGCACGCGCAGGCGAAAAAGCCGCGCCTGCCGATTCGCCCGACTGCCTTCAGTCAGGCGCCCCAAGTGCGTTTTATCGGCGGACCTGATCTGGAGGCCAACCAGGCGTTTCTAGAACCTTGGGTGGATAAGGTCGCGGGCTGGATCGAGCAGGGGCTGACGCCTTATGTCTTTCTGCATACCCCGGACAATCAGCTCGCAGCCGCCCAGGCGCAGCGTTTTCACGCATCGCTGCAGACTCGTCTGACTGATTTGCCGGCCCTGCTCGAGAGCAGCGAGGACAGCACAAGGGTGCAACTCGACTTGTTGTGACACTGTCCGTGGTGGGCCGAGGCAGGTTAAGGTCGGGCGAACAGAGGGAGTGACGACGATGCAGGACCAGATTCAGCGTGGTGAAACCTTTCGCGCCCTGCACCAGGGTGACGATCTTCTCGTGCTGCCCAACCCCTGGGATGCCGGCTCGGCGAAAATGTTGGCGGCCCTGGGCTATCAGGCCTTGGCTACCACCAGCGCTGGTCTGGCATTCTCCCTGGGGCGGCGGGATGCCGAAGGGGCGGTGAGCCGCGAGGAGACGCTGGCCAATGCGCGGGCGATCATCGAGGCGACGCCGTTGCCAGTGGCCGCTGACCTGGAAAATGGCTACGGCGATACGCCCGAGCAGTGCGCCGAGACCATCCGTTTGGCGGCCTCGATCGGCCTGGTCGGTGGCTCCATCGAAGACGCCAGTGGCCAGCTGGCGGCGCCTATCTACCCCTTCGAGTTGGCCGTTGAGCGTGTGCGCGCAGCGGTCGAGGCGGCGCGTGACTTGCCGTTCCCCTTTACCTTTGCTGCGCGTGCCGAGAACTTTCTCCACGGCCGGCCCGACCTGGACGACACCATCAAGCGCCTGGTGGCCTTCGCCGAGGCGGGTGCCGATGTGCTCTATGCGCCGGGGCTGACGACCCGCGAGCAGATTCGCGCGGTGGTCGAGGCAGTCGCGCCGCGCCCGGTCAACGTGCTGGTGGGTTCGGCGGCGCTGCAACTGAGCCTGGATGAGCTGGCCGAGCTGGGCGTCAAGCGCGTCAGCCTGGGCTCCAACTTCGCACGGGTGGCCTATGGCGCCTTCTTCGCTGCAGCCGATGAGCTGATCAACCAGCGCAGCTTGACTGCCACGGGCCGGGCCATGGTGTTCGAGCGTATCAACGACCTGTTCAAGGGCTGAGGGCTCAGGATGCGTGGGTTGGTCCTGCTGCTGTTGATCGTTGTCGGGGGCGCAGTTGCTGTTCAACAACAATGGCTCGCGGTGCCCGCCCAGTGGAACCCCTGGGCGCCGCTGGATGTGCAGCGCCCACCGAATTGGCTGACACCGTTCAAACTGTGGCGCCTGCAGGATGATCCAGCGTTGTGTGCCCAGGCGCTGGACAGCTCCACCCTGCGCTACGTCGCATTGGCTGACAGCACGCCCCAAGCTGACTGCCCGCTGAGCAATACCGTGCGCGTGCAGGGCTCTGAGGTACGCCTGAGCAGCAGTTTCGTCGCCACCTGCCCGTTGGCCGCTGCCTTTGCCCTATTCGAGCGCCACGGCCTGCAACCGGCGGCGCAGTCAGCATTCGGCAGCCCGGTAACGGTAGTCGAGCATGTCGGCAGCTTTGCCTGTCGCACCATCGCCGGTAGCCAGCGGCGCAGTCAGCATGCCAGTGCCAATGCGTTGGATATCGTCGGTTTTCGCCTGGCGGATGGCCGGCGCATTCGTGTTCTGAACGATTGGTCGGGCGATGATGACGAGGCGCGTTTTCTACGCGCAGTGCGCGATGGTGCCTGCCGCAGCTTCAACGCCACCCTGGGCCCGGATTACAACGCCGCCCACCGTGATCACTTTCATCTCGATATGGGCTTGTTCCGCATGTGCCGGTGAGGCTTATCCGCTCAGACGTTGCTGCAGTGCCATGCGTGCGAGCAGTTGCTCCCAGGGCAGGATCATCGGTTCGTCATCGGTGGTGCTACGCGTGGCCAGTGCGGTGCCGGGTTCGTTTGCCGGGCTTGGGGCGGCGATCAAGGGCCAGGCATTGGCGGCCAGACCATTGCGACCGTGATCGATAACTTGCAAGCGGCTGGCATAGGCACGTTGCTCTGCGATCAGTGTGCCCTCGGTCGCGGCCTGGGGCTCGGCTTGCGCGGCTTGCGCAGCTGCATCGTGCATAGCTGATGCGGGCAGGGCAGGGGTGGTTGCCGGCGCTGCGGGCTGTGCGGGGAACATCAAACTGTGCAGGATCTGGTCGTAGAGCACCGAGCAGGCTTCGGCACCCTGGACACGCGCGGCGGCCCTGGCTTTGGAGCCGGAAACATCATCAGCAAGTCTGGATACGATCTCAAGCATGGCAAACTCGGTGCGCCGGGCGCCTGCCGGGTCTGGCAGAATGCGCGCTCATTCCCCTATCGGCCGCTTGGCCACGAAATTGAGCCGTACATGAGCACGACCTGCGAATACCCGAATGAGGCCTCGATCAGCGTGCATGCCCTGGCGCCCCATTTCCACGATGCGGCGGCGCAGTGGGCCGAGCGTCTCGGCTTGCCCCTGGGCAGCGACACGGCCTTCGCCCTGCAACTGGGCGCCGAGGGCCTGCAACTGGTCGAGCGCGGGCCCCAGGCACCCGGCCCGGTGCGGGTGGACTTTGTCGAGGGTGCCATGGCCCATCGGCGGCAATTCGGTGGCGGCACCGGGCAGATGATCGCCAAGGCGGTGGGCGTGCAGCCGGGCATTCGCCCGCAGGTGCTCGACGCGACCGCCGGGCTGGGTCGCGACGCCTTTGTCCTGGCCAGTCTGGGGTGTGCGATGACCCTGATCGAACGTCAGCCGCTGGTGGCGGCGCTGCTTGCCGATGGGCTGCAGCGTGCGGCGCTGAGCAGTGAAGTCGCGCCTATCACCGCGCGCATGCACCTGCTGACGGGTAACGCCATCGAGTTGATGCAGGGTTGGACGCAGACGCCGCCCCAGGTGATCTACCTCGACCCGATGTTCCCGCACCGCGACAAGAGCGCGCTGGTGAAAAAGGAAATGCGCCTGTTTCGCCCCTTCGTCGGCGACGACCTAGACGCTCCAGCGCTGTTGGCCGCCGCCCTGGCCTTGGCGAGCCATCGGGTGGTGGTCAAGCGTCCGCGCAAGGCGCCGGCTATTGATGGCAGCAAGCCAGGCTACGTGCTTGAAGGCAAATCCAGCCGCTACGACATCTATCCGAAGAAGAAGCTCGAACCCACGGGCTAAAGGCTAAGAGGTCAGGCGCGCTCGCTGACCTGAAAGGCCCGCACGAACAGCGCCACCACCTCACGCACATGCTGTTCTGCGGCCTCGCCTTGTGGCGCCTCGCCACACCCGACCAGCAGGCGGAAATTGGCGACACCCTTGAGCAGGCAGAGGAAGTGTTCGGCGGCGGTTTGCGGGTTGCCGAGGCGTAACTGGCCGCGGGCGTCGGCCTTGCGCAGCAAGCGCTCCATTTCCACCAATACGCGCTGTGGCCCGGCCTCGTAGAACATCCGCGACAGCGCGGCGTCCTGGGTGGCCAGGGTCACCATGACCCGGTGCAGCTCGATGGATTCATGGCTGTTGATCAGTGCACAGAAGTTCAGGCCGATCGCTTCGAGTACCCGTTCGATTGGCGCACCCTCGGGCAACTCGAACAGGTATTCAGGCAACTGCTCCTCGCAACGCGCCTGCACCGCGGCAGAGAACAGCGTCTCCTTGTCATTGAAGTGGCTGTACACGGTCAGCTTGGAAACACCGGCTTCGGCGGCGATGGCATCCATGCTGATGCTCGCGTAGCCGTGGCGCAGAAACAGCGTTTTGGCTGCTTCGAGAATGGCCTGGCGCTTGGCTGGATCCTTGGGCCGACCCGGGCCGCTGGCGGGTAACGAGGTATTCGACATGAGGCGTATTAAATACTGGACTGGCGGGTTTGCTATTTTTACTATACTCCGCAGTACAAATATTCCAAACCCTCTTGAATGGTCATCCCTCATGTTGCGCCAGGCCCTCTGCGTTACTGTGCCCCTGACTCTTGCCCTGCTGCTCGGCGCCTGTGGCGATGGTGCTCCGACAGAGCAGCCCATCCGCCCCGCGATGGTGGTGCAGCCGCAGCGAGCCGGCGAACTGGTCGACAGCTACCCCGGCGAGGTGCGCGCGCGCTTCGAGCCGCAATTGGCGTTTCGTATTGGTGGCAAGGTCAGCCAGCGTCTGGTTGACGTGGGTGATCAGGTGAAAAAAGACCAGCCCCTGGCTGAGCTTGATCCGCGCGATGTGCGCCTGCAACTGGAGGCCACTCGCGCCCAGGTCGCCGCCGCGCAAGCCAATCTGCAGTTGGCCAAGGCCGAGCGTGATCGCTACAAAAAATTGCTTGAGCGCAACCTGGTCAGCCGCTCGCAGTACGACAACGCCGAAAACACCTACCGGGCGGGTGAAGCACGGCTCAACCAGATCCGCGCCGAGTTCAGCGTGGCTGACAACCAGGCCGGTTACGCCGTGCTGCGCGCGCCGCAGGATGGGGTGATTGCCGAGCGTCAAGTCGAAGTGGGGCAGGTGGTTGGCGCTGGGCAAACCGTATTCACCCTGGCCGCCGACGGCGAGCGCGAGGTGCTGATCAACCTGCCGGAGCAGGCGTTCGAGCGCTTCAAGGTCGGCCAGGCGGTCGAGGTGTCGCTGTGGTCGCAGCCCGATCAGCGTTTCGCTGGGCGCATCCGCGAAATGTCCCCGGCGGCAGACGCACAGTCGCGCACCTTCGCCGCTCGTGTGTCCTTTACCGAAGGCAAGGTCCCGGCCGAGCTGGGCCAGAGTGCCCGCGTGTTTATCGCCCATAACGGCGATGTGCCTCTGGCCGTGCCGCTGTCGGCACTGAGCGCCGAACAGGGCAAGCCCTATGTTTGGGTCGTCGACCCGCAGACCTCCACGCTCAAGCGCACGTCGGTCCGTGTTGGCCCCTATGGCGAGAAGATGGTGCCGGTACTCGAGGGGCTTACGGCCGATGATTGGGTAGTGGCCGCAGGTGCGCAGGTGCTGCGTGAAGGGCAGCAGGTACGCCCGGTTGACCGTGACAATCGGTTGATCAACTTCGCGGCCAAGGAGTGATCGCGATGGACTTCAACCTTTCCGCCTGGGCGTTGCGCAATCGCCAGATCGTGCTCTACATCATGATTCTGCTGGCTGTGGTTGGGGCCTTGTCCTACACCAAGCTGGGACAGAGTGAAGACCCGCCGTTCACCTTCAAAGCCATGGTCGTGCGTACCAACTGGCCCGGCGCCAGTGCCGAGGAGGTGGCGCGCCAGGTGACCGAACGCATCGAAAAGAAGCTGATGGAGACCGGTGAGTACGACAGGATCGTTTCCTTCTCGCGCCCTGGCGAGTCGCAAGTGACCTTCATGGCCCGCGACTCCATGAACTCGTCGCAAATCCCCGAACTCTGGTACCAGGTGCGCAAGAAGATCGGCGACATTCGCAATACCTTGCCCCAGGGTATCCAGGGGCCGTTTTTCAACGATGAGTTCGGTACCACCTTCGGCAATATCTACGCCCTAACCGGCGAGGGCTTCGACTACGCGGTGCTCAAGGACTATGCCGATCGTATCCAGCTGCAGCTGCAGCGGGTCAAGGATGTTGGCAAGGTCGAGCTGGTCGGCCTGCAGGACGAGAAGGTCTGGATCGAGCTGTCCAACACCAAGTTGGCGACCCTAGGTCTGCCCCTGGCGGCGGTGCAGCAGGCGCTTGAAGAGCAGAACGCGGTCAGCTCGGCCGGTTTCTTCGAGACCACCACTGACCGCGTGCAGTTGCGCGTTACCGGGCGCTTCGAGACGGTCGATGAAATCCGTAATTTCCCTATTCGTGTGGCGGATCGCACCTTCCGCATCGCCGATGTGGCCGAGGTCAAGCGCGGCTTCAACGACCCACCCGCGCCGCGCATGCGCTTTATGGGCGAGGACGCCATTGGCCTGGCCGTTTCGATGAAGGCTGGCGGCGACATTCTGGTGCTCGGCGAGGCCCTGGAAGTCGATTTCGCTCGCCTGCAGGAAACCCTGCCGGCGGGCATGCAACTGCGCAAGGTCTCCGACCAGCCGGCTGCGGTGCGTACCGGTGTCGGCGAGTTCGTCCGGGTGCTGGCCGAAGCAGTGATCATCGTACTGCTGGTGAGCTTCTTCTCCCTCGGCATTCGTACTGGCCTAGTGGTGGCGCTGTCGATCCCGCTGGTGCTGGCGATGACCTTCGCCGCGATGTACTACCTGGGCATCGGCCTGCACAAGATTTCCCTCGGTGCGCTGGTACTGGCGCTGGGGCTGATGGTCGACGACGCGATCATTGCCGTGGAGATGATGGCGATCAAGATGGAGCAGGGCCTGGACCGTATCAAGGCGGCCAGCTATGCCTGGACCAGTACGGCATTCCCCATGCTCACGGGTACTCTGATCACGGCGGCAGGCTTTCTGCCCATCGCCACGGCCCAGTCCGGTACGGGCGAGTACACCCGTTCGATCTTCCAGGTGGTGACCATTGCACTGATTGTTTCCTGGATCGCCGCCGTGGTCTTCGTGCCTTATCTGGGCGTCAAGCTACTGCCTGATCTGGCCAAGCTGCATGCTGCCAAGCAGCATGGCAAGGACGACCACGACCCTTATGGCACACCGTTCTACAGCCGCGTGCGGCGGACCGTGGAGTGGTGCGTGCGCTGGCGCAAGACAGTGATCGTGCTGACCCTGGGCCTGTTCGTTGCCTCGATTCTGCTGTTCCGCTTCGTTCCGCAGCAGTTCTTCCCGGCCTCCGGGCGCCTGGAGCTGATGGTCGATCTCAAACTGGGTGAGGGCGCTTCGCTCAGCGCCACCGAGGCCGAGGCGCATCGCCTGGAGCGCCTTCTCAGTGAGCATGAGGGCATCGACAACTACGTGGCCTACATCGGTACCGGTTCGCCGCGCTTCTACTTGCCGCTGGACCAGCAATTGCCGGCGGCCAGCTTTGCTCAGTTCGTGGTGCTGGCCAAGAGCATTGAGGAGCGTGAGCAGGTGCGCCTGTGGCTGATCGACACCCTGCGCGAGCAGTTCCCCAGCCTGCGCACGCGGGTGGCGCGCCTGGAAAACGGTCCGCCGGTGGGCTATCCGGTGCAATTCCGTGTTTCCGGCGAGCACATCGACGAGGTGCGTGCCCTGGCCCGCGAAGTGGCAGACAAGGTGCGTGAGAACCCGCATGTGTCCAATGTGCATCTGGACTGGGAAGAACCGAGCAAGGTCGTGCGCCTGAATATCGACCAGGAGCGCGCCCGTGCCCTGGGCGTCAGCACCGCCGATCTGTCGAGCTTCCTGCGCAGCTCGCTGACCGGCTCGCCGGTCAGCCAGTACCGCGAAGGTAACGAGCTGATCGAGATACTGCTGCGTGGCACCCTCAGCGAGCGTCAGGAACTGAGCCTGCTGCCGAGCCTGGCGATGCCCACTGAAAGCGGTAAAAGCGTACCGCTGGCGCAGGTGGCGACCCTGGAATACGGCTTTGAAGAAGGCGTGATCTGGCACCGTAACCGCTTGCCGACCGTTACCGTACGGGCTGATGTTTACGGCAAGGAACAGCCGGCCAGCCTGGTCCAGCAGATTCTGCCGACCTTGGAGCCAATCCGCACGGCCATGCCGGACGGCTACCTGCTGGATATCGGCGGCAGCGTCGAGGACTCGGCCCGTGGACAGGCATCCGTGAATGCCGGTGTGCCGCTGTTTATCGTGGTGGTGCTGACCCTGTTGATGCTGCAGCTCAGAAGCTTCTCGCGCTCGGCCATGGTCTTTCTCACTGCGCCCCTGGGGCTGATTGGCGTGACCCTGTTCCTGCTGATCTTCCGCCAGCCGTTTGGCTTCGTTGCCATGCTCGGCACCATCGCCCTGTCCGGGATGATCATGCGCAACTCGGTGATTCTGGTTGACCAGATCGAACAGGACATCAGCAGCGGCATGGACCGCTGGCACGCCATCATCGAAGCCACGGTGCGGCGCTTCCGTCCCATCGTGCTGACCGCCCTGGCCGCCGTGCTGGCGATGATCCCGCTGTCACGCAGCGTATTCTTCGGGCCGATGGCCGTGGCCATCATGGGCGGGCTGATCGTCGCCACCGCCTTGACCCTGCTGTTTTTGCCGGCTCTGTATGCGGCCTGGTTCCGTGTCAAAGCGACGGAGCGAGTAGCGGATTAAGGGCGGGCCGCCATTCGCCGCAAAGTCCGGCTATCTCCTGTAGGAGCGAATTTATTCGCGATTGGCCTTGAGCGCGCTAAACGTCTTGCGGCTAAAGCGCAGCCCGTCATTGACATTTTATGGTCGAGGCGACACAGGTGTTGCGTCAGGCAACAAACGCCGGTCCATGACAAACGGCGTGGGAGGGGCTTTAGCCGCGAGCTTTACTGGTCTTTGTATGCGCCGCTTATGCGTTGCTCGTGCTACCGGTTCCGCCCTTACGGCGGGTCACTTCTGGCAAACGCCCGGATGGCCGGCCCCGCCAAAAGTAACCAAGAGGTCTTGCCCCTTGCATCCGGGGCTCTACAACGCCCCAAACACCTTCTTCGCCAAGCTGGTCGCAGCAGCGGCGGGGTTTTCGCGGATGCTGGCTTCTTGTTGGGCGATCATTTCGAACAGGCCATCGAGCGCCTGCTCGGTGACATAGCTTTCGATATTCGCGTTTTTCGCGTCGATCACCCCGAAGCTCGCGGCCTGGCCGGCGAAGCTGTTGTACTGCTTGGCCAGGCCGACCTGGTCGGTGGCCTGTTTGACGATGGGCAGGAACTTGGCGCGGATCTGTTCACGGCTGCTTTTGTTCAGGTACTGGGTGGCGGAATCTTCCGGCCCGCTGAGGATGCCCTTGGCGTCCTGCACGCTCATCTTCTTCACCGAGTCGACGATGATCGCCTGAGCCTGGGGCACGGCGGCTTCTGCGGCCTTGTTCATGCTCGCTTCAAGCTGGCTGACCTGGGCGCCCATGCCCATCATCTTCATGGTCTTGGCCGCTTTGCCGAGGTTGCCCGGCAGTTCGATGCGCACGTCCGGGTTATTGCTGAAGCCGCCCGGCGTGCCGAGTTGTTTGACGGCCACCTGCACGCCCTGGGTCAGGGCATCCTTGAGGCCGCCGCTGGCGTCCTGCTGGCTGAGGTCGGCGAGCGACAGGGCGTAGGCGCTGGCGGACAAGGCGAGGCCGGCGGTGAGGGCGAGGATACGGCGCATGGGACTGACCTTTGGACTATTGGATGTGGGCCGAGCTTAGCCGACCCGGCCGGCGCCGCCAATCGGCGCGCGTGGTGCCCATAAGCCACGTAGAATCAGCGGCCGTTCCGTATTACAGAGATTTAGGGTGGACCTGCAGCAGGGCTTTGTCCTCACCCGCCACTGGCGCGAGACGCCGAGCGGCACCGAGATCGAATTCTGGCTGGCCACCGACCAGGGCCCGCAGCGCATTCGCGTGCCGCCACAAACCTCCGTGGCTTTCGTGCCCCAGGTGCAGCACGCCCAGGCCGAGGCGCTGTTGGCCGGCGAGCGGGATATCGAGTGGCGCACGCTGACACTGCGCGACTTTCACCAGCGCCCGGTCGTGGGCCTCTACTGCCGTCAGTACCGTCAGCTGCTGGCGCTGGAAAAACGCCTACGCGCCGCCGGGGTGGATGTGTACGAGGCCGATATCCGCCCGCCTGAGCGCTACCTGATGGAGCGCTTTATCACCGCGCCGGTGCAGTTTGGCGGCAGCGCTGTCGAGGGTTGCCTGGTCGATGCGCAGATCCGTCCTGCGCCCGACTACCGCCCGCAACTGCGCCTGGTGTCGCTGGACATCGAGACCACCTCGCGCGGCGAGCTCTATTCGATTGCCCTGCAGGGCTGCGGCCAGCGCCAGGTGTATATGCTTGGTCCGGCCAACGGTGATGCCACAGCGTTGGATTTCGACTTGAGTTACTGCGCCAGCCGCGCCGAGCTGCTGGAGCGCCTCAACACCTGGCTGGCCACTCACGACCCCGATGCGATCATTGGCTGGAACCTGGTGCAGTTCGACCTGCGCGTGCTGCACGAGCATGCCCAGCGCCTCAAGGTGCCGCTGCGGCTGGGCCGTGGGGGCGACGAAATGGGTTGGCGCGCTCACCGTAGCGCCAGCAACCATTACTTTGCCGAGGCCGCTGGGCGGCTGATCATCGACGGCATTGAGGCGCTGCGCTCGGCGACCTGGAGCTTCCCCTCGTTCAGCCTGGAGAACGTCGCCCAGACCCTGCTCGGCGAAGGCAAGGCGATCGACAATCCGTACCAGCGCATGGATGAAATCGACCGCATGTTCGCCGAGGACAAGCCGGCGCTGGCGCGCTACAACCTGCGCGACTGCGAGCTGGTCACGCGGATCTTCGCCCACACCAAGATTCTCGACTTTTTGCTCGAACGCGCCACCGTTACCGGCCTGGCCGCCGACCGCAGTGGCGGCTCGGTGGCGGCCTTCACCCACCTGTACTTGCCGGCGATGCACCGCCAGGGCTTCGTTGCGCCGAATCTGGGTGAGCGCCCGCCCCAGGCCAGCCCCGGCGGCTTTGTCATGGCGTCGCAGCCCGGTTTGTACGAGTCGGTGCTGGTGCTCGATTACAAGAGCCTGTATCCGTCGATCATCCGCACCTTTCTGATCGATCCGGTGGGGCTGATCGAAGGGCTGCGCGAGCCCGACCCGGCGCACGCCGTGCCGGGGTTTCGCGGGGCGCACTTTTCGCGCACGCGGCACTGTTTGCCGGCGATTGTCGAGCGGGTGTGGCAGGGTCGCGAGACGGCCAAGCGCGAGGGCAACCAGCCGTTGTCCCAGGCGCTAAAGATCATCATGAACGCCTTTTACGGGGTGCTCGGCTCCAGCGGCTGTCGTTTTTTCGATACGCGCCTGGCGTCGTCGATCACCCTGCGCGGCCACGAAATCATGTTGCGCACCCGCGCGCTGATCGAGGCCGAGGGTTATCAGGTGATCTATGGCGACACCGACTCCACTTTCGTCTGGCTGCGCCAGGCCCATGACGAGGCCGCGGCGGCGCAGATCGGCCGAACGCTGGTGGCACGTGTCAACCAGTGGTGGCGCGAGCACCTGGCACAGGAGCTGGGCCTGGTCAGCGCCCTGGAGCTGCAATACGAAACGCACTACAAACGCTTTCTGATGCCGACCATTCGCGGCACCGAGGAGGGCAGCAAGAAGCGCTATGCCGGGTTGGTCGGACGCGCCGACGGCCCCGACGAGATGGTCTTCAAAGGCCTGGAAACCGTGCGCACCGATTGGTCGCCCCTGGCCCGGCAGTTTCAGCAAGAGCTGTACCGACGCATCTTCGAGCGCCAGCCCTACCAGGACTATGTGCGCGAAACGGTACAGCGCACCCTGGCCGGCGAACTGGACGAGCTGCTGATCTACCGCAAGCGCCTGCGTCGGCGTCTTGATGACTACCAACGCAACGTGCCGCCCCATGTCCGCGCAGCGCGCCTGGCCGACGAGCACAACCGCGCCCAGGGCCGCCCGCTGCAATACCAGAGCGGCGGCTGGATCAGTTACCTGATCACTCAGGCCGGGCCCGAACCCCTGGAAGTGCGTCACGCGCCCATCGACTACGCGCATTACGTCAGCCGCCAGTTGCAGCCCATTGCCGACGCCATTCTGCCGTTCGTGGGTGACGATTTCGCCACCCTGATCGGCGGGCAGATGGACCTGTTCTAAGCGTTGGAGCGCTGCTGCCTGGTGGCGCCGGGGAACGTGGGAGGCGCTTTAGCGGCGATTCTTGCAGCGCCTTCAAGCACTAGTCGCGGCCCCTCCCAAGAGTATGTGTAGCGACCCTTGAGGCTGGTTACAAGCGAAACGAGGCAACCTGTTTTTCTAGCGCTACCGCCAGCTGTTGCAGGTTTTGCGCGGTTTGCGAGGTGTCGGCCACGGCCTCGCTGTTCTGTTGGGACATCTGCGCGATGCGTTCGACGTTGCGCGCCACGTCCTGGCTGGCTTCGCTTTGTTCGCGCAGGGCCAGGGAGATTTGGTCGACCACACTGACCACACGGCTGGAGGCTTCGCGGATCGTGACGATGGCGGTGCCGGCCTGGTTGGCCTGTTCGACGCCGCTGTTCACCTGCTGCACGCCGACTTCCATATTGCTCACCGCACTGCGCGTACCGGTCTGGATCTTCTTGATCATCTCGGTAATTTCCTGGGTGGAGTTGGCCGTGCGCTGAGCCAGCAGGCGGACCTCGTCGGCGACCACGGCGAAGCCACGGCCCTGTTCGCCCGCGCGAGCGGCTTCGATGGCGGCGTTGAGTGCCAAGAGGTTGGTCTGGTCGGCGATTGCACGGATCACGCTGACAATCGAGGAAATCTGGTCGGACTGCTTGCCCAGCTCATCGATCTGCACCGCAGCGCCCTGTACGGTTTCGGCGATGCGCTGCATGCTCGACAAGGTGTTCTGGATCACCGTGCCGCCTTCGGTTGACTGTCGGCCGGACTCGCTGGACAGCTCATGGGCCTCGCGAGCGCTTTCGGCCACATGATTGATGCTCACCGTCAGCTCTTCGACGGTCGCAGCCATGCTGGACGAGGCCTGGGATTGTTCCTGGATCGAGACCGACAACTGGGTGGAGGCGCTGGAAATATTCTGCGCGGCGCCGACCAATTGCTCTGCACCCGCACGAATCTGCCCGATCATCTCGCGCAGGCGTTGCTGCATGGTGGCGCAGGCATCCAGCAGAACGCCGATTTCATCGCGCCCGGCAGGCTCGATGCGAGTATCCAGGCGCCCTTCGGCAATCGCGCGGGTGACCGCCACTGCTTTCTGCAGGCGACCGGCAATATTGCTCGAAAGGCTATAGGCAACGGCAATCGCCAGTGCGGCGGCCAATAGGCCACCTATCAGCAGAATCATCAGCGTCATGGATTTGGCTGCTTGCATGGCATCAGTGCGCTCGGCTAACAAGCCTTGCTCCTCATGCTCCATGTCGTTCAGCAGGGCACGCATGGCGTCCACCTTGGCTTTTCCGGTGCCTGCGCTGACGTGCTGCACCACGGCATCCATCGGCTGCGAGCCTGCCGTTACTCGCCGGCGCAACTCGACGCTGGTGGTTACATCCTCGGCAAGCCATTGGTCGTACAAGGTATTGAGTCTATCCAGGCGTTGCTGCTGGGCCGGGTTGTCCTGGGTGAGGCGGCGCAGGGCGCTGATATTTTGTTGAACGGCGGTTTTGCCATCGTTGAGCGGAGTAAGAAAAGGGTCCAGGCCACTGATGACGAAGCCGCGCATTCCGGTCTGGATGTTGAGCAGGTTGGTCAATAAATCAGCGGATTCGTCGAGGACGTGATACGTGTGGATGTTGCGTTTAACTGTTGTATCGACCTGATCGAAGCCGCGCCAGGTCGAGAGAACCAGCATGAGAAGGATCAGGAGGATGACGCCGAACCCGGTATAGAGTTTTTGCGAAATGCTCAGATTGGCAAACACGGTGAACCTCCTGCTGAGGGCATGCCAGACTCTACGGAGGGCGGCCTTCGGAAATTTTTTGGGGGAGTAGCGGTAGGCGCAAGACACAGACTGCGGGGGGGATCAGCCTGCAAGAACAGGCGGTCGACATTATGTCGGAGCAGAACTTAACTTGTACATGAAATTATATATGTACAGGTTTTGTGCAGATAAACGGTCGTGTGCAGGGGCGCACCACTGCCCGGCGGCGCAAGGCGCGAACTCCGTTTAAGTGTGGCGGCGAGGTCAGCTACGTATTGGAGGGGGCTGCGCGCTTATCGATGCTCGGCGCGCAGATGGACTGTTTTGAAAGCCGTTAGCGGCGATGACCCTAAGCGCAGTTCGGCAACACCTTCGCAGGTGCCCCCCGGTGGCGCCGCTCCCACTGGAATAATCGCCACACCACCGACCGTGGAGCGCCGTCTCGGCACGAAGCGATTGTGGCCATCCAGCAGAAATGACCGTGCATGTGCCGTGCAGGCAGCGCCGAAGCGCCGCCTTTAGCCGTACTTACAGTGGGTCGGCCGCGTCCTCGCTGCTGTCCATGGTCACCTGACGGATCGACAGGCGAATTTCCGCAGGCAGTACGCGCTTGGCAGCGCCTTCGGCCAGTTCGCTGAGCAGCGGGTGGTGGCTGAGTTTGCCGGCCGCGTCGCGGCGCAGCACGCCTTCGTCGAGCAGACGCTGGATAAAGTGGCGGAACAGGCTCTTGTCGAAGAATTCCGGCGCATTAAGGCCATGCAGGATCGACAGGCGCTGGGCCATGACCGTACACAGGTCCTCCAGCGCTTCGGCGCTGAGGTTGTTTTGCCCGGCGTTAAGTAGCAAGGCGATGGCCATATAGAAGCGCTGCAACGTCTGGGCGATGGCGCGCGACAGCAGGGTCAGCAGGACGAACTGGCGCGAGCTGGGGGCCGGGCGTATGTAGACATCGTTCTCCACTTTGAGCAGGCCCTGCTCGACGAACGCCGCCAGCCACTGGTCGATTACGCTTTCGAGCTCATCGCGTTGCCAGCGGATAAACAACTCGGCCTGCAGGTAGGGGTAGAGCGCCTGGGTATAACGCAGTATCTGCTCGCGGCTGATCCGCCCGCTGTTCTGGAAGAAGCTCGCCAGCAGCGCCGGCAGGGCGAAGATATGCAGCACGTTGTTGCGGTAATAGGTCATCAGAACCGCATTGTGCTCGTCCAGATAAAGGATTTTGCCCAGGGCGTCCTTTTGCTCGGCGAGCAGGTTCATGCCCTGCACGTACTCGATCAGTGCGCGGCCATCGCCCTCGGGCAGGGTGGTGTGGGGCGAGTAGGGCACCGCGCGCAGCAGGGCCAGGTAGAGGTCGAGCACCCGCGCCAGGGCGCGATCATCCAGGGCCAGCTTGCTGGTCGAGAGCAGCGCCAGGGCCACCAGGTTGACCGGGTTGACCGCTGCGGCCTCGTTGAGGTGACGCGCCACGCGCTCGCCGAGGCGGTTGGTGGTCTCGTTCAGCCAGGCGGGGCGGTACTGCGGCGCCAGCTCCTGTTCGCGCCAGTCAGGCTGCTGCTGGTCGAGAAATTCATTGAGCTTGATCGGTTCGCCGAAGTTGACCCACACCTGGCCGAAGCGCTGCTTGAGCGCGCCGAGAACCTTGAACACGTCGAAGATCGACTCCTTCTTCTTGCTCTTACCGCGTAGCTCGCCCAGGTAGGTACGACCTTCCAGCACCCGTTCGTAGCCGATGTACACCGGCACGAAGACCACCGGCAGACGGTGGCTACGCAGGTAACTGCGCAGGGTGATGGCGAGCATGCCGGTCTTGGGCTGCAGCATGCGCCCGGTGCGCGAGCGGCCACCTTCGACGAAGTACTCCACCGGGTAACCCTTGCTGAACAGGGTGTGCAGGTACTCGTTGAATACCGCGGTGTACAGCGGGTTGCCCTTGAAGGTGCGGCGCATAAAGAACGCTCCGCCCCGGCGCAGCAGGCCGCCGATGATCGGCATATTGAGATTGATGCCAGCGGCGATATGCGGCGGGGTCAGGCCGTTCTTGAACAGCAGGTAGGACAGCAGCAGGTAGTCGATATGACTGCGGTGGCAGGGCACATAGATCACCTCATGGCCCTGGGCGATGTCCTGCACACCTTCGATGTGATTGACCTTGATGCCGTCGTAGATCTTGTTCCAGAACCAGGAGAGCACCAGCTCCATAAAACGGATCACCGTGTAGGTGTAGTCCGAGGCTATTTCGTTGCCGTAGCGCAGCGCCTGAGCTTCGGCCTTCTCCACGCTGATCTTCTCGCGCTCGGCTTCATCCAGAATCGCTTGTCGCACCAAGGGGCCGTGGACCAGGCCTTTGACCAGATTGCGCCGGTGCGACACGTCCGGGCCGATGACCGCTGCCTTCTGGTTGCGAAAGTGCACCCGCAGGATGCGCTGCACCATGCGCAGGGTACGTTCGTGCCCCTTGTCCTGCTCGACCAGCTCGCGCAGGTGGATGGGCGCGGCGAACTGCACGCGGGTCTTGCGCCCGAGAATGAGGATGCTGACCAACTTGCGCAGGCGCCCGGTGACCGCCCAACTGTCGGCGAACAGCAGCTTCCAGGGGCTGGTTTCGTGGTCCGGTGACTGGCCCCAGAACACGCTAACCGGAACGATCTGCGCATCGTCGACCGCCTGCTGGCCAAGGGCGCTGACCACCCGCTCAAGCGTCGGCGAAATCCCGCGTTTATCCTGGCGGCCCAGCCAGTCCGGCTCCGGCGTCAGGTAAAAGAAGGCCGAAGGCTCGATGTGCTCACCCACCGCCACCTGTACCACCGGCCGTGGTAAGCCCGCCTTGCTGCATTCGCGGTCGACCACCGCCAAATCGCTTAGCGATGGCTGCTGCAGCACGAAAAACACCGGCTTGCTGCGGTCCAGCTTGAGGGTAAAGGCCGACTGGTTGATGGTCTCCGAGCGTACCCAGAGGTACAGCAGGCGGCGCAGGGTGCCAAACACGAGGCGGCGGAACGGGGAGCGGGTCATTCTGAGGTCTGCTGGCTATGCAAACGAGCGGGTGCTCGGGGGCGCTAGTGTGACGCAAGCCCGGGCGCCGGGCAAAACTCTCTCGATAGGGCGCAGGCTTACGCTAGCTTCATCAGCACCACGCCCGCCGTAATCACCGCACAGGCGATTAAACGAATCGGCCGCAGCGGCTCCTTGAGCAGCACCGCACCGAGTAGCACGGCGAACAGCACGCTGGTTTCGCGCAGCGCCGAGACCAGCGCCACCGGTGCCTGGGTCATGGCCCAGATAACGATGCTGTACGCCGCCATCGACATCGCACCGCCGGCCAGGCCGCCGCGCCAATGTCCACCCAATTGCAGAAACGCCCGTGGCCCGCGGGTGACCGCCAGTACCACTGCCATGACTACACCGTTGACCGCAAACAGCCACAGTGAATAGGACAGCGCATCGTCATTGGCCCGCGCGCCCAGGGCATCACTCAGGGTGTAACCGGCGATAAACAGCGCGGTCATCAAGGCGCAGAACAGCAACGCGGGTTGCGGCGCCTTGCCATGTCCGCCGCGCATGGCCATCAGCCAGATACCCAGCACCAGCGTCAGCAACCCCAGCCACTGCCCCGTTACCAGGCTGTCGTGCAACAGCAGCAGCGACAGCAGCGCGACGAACAGCGGCGAACTGCCCCGCGCGATGGGGTACACCTGGCCAAGGTCACCGTACTGATAGGCCCGCGAAAGGAACACGTTGTAGCCAATGTGCAGCAGCGCCGATAAGGCAATCCACGGCCAGGCCGCTGCGGCCGGCATGGCCACCAGGGGCAACCCACACAAGGCCACCAGCCCCGCGCCAATCTGGATCAGTGTGGCGGTCAGAAAACGGTCGAGGCCGATTTTCAGCAGGGCGTTCCAGCCGGCATGCAGAGCAGCGGCAGCAATAACGGCGAGAAAGACCGTGGTGTCCACAAGGGCCTCGTACTGGCTGGGGAGGGGCGGATGCCGATACCGCGCGGTGACGCGGCCAACTGAATGAGGGCGCTACAGTAGCGGTTGCATAGTGATGGCGACAATCGCTAGGCGCATCCAACTTCGATGGCTCCCACACTCTGCGTGGGAACCCCTTTACGACGCTCTGCGTCCGCTGTATCGAGATGCGCAGCGTCTCTGGCTTTATGTACACGCGGAGAGTGGGAACGATCAAATAAATACGGCGGTGCGCGCGGCGCACCCTACTGCCTACGCCCGCGCATTTAACCCACGCATCACCTATAAAAAATGCCAGTCAACTGAGCTGACTGGCATTATCGGCGCCGCTTCTGTGAGCCTGCCTCAAGGCAGGCTGTCGGCCGCGTTACAGCGTGACCGATATCCCGGCCTGCAAGGTGCGGGGTGCGCCTGGGTACGCCCAGATATTGCCCCAGGCGCGCTCCTCGTAGTCCTCGTCGAACAGGTTGTTCAGGTTCAGGTTGAGGCGAACGCGCTCGGTCAGCGGGTAATACGCCAGCAGGTCCACGGTGGTGTAGGCGCTCATGTCGAACGCGGTATTCGAGGTGCTGCCGTAACGATCCCCCACGTATTTGACACCCACCCCAAGACCGAGCCCGTCAAGCGAGCCGCCGGCGAACTCGTAGGTGTTGAGCAGATTAAGGCTGTGGCGCGGCACATTGGCCAAGCGCGTGCCGACCGGCATGCTGGTGGTCGAACTGTCGGTGACCTGCGCATCCACATAGGCGTAGCCGCCGATGGCCCGCCACTCGGGGGTGATATTGCCCGCCACGCTGAGGTCAAAACCACGGCTGCGTACCTCGCCAGCCGCGACCTGGAAGTTCTCAGAACCGGTGTTCAGCGGGTCGCTGGTCAGCACGTTTTCCTTGGTGATGTGGTACACCGCTGCCGTCACGCTCAGGTCGTGCTCGGGCAGCTCGTACTTGATACCGAGTTCATGGGCGATGCCTTCTTCAGGGTCGAACGCCTGGCTGGTACGGCCGGCGCCACGGTTGGGCTTGAACGAGCGCGAGGTGTTGGCATAAACCGCCAGCGCCTCGGTCAGGTCGTAGATCAGCCCGAAGCGCGGGGAAACGGCATTGTGCGCCTGTTCCCAGGAGCTCGTGCTGGAGAGCTTGTCGACATAACGCTGCTCGAACCGCTCCAGGCGGGCACCGATCTGTGCACTGAGGCGCTCGGTCAGCTCGATCTGATCCTGCAGATAAAAGGCGTAGGTCTTGAGGTTTTCGTCGTCATGGGTGGTGGTCCGGGTCAGTGCCGGCAAGGCCTGGCCATAGACCGGGTTGTACAGGTCGATGGGGAACGCATCTAAGGCACCGCTCGAACGCCTGATCAGCGAGTTGTAGTTGTACTCATCGTATTCCAGGCCCAGCAGCAGTGTGTGCTGCAACCCGGCGGTGTCGAAGTGGCCTTCTAGGTTGGTCTGCGCGGCGAAGTCGTTCCAGTTCAGCCAGCGCTCGCTGTAGTTGCGGCCAACGGTGCGGCCGTCGGCGGCCAGGCCATTATTCTCGACGGCGCCGCCATCCAGGCTACCGTCCAGGTACTGCACGCCGCCGCGCACGGCCCACTGATCATCGAGCTGATGCTCGACACGCAGCTGCGTGGTGGCGTTCTGGTTGGTCAACTTGCCGGCGCTTTCCTCGCCGAGAAAACGCTCAGACGAGAGCTTGCCGGCCTGCGTGGGGTAGCGCGTGACGCCACGGTCCAGCGGGTGACGGTTGTGCAGGTAGTCACCCTCGAGGATTACCGCCGTGTCTTCGCTAAGCTGCCAACGCAGGACTGGCGCAATGTTGTAGCGCTCGCTCTCCACATGATCGCGGAAACTGTCGCTGCCCTCGGCCACCAGGTTGAGGCGATAGGTAAAGGCCGCGCTTTCATCCAGAGCGCCGGTGGTGTCCAGCGTGCCGCGGCGCAGGCCCTGGGTATCGACCTGGCTGCCGAGCACCGTGCGGCGCTGCGCCTCGGGCTGTTTGCTGACGATATTGAAGGTCCCGCCCGGATCGCCACGCCCATACAGCATCGAAGCCGGCCCCCGCAGCACCTCGATGCGCTCCAGCGTGCTGGCATCGGGCATGTTCGGGTAACCACGGTTCACCGCGAAACCATTGCGGTAGAACTCCTGAGTGCTGAAGCCGCGCACCAGAAACTCGGTCAGGCCTTGCCCACCAAAGTTGTTGCCCCGCTCCACGCCGCCAGCGTAGTCGAGCGCATCCTCCAACCGCGTGGCGCCAATGTCCTGCACCACCTGCGCCGGGACCACGCTGATCGCCTGCGGCGTTTCATGGATGGGCGTATCGGTGCGCGTCGCACTCGCCGAACGCGTTGCCCGGTAACCCTGCACCGGCCCATCGGCACGTTCGGCCGAGGTGGTGATCTCCATCGACTCAAGCGACAAGGGCGTTTCTGGGGTTGTTTCAGCAAAAGCCGCTACAGGGCACGCGAGGGCAGGCACCGCGAGCATCGGGAGGAGAAAGTGCCGCATGGACGATCCTTGGCAGAGAAAAGGACGCGGATACTATTCTTAATGACAATCGTTATCAACATTGTTCGGCGGGTGGGGAAGGTGCGTTCCGGGTGGGCGACGGTTTAGTGGTTACTGGCAACGCGAAAGCCATGCCGGTGGGAGCCAAAAAGGCGGATGGTTCCATGTGGCTGTGGTGAACAGCTATTTAACCGGCGAGGCCGTAGGGTGGATGACGCTTTTTTCATCCACCACCGGGCTTACACAAATTCAACGTCTGGCCCCGTGGCGCGAACTACAGAATGGCCAGGGCCAAGCGCAGGCCGGATATACGAATGCAACCGCGCTGACGACAGGTGCAGAAGAGAAGCTTTGCTCACTGCTTGTGGGGAGAGTCCATATACAGTTGTTAGTTGCTTGCAGCAGGACTTAGTGAGATTGTTGGTCATATGAAGCAACGTGCTCAGGAAATAACTCACTGTAGATTGGGTAGGGAATGCCAAGTACATTGACTTCGATGAGCTCTGAGTCAGCTTCTGCAGAGTAATCCAGAATGCTCACCCCTGCACACGGAATTACTAAGCCAGTTTCAGTGCGTACAGATAGCTTTAGTACAGACTGATTAAGGTGGTTTGTGAGGCACTCATGACGAATGATGTTGTACTTGTCTGAGGGTTTAAAAGCGCCAAATGTAACGCCCATGGGGGCATCGCCGTTCTCAAGCTCGGAGTAGCCGACTACTGTGTCATTTGAGTAAACAGTGAACTGGACCATGTTGGCACCTAACGTTTGGTTAAGGGGCGGGCTTTAGCCCGTCCCAGTGAGCGAAGCGAGCGATTTGAACCACTTGTTAGATTTCATTCGCACGGTTTCACCGGAACAAATAGAAAGCTCAAGCCCGACTCAACGGTTCGCCATGAAAAATTATATTTACCTTTCAATGTGATCGGAGGTCCATATGGTTTTTTAGTCCTATAGGCCAACTCCGTACCACCTATATAACCTCGGCCCTCACGGAAGTCGAAGTCTTTAGTGTCCTGTGAATAGACTTCCTGATTAATGTAGTGAGGGTGGTCAGTAGCAACCAGTAGGAAGCCGGCATCTACAAAACTACCGTAGCACTCAAGATTATGGATGTCTTTAAAAACATCGTATCGGTTATTTGGCTCACGATGGTTGATTTTTTTGAAGTACTTTAGCTCGATGGCGCAAGAGTGTTTCTCTCCGCTTTTAACGTTCTCTAAAGAAAACCAAATATCAATTTTTGCTTTCTCTGTTTTGCTCTTCACAAATGCTCTGCCACTCAATATTACACTTTTCTCAAGCTCGATATTGAATCGCTCATCTGGCGTCTCTTCGTAGAGCTCGCCAATTGTTTTTAAAATCGAAGCAAACTGTAGCTGTAAAGAAGCTTCGTTAGATACATCAATACGTTGGCCTGTAATTTTTCCGCACAGACGATCATATGCTATTTCTACGATCTGCTTGATTCGCTCCTCATGATTCATGCGACTCGGATCCAGTGAAATCTAACGTTTGGTTAAGGGGCCGGATTTAGCCGGTCCCGAGTGAGCGAAGCGAACGGCTTGAATGCTGTAATGGACTCTCCCCGCGCCACCGTTCTATACCGAAATAGGTGTTGACTGACATTGGGAGAGCCGCGATGAAGCGTATTGCCGTTGATTTGGCCAAGTCCGTTTACCAGGTTGCCGAGAGTGTCCGTTCCGGCCAGGTGGTGCAGCGCAAGCGGCTGAACCGGGAGGCGTTTAGGCGATATATACAGGAGCAAACCGAACCGGTCGAGTGGGTGATGGAAGCCTGCGGCACGGCGCATTACTGGGGGCGCGTGGCGCAGTCGCTGGGGCATCGGGTAAAGCTGCTGCATCCACGCTATGTGCGGCCTTATCGCCGTCGCAACAAGACCGACCGCAATGATTGCGATGCCATGCTGGAAGCGGCGCGCTGCACCGATATTCATCCGGTGCCGGTAAAAACCCACGCGCAGCAACAGCTGCAGCAGTTGCACGGGCTGCGCGAAACCTGGAAGAAAAGCCGTACCCAGCGTATCAATCTGCTGCGCGGCATTTTGCGTGAAGCAGGCATCGAAGCGCCCACCTCGACTAACGCGTTTATCCGGGCGGCCCATGAGCTGGTTGAGCGAGCCGAACTGGCTCCTTTGAGCCCTCAACTGCATATCGTGCTGGCGGAAATTAACCTGTATGAACAATGCATGGCTGAGTGCGAGCAGCAGCTCAAACGCTGGCACGCCGATGATGAAGTGGTGCGCAAACTCGATGAAGTCAGCGGTATTGGCCTGCTGACGGCCAGCGCGCTGACAGCGGCGGTCGGCAAGCCTGAGCGCTTTGCCAGTGGCCGCCAACTCAGCGCCTGGCTGGGCATGACGCCGCGCGAGTTCAGCAGCGGCGAGCGTCGCAAGCTTGGCCATATCAGCCGACAGGGCAACGTCTATGTGCGCACGCTATTGATCCACGGCTCCCGAGCGGCCCTGCTCACGGCCCAGCGCTGCCAGGCGCACACGCCGGAGAAGCTGACACAGTTACAACGCTGGGCCGTCGAGACGGCGGCGCGGATCGGCCACAACAAAGCGGCCGTGGCCCTGGCCAATAAACTGGTACGGATCTGCTGGGCGGTGTGGTGCCATGAACGGCGTTTTAGTGGTGATTGGCAAAGCATCAAGCCCGCCTGACGGCGGGAGTAATCAGAGAGGTGTGATGGTTTTCATGTGGTTGTGGTGAGCAGCAGCACTGTCGGAAAAGGCGAGTCCTGCAGCGGAATAAGGCCGATAACAATCATGATCTGCGTGATCGATTGAACGCTTGGCCCCCGCTGCGCGAACTACAGAATGGCCAGGGCGAAGCGCCCATCACAGGCCGGATATACGAATGCAACCGCGCTGACGACAGGTGCAGAAGAGAAGCTTTGCTCACTACTTGTGGGGAGAGTCCATATACCA
>JAHJYA010000014.1 GCA_018826895.1 Gammaproteobacteria bacterium
CGCAAAATCTCGCCATGCGGTGTTGGAGGACTTGGCAAGGGAGCGACCATTCCCTGCGTCCTCCGCCTAGCCTGGCGAGATTTTTCGCGGCAACGCGGCTCGCGACGAAACGGGAACAGACCCTCGGACCACACGGCCTGTGTGGCAGTTCGATCTTGCACCGACCACCTGTCGCCTGCAATAGCGTGATCAAGAGGTTCACAGCAGCAGCCGACAGGCGGACAATAGGCCATCGAAGTGAGGAGCCCTGCCATGTCCACCCATCCGCAAACGATGTTTCAACTCACGGGCCGTAGCCACGCCCCGGCCAGCCTGAAGAGCGCCACGCTGGTGGTCATCGATGCGCAGGAAGAGTACCGCAGCGGCGTACTGCAACTCCCCGGCCTGGACGAAGCGCTCGCCGAAATCGCCGCCCTGCTGGCGGCCGCCCGCGCCCAGGGAACGCCTGTGGTACACATCAAGCACCTCGGCATTCCCGGTGGCGTGCTCGACCCACGCGGACCGCGCGGCGCTCACCTGCCCGAAGTACTGCCCTTGCCAGGGGAACTGATAGTAGAAAAACGTATGCCCAACGCTTTTTCCGGCACCGAGTTGCATGATCGGTTGCAAGCTTTTGGCCGCCTGGACCTGATTATCTGTGGCTTTATGACCCACTCCAGCATCAGCACCACGGTGCGTGCGACCAAGGACTACGGCTACCGCTGCACCCTGGTCGATGCCGCCTGCGCCACCCGTGACCTGCCGACCCCGGACGGCACAGTGATCAGCGCCGCACAGATGCACCGCGCGGAAATCATCGCCCTGGCCGACAACTTCGCCGCCGTGGTGCACAACGCCAGCGACCTGCTGTAGTCCGCCATTAGCTGCCGGCGCGGTTGAACCACCGCCGGTGCAGCCGGTCATACCGCCGACAGCCCAAAAGGACATCGGAATGAAATTATCAGACGGTTTCGACGCCCGTCGCCTGCGTCCAAGCGGCCCACGCTACTGGCGCCTGCGCCTGGGGGCAGGGCTTGCCGCGGTGTGTGCAACCGTTGGCGTGCTGCTAGCCATGGCGGGGGCCGCTACCCTGCTGGGGCGTCCACCCGCTGTGGGCACCCTCAATGAGTCACCGGGTGCCGGCGCTGTGGTGCTCGGCCTCGGCCTGGTATTGCTCTGGGCCGGCATTCTCGTCTGGCGTCTGTGCCGACGCCGTCTGCGCCGCCCCAGCGACCTGAGCTTGTCGCCCGGCCTGATGAAAAAACGCGACTGAACGCGCGCCCAGGCGCAGCACGACAGTGCGCGCCTTGGTTACACTAGCGGCCTTCGCGGAGGCCTAAATGCAAGACGACGACCTTTCCCTGTTCCAAGCCGAGTTGCGTGGCGTCAAGCCGATCAAGCATGACCGCGCCGACACCGGCAAACCCAAGCCCAATCGTGCCCAGTTGGCTACCCTGCGCCAGGCTGCCACGGCGCGTGTGGAGTCGATCAAGGTGGACGGTCTGTCCGACCAGTTCGTCATCGACGTGGGCGCCGAAGACCCGCTGTACTGGGCGGCCAATGGCATGCAGGAAGGCCAGATGCGCAAGCTCAAGCTGGGCCAGATCGCTTTCGAGGGCAGCCTCGACCTGCACGGCATGTCGGTGGAGAAAGCGCGCGACACCCTGTGGGCGTTTATCGCCGAGGCCAACAAACTCGAAGTGCGCTGCGTACGGGTCACCCACGGCAAAGCCGCGCGCATGGACGGCCGCAAACCGATGATCAAAAGCCACGTCAATACCTGGCTGCGCCAGCACCCGCAAGTGCTCGGTTTTACCTCATGCCTGGCCAAGCACGGCGGTACCGGCGCGGTCTACGTGGTACTCAGGCGCACCATGATGGACGGCCGAGACGAGTAACGCTGTGGCTTGCCAGCCATTGCCCCGCCTTCTACCCTGCACATTTTAGCGCTGCACCTGCCACAGGAATCCCCATGTCACTGGAACAGCAGTACACCGCCATCCTCGGCCAGCTCGGTGAAGACGTCACCCGCGAAGGCCTGCGCGACACGCCCAAGCGCGCCGCGAAGGCCATGCAGTACCTTTGCCAGGGCTATCAGCAAAATCTGGAAGAAGTCACCAACGGTGCACTGTTCAGCTCCGATGCCAGCGAAATGGTGCTGGTGCGCGATATCGAGCTGTATTCACTGTGCGAGCACCACCTGCTGCCGTTCATTGGCAAGGCGCATGTCGCCTACCTGCCCAACGGCAAGGTATTGGGCCTGTCCAAGGTCGCGCGCATCGTCGACATGTATGCCCGCCGCCTACAGATCCAGGAAAACCTCAGCCGGCAGATCGCCGAGGCGGTGCAGCAAGTCACCGGCGCGCTGGGCGTCGCCGTGGTGGTCGAAGCGCAGCACATGTGCATGATGATGCGCGGCGTTGAGAAGCAAAACTCCTCAATGGTCACCTCGGTGATGCTCGGCGAGTTTCGTGACAACGCCGCCACCCGCAGCGAATTTCTCAGCCTGATTTAGGGCCTGTTCCCGTTTCGTCGGGGCTGGCTACGCAGCGGATCGAGCAGGCCCGACAGGCCGTTATGGTCGATCTCCTGCATCAGCGCCAAGAGGCGGCCAATTTCCCCGGACGGAAAACCTTCGCGGGCAAACCAGTTGAGGTAATGCCCCGGCAGATCGGCCAGCAGCCGCCCCTTGTACTTGCCGTAGGGCATCTCGCGGGTTACCAGCAGCAACAGGTCTTCAGGCTTCATCAAGGACTCGGCGGCGCAGATTGAGCGCGAATTATGCCGCTGGGGTCAGTGTTACGCCAAGGCGGAAAAACTCGGGTAAGCTGCGCGCCTCTGTTAAACGACCAAGGTTTGTCTCCGCATGATTATCAAGGCACTGCGCATCGGCCTCGGCCAGTTGATCATCTTCCTCGACTGGATCAGCCGTCCGGCCAAGCGCAAACGCACCCCTGAAGCTCAGGCTGCAGTCGAGCAAAGCGCCAGCAACCTCGCGCTGTATCAGTTCCACGCCTGCCCGTTCTGCGTCAAAACCCGCCGCACCCTGCACAAGCTGAATGTGCCGGTAGCCCTGCGCGACGCGAAGAACGATGCCCAGGCGCGCAGCGAGCTGGAGCAGCAAGGCGGCAAGATCAAGGTGCCGTGCCTGCGCATCGAAGAAAACGGCCAGAGCACCTGGCTGTATGAGTCCAAGGCGATCATCGCTTATCTCGACGAGCGCTTCGCTGCAGCCTGATCAGGCAATCGGGGCCGCCTAGCGGCCCCAACACCTCAAGGCTGTACAGCCTGCAACTCGCTCGCGACAAACTGGCTGCCCTGTTGCTGCGCAACAAAACTCACTTTGTCGCCCACCTTAAGTCCCTCCAACTGGGCGGCGTCCTGCACCTGAAACACCATGGTCATCGGCGGCATGCCGATATTGGCCAAAGGCCCGTGGCGCAAGGTAATTTCCTGGTTGGCAGCATCGATCTTGCGCACCTCGCCCTGGCTTATGCTGGCGTTGGCCTGCGCTGCCTCGTGGCCCTTATGGCCGCTGTGTTCATCGCTGGCCTGTACGCTAAACGCCAGGCTGCCCAGCAGGCAGGCAATCAGTAGTTGCTTCATGGTCTTGCTCCTCAAGTCAGGCGACCCAGCGGCCGCCCTGATCATTTATCGGCCCGCGCAAGAGTTACGCTGCCGCTATCACCCAGGCCAGCACAGGCTGAGCTGGGTTCACATGCCTCTGTCAGTTCGCCACAACCCGCACCTTGCCGACCATTCCCGCCTGGTAGTGGCCGGCGATCAGACAGGCGAAATCGAAGTCGCCAGCACGGTTGAAGGTCCAGATGATCTCGCCACTCTGCCCCGGCCCAACATGGGCCATATAGGGCTCGTCATGCTGCATGCCGGGGAACTTGGCCATCATCGCCGCGTGCGCATCCAGATCCGCCCGAGTACCCAGGACGAACTCATGCAGCAACTTGCCCTGGTTACGGTGCACAAAGCGGATGGTCTCGCCCTGCTTGACTTCAAGTTGGTCGGGGCTAAAGCGCATCTGGTCGCTCATGCCTATTTCGATGGTGCGGCTGACCTGCTCAAGGTCACCGGCAATACCCCAGGGTTTCTGCTCTTTGACTACGGCAGCGCTGTGCTGCGCAGCGTGTTGTTCGCTATGGGCCAGCGCTGAGCCGCTAAGCAGCAAGCCCGCCAGGGCGAATGCCAACGGCAAATAAGCTGTCTGTTTCATGGGTCTACCTCCTCAATGGCCAGCATGGCCGCTAGGTTTACGCACCTGCACCTCAACCGGCTCGTCGATCGGCTGCTTGAGCGGCATCGACTGCCCGCCGGCCTCTCTCGAACGCGCCGGTTTGTCCAACTCCCCTTGCCATTCATAGGCCACAGTGCCGGCCGGGTGCTTGAACCAGCCCGGGTCGCGGTAATCGCCGGCTGCCTGGTCCTTGCGCACCTTGAGCACGGTAAACATGCCGCCCATTTCCACCGAGCCGAAGGGGCCGTCGCCGGTCATCATCGGTGCGGTGTTGTCCGGCAGCGGCATCTGCATTTCTGCCATATCAGCCATGCCGCGTTCGCCCATGACCATGTAATCGGGGATCAGCTTGGCGATCCTGCGGGTCATGTCGCGGTGGTCGACGCCGACCAGGGTCGGAATGTCGTGGCCCATGGCGTTCATGGTGTGGTGGCTCTTGTGGCAGTGAAAGGCCCAGTCGCCCTCCTCGTCGGCAAGAAACTCCACCTGACGCATCTGCCCCACCGCGATATCCGTGGTCACCTCCGGCCAGCGCGAACCCACCGGCGTCGGGCCGCCATCGGTACCGGTCACCTCAAACTCGTGACCATGCAGGTGGATCGGGTGGTTGGTCATGGTCAGGTTGCCGACACGGATGCGTACCTTGTCGTTATGCCGCACCACCAGCGGGTCGATGCCGGGAAAGATGCGGCTGTTAAAGGTCCACAGGTTGAAGTCGAGCATGGTCATGATCTTCGGCGTGGCCGCCCCGGGCTCGATGTCGTAGGCGTTAAGCAGAAAGCAGAAATCCCGATCCACTTCGCTGATCAGTGGGTGGTGTTCCTTGGGATGAGTGACCCAGAAGCCCATCATGCCCATGGCCATCTGGGTCATCTCGTCGGCATGGGGGTGGTACATAAAGGTGCCGGGGCGACGGGCGACGAACTCATACACGAAGGTTTTGCCCACCGGAATCGCCGGCTGGGTCAGCCCGGCGACGCCGTCCATGCCATTGGGCAGGCGCTGGCCGTGCCAGTGGATGCTGGTGTGTTCGGGCAGCTTGTTGGTGACGAAGATGCGTACCCGGTCGCCCTCCACCACCTCAATGGTCGGCCCCGGCGACTGGCCGTTATAGCCCCACAAGTGGGCCTTGTAGCCAGGCGCCAGCTCGCGCACCACCGGCTCGGCAACCAGGTGGAATTCCTTGACGCCGTTGTTCATCCGCCACGGCAGGGTCCAGCCGTTAAGCGTCACCACCGGGTTATAGGGCCGGCCGTTCTGCGGTTGCAACGGCGGCTGGGTATCGGCGCTGCCCTGGGACACCGCCTCCGGTATGCCGGCCAGGGATACCCGGCTGACTGCCGAGGTGGCGACAGCGGCAGTAATCGCGCTGGCACCGAGAAAGAAATCACGTCGTGAAACCATGGGAAATAGTCCTTGATCAGTGCCCGGCGGGCTCGTCGGTGGCGGCCATAGCCGGCGTACTCTGTGACAGGCTGGGCGCGCCCAACAGGGCCATATCCAGATCAGCCTTGGCGATCCAGAAGTCGCGCTGTGCCTGCAGATAACCATCGACCGCGAGGATTTGTTTGCGCGCATCGGCCAGCAGCTCGAAGGTGCTGATAAACATGCCGTTGTACTGCAGGACATTTTCCTCGGCGATACGCGCGCGCAGCGGCAGCACCTCGTCACGGTAATGCCGGGCAACGTCATGGCTGGCCTGGTAACCCAGGTAGGCCTCACGCACCTGCGAGCGCGCGTTGATTGCCGTGGCAGCGGCGCGATTAAGCATCTGCCGGTACTGCGCCTCAGCCTTAGCCACCTTGGCGCCGCTCCAGTCAAACAGCGGCAACTCGACGCTGATCTCGTAGCCGCGCTGAGTCGGCTCTTCGTTAGAGCGGTTATTCACCACGCCCAGCTCCAGCACGTTGATAAACCGTGTGGTTTTGCTCAGCCCCAGGTTGCTGGCCAGGCGCTCGGCGTCCAAGCGCAGGGCCTGGATATCCAGACGCTGAGCGATAGCCAGGCGCTCGACATCCGGCAACTGCTCAGGCTTAGCCGGCAACTCGGGCAGGCGCTTGGGCAAGCGGAAATCGATCTGCTCGCCCCACAGCCCGAGCAAACGGGTCAGCTGCTCGCGGCTCTGCACCCGAGCTTGTTCGGCGCGGATCAGGTTAAGCCCGGCATCGGCATAGAAGCTCTGTTCCTGGGCCCGTTGCAGCGTGCTGTAGTTACCCACTGCGGCCAGCCGCCTGGCCAGCTCGGCAGAGATTTCAGCCGACTCCATCACCTGGCCCATAAAGCCCAGGCTCTCCTGCGCCGCCACCGCGCGGTACCAGGCCTTGCGCGTCTGGCTGGCCAACTCGAACAGCGCCAGGCGGGTCTGCCGCTGCACCTGCTCGAAGCGCTTGGCCTCCATGCCCGACGTCAGCGGCATGGCAATCAAGCGCGCCAGGTTGATATGCAGGCCGCGCTCGTACTCCACTTCGCTGCCCTTTTCCAAACGCCCGAAGGAAAAGCCAGGATTAGGGATACGCCCGGCCTGCACCCGCTCGGCTTCGCTGATGCCCAGCTGATCGAAACTTGCCTGCAAGTCGCGGTTATTCAGCAAGGCCACCTGCACCGCGGCATCCACCGTCAGCGGCTCGGCCAGCAACTCGGCGACCCGTTCGGCCACCTGGCTGCGCTGCTCGGGGGTTTTCACCCAGGTCACCTGCTTATCCAACTGCGCCTGGCTGGCCTGCTCGACCTGAGTAAAACCACCATCCTGGCTAAAGCTGGCGCAGCCGCTCAGTAGAACAACCATTGCGCAAAGTCCAACGCGGCTCGTCATGACCCTCGATTTAGTGATGGCCATGGTGCAGCTCCATTGGTTTGGTCGACGGCTCGGCGGGCTGCTGCGCCGGGGCTCTCTGTGTACCGGGCTCCTGGGCATACGGCTCTTGGGAATAAGTGCGCCAACCGCCTATCCGGCCGACCAAATCATTGGCCTCTCGCCAGTCGTACTGCGGCTGCTCGCTAAAGCCCTGATAGCCCTTGAGCGGCGATTGATAGTGCACAGGCGGCGTGGTGGCCTGGGCGTCCAGCGGGTCGGGCGACTCGGCCCAGCTGCCAGCCGACAGCAGCCACGCCAGGCAGATAAACGCCTGCTGGCGGGCAAAGAGAAAACGCGTCATCGAATAGTCTCGCGTGCAGCGGCGCGCCTGCGCTGCGCAGGCAAACACCGACTAATAGCTAAATACGCGTTACGCGGGCCTGGGCAGCAACTGCGCCAGGGGCGTCAACGCACGGTTTGGCTTAGGCGAGAAAAAAGCGCGGGGGTCTTTCGGGGGTTTCGGCGATAAAGCCGACAAACTGATCCAGTCGCGCCAAGGACGGCTCGACCGCTTGCAGCGGAGAATTACTGGCAACTACTGTGCTCAGGGCTACCGCACCGACACAAAAAGCGCAGAGGCTGCACAGGCTGTTGTCGGCGACAGAGGCGGCCTTGCCGGCGTCGGCAGCGCGGTGGTGCGAGCCATGCTGCGTAGCCGCGGGCTGAGCCATAGCCATGGCGCCCGGATGATGGGCGGTCATGAGTGAATCAGCCTGGCTCATAACCCCGTTCTGCGCTTTGCTCTGCTGGGTCACCGCGCACAACTGCATGCCAAGGGCGGCCATGCTCTGCGCCGGGAGGGCGAGCATCAGCATGCAGATCAGGGCGGTACGCAGGGTGATACGCATGGGGGCGTTCTGCAGAAAGGTTGATGGCGCGATTATCCGCCTAATCGGCACGCTGTCCAGCCCCTCAGACGGTCGCGACCAGGCCTGAGCGGCTCGGCAGCAACCGCACACCCAGCGCACCAAGAGCCGCAATGACTGCCAAGGCGACCACGGCAAACCAGCCCCATTGCGCCAGCACCAGGCTGCCTAACGCGGCGCCGCTGGCCATGCCGATAAAGACCCCGGTAAACAGCAACGCATTGAGCCGGCTGCGCGCTTCAGGCTGCAGGCCGTAAACGATAGTCTGGTGCGCCACCAGCGAGGCCTGGATACCGAAATCGAAGCCCACGGCGCAGACGATCAGCAATATCAGTTGGCCCTGGCTCGGTAACCACGCCGCCAGCCCCATGGCGGCGAACGACAGCAGCACCAGCCCGGCGCCCAGACGCGTCACCGGCTCCGGGCCACGGCGATCAGCCAGGCGCCCGGCCAAGGGCGCTGCCAGGGCTCCAGCCGCCCCCGCCAAGCCAAAGGCCCCCGCCACCGAACTGCCCAACTGGAAACTGTCGTGCAGCATCACCGCCAGGGTCGACCAAAAGGCACTGAACGCCACCGACAGCAGGCCTTGGGCCCAGGCGGCGCGGCGCAACGCCGAGTGCTGCCGCCAGAGCTGGACCATCGAGCCCAACAGCGCGCGATAGCCCAGTTGCGTGGTCGGCGCGAAGCGCGGCAATCCGCGCCACAAGGCCACACCGATCAGCGCCACCGATACCGCGGCCAGGGCATAGACCGCGCGCCAGCCCAGCTGCTCGGCGACCACCCCACTGACCACCCGCGACAGCAGGATGCCCAGCAGCAGGCCGGTCATCACCGTGCCCACCACCTTGCCGCGCTGCGCCTCAGGCGCCAGGGTCGCCGCCGCCGGCACGATATCCTGGGCAACTGTGGCCGTCAGCCCCACCAGCAGACTCGCCAACAGTAACCAGCCAATGCTCGGCGCCAGGCTACTAAGCAGCAGCGCAACGAGTAGCAGGCCAGCCTTAAGCAGAATGATGCGGCGCCGGTCATAGCGATCCCCCAGGGGCGCCAGGAGCAAAATGCCCAGGGCATAGCCCAACTGCGTCAACGTCGGCACCAGGCCCACGGCCCGTTCGCTGGCGTGAATATCAGCCACCAGTACGGCGAGAATCGGCTGGCTGTAATACAGCGAGGCGACGGCAAAGCCAGCCGCGGCCGCCAGCAACAGAACCAGCCAAGAGGACAGGCCAGCTTTATGCAGAGGATGGATATCAGACATGACAGTAGCTCGGGGAATGACAGTGCGCGCAGTTTCCCAGGCCATGCGCGTCGCTGGTAGGCGCATGGCTCGCAGATCTGCTATACGCTATGCGTATGAAAGAACACTCAACCCCGACCACCGACCGCCTCGAATTGCTGCACACCTTCGTGCGCATCGTCGAGACCGGCAGCCTCTCTGCCGCCGCCGTACAACTGGGCGTCAGCCAGCCCACGGTGAGCCGACGCCTGCAGGTGCTCGAACGCAATCTGGGCCTGAGATTGCTGCAGCGCTCGACCCACGGCATGAAACTTAGCGATGACGGCGAACGCTGCTTCGCCCAGGCACGGGAGCTGCTGGACAGCTGGGACAACCTGGAAAGCAGCCTCAAGGGCAGCAGTGAACAGGCCCGCGGTACCCTGCGCGTACTGGCACCCCATGCGTTCGGCCAGGATCAGTTGATCACCCCATTGCTGGCCTACCTCGACGAGTATCCCGAGGTGCAGGTGGAATGGCTGCTGCATGATCGGCGCCCGGACTTTATCGCCGAAGGCATCGATTGCGCGATCCAGGTCGGCAGCGTGGACGACCCCAATGTGGTCGCGCTGCATCTGGCCGAGGTGCCACGCATCGTGGTAGCAGCGCCTGGCATATGGGGCAACGGCCCTGCCCCGCTCGACAGTAACGCGCTGAGCGCCCTGCCCTGGCTGGCACTGAAAACCTATTACCGGGACGAGGTGACATTGACCCAGCAGCACAGCGGCAGCGTGCAGCGCTTCGCCATTCGCCCACGGCTGAGCACCGACAGCCTGTACGCGCTGCGCAACGCCGCCCTGGCCGGCATGGGTGCCTGCATCGCTTCGTCGTGGATTGTCGCCGATGACCTGCGCTGCGGCCGGCTGGTGCAGTTGGCGCCCGAGTGGCAGGCCGCGCCCTTGCCGGTCTACCTGGTCTACCCCTACGCCCGCCACTACCCGGCGCGGCTGCGCCTGTTTATCGCCCGGATGCGCGCCAGCATGCCCAATCTGAGCGGCATGCGCGCACCGGGCTAGCAGGCTCAGCCAAGCATCGTGACATGCCGCGGATGGCTGGCAACCCGCGCCAGCCAGGCCTGAATCGCCGGGTAAGGGCTGAGATCGAAGCCGCCTTCATGGGCGACGTGGGTGTAGGCGTAGAGCGCGATATCGGCAATCGAATAGGCATCACCGACCAGGTACGGGGTCTGTTCAAGCTGCTTTTCCATCACCCGCAAGGCCTTGTGTCCGCGCACCTGGCAAACCTGATATTCCTCAAGCCGCTCAGCCGGCATGCCCTGGTAGAGCTGGATAAAGCGCGCCACCGCGACGTAGGGCTCGTGGCTGTACTGCTCGAAAAACTGCCACTGCAACACCTGGGTGCGCAGGCGGGGCTCGGTCGGCAGAAACGCGCTGCCGTCGGCGAGGAAGTTGAGAATCGCGTTGGATTCCCACAGGCAGGTGCCGTCGTCCAGCTCGAGCACCGGAATCTTGCCGTTGGGGTTTTTCGCCAGAAAGGCTTCCTCGCCGGTTTCACCCTTGAGGATGTCGATCGGCACCCACTCATAGGGCTGATCGAGCAGGTGCAGCATCAGCTTGACCTTGTAGCAGTTGCCCGAGCGGTAATCGCCATAAACCTTGTACATGTTGCGTCCTCCCTGTGCGGCTTATCTGGTAGTCACCCGTTTGCTCAAGCGGCGTTGCCGGCTTGCGCCTCGCGGATCACCGCAGCCAAACGCTGCAGGCCTTCGCTCAAGCGCTCGGGGGCGACGTGGCTGAAGTTAAGCCGCAAATGCCCCGGATTGGCGTCCGGGTCGATAAAAAACGGCTCACCCGGCATAAAGGCGACGTTCTGCGCCAATGCCGGTGCCAGCAGGGTGCGCGTATCCAGCGGCTGTTTGAGGGTCAGCCAGAAGAACAGCCCGCCCTGGGGCACCTGCCAGTCGGCCAGGTCGCTGAAATGCTCGGCCAGCACGTCCTGCATGGCGTCGCGGCGAACCCGATAGAAATCCCGCAGCTCGGCCAGGTGTTCGCGGTAGTGACGCGTGCCCAGCCATTGCAGCGCCTGCCACTGGCCGACCCGGTTGGTGTGCAGGTCAGCAGACTGCTTGAGGCGCAGCAGGTAGGGATACAGATCCGGCGTGGCGATCAGGTAGCCGACGCGCAGGCCCGGCAGTAGGGTCTTGGAGACAGTGCCAGTGTAGATCCAGCTGGCCTTCTGCAGACGACTGACAATCGGTGTGGCGCTGCCCTCATCGAACACTAGCTCGCGGTAGGGTTCGTCTTCAATCAGGGTCACGCCGAACTCGTCAAGCAGCGCCGCCACGGCATCGCGCTTGGCCTCGCTGTAGCGCACCGCCGAGGGGTTCTGAAAAGTCGGGATCAGGTAGGCGAAGGCCGGCTTGTGATTCTCCAGGCGCTCGCGCAGGGCATCGAGCTGCGGACCATCGGCCTCCTGGGGCACGGCAATGCAGTTGGCGCCAAACAGTTGAAACGCCTGCAGCGCGGCCAGGTAAGTGGGCGCTTCGAGCAGCACCTCGGTACCCGGATCGATAAACAGCTTGCTGGCCAGATCGAGGGTCTGCTGCGAGCCGCTGACGATCAGCACCTGGCTGGCATCGCAGGGCACGCCCAGGGCGCGGGCTTCTTCGGCGATGGCTTCGCGCAGTTCCGGCTCGCCCTCGCTGGTGCCGTACTGGCCCATGCTGGTCGGCATGTCAGCCCACTCCACCCGTGGCAGCATCGGCTCAGCGGGCAGGCCGCCGGCGAAGGACATCACCTCGGGGCGCTGCGCGGCAGCCAGAATTTCACGGATCAGGGAGCTTTTCAGGCGGGCGACGCGTTCGGAGAAGGCCATGGTGATCACCGGTAGCAAAGGCAGAGAAAAATAAGTCAAACTGGTTGACCGAAACTACGACGGCACAGGCAGATACGTCAATATGCTTGACCTTAAAAATTCCGTCACCCAACAAGCCGCCATGGAAGCCTTCTTCTTCGGCTATCAGGCGTTCACCGCCAAGGCCGACGAGATGCTGGCTCGCCGCGGGCTGTCGCGGGTGCACCATCGCATCCTGTTCTTTATCGCCAAATACCCTGGCCTGAGCATGAAACAGCTGCTCGGCTACCTGGGCGTGAGCAAGCAGGCCCTGAGCATTCCGCTGCGCCAATTGCAGGAGATGAACCTGGTGGTCAGCGTCACGGCCGCCGAGGACAAACGCAAACGCCTGCTGGGCTTCACCGCCGAGGGCGCCAAGCTCGAGCGCGCCCTGCGCCGCGAGCAGGCCAAGCTGCTGCAGCGCGCCTTCGCCGAGGCTGGGGAAGCGGCGGTGAATGGCTGGTTGACGGTCAATCAGGCGTTGGGCAAGGGCCGAAGCACTGAGGACGAGCAGTGTTCGGCCGTATAAGGGCCTAGCCCGGCTGCGACACCTCACCCGCCGCCTTGAAGAACACCAGGGCCATCGCCACGCTCGCGCCGATCAGGGGGAACAACGCCAGAACGATCAGAATCACCGTAGCCAGCATGATGCCGCCGATGATATTCAGCCAAGCCATCAGGTTGAACACCGGGTAGACATTCTGTGCCTGGCGCAGGCGAATCCCCAGCCAGGTCAGCAGGGCCCCGTACACGCACATCAGGCCGAAGTAGACGAACATCGGCACGCCCAACTGGCTGGTGGCATCGCCCCAGATAAGCTCGAAGCTACTCAGCAGCAAGGCGACGATCACCACGGCCCACACCGGGTTGCTCAACCCCGTTGCGGCAAAACGCTGTTCGGCGAACGCCTTCATGCGCAGCAGCAGGTAACAACCAAGGATCGTCACTGCCGGGCTGAGCCAGGTGCTGATCAACAGCAAGATGGGATCGTCCAGCAAGCCGGAGGCCAACGCGATGCCGAGCAGTACCACCGCCCCCAGCACCGAAACCAGGCTTAGCCAGCCCAGCATCCTTAACTGAGAAGCGCTCCAGCCCTCAAGGACAGGAGCAGGTGCAGCGTCTACCAGGTCGACCTGGGGGGCGGCATAGGGGTTGTTGTCAGGGGTCATCGCGGTTCCTTGTGCGTGTTCGACGGTAAGCGCTGCACACTACCCGCAGCGCTCGCTTTCGCCAATCGACTGTATGGCTTTTTACGCAGGTTGCTGTACGGCGACGCTCACCCTTGCAGCGAATAGTCTTGCAGCCATCGACCTCGAGTAGCTGCCCATGAGCACCGAACTGCTGATCGCCTTTATCGCCTTTGCCTTTGTCACCTCGGTCACGCCGGGGCCGAACAATATGATGCTGCTCGCCAGCGGGGTGAATTTCGGCCTGCGCCGCAGCTTGCCGCACATGTTCGGCATCAGCCTGGGCTTTATGCTGCTGGTGGCATCGGTCGGTCTCGGTCTCGGCCAACTGTTTGAGCAGGTACCCCTGCTCTACAGCGTATTGCGCTACCTCGGCGCCGCTTACCTGCTGTACCTGGCTTGGAAAATCGCCAACTCTGGCGCACCGGACAGTCAGGCCAAGGCGACCAGCAAGCCATTCAGCTTTCTGCAGGCGGCGGCCTTTCAGTGGGTCAACCCGAAAGCCTGGATCATGGCCATTGGCGCCATCACCACCTACACGCCGCACGATAACTTCGTGGTCAACGTCCTGCTGATTGCGGCACTCTTTGCCCTGGTCAACTGCCCCAGCGTAGGCCTGTGGACGGTGGCCGGCAGCCTTTTGCGCAACTGGTTGAACAACCCCCGCGCGTTGCGCATATTCAATATCGGCATGGCGCTGCTCCTGGTTGCCTCGCTGTATCCCATCTTCGCCGACACTGGACTGCTCTGATGTACGACTTGCCAGAAACCCGCTTGCGTCCCCTCGCTGACACCTCGACCTCGGCGGTCGTGGCCGGCTTTATCGCCATGCTCACCGGCTACACCAGCTCCCTGGTGCTGATGTTCCAGGCCGGCCAGGCTGCCGGCCTGAGTGCCGGGCAGATTTCCTCGTGGATCTGGGCATTGTCGATTGGCATGGCGATTTGCTGCATTGGCCTGTCGCTGCGCTACCGTGCGCCGGTGATGATCGCCTGGTCCACGCCCGGTGCGGCCCTGCTGATCACCAGCCTGCCCGGCGTGCCTTACAGCGAGGCGATTGGCGCGTATATCTTCGCCTCCGGGCTGATTGTGTTGATCGGCCTGACCGGCACCTTCGACCGCCTGATGCGCCGTATCCCCGGCTCGATTGCCGCGGCGCTGCTGGCCGGCGTGCTGTTCAAGATCGGCCTGGAAATCTGCGTGGCCGCCGAGCAACAGCCGTTGCTAGTAGTGGCCATGCTGCTGGCTTATCTGGTTGGTAAGCGCCTACTGCCGCGCTATGCGGTACTGGCAGCACTGATTGTCGGCACTGTGCTGGCGGCGGTGTTTGGTCTGCTGAATTTTCAGCAGTTCGAGTTACAGCTGGCCACGCCAGAATGGACCACGCCAAGCTTCTCCCTGGCGGCGGTCATCAGCATCGGCATTCCGTTGTTTATCGTCGCCATGGCCTCGCAGAACCTGCCCGGCATGGCCGTGCTGCGCGCCAACGGTTATGACGTGCCCGCCAGCCCGCTGCTGACCACCACCGGGCTGACGTCGATACTGCTGGCGCCGTTCGGCAGCCACGGTATTCATATGGCGGCCATTAGCGCGGCGATCTGCGCCGGCCCGGAAGCCCATGAGGACCCAAAAAAGCGCTACACCGCCGCGATCTGGTGTGGGGTGTTCTACGGCATTGCCGGCATCTTCGGCGCCACCCTGGCGGCGCTGTTCGCCGCCCTGCCGAAAGCCCTGATTCTGTCCATCGCCGCCCTAGCGCTGTTCGCCTCGATCATCGGTGGCCTGACCCAAGCCATGAGCGAACCGGACGAGCGTGAAGCCGCGCTGATTACCTTCCTGGTCACCGCGTCGGGCATGACCCTGTTCTCGGTCGGCTCGGCGTTCTGGGGGATTGTAGCCGGCCTGCTGACCCTGGCGATTCTTAACGCTGGCAAACGCCGCGCCTGAAACACCAAAGGCGCCCGCAGGCGCCTTGTCGAGCTAAATCCATATCGTCAGATGGCGGTGGCCCCACCGTCCACTGCCAGCGCATGACCGGTGGTGAACGCCGCGTTGTCGCAGCACAGGTAGAGCACCGCCGTGGCGACTTCCTCCACCTTGCCGATGCGCCCAACCGGGTGCATCGCAGCGGCAAACTCACCCTTCTTCGGATCGGCCTCGTAGGCGCGGCGGAACATGTCGGTGTCGATCACCGCCGGGCACACGGCGTTGACGCGGATTTTCTTCTTCGCATACTCAACCGCCGCCGACTTGGTCAGGCCAATCACCGCATGCTTGGAGGCACTGTAGATACTCATCTTCGGCGCCGCACCGAGACCTGCGACCGAAGCGGTGTTGACGATGGCGCCACCGCCCTGGGCCAGCAGCAACGGGATCTGGTGCTTCATGCACAACCACACACCTTTGACGTTGACGCCCATGATGGCGTCGTACTCCGCCTCGCTGCCATCGGCCAGCTTGCCCTTCTCGATCTCGATACCGGCATTGTTGAACGCATAGTCCAGACGTCCATAAGCCTCCAGGGTCGCCGTCATCAGCGCCTGCACCTCGGCCTCGCGGGTCACGTCGCAGCGCACGAAAGTCGCTTGCCCACCACCCGTACGAATCAGCTCGACGGTGCCTTCACCGCCTGCAGTATCGACATCCGACACCACAACACTCAGGCCAGCCTGAGCGAACGCCAACGCGGTGGCGCGGCCAATACCGGCAGCGCCGCCAGTGACCAGAGCAACCTGGCCGGAGAAGGTGAAACTCATCGGTGCATCCTCGCAAGGGGAAAGTGGATGAGCGCGAGTCTAGCCAGGCGACAAAGCGGCGCGCAGCACTATAGGCCGTGCGGTTAAAGCTCCATGCAAAAAGCTGATTAAGCTGCCAAGCAATCATCACCAAGGTCGATCAGGCAGCATTCCAGACGCCGGACAATCCTTGCCCCAATGAGCGACAAGGGCTATCACCAAGGTTTTCGTCAATGGAGCACCTGCCATGTCAGCCCCTGTGAACCGCCAGTTTCTACTCGCCAAACGCCCGGTCGGCCTGCCTGACCGCAACACCTTCAGCTACGTCGAGAGCCCGGTGGGTCAGCCGGCCAGCGGGCAGATCCTGGTGAAGAACGCCTACCTGTCACTCGACCCGGCCATGCGCGGCTGGATGAACGATGCCCGCTCCTATATCCCGCCAGTAGGGCTCAACGAGGTGATGCGCGCCCTCGGCGTCGGCGAGGTGATCGCTTCTCAGCACCCGGACTTCGCCGTCGGCGACACGGTTAACGGTGCCCTTGGCGTGCAGGATTATTTCCTCGGCGAACCGCGTGGCTTCTACAAGGTCGACCCCAAGCGCGCGCCGCTACCGCTGTACCTATCTGCACTCGGTATGACCGGCATGACCGCCTATTTCGCCCTGCTGGATGTCGGTGCGCCCAAAGCCGGAGAAACCGTGGTGATTTCCGGCGCAGCCGGGGCGGTGGGCAGCGTGGCCGGGCAAATTGCCAAGCTCAAGGGCTGCCGCGTGGTCGGCATCGCCGGCGGCGCCGACAAATGCGCATTTCTGCGCGATGAGCTGGGCTTCGATGGCGCCATCGACTACAAGAATGAAGACCTGCCGGCCGCCCTCAAACGCGAATGCCCCAAAGGCGTGGATGTGTATTTCGATAACGTTGGCGGCGACATCCTCGAAGCTGTGCTCAACCGCATCAACTTCAAGGCCCGCGTGGTGATCTGCGGCGCCATCAGCCAGTACAACGCCACCCAAGCGATCAAGGGCCCGGCGAATTACCTGCAATTACTGGTCAACAGCGCGCGCATGGAGGGCATGGTGGTAATGACCTACGCGCCGCGCTTCGCCGAGGCAGCTCAGGAAATGGCCGGCTGGTTGGCCAGCGGCCAGCTGAAGTCCAAGGAAGATATCGTCAGCGGCCTGACCACCTTCCCGGACACCCTGCTCAAACTGTTCAGCGGCGAGAACTTCGGCAAGCTGATCCTCAAAGTCGACTGAGGCAACCGCCCGTGCTGGCCGCGCAGCATCAGCGCGGCCAGCACAGCGCTACGCGTGCGCCAGGTCGTCCTCGGCGTAAGGCTTGATCGGCTGCCAGCGACGCAACAGCATATACAGCGTCGGGATCACGAACAGGGTGAAGAAGGTGCCGACCAACAGGCCACCGACAATCACCAAGCCAATCTGCTGACGGCTTTCCGCGCCCGCGCCACTGGCAATCGCCAGGGGCAGGGAGCCGAGCACCATGGCGCCAGTGGTCATCAGAATCGGCCGCAAACGCTGCACCGAGGCCTCGACGATCGCCTGGCCCAGGGCCACGCCTTCACGCTGCAGGTGGTTGGCGAACTCGACGATCAGAATGCCGTGCTTGGTAATCAGGCCGATCAGCGTGACCAGGCCGATCTGCGAGTAGATATTCAACGTACCGCCAAACAGGGTCAGCGCCAGCAGCGCCCCGGCCATCGACAAAGGCACGCTGAACAGGATGATCAGCGGGTCGGTGAAGCTCTCGAACTGCGCCGCCAGCACCAGAAAGATAAACGCCAGGGCCAGGACGAAGATCAGCAAAATCCCCGAACTCGACTCTTTGTAATCGCGCGAGGTGCCGGTGTAGTCGTACTGGGTATCCGGCGGGAACACCTCACGCGCCGCGTCCTCCAGGTGGTCCAGCGCCTCGCCCAGGGTGTAGCCGGAGCCGACGTTGGCGCTGATGGTCACCGCGCGCAGTTGGTTGAAGTGGTTGAGCTCACGCGGCGCCACTGTCTCACGCACCGAGATCAGGTTGGACAGCTGCACCATGCTGCCATCGCCCGCTCGCACGTAGACGCGGTCAAGGTCCTGGGGGTTGCGTCGGTCGATATCCTGCAGTTGCACCAGCACGTCGTACTGCTCGCCGTTCTGTTTGAAGCGGGTAACCTGGCGGCTACCGAACAGGCTTTCCAGGCTGCGGCCGATGGTTGCCACATCGGTGCCGACGCTCACCGCCTGCTCGCGGTTGACCTCGATCTTCAACTGCGGGGTGTTCAGCTTGAGGTCGCTGTCCAGGCTTTCCAGGCCGGGGTAGCCGCGCACCTGCTCGATCAACTGTGCGACATAAGTCTGCAGCTCGGCGTACTCCATGGAGGAGCGAATGACGAAGTTGATCGGCTGGTTACGCGCACTCTGCCCCAGGGGTGGGCGGTTGACCGGAAACACGCGCATGCCGGCGATGTCCTGCAGCTTGGGCAGCAGCTCGTTGCGAATCTCGAACTGATTGCGGCTGCGGTCGGCCCAGTCTTCCAGCTTCATAAAGGAGATGCCCTGGGCCACAGTCGGGAAGCCGGCAATGACCATATAGCGATTGGTCTCGGCAATGCTTTCGTAGGCCGCTTCGACTTCTCGGGCATAGCGCGCGGTGTAGTCGATGGTGGCGCCATCCGGGCCGTTGAACACGCCGACGATGGTGCCGGTGTCTTCAGTCGGCGCCAGCTCTGAACGCAAGCCGGAAAACAGCCAGACGCAGGCAATAATGGTCGCCAGCAACACCGCAAGCATTAACACCCAGGCACGCAGGGCCTGTTCGAGCAGATGCCGATAACGGTAGGTGACGCCGTTGAGAAAACCTTCGATCAGGTTATAGATGCGCCCATGCTGCTCGTCTTTAACGTGGGCCTTGAGCAACACCGCGCACATCATCGGCGTCAGGGTCAGGGCGACGAAGCCGGATACCAGCACGGCACCGGCCAACGTCCAGGCGAACTCGGTGAACAGCTTGCCGGTGATGCCCTGCATAAAGCCGATGGGCGCGAACACCGCGGCCAGGGTCAGGGTCATGGCGATCACCGCGAAGGCGATCTCGCGGCTGCCCTTGAGCGCCGCTGCGCGGGGCGCCATGCCCTCCTCGATATGCCGGTGGATGTTCTCCAGCATAACGATGGCATCGTCCACCACCAGGCCAATGGCCAACACCATGGCCAGCAGCGTCAGGGTGTTGATGGTGAAGCCCATCAGCGACATCAGGGCGAAGGCGCCTATCAGCGACACCGGGATGGTCACCAGCGGGATGATGGTCGCGCGCAACGAGCGCAGAAACAGGAAGATGATCAGGATGACCAGCACCACCGCTTCCCAGATGGTGATGAATACGTTGTCGATCGACTCGCGGATAAACTGCGAGTTGTCGTTGGCAACCGCCATGTCCATGCCTTCGGGCAGCAGCGCGCGAATATCCGGCAACGCGGCGTTAAGGCCGTCGGAGATGTCCAGCGGGTTGGCCGTGGCCTGCTTGACCATGCCCATCGACACCGCCGGTTTGCCGCGATAACGCACCAGGCTGCGCTCATCACGCGCAGCGATCTCGGCGTGGCCGATGTCCGACAGGCGCAACAAGTAACCGCGCGAGTCGTCGACGATCAGGTTGTTGAACTGCTCGGGGGTGTTCAGGTCGGTTTCCGACAACACGGTGAATTCGCGGTCGCTGGACTCGATACGCCCGGCGGGAATCTCCACGTTCTGCCGGCGAATCGCCGCTTCCACGTCCTGCACCGTGAGGTTGTGCGCGGCGAGTTTTTCCGGGTCCAGCCAGATACGCATGGAAAAGGTTCGCGCCCCGCGCACCTGTACCTCGGAGACGCCCGGAATGGTTTGCAGGCGATCCTTGATCACCCGCTCCAGCACATCGGTGATCTCCATGGCGCTGAAGCGCTCGCTGAAAAACGCAATCCAGATCACCGGCTGGGCATCGGCCTCGACCTTCTGCACGATGGGCTCGTCGATCTCGTCCGGCAGCAGGCCGCGCACCCGGCCGAGGCGGTCACGCACGTCGTTGGCTGCCTCATCGGCATTGCTGCCCAGGCGGAACTGCGCGGTGATCTGGGTGTTCTCCGAACGGCTGATCGAGCTGACGAAGTCCAGCCCATCGATCCCGGACAACACGTCCTCGATCGGCTGAGCAACCTGCGACTCCATGATCTCGGGGCTGGCGCCCGGGTAGGTGATGTTGACCGTGACGATCGGCACATCGATGTTCGGGTATTCGCGCACCGCCAGGCGGTCATAGGCCATCAGGCCCAGCAATACGACGATCAGCGAGAGGACGGTGGCGAAGACCGGACGACGGATGCAGATGTCCGACAGCGTCATGCGCCCTGCTCCACCACCTTGGTACGCACACTCATACCGGGGTTGACCTTCTGCCAGCCGGCGCTGATCAGGGTCTCGTCACCCGTGAGGCCCTCACGCACCTCGACAGCACCGTTGCTGCGCTTGCCTAAGGTCACCTCGCGGCGCTCGACCTTGCCGTCGACCACCAGGTTGACGAACAACTGGTCGCCAATCGGCATCACTGCAGCCTCAGGAATGATCAGCGCATCGGGGCGCTCGGCGAGGATCACCGACACCCGCACGAACTGCCCAGGACGCAGGCGCCGGTCATCATTGTCGATGTGCGCGCGGATGTCCTGGCTGCGCCCGGCGACGTCCAGACGCGGGTTGATGGCGTAAATTTCGCCGATAAAGCGCTCATCGGGGAAGGCATCCAGGCTGATTTCCACCGCCTGATTCAGCCGAACCTGACTGACGGCCTTCTGCGGAATGCGGAACTCGACCTTGAGTGGGTCGAGCACTTCCAGGTTGATGATGTCCTGACCGGCGGTGAGGTAGTCCCCCGCGCTGACCTGACGCAGCCCGAGTACCCCGGAATAAGGGGCAAGGATTTCGGTCTTGTCCAGCCGCGCCTGGGCCAGGGCCAGACTGGCCCGTGCGGCTTGCTGCTGGGCGCTGGCCTCATCAAGGGCCTGGGCATTGCTGGCGCCGCGCTTGAAAAGCATCTGCGCGCGCTCGAAATTTTTCTCGGCGAGGTTGAGGTTGGCCCGGGCCTGGGCGAATTCGGCACGGGCGATGGCATCGTCGAGGCTGACCAGCAAGGCACCGGCCTCGACTGCCTGGCCCTCGCGAAAATGCAGCGTGGCCAGGCGCCCGTCGATTTCCGGTCGGATCATCACCGACTCGTCGGAGCGCAGCGAACCGAAAGTCACCAGTTCGTCACGCACCAAGGACTTTTTTGCCTGCACCACCTCGACCAACGGCCCTTCGGCGGCCTGCAACGGCGTTGCCGCCAGCAGTGCACAGACGGCGGCGAACACCCATACCCGGGAAAACATAGACAGCCCCTTTTGTTCTGTAGAGGCCGAGTCTAACGGTGTCGCCGCGCGACCCAGCCACCAAGATGTATCCCGATATTATGCAAACCCAGACCTACTGACGCATGCCACGCCCGCTGACCAATAGGCGAATACACACGGTGTAGAGCACCGCGGTGGCCACCAGCATAAAACCAATCGCCACGCCGATGCGGATGTCGGACACTCCGAGGATGCCGTAACGGAAGGCATTGACCATGTGCAGCACCGGGTTGGCCATGGACACCGACTGCCAGAACGGCGGCAACAGGGTAATTGAGTAGAACACCCCGCCCAGGTAGGTCAGCGGCGTCAGGACAAAGGTCGGAATGATCGAAATGTCATCGAAGTTGCGCGCGAACACCGCATTGATAAAGCCGCCCAGGGAGAAAATGGTCGCCGTCAGTAGTACCACCAGCACCGTCACCCCCAGGTGATGCACCTGTAAATGGGTGAAGAACAGTGACAGCAGCGTGACGATCAGGCCGACTGCCAACCCTCGCAGCACGCCGCCGGTGACGTAGCCAACCAGGATGATGTGCGGCGACACCGGCGAAACCATCAACTCTTCAATGGAACGCTGGAACTTGCTGCCGAAGAAGCTCGACACCACGTTGCCATAGCTGTTGGTGATCACCGACATCATGATCAGCCCCGGCACGATGTACTCCATATAGGTGAAACCACCCATGTCGCCGATCTGCCGGCCAATCAGATTGCCGAAGATGACGAAGTACAACACCATGGTGATGGCTGGTGGCAGCAGCGTTTGTGGCCAGATTCGGGTAAAGCGCCGCACCTCGCGGTAGACGATGGTGCGCAGGGCCACCAGGTTGGCGGCCAGCTCGCTGTTCAGGTATTCCGTGCTCATACCGCCCCCTTCGCCAGGTTCTTTTCGACCAGGGAGACGAACAGCTCTTCCAGGCGATTGGTCTTGTTGCGCAGGCTCAGCACCTCGATCTGCTGCTGCGCCAGCTGACGAAACAGCTCGGTCACACCCATGTTCTTGTCCACCTGTACTTCCAGGGTATGGTCATCGACCCGCACCACCGGGTAGCCCAGCAGTTGCGGCACCGCCTGCAGCGACCCCTTGATATCCAGCAGGAAGGTTTCTACATGCAGCTTCTTGAGCAAGGCCTTCATGCTGGTATTTTCCGCAATGCGGCCGTGGTCGATGATGCCGATGTTGCGACACAGCTGCTCGGCCTCCTCCAGGTAGTGGGTGGTGAGGATGATGGTGATGCCCTGCTCGTTGAGCTCGGTGAGAAAGCTCCACATCGAGCGGCGCAGTTCAATATCAACGCCCGCCGTCGGCTCGTCGAGAATCAACAACCGCGGCTGGTGCACCAGGGCTCGGGCAATCATCAGGCGCCTTTTCATCCCCCCCGACAGTTCACGCGAAGGTGTGTCGCGCTTGTCCCACAGACCTAGCTGGGTGAGATATTGCTCGGCCCGCTCGCGGGCGATACGCGCCGGTATGCCGTAATAGCCGGCCTGGGTCACGACGATGTCGAAGACCTTCTCGAACTGGTTGAAGTTGAATTCCTGTGGCACCACGCCGAGGCAGCGCTTGAGTGCCGACGGCTGGGTATCCAGGTCATGACCGAACACCGACACCGTGCCACTGCTCTTGGTCACCAGCGTGGAGAGGATGCCGATAGTGGTGGATTTACCAGCCCCGTTCGGCCCGAGCAAAGCGAAGAAGTCGCCCTCGGCCACATCGAGATCAATGCCATGCAACGCCTGAAAACCGTTGCCGTAAGTCTTGGTCAACTGCCGGATGGACAGCGCAGTAGTCATGGAAATACACACACCTGATGAAGGAATAGATAAAGGTGGGGGTTACATCGAGCAACACAAGCGTAGCGCGCCAGTCTACCGCCAGCCCGAGCGCAGGCCCACCATCAATACAAGCCCGAAGCCCGTTTACCCTGTGGCGAACAGCCACAAACCCTATCATCACGCAGCGCCACGCGTACGCGCCGGTCATTGATGTTGCTCATCAACGTCGCTCATGACAGAGCAATAAGCCGAACTCACTCGGCCACCGGCGGTCATTAACCAGAGGCGTAGACGTGGTAAACGAGCGCCTGCTGGATTGAGCATTCACAGCAAAAGGAAGTCTGGCTGAACCAGTCTGTTGAGCGCTTGAGACGGGGCGGCTAGCAAAGTACGCACTCTCTCAACGCGAAGCAGAAACAATGGCCAGGATTCCTTGAGCGGCATCAAATCCAACAGGTTCTTGACCCTGGGCTGTGCCTGAGTCGTTATCGGCGACTAAGCTCGTGACGGAGCGCCTGCCGCGCCCGTCATCACGGAGGATTGTGCATGCTTGCTGTCTGGTTGATCGTTCTAGTGCTTGGCACTGCTTATTTGGCGCACCTGCGGGTCGCTCCCCTTCCCGCTCTAGGCGCCGTTGCCGTTTACCTGCTGGCCATGGGCGCATTCAGCCATGCGCCTGGCTGGCTGCTGATTGTCTTCTGGCTACTCTGGCTGGCGGTTGCCATTCCCCTGGCACTGCCGGATCTGCGTCGCAAGTATTTCACGGCGCCCTTGTTCGCCTGGTTCCAGCGCGTACTGCCGCCAATGTCGGCCACCGAGAAGGACGCCATCGAAGCCGGTACGGTCTGGTGGGACGGAGAGCTGTTCAGCGGCCGACCGAACTGGGACACCCTGCTTGCCTACCCCAAGGCCACGCTGACGGAAGAAGAGCAGGCCTTTATCGACGGGCCGACCGAGGCACTCTGCGCCATGGTCAGCGACTGGGAAATCGGCCAGCGTATGGACCTGCCGCCCGAAGCCTGGGCGCATATCAAACAGCACGGCTTCTTCGCCCTGATCATCCCCAAGGAGTATGGCGGCAAGGGCTTCTCCGCTTACGCCCACTCCCAGGTCGCGATGAAACTGGCGACCCGCAGCGGCGACCTGGCCTCCACCGTGATGGTACCCAACTCCCTCGGCCCGGCCGAGCTGCTGCTGCACTACGGCACCGACGAACAGCGCAATCATTACCTGCCGCGCCTGGCCAGCGGCGAGGACATTCCCTGCTTCGCCCTGACCGGCCCCCTGGCTGGTTCGGATGCTGGCGCCATGCCGGACAGTGGCATCGTCTGCAAGGGCAACTGGAACGGTGAGGAAGTCATCGGCCTGCGCCTGAACTGGGAAAAACGCTACATCACCCTCGGCCCGGTCGCGACCCTGCTGGGCGTGGCGTTCAAAGCCTACGACCCCGAGCACCTACTGGGCACGGAAGAAGACCTGGGCATCAGCCTCGCGCTGATCCCTACCGACACCCCCGGCGTGGAAATCGGCCGTCGCCACCTGCCACTGGGCGCCGCCTTTATGAACGGCCCCAATGCTGGCAAGGATGTATTCATCCCCCTGGACTACCTGATCGGCGGACAGCCCATGCTCGGCAAGGGTTGGATGATGCTGATGAACTGCCTGTCGGTGGGCCGCTCCATTTCGCTGCCAGCGGTAGGTACCGGTGCAGCCAAATTCACCAGCCTGGTCACCGGCCAGTACAGTGAAGTCCGCGAGCAATTCAATGTGCCTCTGTCGGCCTTCGAGGGCATCCAGGAAGCGCTGGCGCGCATTGGCGGCAACGCCTGGCTGATGGACGCGGCGCGCATCCTCACGGCCAATGCCGTCGACCTGGGGGAAAAGCCCTCGGTGCTCTCGGCCATCCTCAAATACCACCTCACCGAGCGTGGCCGTGAATGCATCAGCCACGCCATGGATGTACACGGCGGCAAGGGCATCATCATGGGGCCCAACAATTACCTGGGCCGCAACTGGCAGGGCGCGCCGATCTTCATTACGGTCGAGGGGGCGAACATTCTCTCGCGCAACCTGATGATCTTTGGTCAGGGCGCCATTCGCTGCCATCCCTATGTGCTCAAGGAAATGGCCCTGGCCGGCCGCGAAGACCGCGACCAAGCGCTGCTGGAGTTCGACGAACTGCTGCTGCAGCACATCGGCTTTGCGGTCGGCAATGCGGCCAGCACCCTGGTCCTGGGCCTGAGCTTCGGCCTGCTCGGCGCCGCACCCGGTGATGCCGTGAGCCGCCCGTACTTTCGCGCACTCAATCGCCTCGCGGCGGCCTTCGCCCTGCTTGCCGACACCAGCATGATGCTGCTCGGTGGCGAGCTGAAACGCCGCGAGCGCCTGTCGGCACGTCTTGGCGACGTACTCAGCCACCTCTACCTGGCCTCGGCCGCGCTCAAGCGCTACCACGACCTCGGCAGCCCAGAGCACAGCCGCGTGCTGCTGCGCTGGGCCTTGGAAGAAAGCCTGGGCAAAGCCGAAGAGGCCCTCGATGGCCTGCTGGAGAACTTCCCCAGCCGGATACTGGGCGCCCTGTTGCGCGTGGTGGTCTTCCCGTTCGGGCGCCGGCACAACGGTCCCGATGATCGCCTTGACGCCGAAGTCGCGGCCATCATCGGACGTAATGCCGGCGATCCGGCGCTGGAGCAACTGCTAGAAGGCTGCTACCGGCCGCAAAGCGCTGACGACGCGGTCGGCGCATTGCAACACGCCCGCGACCAACTGCTGGCAGCCGCCCCGCTGCACAAGAAGCTGCACAAGGCGCTAAAGACCGGCGAACTCAGCGAAGTGCCCGAGCACAACCTGATCGACAGTGCCGTCACCCAGGGCATACTCAGCGAAGAAGAAGGCCAGCGCCTGCAATTGGCCGAACGCGCCCGGCGCGTGGTGATTGATGTGGACGACTTCGCCAAGGAGGAACTGCTCGCCACACCTGGCAAAGTGCGCTGACGGACCATACAGGACAGCGGGCGCGTGGAGCTCTATACTCCCGCGCCCGTTTTACTTAACAGGATTTGCCCCATGGCCAATGCGCACCTCGACCACCACCTCGCCCTGCTCAACCACCTGCGCGGGATTCTGGTAGCCCTGGGTGAAGCCGAACAGATTCTCGATGACAGCCACGCCATGTACCTGGAACGCTACGACGAACTGCTCGCAGATCTGCCCCACGACCAGGAAGGCAGTCTCTACCTGGGCCAGGATTTGATCAGCCAGATTTTCCAGCGCTACCCGCAAATCGCCCACTTGGTCCCGCGGGACCTGCTGTGGTTCTTCGGCGGCGACTGCCTGCACTTCATGCCCGACGAAGAAATCGAGATGTACCAGACCCTCGAGGAGCGCCGCTTCTACGCGCTGGAAAACGACGAGCCGTTCGACTGGAACCAGGAAAAGCAGTTGCTGGCCATGCCCACCAGCGGCAACGCGCACTAAGAGCGCAACCGATACGCGAATAGCCCGCCAGACAGCTTTCAGCGGGCTTTAGCAGGCAACATCTAAATCGCAGAAACGAAAACGCCGCTCAATGAGCGGCGTTTTCGTTATTTTCTTTCGAAAATGGAGCGGGAAACGAGACTCGAACTCGCGACCCCGACCTTGGCAAGGTCGTGCTCTACCAACTGAGCTATTCCCGCAAATCTGACGCCGAAGTGGCGTCCCCTAGGGGACTCGAACCCCTGTTACCGCCGTGAAAGGGCGGTGTCCTAG
>JAHJYA010000015.1 GCA_018826895.1 Gammaproteobacteria bacterium
CACCACACCGCTACGGGTAGCCGCCGCTGCCGGCTTGACCGCCGGCTCCATGCCGATGATGGGCAAAGTCGGGTAACGCTCACGTAATTCAGCCGCCGCTGCGGCCGTGGCGGTGTTGCAAGCCAGCACCAGGGCCTTGGCGCCCTGGGCCAGCAGGTGTTCGGCAATCAGCGCACAGCGCTGGCGAATGTACTCCGGGCTTTTTTCGCCGTAGGGCACGTGGCCGCTGTCGGCCACATAGAGCAGCGTCTCCTGGGGCAAAATCTGGCGGATCTCACGCAGCACCGAAAGGCCGCCGACCCCGGAGTCGAACACACCAATGGGCGCATTACTGGGCATGGCCGCAAACACCGCAGGCCGGGTCACGCTTGACCCGCAACTCCCTGAACCGGCTGCCCAGCGCGTCGATCAGCAGCAGCCGCCCAACCAGCGGCTCACCGAAACCGGCCAGCAACTTGAGCGCTTCCAGGGCCTGCAGGCTGCCAACCAAACCCACCAGCGGGCCGACCACCCCGGCCTCGCTGCAGGTCAGCTCCGCCTCGCTGCCATGCCCATACAGGCAGTGGTAGCAGGGGCTGTCGGGGTTGCGCGGGTCGAAGACCGAGAGCTGCCCCTCCAGGCGAATCGCTGCACCGGAGACCAGGGGCTTGCTGGCAGCCACACAAGCGGCATTGACCGCCTCGCGGGTGCTGAAGTTGTCTGAGCAATCGAGCACCAGGTCTACCGCCGCCACCGCAGCGGCCAGGCTGTCGCTGTCCAGCGCCTGACGATGGGCAACCAACTGCACCTGCGGATTGAGCGCGGTGAGTCGAGTCATGGCCGAGTCCACTTTGCTCACGCCGATGCTGGCGCTGTCGTGCATCACTTGCCGCTGAAGGTTGCTCAGGTCGACCGTGTCGAAGTCGGCCAGGTGCAGCTCACCCACGCCGGCAGCGGCCAGGTACAACGCCACCGGCGAACCGAGCCCACCGAGGCCGACGATCAGCACACGGCTTTGACTCAGGCGCAGTTGCCCTTCGATATCGATCTGTTTCAGTAGTATCTGTCGGCTGTAGCGCAGCAGGGCATCATCGTCGAGCATGGCATCACTCATGGGGCAGGCATCCGAGGCTGATACGTTCATGGCCACCCAGGTCGCGCCGGCTGTGGACCTCAGCAAAGCCCTGCGCCACCAGCAAGTCACGCACCACTGCGGCCTGGTCGAAACCGTGTTCGAGCAGCAGCCAGCCACCGGCCAGCAAGTGCTGTGGGGCCTGGGCGATGATCAGGCGAATATCGTCCAGGCCGTCAGTGCCGGCAACCAGCGCACTGCTCGGCTCAAAGCGCACATCGCCCTCACCCAGGTGATGATCATCGGCGCGGATATAGGGCGGGTTACTCAGGATCAGCCCATAGCGCTGCCCTGTCAGAGCGGAAAACCAGTGGCTATGGAGAAAGCTGGCGTTGCCCAGTTTCAAACGCTGGCGATTGCGTTCGGCCAGGGCCACGGCCTCTTCGACGCGGTCCACACCGGTGACCCGCCAACCGCCGCGCTCACTGGCCAGGGCCAGAGCGATGGCGCCGGTACCGGTGCCCAGATCGAGCGCAGCCAGGGGCGTGGCAGGCAACAGATCGAGCGCGGTCTCCACCAGCAGTTCAGTGTCCGGGCGCGGGATCAAGGTATGCGGCGCGACTTCGAGGTCGAGGCTCCAGAAGCCCTGATGGCCCAGGATATAGGCCACTGGTTCGCCCTGCCGTCGACGCCCCAAGCTGGCCTGGAACGCGGCCAACTGATCAGCTTCCAGCTCGCGCTCCGGCCAGGTGCGCAGGTAGCTGCGTGGTTTGCCGAGGGCGTGGGCGAGCAGCAACTCGGCGTCCAGTTGTGGGCTGGGCGAGTCGGGCAGATCGGCGGCGTTAAGCAGTGATTCAATGCTGGCCATGTTTCTCTCGTAGACGGCGCCGGGGCCTTTATCGATCCACCGTGCAGGCTTGTGGTGGATAAAAAGCGTCATCCACCCTACGCGCCGTGCGCACCAATAAACTCAATCGCCGAGCGCGGCCAACTGGTCGGCCTGGTACTCGGCCAGCAACGGCTCGATGATCGCATCGACACTGCCGGCAATCACTTCGTTGAGCGAGTACAGGGTCAGGTTGATTCGGTGATCAGTGACCCGCCCCTGGGGGAAGTTGTAGGTGCGGATGCGTTCGGAGCGATCACCGGAGCCGACCAGCAGCTTGCGCGTGTCGGAGATTTCCTTGTGCGCGGCAGCCTCCTGCTGGTCCTTGAGTTTAGCCGCCAGCCAGGCCATGGCCTTGGCGCGGTTCTTGTGCTGCGAGCGCTCTTCCTGACATTCGACCACGGTGCCAGTGGGAATGTGAGTGATGCGGATCGCCGAATCGGTGGTGTTGACGTGCTGACCGCCTGCGCCAGAGCTGCGGTAGGTGTCTACACGCAGGTCGGCGGGGTTGATGTCGATGGCCATCTGCTCATCCGGCTCGGGCAGCACGGCAACGGTGCAGGCCGAGGTGTGGATGCGGCCCTGGGATTCGGTTTCAGGCACGCGCTGCACGCGGTGGGCGCCCGACTCGAACTTCAGCTTTCCGTAGACGTTGTCGCCCTCAACCCGGGCGATGACTTCTTTGTAACCGCCGTGCTCGCCCTCACTGGCCGAGAGAATTTCGATGCGCCAGCCGCGCCGCTCGGCGTAGCGCGAGTACATGCGGAACAGGTCGCCGGAGAAGATCGCCGCCTCGTCGCCGCCGGTACCGGCGCGCACTTCGAGGAACACGTTGCGCCCGTCATTGGGGTCGCGCGGCAGCAGCATGCGCTGCAGGTTGTCTTCCAGCTCGACCAGTTTTTCCTTGGCCTCGGCGGCTTCCTGCTCGGCCATTTCGCGCATGTCCGGATCGCTGTCCTTGAGCAGCGCCTGGGCGCCCTCAAGGTCATCCTGCACCTTGCGGAAGGCGCGATACGCCTGGATCACCGGCTCGACCTCGGCGTATTCCTTGGAATAGGCGCGGAACTGACTCTGGTTACTGATCACCTCGGCATCGCCGAGCAGAGCCGTCAGTTCCTCGAAGCGGTCCTGCAGGCCATCGAGTTTATTAAGCAGTGACGCTTTCATTGCGAACCTTTAGTGAACGGTGCGCCCTCGTCGAGGGCAAACAGCTCCTGGGCCACGCCGAGGGCATCGACGCGGCCGTCAGCCGAGAGTTTTTTCAGTTGCACGCTGGGCGCGTGCAGCAGTTTGTTGGTCAGTCCGCGCGCCAGCAGAGCCATCACTTCTTCCGCCGCCGCGCCGTTATTCAGCAGGCGCAAGGCCTTGGCCAGTTCCTCATCACGCAGGCGCTCGGCCTGCTGCCGGTAGGCCTTGAGAACGTCTACCGCGGCCAGCTCGCGCAGGCGCTGCATAAAGTCATCGGCGCCGGCGCTGACCAGTTCTTCGGCGGCCTGGGCGGCACCCTGGCGGCTCTTGAGGTTTTCGGCGATCACCTCGTGCAGGTCATCGACGGTGTACAGGTAAACGTCGTCGAGCTCGCCCACCTGCGGCTCTATGTCGCGCGGCACGGCGATGTCGACCATGAAAATCGGCTTGTGTTTGCGCTGTTTCAGCGCACTTTCCACCGCGCCCTTGCCGAGAATCGGCAACTGGCTGGCCGTGGAGCTGATGACAATGTCGCTGTGCACCAGCTCCTGGGGGATGTCGGAAAGCAGCACGGCGTGGGCACCGAATTGCTCGGCCAGGGAGCTGGCGCGCTCCAGGGTGCGATTGGCCACGACGATGCGCTTGATGCCCTGGTCGTGCAGGTGCCGGGCGACCAGGCTGATGGTCTCGCCGGCGCCGATCAGCAGCGCCTGGCTGCGGTGCAAGTCGCTGAAAATCTGCTTGGCCAGGCTGACGGCGGCGAAGGCCACCGACACCGGGTTCTCGCCAATCGCGGTGTCAGTGCGCACGGTCTTGGCGGTGCTGAACGTCGCCTGGAACAGCCGGCCCAGCAGCGGGCCGAGTGTGCCGGCCTCGCGTGCCACGGCAAAGGCCGACTTCATCTGGCCAAGGATCTGCGGCTCGCCCAGCACCATCGAATCCAGCCCGGAGGCTACGCGCATCATGTGCCGCACCGCCGCGTCATCTTCATAGATGTAGGCGCAGGCGCGCAGCTCGTCGAGGTCAAGCTTGTGGTACTCGGCCAGCCAGGCCAGCACGGCCTCAGCGGTCAGGCTGTCCTGTTCCAGATAGAGTTCGCTGCGGTTGCAGGTCGACAGAATCGCCGCTTCCCGACTGGGCGTGCGAGCGCACAGCTGCTGCAATGCCTCGACCAGTTGCTCGGGGGTAAACGCCACGCGCTCGCGCACGTCCACCGAGGCGGTCTTGTGGTTGATGCCAAGAGCGAGAAAGGCCATGCGAATCGCTGAGCTGGACGGAAGACGCGAATTGTCCTACTTCAACCCGGCGAGAACAACCACTGCTAACTATTGTCCCTATAGTCAGCACCTCAGCCAGCACCCCGGCCCATGGGCTTGCCCCACGGCTTGTGTCATGATGCCCCAACCGCAGGTTATCGCACGCTCCCCTATGACCAGAACCCTCGCATTGCTGACCGCCGCCGCTGTTTTGAGCGGCTGCCAGACCTTCAACAGCGCTGAGCCAGACGGCGTACCGCCGGTGGAAGACGCCTCGGTGGTCGCCCAGCCACCTGCGCCGAAAACCTATGCGTCGTTCAGCCAGGAAACCCTGTTCTCCCTGCTCAGCGCGGAACTCGCCGGGCAGCGCAATCGCTTCGATATCGCCCTGGGCAACTACGTGCAACAGGCCGAAGCGACCCAGGACCCGGCCGTGGCCGAGCGCGGCTACCGCATAGCCGAGTACCTCGGCGCCGAGCAGGCTGCGCTCGACACCGCGCTGATCTGGGCGCGCAACGCTCCGCAGAACCTCGACAGCCAACGCGCCGCCGCCATCCAGCTGGCCCGCGCCGGACGCTATGACGAGTCCATGGCTTATATGGAGAAGGTCCTGCAGCGGCGCGGCAATACCCACTTCGACTTCCTCGCCCTGTCCGCCGCAGAAACCGACCCGGACACCCGCGCCGGCCTGCTGCAGAGTTTCGAGCGCCTGCAGGTCAAGTACCCGGACAACGGCCAACTGCTGTTCGGCAAGGCGTTGCTGCTGCAACAGGACGGCCGCCCCCAGGAAGCCCTCGACCTGCTGCAGAGCCAGCCGGCGAAAGCCCGTCCAATCTCCGCCACCCTGTTGCAAGCCCGCCTGCTGCAGTCGCTGAGCCGTGGCGATGAAGCGCTGCCGCTACTCGAAGATGCCATCGAGCGCGCGCCCAAGGACAAACGTCTGCGCCTGACCTACGCCCGCGTTCTGGTCGAACAAGGCCGTATGGACGACGCCAAAGGCGAATTCACCACCTTGCTGCAGCAGAACCCCGAAGACGATGACCTGCGCCTGTCCCTGGCCCTGGTATGCCTGGAGGCAGAGGCCTGGCGCGAAGCCATCGTTTACCTGGAAGAACTGGTCGAGCGCGGCAGCCATGTCGACACCGCTCACTACAACTTGGCCCGTGCCTACGAAGCCCTTGAGCAGCCGGATGCCGCGCTGATCGAGTACGCCCTGGTCAGCCCCGGCAACGACTATCTGCCTGCCCAGGCACGGCAGACCACCCTGCTGTTCCAGGCCGGCCGTGGCGCCGAGGCCACGCGCCTGCTCGCCGCCGCCCGCGACGCTCAGCCGGACTATGCTATTCAGCTGTACCTGATCGAGTCCGAAGCGCTGTCCAATGCACAGCAGACCGAGCAGGCCTGGCAGGTGATCCAGCAGGCTCTGACGCATTACCCCGACGACCTCAACCTGCTCTACACCCGCGCCATGCTCGCGGAAAAACGCAATGACCTCGGCCAGCTGGAACGTGACCTGCGCTTTATCCTTGAGCGCGACCCGGAAAACGCCATGGCCCTCAACGCCTTGGGCTACACCCTGGCCGACCGCACCACGCGCTATGAAGAAGCCCGCGCGCTGATCGAGCAGGCCCACCAGCTCAACCCCGAAGACCCTGCCACCCTCGACAGCCTCGGCTGGGTCAACTTCCGCCTGGGCAACCTGGATGAAGCCGAGCGCCTGCTGCGCGAGGCCCTCGCCCGCTTCCCCGACGCCGAAGTCGCCGCCCACCTGGGTGAAGTGCTGTGGGCCCAGGGCAAGCAGCGCGAAGCCCGTGCCGTGTGGTCCGAGGCCCTGAAAACCGCCCCCGACAGCCCCATCCTGCGCAGCACTCTGCAGCGCCTGACCGGCAGCGAGCGTCCTTGATGATTCGTCACCTTATCGCCTTCGGCCTGATCCTCCTGCTCGCCGGCTGCGCCGGCTTTGGCGAGCGTGAATCCCTGGAGGGCGAAGGCAGCCCCGCCCTCTGGCAAGCCCATAAAGCCCAGGTCAGCCAGCTCGACGGCTGGCAGATCAATGGCAAGGTCGGCATTCGTGCGCCCCGCGACTCCGGTAGCGGCACGCTGTTCTGGCTGCAACGCCAGGCCTATTCCGACATTCGCCTGTCCGGCCCCTTGGGCCGCGGCGCAGCACGCCTGACCGGCCGCCCTGGGGACATCACCCTGGAAGTGGCCAACCAAGGGCGCTACCAGGCCGAATCCCCCGAGGAACTGCTGCAACAACAGCTGGGCCTCAACCTGCCGGTCTCGCACCTGCTCTGGTGGATTCGCGGCCTGCCCGCCCCCGACAGCCGCAGCCGCCTCGCCCTGGATGGCGACAGCCGCCTGGCGCGTCTGGCCCAGGATGGCTGGGATGTCGAATACCTGCGTTATGTCGAGCAGGACGGCTACTGGCTGCCCGAACGCCTGCGCTTAACGGGCCATGACCTGCAAGTGACCCTGGTGATCAAGGACTGGCAACCGCGCCAGCTCGGTCACTAAGTTCGCCACCGCTGTAGGAGCGAATTTATTCGCGATGCTTTCGCGCATCTCGCGAATAAATTCGGGCCTCAACAACCCTTACACGCAATTTTGCAAACAACCCAATGACAACCCACGCCATCCCCGCTCACGCCGAACTGATCCTGCCCGCCCCGGCCAAGCTCAACCTGATGCTGCACATCCTTGGTCGCCGTGCCGACGGTTACCACGAGCTGCAGACCCTGTTTCAGTTTCTTGACCACGGCGATGAACTGGGCTTCGCCCTGCGCGCCGACGGACAGATCCGTCTGCACACAGATGTGTCCGGCGTGCCCCATGACAGCAACCTGATCGTGCGCGCTGCACGCCAGTTGCAACACAGCAGCGGCACAGTCCTGGGCGCCGACATCTGGTTGGACAAGCGCCTGCCCATGGGCGGCGGCATCGGCGGCGGCAGTTCGGATGCCGCGACCACCCTGCTCGGCCTCAACCACCTCTGGCAACTGGGCTGGGACGAAGATCGCCTGGCCAGCCTGGGCCTCGGCCTGGGTGCCGACGTGCCGGTGTTCGTGCGGGGCCGCGCCGCCTTTGCCGAGGGTGTGGGCGAGCGCCTGACCCCGGTAACGCTCAGCGAACCCTGGTTTCTCGTCGCCATTCCGCAAGTCCTTGTCAGTACAGCGGAAGTTTTCAACGACCCCGAGTTGACACGGGATACGCCGCCCATTAAAGTTCGCAGCCTTCTTGAGGGGGGTGGTCGTAATGACTGCCAGCCGGTCGTCGAGAAGCGTTACTCAGCTGTTCGTAACGCCCTGATCTTGTTGAACAATTTTGTTCCTGCAAGACTGACTGGCACTGGAGCTTGTGTGTTTGGGAGCTTCCCAAACCAGGACGATGCTGATAAAGTCGCCCGCCAACTTCCAGCCACTCTGCCGAGCTTTGTTGCTCAAGGTCGCAATGTTTCACCATTGCACCAACAGCTACAGGCACTGGCGAAGAAGTGAATGCATAGCATCGGTTACAGGGGCGTCGCCAAGCGGTAAGGCACCAGGTTTTGATCCTGGCATGCGTTGGTTCGAATCCAGCCGCCCCTGCCATTAACTGCCCTCGGGCAGCGACAGACCGATAAGCGGCATTGGGTTACACACGATACAGGGGCGTCGCCAAGCGGTAAGGCACCAGGTTTTGATCCTGGCATGCGTTGGTTCGAATCCAGCCGCCCCTG
>JAHJYA010000016.1 GCA_018826895.1 Gammaproteobacteria bacterium
CTCCGAGAAGGATGATTCTCGGAGCACACATTCTCTTGCCCTTGCTTAATGAATTAAGATCGAATGCCATACTGGCTCCGGCGCGGCCGCGAACGAAACGGGAACAGACCCTAAGGCAAATCCGATAAACTGCGCGCATTGCCGCCCGGAGTGCCCCATGCGCGAAGAACTGAACCAAGGCCTGATCGATTTCCTCAAGGCCTCGCCCACCCCTTTCCACGCCACCCGAAGTTTGGCCCAGCGCCTGGAGGCCGCCGGCTTCCAGCACCTGGACGAGCGCGCCAGCTGGTACACCGAGCCCGGTGGCCGCTATTACGTGACCCGCAACGACTCCTCGATCATCGCCTTCAGCCTGGGCAAGCGTGACGCCCTCGACGGTGGTATTCGCCTGGTTGGCGCGCACACCGACAGCCCGTGTCTGCGGGTCAAGCCGCAGCCCGAGCTGCAGCGCCAGGGCTTTTTCCAACTGGGTGTCGAAGTCTACGGCGGCGCCCTGCTCGCCCCCTGGTTTGACCGCGACCTGTCCCTGGCCGGGCGCGTGACCTACCGCCGCGACGGCAAGGTGGAGAGCCAACTGATCGACTTCCAGGCGCCGATTGCGGTGATCCCCAACCTGGCCATCCACCTCAACCGCGAAGCCAACCAGGGCTGGGCGATCAATGCGCAGACCGAACTGCCGCCGATCCTCGCCCAGTGGGCCGGCAGCGAACCGGCGGATTTCCGCGCGCTGATCACCGAGCAACTGGCCCGCGAACACGACTTCAGCGCCGACGCCGTGCTTGACTACGAGCTGAGCTTCTACGACACCCAGAGCGCCGCGGTGATTGGCTTGAACGCCGAATTTATCGCCGGCGCGCGGCTGGACAACCTGCTGTCGTGCTACGCCGGGCTGCAGGCCCTGCTGGCCGCACCGGCGGATGAAACCTGCGTGCTGGTGTGCACTGACCACGAGGAAGTCGGCTCCTGCTCGGCCTGTGGCGCCGACGGCCCGATGCTCGAACAGGTGCTGCGCCGCGTGCTGCCGGATGGCGACGCCTTTGTGCGGACCATCCAGCGCTCGCTGCTGGTCTCGGCCGACAACGCCCACGGCGTGCACCCCAACTACGCCGACAAGCACGATGGCAACCACGGCCCCAAACTCAACGCCGGGCCGGTGATCAAGATCAACAGCAACCAGCGCTACGCAACCACCAGCGAGACGGCGGGGTTCTTCCGCCACCTGTGCCTGGAAAACGAAGTGCCGGTGCAGAGCTTCGTCACCCGTAGCGACATGGGCTGTGGCTCGACCATTGGCCCAATCACCGCCAGCCAGCTGGGCGTGCGCACCGTGGACATCGGCCTACCGACCTTCGCCATGCACTCGATCCGCGAACTGGCCGGCAGCCACGACCTGGCCCACCTGGTGAAAGTGCTCACGGCGTTCTATGCGAGCGCCGAGTTGCCCTAGTGTCGCGTCACTCATCAAATCTCGGCCAATGCCCGCCAGCGTGGGAGGGGCCGGGCGGCGTTCCGTTTTAGCCGCGAAACGTTTAGCGCCTGCAAGGACCTATCGCGAATAAATTCGCTCCTACAAAAGCGACGTCAGGCTCAATCCGGCACCTCGACGCTCACATGCAGGGCGTCGTGGCGCCAGAACTCCATGTCGCAGTCGATCAGCCGGCCGTGCTGGTCGCGGTTGACCCGCACGATGCGTAGCGCCGGGCCGCCCACTGCGACCTTCAGCGCCGTCGCCGCCTCGTTGTGCAAGGCGGTCGGCACCATGTCGAAACGCACCCGGCCATAGCGAATGCCGTACTCACTGGCGTACAGCTCAGTCAGTGAACGGGTCAGGTCGAATGCCAGGATGCCCGGGAAATACGCCGGGTTCAGGTAGTGCTCGACATACAGCACCAGGCGCCCGTCGATACGTCGCGCACGGCGGATCTGGTACACGCTCGACAACCCAGGCAATTGCAGCAACTCGCAAATATCTGCGCTGGCCGGCATCAGCCGGGCACTGAGCACTTCCGTGGCCGGCACCCGGCCCTGCTCGGCGACCATCGCATGAAAGTGCGTGCGCACCAGCGGATTGTAGGCCACCCGTGCCGGCGAAACGAACCAGCCGCGGCGCTCCTCGCGATAGATCAGGCCCTGAGCTTCGAGCTGACCCAACGCCTCACGCAGGGTGATACGGGTGGTGTCGAACACCTCACTGAGCTTGCGCTCGGCCGGTAGCTGGCTGCCGGCCGCCAGCAGGCCGCGTTCGATCTGTTCTGCCAGCGCTCGGCAGATGGAGGTAACAGCACGGGGCGCAGGGTCGCGCATGGGGCATTTCCTGACTGGACTAGTCCAACATGGTGCATGTCGGACGGGTAACGGCCTCGGCCGCGCTTGATCGCGACTTTAGGCAGCGTAGATGACATAGGCATGACAGCAATAGGCATGCCGGAGAACCCCTGCTCCCACTACACAGGTCAGGCGCTGAGCAGCCTGCAACCCATGGTCTACGCTAGACAAGCACTTGAATCGCGCGATGCCCTGCTGCGCTTGGGCGGGGGCAGCGACATAAAAATGTCATCAATACCTTTTAGATTGGCGGGGTTCTTGCTGATCTAGACCAACACCATAATCACCGCACCCACACGCAAAGGAGTCACCCATGAAGCACCTGCTACTGGCGTCCCTGATGGGCTCGGCCATCGCCCTGGCCACCCAGGCCATGGCCGCCGATACGGATTTGACAGCACTCGAAGCCGCAGCCCGCGCTGAAGGGGCGGTGAACAGCGTCGGCATGCCCGACAGCTGGGCCAACTGGAAGGACACCTGGAAGGACCTGGCCGACAAATACGGCCTCAAGCACATGGACACCGACATGAGCTCGGCCCAGGAAATCGCCAAGTTCGCCGCAGAGAAAGACAACGCCAGCGCCGATATCGGTGACGTGGGCGCCGCCTTCGGCCCCATCGCCGTACAACAGGGCGTGACCCAGCCGTACAAGCCCTCCACCTGGTCGCAGATCCCCGACTGGGCGAAAGACGCCGACGGCCACTGGATGCTCGCCTACACCGGATCCATCGCCTTTATCGTCAACAAGCAACTGGTCAAGGACGTGCCCACCAGCTGGGCCGACCTGAAGAAAGGCACCTACCGCGTCGCCATCGGTGACGTCAGCGCCGCTGCCCAGGCGGTCAACGGTGTATTGGCTGCGGCCATCGCCAACGGTGGTGACGAGAAGAACATCCAGCCGGGCCTGAACTACTTCGCCGAGATCGCCGAGCAGGGTCGCCTGTCGCTGGCCAACCCGACCATCCAGACCCTGGAAAAAGGTGAAGTGGAAGTCGGTGTGGTGTGGGACTTCAACGGCCTGTCCTACCGCGACCAGATCGACCCGAGCCGCTTCGAGGTGCTGATCCCGTCCGACGGTTCGGTGATTTCCGGCTACAGCACCATCATCAACAAGTACGCGAAGAACCCCAACGCCGCCAAACTGGCGCGCGAGTACATCCTCAGCGACGCCGGCCAGATCAACCTGGCCAAGGGCAATGCCCGGCCGATCCGCGCCGAGCACCTGACCCTGCCCGCCGAGGTGCAGGCCAAGCTGCTGCCTAACGCGCAATACGCCAAGGTCCAGCCGATCAAAGATGCCGCTGCCTGGGAAGCCACGTCCAAGGCACTGCCGCAGCTGTGGCAGGAAAACGTGATCATCAATATGGAGTGATCCGGCGCGGTATCCGTGGGAGGTACTTGAGCGGCGATAGTCGCGGCTAAAGCCCCTCCCACGTTGCCTGCCAGGCGCCGCTCACGCAGGCACTACCTGTGGGAGCGGTTTCAGCCGTGAAGCTTTTCCATCTGCTCTTCAGGATTTCCCATGCCTTCCAAGGTCATCCTTGTCGTCCTCGACGGGCTCGCCCACTCGGTTGCCCAGCATGCGATGGGCCATCTGCAGGCGTATTGCAGCGCTGGCCGTGGCGCGCTGTACCGCCTCGAATGCGAGCTGCCGGCGCTTTCGCGCCCGCTTTACGAATGCATCCTCACAGGCGTTGCGCCCATCGACAGCGGCATCGTGCATAACGACGTCGTGCGTCTGTCCAACCAGCGCAGTCTGTTCCATTACGCCCGCGACGCCGGTCTGGTGACCGCCGCAGCGGCCTACCACTGGGTCAGCGAGTTGTATAACCGCGCGCCCTTCGTCGCCGCCCGCGACCGCCACAGCGACGACCCGCAACTGCCTATCCAGCACGGGCATTTCTACTACGCCGATCATTACCCCGACTCGCATCTGTTCGCCGATGCCGAGCACTTGCGCCTGCGTCATACCCCGGATGTGTTGCTGGTACACCCGATGAACATCGACGATGCCGGCCACAAGCATGGCCTGGACAGCAGCCAGTACCGCAACAGCGCCCGCCGTGCTGACATCCTGCTGGCTGACCACCTGCAGACCTGGCTCGATGCCGGCTACCAGGTGCTGGTCACCGCCGACCACGGCATGAACAACGACCGCTCGCACAATGGCCTGCTGCCGGAAGAGCGCGAAGTCCCGCTGTTCGTCCTGGGCAACGCCTTCAGCCTCGATCCGGCGGCGCAGCCCCGGCAAACCGAGCTGTGCGGCACCGTCTGCGAGCTGCTGGGCATCGCCCACGACAAACCCCTGTGCCGGGAGCTGCTGGCATGAGCAATCACCCAAGTTCCACCGCTAAATCTGTGCGCTTCAAGGCCAAATGGCTGGCGCTGCTCTGGCTCGTACCGTTCGCCGTGTTTTTTGTCGTCTTTCAGGTCGCGCCGCTGGTCTGGGTCACGATCAACAGCCTGAACAGCCCCGAGGGCTGGGGCCTGGCAAATTTCAGCAAGGTATTCAGCTCGCGCTTCTACATGCAGGCGATCAAGCACAGCCTGCAGATCGCCTTCTGGTCGAGCCTGTTCGGCATGGCCGTGGCTTTGCTGGGCAGCTACTCGCTGCGCCAGGTTGACTCGCGCCTGCGTGACTTCGTCATGGCCTTCTCCAACATGACCAGCAACTTCAGCGGCGTGCCCCTGGCGTTCGCCTTTATCATCCTGCTCGGTTTCAACGGTGCGCTGACCCTGCTGCTGATCAAGATCGGCCTGATCGAGAGCTTCAATCTCTACTCGAAGAACGGCCTGATCGTGCTCTACACCTACTTCCAGATCCCCCTCGGGGTGCTCCTGCTGTACCCGGCCTTCGACGCCCTGCGCGAGGACTGGCGCGAGTCGGCAGCGCTGCTCGGCGCCGGCACCTGGGCGTTCTGGCGTTATATCGGCTTGCCGGTGCTGACCCCGGCGCTGCTCGGCACCTTCGTCATCCTGCTGGCCAACGCCCTGGGCGCCTACGCCACCGTGTACTACCTGACCACCGGCAACTTCAACGTGCTGCCGATCCGTATCGCCGGCCTGGTCTCGGGGGATATTTCCCTGGACCCGAACCTGGCCAGCGCCCTGTCGATGATCCTGGTCGGCCTGATGGCGGTGATCACCGTGGCCCATCAACTGCTGCTCAAGAGGAGCTACCATGTCGCGCGCTGAGGCCAAGCCAGCAGCGCTTTACCACCGCACCGTGGTCTGGCTGCTGTTCGCAATCCTGCTCCTGCCGCTGGCCGGCACCCTGCTCTACTCGCTGTCGACCAGTTGGTCGGCGAGCATCCTGCCCGATGGCCTGACCTTCAAGTGGTACGTCGCACTCTGGGGCGATGCGCGTTTTCTCAACGCCTTCGGCCAATCGCTGCTGGTGTGCTTCGGGGCGCTGGCGCTGTCAGTGGTGCTGATTCTGCCGCTGCTGTTCGTTGTGCATTACCACTTCCCGAAACTCGACGGCCTGATGAACGTGCTGATTCTGCTGCCCTTCGCCGTGCCGCCAGTGGTGTCCTCGGTGGGCCTGCTGCAGCTCTACGGTTCGGGACCGCTGGCGATGACCGGCACGCCGTGGATTCTGGTCGGCTGCTACTTCACCATCGCCCTACCGTTTATGTACCGCGCCATCACCAACAACCTGCAGGCGATCAACCTGCCCGACCTGATGGACGCCGCCCATCTGCTCGGCGCCAGCACCTGGAAAGCCGCCTTTCTGGTGGTGCTACCGAACCTGCGCAAGGGCCTGATGGTCTCGCTGTTCCTCTCGTTCAGCTTTCTGTTCGGTGAGTTCGTGTTCGCCAACATGCTGGTCGGCACCCGCTACGAGACCCTGCAGGTGTACCTCAACAACATGAAAAACAGCAGCGGCCACTTCAACAGCGCCCTGGTGATTTCCTACTTCTTCTTCGTACTGATCTTTACCTGGGCAGCCAATCGCCTGAACAAGGACAAGTCATGAGCTACCTGAGCATCCGCGGCCTGCACAAACATTACGGCGCCACGCCGATCTTCAGCGACATCAACTGCGAAATCGCCCAGGGCGAATTCGTCACCCTGCTCGGCCCCTCGGGCTGTGGCAAATCTACCCTGCTGCGCTGCATCGCCGGGCTGACCGAAGTCAACGGCGGGCAGATCCTCCTCGAAGGCGAAGACCTGGTGCCGCTGGCGCCGCAAAAGCGTGGCATCGGCATGGTGTTCCAGAGCTATGCGTTGTTCCCCAACATGACCGTGAAGCAGAACGTCGCCTTCGGCCTGCGCATGCAGAAGGTCGCCGCCGCCGACAGCACGCGCCGCGTAAGCGAGGCGCTGGACATGGTCGAGCTGGGCAGTTTTGCCGATCGCTACCCGCACCAGCTCTCCGGCGGCCAGTGCCAACGTGTGGCCCTGGCGCGCTCGCTGGTCACCCGCCCGCGCCTGCTGCTGCTCGACGAGCCGCTCTCGGCGCTGGATGCGCGTATCCGCAAGCACTTGCGCGAGCAGATCCGCAGCATCCAGCAGGAACTGGGCTTGACCACTATCTTCGTCACCCACGATCAGGAAGAAGCTCTGGTGATGAGCGACCGTATCGTGCTGATGAACGCCGGGCGTATCGTCCAGAGCGGCGACGCCGAAACCCTCTACACCGCCCCGGTGGACGCCTTCGCCGCCGGCTTTATTGGCAACTACAACTTGCTCGATGCCGACAGTGCCAGCCAACTGCTGTTGCGCCCGATCAACAGCCGCGTGGCGATTCGCCCGGAAGCCATCCAGATTGGCGAACAGGGCACAATCGAGGGGCATATTCGCAGCCACAGCCTGCTCGGCAACGTCATCCGCTACCGCGTCGAAGCCCGCGGCGTGGAGCTGCTGGTGGACGTGCTGAACCGCTCGGAAGCCGACCTGCACAGCGCTGGGCAGGCAATTGCGCTTACCATAGACGCCTCTGCAATTCGTGAGGTGGCTTGATGGCACTGGCAATTTTCGACCTGGATGAAACCCTGATTCACGGTGACTGCTCCAGCCTGTGGAGCGCAGAAATGGCCAAGCTCGGCTGGGTCGACGGCGAGAGTTTTCTGCGCCGCGACCAGGAACTGATGGCGCTGTACGCCGAAGGCAAACTGGCCATGGAGGACTACATGACCTTCAGCCTGTCGCCCCTGGTCGGGCGCAGCGCAGAAGAAGTCGCCTTTGTCGTCGAGCCCTATGTCGAAGACGTCATCGAACCGCTGTTCTACAGCGACGCCACACGCTGCCTGGCTACGCACCGCGCTGCCGGAGACCGCATCCTGATCATCTCCGCCTCCGCGCATTTTCTGGTCAGCGCCATCGCCGAGCGGCTGAAGGTGGACGACGTCCTGGCCATCGACCTGGAGCTAAAACACGGTTACTACAGCGGCCACACCCAGGGCGTGCTGACCTACCGCGAAGGCAAGGTTACGCGCCTGCACAGCTGGCTCGAGGCCGAAGGCGAACACCTGGACGGCGCCTACTTCTACTCCGACTCGCGCAACGACCTGCCGCTGCTGCAACAGGTCGACAAGCCCCATGTGGTCAACCCCGACCCGGCGTTGCGTGCCCATGCCGAACAGGCCGGCTGGCCGATCCTGAACTGGCGCTGAAGCACTGGCACAGCGCAACTGCGACGCGATATGGCGGTCGGATAAACCAACGCTGACTTTTTGCCGCGAATGGCGCGCCAGCGCGCTCAAAACACGGTAAAAATGTCGACCGCCTCTACCCACCTCACCAGGAGCCTGCCATGAGCGAGAGCCAAAACACCCTGACGATCTCCACCGCCGATGGCGAGTTCAGCGCCTTCGTCGCCCAGCCTACCGCTCATCCTGCACCGGTTATCGTGGTGATCCAGGAGATCTTCGGCATCAACGAAGACATGCGCACCACCTGCCGCCAACTCGCCGCCCAGGGCTACCTGGCCGTGTGCCCAGACCTGTTCTGGCGCCAGGAGCCCGGTGTCAGCCTGACCGACAAGAGCCAGGCCGAGTGGGACAAAGCCTTTGCCCTGTACCAGGGTTTCGATGTCGCCAAAGGTGTCGAGGACATCGCCGCCACCCTGGCCGCCGCCCGCGCTCTGCCGCAAGCCGGTACCAAGGCCGGTGTGGTCGGTTATTGCCTGGGCGGCCTGCTGGCTTACCTCAGTGCCGCGCGCACCGATGTCGACGCGGCCGTTTCCTACTACGGCGTGGGCATCGAAGGCCACCTAGCCGAAGCCAGCAGCATCGACCAGGCCTTGCTGATGCACATGGGTGAAGCCGACAGTTTCGTCAGCCCCGAAGCCCGCGCGCAGATCATCGCCGCCCTGCAGAGCAAGCCCGCGGTACAGGTACACGTCTATCCAGGCTGCGACCATGCCTTCGCGCGCAATGCCGGCGTGCACTTTGACGCCGACGCCGCCCAACTGGCCAACAGCCGCACGGCCGAGTTCTTTGCCGCGCAGCTGAAGTAACAGCCTGTGCCGCTGCGCGCACTCGCGCGGCGGCACTTCCCTCCAGCCCTGCTCAGGGCTTGGCAATACCCGGTTCCAACATCCACTCAGCGCTGTCGTTCCACACGTCCATGCGGGTGATCTTGCCGGCACGTACCTCAAAACGATCCAGGTAGCGATTGCCGGAGAAGCTGCGGCCGTCCGGCCATTCCCCGTACAGCGTGCCGTTGGAATAGACGACGGTGTGATCATCTCGCTCGGTCCAGTCAAACTGGCCAAGGGCTTTTTTCACCCAGGCGTAGCGCGCGCCATTGAACGCCGTGATGTCCTGGGGCGTCGGCATGTGGCGGCCACCGGTAAAGGTGATGCACACCTCCTCGCTCATATAGGTGGCCGCCTTGACCGGATCAGGTGCCATGGATGCCGCCAGAAAATCGCTAACAATCTTTACCGCTTCGTTGACTTCACTCATGCATCCTCTCCCAGCTCATGGATTAACCAGTGCCTGTATCTGGTGCGCCTCGCACGCTATTCGTGCACATTTATCGGCTAATCCGCAGTAAAAGCGCCTAACAACCAGGCAGCGCGTTATGGCACCCAGTTTGCTAGCAAATTACATGCAAATGCTAGCAATCAGGAGAACAACCATGCGCTCACTGCTATCCCCCTTACGTAGAATGCTGCCGCGCGCGGCCGCCGTTGCCACGCTCAGCCTGACGCTGGGCCTCCCGGCCCTGGCTGAAACGCCGATCAAGATCGGCCTGGTTGCCGCCCTGTCCGGGCAGTCGGCCAAATCCGGCGAGGCATTGACCCGCGGCCTGACCGTGGCCATCGATGAGATCAACGCTGGTGGCGGCATTCTCGGGCGCCCGGTGGAGCTGATCCGCCGCGACGATGAAAGCAACCCGGCCAAGGGCATGCTGGCCGCCCGCGAGCTGATTCAACGCGAGCAGGTCACGGTGCTGTTCGGCGGCCTGGATACACCGGTGTCGCTGGCCATCGTGCCGCTCGCCAATCAGTTGAAAGTGCCCTTTATGGGCATCTGGGCCGCTGGCACCAAGATCACCGTGAACGGCGCCAAGGACAATTACGTGTTCCGCGTGTCGGCGGTGGATGAGCTGGTCGATGAGGCACTGGTCGATTACGGCATCAAACAGGGCATGCAGAAGCCGGGGATGATTCTGATCAACAACCCCTGGGGCGAATCCAACGAGATCGGCTTCAAGGCGGCGCTGGAAAAACGCGGCATGCCTTACGCCGGTATCGAACGCATCGAAGACAGCGACCTGGACGTGGTGCCGCAACTCACCCGCCTGAAGAACGCCGGTACCGACACCCTGTTGATGGTCGGCAACGTCGGCCCCTCGGCTCAGGTGGTCAAGTCCCTCGACCGCATGGGCTGGGATGTGCCGGTGGTGTCGCACTGGGGGCCGGCTGGTGGCCGCTTCAGTGAACTGGCCGGGCCGAACGCCAGCCGCGTGCATTTCATCCAGACCTACGTGTTCACCGAACAGAACAGCGCCAAGGGCGACGCGGTGCTCGCGGCCCTAAAACAACGCTTTCCGGAGATAAAGAGCTTGGCTGACGTGACCCCGGCAGTCGGCATCGCCAATGCCTACGACGCCATGCACCTGGCCGCTGCTGCCATCGAGAAAGCCGGCGGCACGCAGGGCACCCAGGTGCGCGACGGTTTCTACGCCATCGAACGCTACGAAGGCCTGATCAAGGACTACCAGCAGCCCTTCACCCCGAGCAAGCACGATGCCCTGGGCCCGGACGATTACGTGTTCACCCACTTCGTCGACGGCCGCATCGTTCCCCTCGCCCCCTGAAGCCTGAAACGGGCAGGCGTTGCGGCCTGCCCGGAGGACACTTGTCATGATCACCGCCGCCATCATCACCGGGCTCGGGCTGGGCAGCATGTATGCGCTGCTGGCCCTGGGTTTCCACATCACCTACGTGGTCTCGCGCACGGTCAACTTCGCCCAGGGCAGCGCCATGATGGTCGGTGCTGTGCTCGGCTATAGCTTCTACATCACCTGGGGCTGGCCGCTGTGGCTGGCCGTCCCGGCGACGCTGACGCTGTGCGCGGTTTACGGCCTGGCCATCGAGCGCTTTCTGGTGCGGCCGTTCCATTCGCGCGGCTCCGAGGCCTGGCTGATGGCCACGGTGGCAGCGGGCATTCTGGTGGACAACCTGGCGCTGTTCACCTTCGGCAAGGAACCCCGGCAGTTCACTTCGGCACTGGCCAACCAGCACCTGGAGCTGTTCGGCAACAACGTCGGCGTGCTGCAGCTGCTGATCCCGCTGGTCGGCGGCCTGATCGCCCTGGCGCTGTTTCTGGTGCGCCGCTACACCCGCCTGGGCAAGGTGCTGGAAGCCTGCGTGCAGAACCCCAAGGCGGCCATGCTGATGGGCATCAAGGTCAATCGCGTGGTAGCCGTGGCCTTTGCCGTGTCGACGGTGTTTGCGGCGATTGCCGGCCTGCTGATCGCACCCTTATTTAGCGTGAACGCCGAGATGGGCATGCTGTTCGGCCTCAAAGCCTTCGCTGTGGCGATCCTTGGTGGCATCGCCAGCGCCAGCGGGGTGTTTGCCGCCGGCCTGCTGTTCGGCCTGGTCGAAGCCCTGGTGACCATCTACTTCGGCTCCGCCTTCACCCAGCTGTTCACCTTCGCCCTGGTCATCGTGGCCTTGGCGCTGCGCCCTAACGGCTTGTTCGGCAGCAAGACCCTGGTGAAAGTATGACCCTGAAAAACACCCTGTTCGCCCCCGCTTCCCTGGCCCTGTTGACACTCGCCTGCACGGCCATGGCGCTGTTGCTCGACAGTTACTCGCTGCTGGTCTTCACCTTCTGCGCACTGGCCGTGGTGGTCGGTGTGGGCCTGAATATCCTGATCGGCCTGAGCGGGCAGATCTCCTTCGGCCATATCGCCTTCTATGCCATCGGCGCTTATGTGTCGGCGCTGCTGACCATGGCCGGCCTGCCCCTGGGTCTGGCCATGCTCGCCGCCGGGCTGGTCTGCGCGGCAATCGGAGCATTGCTGGCGATCCCGGCCCTGCGGGTCAGCGGCCCGTACCTGGCGATGATCACCATCGCCTTCGCCCTGGTGGTGCACCATGGCCTGATCGAGTGGCGCTCACTGACCGGCGGTGCCAACGGCCTGATGGGCATTCCCATGCCGGAAATCGGCAGCCTAGACCCGAGCGTGAGCATGGCGCTGATTGCCACCGCGCTGATGATCGGCGCCCTGGCGTTTTTCCAGCGTCTGCGGCACAGCGGTTGGGGCATGGCCATGCGCGCGGTGAAGTCCACTGAAATCGCCGCCCGCTCCCTGGGTTTCAACCCGGTGCAGACCAAGACCCTGGCCTTCGCCCTGTCGGCCCTGCTCACTGGCCTGGCCGGTTCGCTGGTGGCGCCGCTGATGATGTTTATCAACCCGGCGTCGTTTCCGTTCTCGCAGTCGATTCTGTTTGTCCTGGCGGTGATCGTCGGCGGCAGCGGCACGCTATTCGGTCCGTTGCTGGGCGCCTTGCTGATCGTCTTGCTCCCGGAAATGCTCTCGGACTTCGCCGAATACCGTCTGCTGATCTTCTCGGCACTGCTGCTCACCGTCCTCTGGGTCGCGCCGCGCGGGCTGCTCGGCACCCTCGCCAGCCTGTTCCTGCGACAGCTGCAGCAAGCCGCGCCCACGCAGGCCGACATGGCACTGCTGAACACCTTTCTGCGCCAGGACGCCAGCCTCGGCGGCTTGCAGGTCAAGGACATCGGTATCCGCTTCGGCGGCGTGCAGGCGGCACAGGGCGTCAGCCTGCAGGCCCCACCCGGCAGCATCACCAGCATCATCGGTCCCAACGGTGCCGGTAAAACCACGGTGCTGAATATGATCAGCGGCTTCTACGCACCTGACAACGGCAGCATCGACCTGGGCCAGCCGCTGGCCGGCCTGCCCGCCTGGCGGATCGCCCGCGCCGGCATCGCCCGCACCTACCAGACTACCCAGCTGTTCGGCGAGTTGTCAGTGCTGGAGAACCTCTTGGTGGCCATGCAACAGGGTCGTCTGGGCTTGCCCTTCTCCCGCGCCAACGCGGCGCAGCGCGCACTGGCCCTGCAGCTGTTGGCGCTGGTCGGCTATCAGGGCTCGGTGAATACCCCGGCCGACGACCTGGCCCATGTTGACCGGCGCCTGGTGGAAATCGCCCGTGCCCTGGCCACCCGGCCGCGCGTGCTGTTGCTCGACGAGCCCGCCGCAGGCCTCAGCCGCAGCGACACCGACCGCCTGGCCAACCTGTTCAAGACCCTTGCCGGCTTCGGCATCGCGGTGATCCTGGTTGAGCACGACATGCACCTGGTGATGGCTGTTTCCGAACGCCTGCTGGTGCTCGATGCCGGCAAGCCTATCGCCTGGGGCGAGCCGGACGAGGTGCGCCAGGATGAGCGGGTAATCGCCGCCTACCTCGGTGGCACCAGCTACCAGGCCACCCCGCGCGCTGAAGCCTGGGACGGCTCACGCGATGCGCGCCTGTATATCAAGGACCTGGTGATCGACTACGGCGCCGCGCCGGTGGTGAACAAGGTCAATATCGTGGTCAACCCAGGCGAGCTGGTAGCCATCCTCGGCGCCAACGGCGCCGGCAAGTCGAGCATCCTGCAATGCCTGGCCGGCCTGCACAAAGCCAGCGGCGGCAGCATTCTGCTCGATGACCTGAATATCGAGCACGCCGATGCCAGCACCATCGCCGCCCGTGGCCTGGCCCTGGTGCCGGAAGGCCGCCAGGTGTTCGGCCAGCTCAGCGTGCGCGACAACCTGCTGCTCGGCGGTTACTCGCGCAAGGACGCCTTCGATGCGGACGCGGAAATCGAAGCCATCCTGCGCCGCTTCCCGCGCCTGCGTGATCGTATCGACAGCCCCGCCGGCCTGCTCTCCGGCGGCGAACAGCAGATGGTCGCGGTGGGCCGTGGGCTGATGGCCAAGCCGAAGATCCTGCTGCTCGACGAACCCTCCCTAGGCCTCTCGCCAGCCATGATCGGCGAGCTCTATGACGCGCTGGCCGCCCTGCGCGACGAGGGGGTCACCCTGCTGCTGGTCGACCAGATGGCCAACCTCGCCCTGCAAGTGGCCGACCGCGCCTATGTGCTGGAAACCGGGCGCATCGTCAAATCCGGCAGTGCCGAGGCGCTGCGCGGCGACCCCGAACTGGAAGCCGCTTACCTGGGTGAAGGAGCCCACGCATGAGTACCCTGACGCTGATCAATGCACGACTCGACGACGCCAGCCAGCCCCTGCAAACGCTGTACGTGCAGGACGGTCGCTTCGTCGCCACCCCCAGCCCCGCCCATGCAACGGCCACAACCCTTGATCTGGCCGGCAGGCTGCTGCTGCCCGGCCTGGTGGAAACCCATATCCACCTGGACAAGGCCTGCATCATGCAGCGCTGTCAACTGAGCGAAGGCACCCTGGCCGAGGCCATCGCCCAGACCCGCGCGGCCAAGGCCAACTTCACCGAGGCCGACGTCTACCAGCGCGGCGCCCAGGTGCTGGAAAAAGCCATCGTCCAGGGCACCACGCACATGCGCACGCATGTCGAGATCGACCCGCAGATCGGCCTGATCGGTTTCAACGCCGTGCGCCGCCTGCAAGCGGATTACGCCTGGGCCATCAGCCTGGAAATTTGCGTTTTCCCCCAGGAAGGCCTGCTCAACAACCCCGGCACCGAGGCCCTGCTGTGCGAGGCGCTGAACCAAGGCGCCGAGGTGCTTGGCGGCTGCCCCTACACCGATGCCGACCCGGCCGCGCAGATCCGGCGGCTATTCGAGTTGGCGGTGGCGTTCGACCGCGATCTGGACTTCCACCTGGACTTCGACCTCAACCCAGAGGGCATGACGATCGGTGAAGTGATCCGCTGTACCCAGCAGCACGGCTGGGGCGGGCGGGTGACCATCGGCCATGTGACCAAGCTGTCGACGCTGCCCAAGGACACCCTGCTGACGGTGGCCGCATCCCTGGCCGAAGCCGGCGTGCAGGTCACCTGCCTGCCGAGTACCGACCTGTTTCTCACCGGCCGCGAGCACTTCCACAACAAGCCACGCGGCCTCGCACCCTTGCAGCACCTGCACGCCTGTGGGGTGACCTGTTCGCTGTCGACCAACAACATTGGCAACCCTTTCACCCCTTATGGCGATGCCTCGCTGGTACGCCAGGCCAACCTGTTTGCTAACGTCAGCCAACTGGCCACCGAGGCCGAGCTGCTGCGCTGCCTGAGCTGGGTATCGAGTGAATCGGCGCGACTGCTGCGCTTGCCAGATTACGGCCTGACACCAGGTTGCAAGGCGGACTTTATCGTCTTCGATGCGCCCTCGGCAGCCGCTGTGGTTGCCGAGATCAGCCCGCCGCTGCTGGGCTACAAAGCTGGGCGCAAGACCTTCGAGCGAACCCAGGCGCGGCTGTACAAGCCGTAGCCGCAGCGATCAAAGGTCCGCCAGGGCCTGGCGTAGATTGACTTCCGGCTCGGCCTGGTCATCCAGGTCGAGCTGGTTTTCCAGTTCGTCCAGGTGCTCCAGCATGACGGTGACCGCGCGTGCCTGGTCGCCCTCTTCCAGCGCCGTGATGATGCTCTGGTGCTCGTCCGAGGCACAGGATGGCACGTCGTTGCGCTGGTACAAGGCGACAATCAGCGAGCTGCGCACCATCAGATTGGCGAGAATTTCACTGAGCACCGTGTTGCCGCTGATCGTGCCAAGCAGCAGGTGAAACTCGCTTAGCTCACGGACGATGGCGCGGCGGTCGGTGGCATTGGTCGCCTTGCGCTCGTTGCTCATGTGCGTGGCCACCCGCTGGCGCTGCTTACGCATGATCGCCGGGGTAATGCTCTCGACAATCGCCCGCTCGATGGCACGCCGCGCGGCAAAAATCTCGCGGGCTTCCTTGGCACTGGGCTGGGCCACCATGGCGCCACGGTTTGGCTCGATGGTCACCACACGCTGCAAGGCCAGGCGTTGCAACGCGGCCTGCACATGATTGCGGTTAGCCTGCAGGGTCTCGACGATCTGCGCCTCGATCAGGCGCGTACCCGGCGGCAAGCGATGCTGGGCGATGGCCTTGAACAACACCTCGACAATGCGCTGGACCTCGGCCTGCTTGCTGCTGACGATCTTCGTTACCATCTCTTCCTCTGATCCGCTTTGGCCGCACGGTGCCCGCGGCTGGCGCATTATCCGCCAGCCGCCGGGCTTGGGTAAACCTGCCGCAGCGGCTTAACCAGGCTGCCCCAGGCTGCTGCCCTGACCGCGCGGATCATGCATGGCGAAGCGCCGGCCATCCACTTCGATGGCAATTGCACCGGCCTGGCCGGTAAACGGGCTGAGGCTGGGAATCAGCTCCACATCATGGCCCATGGCAGCCAGGCGCTCGATCACTGCAGCGTCGATGTCACGCTCCAGCTTGAGGTTGTCGGTGCTGTCGAAAAAGCTACGGCCCAAGAGGAACCGCGGCGTGCGCAAAGCCTGATCAATGGGCGCGGCAAAATCGATCAATTGCGTGGCCAGAACCATCTGCGTTTGCGGCTGACCGTCACCACCCTGGGTGCCAAAGAACAGGCGGCGACCATCATCGGCCAGGTAGCAGGACGGGTTGAGTGTGTGTGCGGGACGCTTGCCCGGGGCCCAGGCATTGGCGTGCGCGGGGTCGGCGGCAAAGCCGGCGGCGCGGTTCTGCCAGAGCACGCCGGTGTCACCGAGGATGCAACCAGAGCCAAAATCATGGAACAGACTCTGGATCAGGCAGGCACTGCGGCCCTGGGCATCGGTGGCGGCCATCCACACGGTGTCGGCCGGGCGTCCCGGCTCGGACCAGGGCGCCGCCCGCTCGGCATCGATACGCGCGGCGTAACCGGCGACGCGCTCTGCGGAGAGGCTGGCAGGGTTGTCCCAGGCGCTGTGTTGTGGGTCGCACAGCTCGGCATTGCGTCGCAGTAGGCCCTGCTTGATCGCCTCGACCAGGTGGTGATAGTAGGCAGCGCTGCCATTGCCCAGCTCGGCAACCGCGCTATGCCCGAGGGTCGCCATGGCTTGCAGGGTATACAGGCCCTGACACGGCGGCGCGACGTTGAACAGGCTGCCGTTGCGGTAGCGGATCGACAGCGGCGTTACTTCGGCGGCGCGGGTGGCGGCCAGGTCCGCAAGGGTCAGACCGCAACCCAGGCGCTCGAACGACTCGGCAAAGGCATGGGCCAGCTCGCCCTCATAGAAATCCGCCATGCCGACCTTGGCCAGGTGGCGCAGGGTGTCGGCCAGGTGCGGCTGGCGCAGCCGGTCACCGGGCTCGAGCCAACGGCCAGCGGTTTTGCACAGGGCATGCAGGTCCGACAGGGTCTCGATCAGTGCCTGGCGCTGGCCCTGCCAGAACAACTGCGAGGCGGACACCTCGACGCCTTGCTGAGCGACATCAGCGGCATCACCGAGCAGGTCGGCCCAGGTCATGCGCGAGCCCCATTGCTCGCGGCTGATGGCCTTAGCCGTCTGCCAACTGGCTAGCGCTCCGGCGCTGGTCGCCACAGCAGCCGGGCCACGCAGGCTGATCGCGCCGCTATCAGGCAAGCGCTGGCCGGCCTGACCGATCCCCACGATGGTGCGCACCTGGCTGTCATGGAGCAGCCACAGGGCATCGCCGCCCAGGCCGGTCATGTGCGGGTAGACCGCGGCCAGCATGGCGCTGGCCGCCAACATGGCATCGATCGCGCTACCGCCGCCCTCGATAATACGCATGCCCGCAGCCGTGGCTTCAGGGTGAGGGGTACAGATAACGCCTCGACGGGATTCGGCCATCATCGTAAGAGATCCTTTTTTGCTAGCTATAAATAAACGCTTTGCTAACAATACAAGCAATAAATGTTCCCGCGGATGACAGGCCTGGCAACGCAGGCTATAAAGGCGCGCCACCCGCCTCGGAACCCTCTGCCATGAGTGCTGCGCGCACGCCTCTCGCTGCTTATTTCAAGGCCATCAGCCAGGACGGCTTTATCGCCGACCCCGCGCAGCAACATGCCGCCGAATGCCTGGACAGCTGTCACAGGCACCTGCACGAAACCGATGCGCAAACGCCCATCCAGGGCGTCTACCTCTGGGGGCCGGTGGGCCGTGGCAAGACCTGGCTGATGGATCAGTTCCAGCAATGCCTCGAGGTGCCGTCGCGGCGTCAGCACTTCCACCATTTCATGCAGTGGGTGCATCGCCGCCTATTCGAGCTCAGTGGCACTGCCGCGCCCTTGCAGGCGCTGGCGGCGGGACTGGCGGATGAAGTGCGGGTGTTGTGCTTCGATGAGCTGTTCGTCAACGACATCGGCGACGCAATCATTCTCGGTGGCCTGTTTCAGGCCCTGTTCAGTCACAACGTAGTGTTGGTCGCTACCTCCAACCAGCCGCCTGATCAGCTCTACGCTGACGGTTTCAACCGCGAGCGTTTCCTGCCGGCGATTGATGCACTCAATACGCACATGCAAGTGGTCGCGGTTGCTGGTGAGCAGGATCATCGCCAGCATCCAGGACAAGCCCATACCCGCTACTGGGTCCGCGCGACAGGACAACCGAGCATCATGGGCGAGCAGTTCCAACAGCTCACGGCGGGTCAGGCCAGCAGCAGCGCGCCCCTGCAGCTGGAGCATCGCAGCATTGCCGTGGTTCGACACAGCGCCAAGGTACTCTGGTGCCGCTTCGCCGACCTGTGCCTGCAGCCGCTGGCCGCCACGGACTACATCGCCCTCTGTGATCGCTTTCAGGCGCTGCTGCTCAGTGACGTGCCGCAACTCGGCAGCCCAACACGACCGAGCCGCATTGCCCGCGGTACCGAAGATGGCGTGGAACGGGTCGCCGCCGGTGATCGTGCCCTACCCGCCCTATCGGTACACGACGACGCCGTGCGACGCTTTATCGCCCTGGTCGACGAATGCTACGACCGTCGCGTGCCGCTGTACCTGGAGGCTGACGTCGACCTGACAGCGCTCTACACCGAGGGCGCCTTGACCTTCGCCTTTCGCCGCACCCTCAGCCGCCTGCAGGAGATGCAGCTAGAGCGCTTCGCGAGCGCACTACCGGCCTGATGCCGCCATTCGTCCGAAGCGCCGCGATATTCCCGGACCCATTGCACGCAGCGAGAGTCAACTGGTTGGTACAACGCCGGGCATGTACCACGGATGCAAATCGACGTTGGCAATGACGTAGATGAAATAGACTCAAACGAGCGTTCATGGAAAGAGTGGGCGGGGCCAGAGCGCGGTGATATCATTTTGCCCAGCTAACTACATCTCCCTACCCTCACGAATGGATTCGTCTATGGTCAATAAACTTATCGTGCTCGCCTCGACTGCTGTAGTGACGCTCTACGTCACTACCTGGATCGCTGCTCCTCTTCCCTATTGACGCCCGGCAAGGACGCCTGAAATGACTGCAAAAGAACAACAACTGACTGAACTCCTGACCCTCAGCGCCCGTAGCGTCACCCACTTGACTGCCGCCATGACCGCACTGTCGTTCGACCTGCTGCGCAGCAATGATCCAGGTGTACGTGGAGCAGGAAACCGCATGATTGTGCGGCTCGAAGCAGTCAGCAAAGAGCTCGATCAGCAATGGAAACTGATCAGCGAACTGACTGGCGTCCCCGAGCCACTGCGCCCCGATATGGTCGAAGTGGTTCAGTTGCAAAGCCTGTAGCCCTTCCCCTTCTTGCAACGGCGCTTGCTGCGCCGGGCCTGGCCATGTGATGGCCGGGCCAATGCCTTTCTGCCTCACCATCAGTCCAACCGGTGAGCCGTTCCTGCGAATGCCGTCACACTGCGATGACCTTGCAATCTGCACGGCCTTCTCACCAGGCATCGTGCAGAATGCTACTGCCAGAGCCGCCAATAAAACTCTAAGCAATTGAAATATATAGGCTTATAGAACTGGCACGCGACATGCTCCAGGGAAAGCAGTTTTCCACCCTGGAGCCTCGACATGAAAATCGGATTGGACCTTCTCTACACCGCCTTCCCCGAACACACCGTCAGCGTTACCCCACGCCCGGATGGCAACCTGCTGCTGACCCTGAGCAAGGACGACGTCTCGCAGTATTCGCGCGCGGTCAACGTGGATGCGATGTTCGCCAAACCGGCCGCAGAAAAGCTCATCAAGCAGTTGCGCCGCGATATGAAACTCGAAGAGCAAGGCGGCGCCTGGAGCAGCCAGGATGCACCCTGGCTGTGTGCCGAACTGCCGACTTATCTGGGTGGACCGATTCACTTCCGCGCCATGCAAACCCTGGTAGCGCGCCGCAAGATCAACTGAGACGACTGCCGGTTCACCTCCGCGCCCCGAGGCCGCCTGGTGAACCGGCATTGGCTTGCCAGCTGGCAGTGCCACTGATCGCAAACCCTGAATCTTTGCCCGGCGGCCAGGCTCACACCTGAACAGGCCGCACCTTTTAAGACGGGAATACCCGCTGCGTTTTGCCCCGACGCGAGACGCCTTCCACCCCCTTTACTGCCTGCAGGATCGGACCATGACAACCTTTACCGCGATTGCCAGTGAATCCAGCGCAGCCACATCCTTTACCGATGCCCAGACGCCCCCAGGCCAGGCGCGGCAAGTGTATGAGGCATTGCTGCAGCGCCCCGATGCCGCTGCAAGCCGTGACCTGGCCAATGCGCTGCTCGAGCAGCAACTGGCCATCGCTGCCGACCAGCAGGACGATCTGCCAGACCAGCCGCAGGCATTGGCCGAGTGGATCAACGCCGGTGTGGCACGCAACGTGGAGGCCTATCAGGCTTACCTGGAGGGACGCAAAACAGGCGCACCCCGCCGCTATTTCAGCGGTCGTGCTCAGGCGCTGCATTTCATCCGCAGCGTTGCGCCAACCAAATGCGTGGATGGCGCCTGGCTGTATGGCCTGTTGCCGCATTACCGCGACCTGCGTTTCCACGGTTTGATTCGTACCTACCTTGAGGAGCTGGGCGATGGCGACCCGACCCTCAACCACGTGGTGCTGTACCAGAAATTGCTGGCCCGCTATGGCTGCGATGACCCGCTTGCCCTCAGCGACGAGCACTACCTGCAAGGCGCCCTGCAGCTCAGCCTGGGCTATAGCGCCGAGCAGCACCTGCCCGAGCTGATCGGCTACAACCTCGGTTATGAACAACTGCCGCTGCACCTGATGATCAGTGCCTTCGAGCTCAATGAATTGGGGATCGACCCCTACTATTTCCAGTTGCACGTGACCATCGACAACGCCAGTACCGGCCACGCGCACAAGGCCATGCAGGCGGTGTTGCAGAACCTGCCGGTGGTCGGCGATGCCGAGGCGTTCTACCGCCGAGTTCGCCGCGGCTATCGCCTCAACGACCAGGGCATTGGCAGCACCGAGGTGATCGAGCGTTTTGACCTGCACAGCGAGTTACTGGGTATTCTCGAACGCAAGCGCCAGGCCGCAGGCCAGGTGCATTCGGACTATTGCCGGATCGAGGGGCGTACGGTCAATGAGTGGCTGAGCGTGCCCGGCCAGCTCGATGACTTTCTCCAGGCCTTGGAAAAGCGCGGCTGGATTCAGCGCCACCGCGACCCGCAACACAGCCGCTTCTGGCAACTGGTGCAGGGTGAGCAGGCGGCGATGTTTGGCGTGTTCAGCCCCTACGAGTTGCAAGTGCTGCACGACTGGATCGCCGGCGGCTGGCAGGCACACAGCCAACCCGACCTGCAACTGGTCGGCCGCTCACCGGCACGGGCGATCTTTCGCTCGCATTTCCGCCAGCCGCCGGCGGCCACACCGATCAGCGTGGCCGTCAACGGCATTTCAGATACAGGAGTGCCGCCCAATGATTTCAATGACGAGTGTCAGGCGTTGCAGAGCGAACTCGACAGCCTGCCCGCAGACCTGCGGGCGCAGCGGCTGATCGACCTGATGGCTCCGGCCCATCACGCCACGCCAGCAGGCTTGTACGCCACCCGCCAGTTCAGCGCCCTGCTGCAACAACCCTGAGGTCCGTATGCCCGTTACGCTCACTGCCGAAAACGCCGATGCCCTGCTTGCCCTGGGCCAGGCCCTGGAGGAACGGCATTACCAGTTCGTCACCGTGACGCCCCTGACCCATGAGCGGCTGCTGGCACGCTGGGGCGCTGCCCCGGCCGAGAACCTGGCCGATATCTTTGGCTGGAGCCGCGCCTTTGCCCGCGACACACTTGACCCGGCCCTGTTCGAGCTGATGCAGCGCGCCGATGTGCTGCAGGCCGAGGGCTCGCTGTGGCGCAGCCGTGTGCGTTGGTCGAGTCTGGATGATCGCCTGCTGGTGCATTCGGGCTTTCCCACTGACAGCCAGTCGGCAGTGTTCTTCGGCCCGGACAGCTACCGCTTCGTGCAAGCCATCGACGCCCACCTGAAAACCGATAGCCGCCCCACATTGCGGGTCGCCGACATTGGCTGTGGTGCCGGACCCGGTGCCTTGCGCGTGGCCCAGGCAAGGCCCGAAGCCGAGGTCCATGCCCTGGACATCAACCCGCTGGCGCTGGCTTATACAGCGGTCAATGCGCGGCTGGCCGGCGCCAAGCAGCTACAGATCCAGCACAGCGACCTGCTGCAGGCGGTAGACGGCGAGTTCGACCTGATCATCGCCAACCCGCCCTACCTGCTCGACCCCGAACAGCGAGCCTACCGCCATGGCGGTGGCGAGCTGGGCAGCGGGCTGGCCCAAGCGATCATCGCCACGGCACTGGAGCGCCTGGCCCCGGACGGCAGCTTGCTGCTCTACACCGGCGTGGCCATGCTGGCCACAGGCGACCCCTTCAAACAGACCTTCGCCCGCTTGCTGGAAGATCAGCCATTCAGTTGGCACTACCGCGAAGTGGACCCGGACGTGTTCGGCGAAGAGCTGCTGCAACCGGCCTATGCCGACGCGCAGCGCATCGCCGCCGTGGTCCTGACCCTCAACCGCCTGCCCGCCTGAATCAGGCCGCCGGCTCGAACAGCTGCACGGCCTGAATCTCACTGACCAACATGCGTGCCTTGAGCTGACGGCTCTGTTCGCGCACCTTGGTCAGGCTATGCGCCTTGACGTGACCATAGCCGCGGATCTGCTCCGGCAGTTCGGCCAGCGCCACTGCCGTGCGGTAGTTATCGGCGTTGAGCTCCTTGAGCAGGTATTCAAGATCCTGCTCATAGTCGTCGATCAGTTGCAGTTCAAGCCGGCGCTCGGCGCTGTAGCCAAACAGATCCAGCGCTGTACCGCGGAGGAACTTGAACCTGGCCAGTACACCGAAGGCCTTAAGCATCCAGGGGCCGAATTGGCGCTTGCGCTGCTCACTGCTGCTGGCGTCTAGCTTGCTTAGCCAAGACGGTGCCAGGTGGAACTGCAGGCGGTAGTCACCCTCGAACTGCGCCTCCAGCTGACGGATAAAGCTGCCGTCGCTGTACAGCCGCGCCACCTCGTACTCGTCTTTGTAGGCCAGCAGTTTGAAGTAGTAACGCGCCACAGCCTTGCTCAGCGCCTGGTCAGCGCTCATGTCGACCTGCTGCACCCGCGCCACCTGCTCGCGATAACGCGCCGCGTAAGCAGCGTTCTGGTAAACGGTCAGACGCACCACGCGGTCGGCGATGATTTCTTCCAGGGTCTGGCAATGTGGCGCCTCGCTCACCTCAGGTGCCACCAGACGCTCCACTGCCGCCGCATCATGGGCCGCACGCCGCCCCCAGAGAAATGCCTGCTGATTGAGTTGCACGGCCACGCCGTTGAGCGCGATGGCCTTGTCGATGGCTTCGGCGGACACCGGCACCAGGCCTTTCTGGTAAGCAAAGCCGAGCATAAACAGGTTGGTGGCGATGCTGTCGCCGAGCAGGCGCGTGGCCAGGCGGCTGGCATCGACAAAGTGGGTTTTGCTCGCACCAACAGCTTCGATCAGCGCCTCGCGCATAGCCGCGCCAGGCACTTGAGCATCGGGGTTGCGGGTGAATTCGGCGGTGGCCGCTTCATGGCTGTTGACCACCGCATGGGCGATCTTGTCATTCAGCTTGGCCAGGGCCTCTTCGCTGGCCGACACCACCAGATCGCAACCGAGCAGCAGGTCGGTCTCACCGGCGGCGATGCGCACGGCAAAGATATCGTCCTGCTTGGCGGCAATGCGGATATGGGTGATCACCGGGCCAAACTTCTGTGCCAAACCGGCTTGGTCGAGCACCGTGCAACCCTTGCCTTCGCTGTGCGCAGCCATGCCAAGCAAGGCGCCAACTGTTGTGACGCCGCTACCGCCGACACCCGGCAGAAGGATATTCCAGGGGCGATCCAGCGCCGGTTGTTTGGGTTCTGGAAGGGCGATAAATAGCGCGCCCAGGCCGACAGCTGCAGGTTTGCGCAGGCTGCCGCCGTGCACGGTGACAAAGCTTGGGCAAAAGCCCTCGACGCAGCTGAAGTCCTTGTTGCAAGCGTTCTGGTCGATCTCGCGCTTGCGCCCCAGTTCGGTTTCCAGCGGCAGCACGGACAGGCAGTTGGACTTGACGCTGCAATCACCACACCCTTCACATACCGCCGGGTTGATAAAGGCACGCTTCTGCGGGTCGACCAGCTTGCCGCGCTTGCGCCGACGGCGTTTCTCGGTGGCGCAGGTCTGGTCGTAGATAATCACCGAGCAGCCCTGAAACTCGCGCAGCTCGCGTTGCACGGCATCCAGATCACGCCGATGGTGGAAGGTGACGATAGGCGCGAAGGTGGCGCGAGTTGGGTATTTCTCCGGCTCGTCGGTGACCAGGGCAATGCGTTTCACCCCCTCGGCGTACACCTGCTGGCTCAGTTGATCGACGCGCAGTTCGCCGTCGATGGGCTGGCCGCCAGTCATGGCCACGGCATCGTTGTAGAGAATCTTGTAGGTGATATTCACCCCGGCGGCCACAGCCGCACGCAGGGCCAGCTGACCGGAATGGAAGTAGGTGCCGTCACCGAGGTTCTGGAAAATATGCGGGGTGTCGGTAAACGGTGCCTGGCCGATCCAGGTCGCGCCCTCACCGCCCATCTGGGTAAAGGTGTCGGTATTGCGGTCCATCCACTGGGTCATGTAGTGGCAACCGATACCGCCCTGGGCGCGGCTGCCTTCCGGCAGTTTGGTCGAGGTGTTGTGCGGGCAGCCGGAGCAGAAATGCGGGGTGCGCACACTATGGTGCTTGGGCGCAGCCAGGGACGCTTCCTTGGCCGCCAGAAAAGCCAGGCGCTCGGTAATCTGCGGGCTGCTGTAGATCGGTGCGAGGCGTTTGGCGATGGCGCGGGCAATCATCGCCGGGGTCAGCTCGGAGAGGTTTGGCAGTAGCGAATGGCCGGCCTCGTCGAACTCGCCGACCACCACCGGGCGCTTGCCCACGGGCCAGTTGTACAGCTGACCGGTGAGCTGATCTTCGATGATGCTGCGTTTTTCCTCGACCACCAGAATCTCGTCCAAACCTTCGGCGAATTCATGCACCGACACCGGCTCCAGCGGCCAGCTCATGCCGACCTTGAGCACACGCAAGCCCACCTGGGCGCACAGCGCGTCATCCAGACCCAGGTCATCCAGCGCCTGACGCACGTCGAGGTAGGACTTGCCGGTGGTGATAATGCCCAGGCGCGGGTTGGGTGAGTCGAGCTTGATCTGGTTTAGGTTGTTGGCCCGGGCGAAGGCGCGGGCGGCGTAGATCTTGTAGGTGTTGAGACGTTTCTCCTGGGCCAGGGGCGGGTCCGGCCAGCGGATATACACGCCGTCTTCCGGCAGCTGAAAGTCCTCGGGGATTTTCACCTGGATACGCAGCGGGTCGACATCCACCACGGCGGAGGAGTCGACGTTTTCGGCGATGGTTTTCAGCGCCACCCAACACCCGCTGTAGCGCGACAACTCCCAACCGATGATGCCGTAATCGAGAATTTCCTGAACGTTGGCCGGGTTGAGCACCGGGATCGAGGCGGCGATAAACGCATGCTCGCTCTGGTTGGCGATGCTTGAGGACTTGCAGCCATGGTCATCACCGGCCAGCAGTAGCACGCCACCATGCTCGGACACGCCAGCCGAGTTGCCATGCTTGAACACATCACCGCAGCGGTCGACGCCTGGGCCCTTGCCGTACCACATGGCGAACACGCCGTCGTAGCGCGCACCTGGGAACAGGCTGGTTTGCTGGCTGCCCCACACCGAGGTGGCGGCCAACTCTTCGTTGACGCCTGGCTGAAAGTGGATGTGGTTGTCTTTGAGGTACTGCTTGGCGTCCCACAGGCTCTTGTCGAGATTGCCCAGCGGCGAGCCCCGGTAACCGGAAATAAAGCACGCGGTATTCAGGCCATGGGCGGCGTCGCGTTGCTTCTGCAGCATGGGCAGGCGGGTCAGCGCCTGGGTGCCGGTCAGGTAGAGGTGACCGGTAGCAAGGCGGTACTTGTCATCCAGGCGGATCTCGGCCAGAGACATTCTTCGCTCCTTTTATTGTTATGGAGAGCTGGCCTGGCAACGGTAAGTGCCAGCCTTTTCCGCGTTTGGCAGGATCGCTGCACAACACGCATGCCTAAGAATATGAACGGAGCGCGTGGGGAATTTCTTTCTATTTGCTGGACGTTTTGCAGATACAGCGCATGATTAATCCAACAAGAACAAAAATTCAGGAACAGTCATGCAAGAAAAACTCAGCTCCATTGACCGCAAGATTCTGCGCCTGCTGCAACACAACGCCGACCTCTCCGCCGCCGAGATCGCCGAAAAGGTCGAACTGTCGCAATCGCCCTGCTGGCGGCGGATTCATCGTATGCAGGAAGACGGTATTATCGAGCGCAAGGTGGCCCTGCTCAGCCACAAGCAGCTGGGCTTCAGCATCACCGTGTTTGTCGATATCAAACTGTCGGCGCACGGGCGCAGCAACCTGGAAGAATTCGAGCAGGCGGTGGTCGGTTATCCCGAGGTGCTGGAGTGCTTCACCATGGCCGGCGGCTCGGATTACCTGCTCAAAGTAGTGGCCAAGGACATCGCCAGCTACGAACGCTTTCTGCGCGACCACCTGCTGCAACGCCCCCATGTGCACGAAGCGCACTCGCATATCGCCATGAGCGAGGTCAAACGCACCACCGAGTTGCCGCTGGATTGAGCATTTTTGTAGCCCGGATGTAATCCGGGAGATGGGTGTCACGACTTCCCTGGATTGCATCCAGGCTACGAGCGATTTATCGCGGCTAAAGCGGAACGCCGCCCGGCCCCTCCCACAGGCCAGCGCAAGTCTGTGGGAGGGGCTTTAGCCGCGACAAGATTTAGCCTTATAAAGCCTGTGCACGCTGCCGCAGAGCGCTTTCCGACTGTGCTTTACCCGCCCACCACAAAGCCAGCGGGCCGAGCAGCAGGAGCAGGCCCATCAGGGCAAAGGCCGCCCACCAACCGAGCAGGCTCTTGTCGCCCAATAGATCCAGGCTGATGCCAAACAGTAACGGGCCGAGAAAGGCACCGCTAAAGCCGGTGCAGGAATACAGCGCCATGGCTGCGCCGCGGTGGCTGGCCGGGGCCACGGTAATCAGGCCGGCGGTCAGGGATGATGAGTCGGCGGTAACGGCGATGCTGTAGAACAACACCAGCATCAGCATCAGCCAGAACGGCAAAGCCGCACTCAAGCCGATAAAGGCTGCCAGCACCGACGAGCTGAGCATCACCGCGATCAACCAGCGCTGCCGACCAAACCGCAGCGCCAGCTCATTGCCGAAGATGCTCGCCGGCATGCCGATTAGGGTCACCAGCATCGCCACCGAGGTACCAGCCAGCCAGGGATCGCTCCCCTGCAAGTGCCCGGAGAACACCACAAAGGCCACCACCCAGGCGCGCAGGGCAAACAGCTCAAGGTTATGCATCGCATAAGCCACGCAATAGGCGACTACCGCGCGGTTTTTCAGCGGGGTCAGGTCCAGCAGCTTACGCGGCGCATGCTGCACCATCGCCTTGGGCTGCAAACCCCAATAGACCATGGCCCAGGCCAGCAGCGCGCACACACCACTGAGCAGGGTCGGCAACTGCCAGCCACCGAGCTTGGCCAGCTCGCCGGCGAGGATAAACGACAGCGCCGTGCCCAGGCCGAAGCTCGACGTATAGAAGGCTACCGCACGGGACTGCGCCGGCCCCTCGATCCGTTCGGACAGCGCCTTGAGCCCCGGCATATAGGTGCCGGCCAGGCCGACGCCCGCCAGCACTCGCCAGGCCAGCGCGGACCAGAAGCCATCGGCAAAGACAAAGCCGGCATTGGCCACGGCCGTCAGCAGCATCGCGGCCAGGTAGATCAGCCGCGCGTCATGCTTGTCTGTCAGTCCGGTAAGGATCGGCACTGCAACCATATAACCAAGAAAGAACCCGCCACCGATCCAACCGGCCTCGGTATTGCTCAGCCCCCACAGCGTCTGAAAGTCCGGTAGCAAGGCGGCGAACAGGGCAAAGCCGGCCATGCCCAGGGTTTCCGCGCCGCACAGCAGCAGGGTTATGCGGCGGGCGTTATTCATAACACTCGCCCATCAAAGGCCAGGCTTACACCGGGCGGCAGGGCCTCAGGGTGTTCCAGCAGCCAGGCATCGAAGCTATGGCCGATATGGGTCAGCACGGTTTCTTTGGGCTGCAGCTGCAGGGCCACTTCCAGTGCTCGGGTTAGGTCGTTGTGGTTGCGCGGCGCAATGGGCTGCGGCGCGGTGGAACAGTCCAGCACCAGCAGATCCAGCGGCTGCTGGCGCAGCACCTCGGCGCTGGCGTCCGGCACGCCGAGGGTGTCTGTCAGATAGGCGATACGCCGCTGTTCGCCACTCTCCGCTAAGCCTTCCAATAGATAGCCAAAGGTCAGTTTGGAGTGATTAAGCGGCAACGCCGTCACGCTTAACTCACCCAATTGCCGCCGCTCGAAGAGCGCAAACGGCTGACTGAAATCGAGAATACCGGGGTGCTTGTACAGATCAGCCAGGCCTTCCGGATCATCCGGGCCATGCACGGGAATAATCAGCCCCTGGCCCCAACGCAGGTGCAGCAAACCCTGGGCATGATCGGCGTGGTAGTGGGTCTGCAGAATGCCGCTCAGGCTATGGGGTGGGAAGCGCTCGCCCAGATCGGTCAGGCCCGAGTCGATCAGCCAGCGCTGTGCGCCGCATTCGATCAGCGCGCAGCAAGGTCCGCGACGCCGTGCGGGATGCACCCGTGCGCTGGCGCAGGCCGGGCAACTGCAGTTATAGACCGGCACCTGGCGCGCATCGCCGGTGCCGAGCAGGGTCAGGCGCATACCCGCGCATCGCTGATCAGCTGCAGCAGTTGGCTGACGGTCTGCTCGAGGGGCCCGGAGTTATTCAGCACGCGCACCTCAGCATGATCCGCCCCCTGCTCCAGGGGCTGTAGCGTACGGCTGCGCGCCAGACGCGCCTCGATCTGCTCGGTACTTTCCCGGCCGCGCGCCTGCAGGCGCTGACGCAGCGCCGCTTCGTCCACCTGCAGGAGAATGGCCAACAAATCCGGATAGCGCTGGCGCGCCTGGGACAGATGCCCGCGCGAGCCATTGAGCAGCACGTCCTGCCCAGCCGCCAGCCAGTCGTCGATCTGCCGGGGGATGCCATAGGCCAGGCCATTGGCGCGCCAGCTCAGAGCAAAACCGCCAGAGGCCTCATGCTGGTCGAACTCGGCCGGCGTAACACCAATGGCGTCCTCACCCAGCGCTTCGGCCGAGCGGGTAATCACCCGGCGGACGATCACACACCCCCGTTCGGCCAGGCGCTCGCGCGCGGCATTCAGCAGGCTGTCCTTGCCCGAGCCCGAAGGCCCCATCAGATAGATCAAGCGGCCACTCATCAGAACACCCTTTTTGCTTGTCGCCAGACCTGCTGGATTACCGCCTGACCTGCATGCACCTGCGCCTGCACCAGGTCGGCACGCAGGCCCACGCGGATTTCACCGCGATCATCCAGTCCTGCGGCCTTGGCCGGCACACGGCTGACGCTGGCAATCGCCCGCGGCAGATCATAGCCGTTATCCTGCCCGGCCAGCAGCAATGCGGCCTGCAACAGGCTCGCCGGGTAATAGTCGCTGGAGAGAATATCCAGCACACCATGCCGGGCTAGCTCAGCGGCGGCGATATTGCCCGAGTGCGAGCCACCACGAACGATATTCGGTGCGCCCATCAACACCATCAGGCCCAGCTCGTGGCTGGCCTTGGCCGCCTCCAGGGTGGTGGGAAATTCGGCGATGGACATGCCGAAACCGGCCGATTCCTGCACATGGGCAAGGGTCGCATCGTCATGGCTGGCCACCGACAAACCACGGGCGTGGCAGTCCTCGACAATCGCCCGGCGATGACGATCACTGAACTCGATGGAATTGGCCTGCTGCTCGCGCACAAAGGCGTCCATCTCCGCCTCACTAAGGTGGTATTTGCCCATGTAGTACTCGCGGTACTTGTCTTCCCTGGCGAACTGACGCTGGCCCGGCGAGTGGTCCATCACCGAGACCAGCTGTACCAGTGGATGCTCGACCAGATCGCGAAATACCGCCAACGTATCCGGATGGCACAGCTCGCAACGCAGGTGCAGGCGGTGATCGGCGCGCAGATGCCCGGCCGCTGAGGCCTCGGCAATCGCTTCAAGCATCGCCGGCAGTTGCTGCATGCGCTTGCCACGCGGGTTGACGTCGCCAATCGCCAGGGCATCGAACACCGTGGTGATACCGGCCGAGGCGATCTGCGCATCATGGGTCAGCACCGCCGAGGCCGATGGCCAATCCACCCCCGGTCGCGGGCTCATGTACTTTTCCAGGTTGTCGGTGTGCAGCTCGACCAGGCCGGGCAGCAGGTAATCACCGCCGAGGTTCTGTGCCTGGGGCAAACCACTGACACCCTCCTCCACCTGGGCGATCAGGCCGTCACGCAGCACCAGGGTACCGACGAACTCCCGCTCGGCGGTGACGATCCGCGCATTGGTGAGAATCTGTTCAGCCTGCATAGATGTACTCCGGTTGCGCCGCAGCGCTCAGGTCCTGACTCATATCCAGGTAACGATCGGCCACCGCCTCACGGGCGGCGCGGTCGTGGAAGATGCCGATCAGCGCGCTACCGGCGGCCTTGGCTTCCGCGATCAAGGCCAGCACCACTTGGCGGTTGGCGTCGTCCAGCGAAGCGGTGGGTTCATCCAGCAACATCAACGGCCAGGCGACCATAAAGCCGCGGGCAATATTCACCCGCTGCTGCTCGCCGCCGGAGAAGGTGCCGGGGGCCAGCTGCCAGAGGGCCTGGGGGATATCCAGCCGGTTCAACAGGCTCTTTGCCCGCGCTTCGGCATCGGCCTTGCTCCAGCCACGGGCCAGGGCCGGTTCCATCACCACATCCAGAGTCGATACACGGGGAATCACCCGCAGAAACTGGCTGACATAGCCCAGGGTCTGCCGGCGTACCGCCAGCACCTGGCGGGGTTCGGCGCCAACCAGCTCGACCCATTCGCCGCTGTGCAACACACGAATGCTGCCGCCAGCGGCCAGGTAATTGCCGTACAGGGTGCGCAGCAAAGTCGACTTGCCGGCGCCGGATTGGCCGTGCAGCACCAGGCACTCGCCGGCGCGCACGCTGAAATGCAGCCCGCTCAACACATTCAGCACCACGCCGTGCTGCTGATGCAGGGTGAAGGTCTTGCTGAGGCCGGAGACCTCGATAAGCGTATTCATGATTGACCTCATATTGACCGGC
>JAHJYA010000017.1 GCA_018826895.1 Gammaproteobacteria bacterium
AGGAAGGCAGCCTGAAAAACCTCAGCATCCGCTGGCGCAACTCCGACGTCCGTCGCGACGTCGGCGCGGACCTGCAAGAGAACCGCCTGATCATCAACTACCCGCTGTCGATTCTGTAAGGCTGCACCGCTGCATCGCTGCACCTGATTGACTCCATGTGTTACGGCACTTCGGCCCGTCCTTGCGACGGGTCTTTTTTTGATGATCTGTCATCCCCTGGCAGCCACCCTTCGGGCCGTCGCTACGCCACATTGAAAACGGCTCCCGATGACTCTTTCAGCGAGGTAAAACCCATGCGCTGGCTGATTAACCGCTGCGCCGATCTAAAGGTCGGTCACAAACTCCTGCTCGGCTTTTCCCTGGTCCTGCTGTTGACCCTGGCCGTGGCGCTCGGTGGCTGGCACACCGCCGCCGGCATCGAGCGTCACGCCACCCATCAGCAACGTCTGGCGGCGCTGCAACAGCAGATTTTGCAGCTGCGCCTGGCGGAAAAGGATCACCTGCTCGGCCAGCCAGAACAATTACCCGAACAGCACGCGCGCCTGACCGAAGCGCTCGCCGCACTGCCCGCCGATACCGCCCAACTGAGCGAACTGCAAGCCAGCAGCAACGCCTACCTGGCGGGCTTTACCGCGCTGCGCCAGAGCGAAGAACAGGCATACGCGGCGCAAACCGGCATGGACATTCGCGCCGACGAAGCACGCAGCCAGTTCGAGATGATCGCCATGGACCAGTACAACCTGATCCGCGACCAGTTGTTCGATGCCGTCGACCGTTCGGATGACACGGTCAACCGCGCCGAGCAGGCCAGCGCCCTGCTGCAACAACTGGCTCAGCTACGCCTCGCGCAGAGCGCCTTCGTCGCCGCACCAAACGAGGCCCAGGCGCAGCACTGGCAACAGCAACGGCATGCCATGCAGGCCAACATCCAGCAATTGCACCCGCAGCTCCCAGCCTTGCAACAGGCATCGCTGGACGAAGCACTCAAGGCGCTGGAAAGCTACGCGGACTCCTTTGCTCACTACCGCCTCAGCCTGGCCGCCGAGCAGCGCAACATCGCCCAACTGAGCGACCTGGCGCAGCAGATGCGGGCCCATGGCGAACGCTTGCAGCAGCTTCAGCGCCAGCGCATCGCCGCCGACAACCAGCGCGCCCTGCTGACCTTGGCGCTACTCACGGCAGCGGCCCTGCTGCTCGGCCTGGGCGCCGCCTGGCTGATTCGCCAGTTGATCGTCAGACCGCTGCACGACTGCCTGCAACTGGCCCAACGAGTGGCCGCAGGCGACCTCTCCGGTGCCACCGTAAGTACCCGCAGCGACGAGGTTGGCCAACTGCTGCTGACGCTGCAGCGCATGCGCGACAACCTGCGCGCACTGATCGGGCAGATTGGCGGCAGTGCCGAGCAGATCGCCGCAGCGGCCGAACAACTGTCGGCGGTCAGTGAACAAACCCGCGCCGGCGTGCGCGAGCAGAACCGCGAAACCGTGCAGACCGCCGACGCCATGCAACAGATGGCCAGCAGCGTGCAACAGGTCGCTGGGGACGCCGCACAGGCCTCCCAGGCGGCGCAGCAAGCCGACAGCCAGGCCCGCGCAGGCGACCACCTGGTGCATCAGGTGGTCGAACAGGTCGAGCGTCTGGCCGCCGATGTGGCCCGCAGCGGCACTACCATCGGCCAGGTGCAGGATGAAAGCCAGCACATCGGCAGCGTGCTGGACGTGATCAAGGCCGTGGCCGAACAAACCAACCTGCTGGCCCTCAACGCCGCCATCGAGGCGGCCCGCGCCGGCGATCAGGGCCGTGGCTTCGCCGTGGTCGCCGACGAGGTGCGCGCATTGGCGCGGCGTACCCATGAGTCGACCCAGGAGATCGAAGGCCTGATCGAACGCCTGCAAAGCCGCGTGCGGCAAGCCGTCGAGCAGATGCAGGGCAGCCAGCAACTGAGCCAGGACGCCGTGACCGGCATCCAGAGCGCCGGCCAGGCGCTGGCGCAGATTGGCCAGGCGGTATCGCTGATCGAGCAGATGAACCAACAGATCGCCAGCGCCGCCGAGCAACAGAGTGCGGTGGCGGTCGACATCAACCGCAGTGTCGAGCGGGTGCGCGGCATCAGCCAGCAAAGCGCCGCAGCCACCGAACAGACCGCGCAATCCAGCGCCGAACTCGCGCGCCTGGGCAGCGAACTGCAGAGCCGCATCGGCCAATTTCACAACTGAGGCAGCAAGATTCTGTGGGAGCCAGGTTCTGTGGGAGGCGCTTCAGCGGCGACGTGGCTTACCCGTCGCCGCCAAAACACAGTGCCACCCGCCCCCAACAATAAATTCGCGCTCATCTGTAGGAGCGAATTTATTCGCGATCAATCGTGCACACGCCACAACCATCGCGGCTAAAGCGAATCGCCGCCCTACCCCTTCCACGGTATCGCTGTCCGCTAAACGCCCACTATCGCCCCCACCATGCCGGCAACCCTGCCTCCGCCCTTGGCGCCCAACCAAGGCAACTATAGAATCTGGAACACCATTCCAATAAATCCAAATCCAGCTTCAGGAGATAGACCATGGCCCACACCGACCTCGAGTGCGACCTGCTGATCGTCGGCTCCGGGGCTGCCGGTCTGTCCGCAGCCGTAACCGCCGCCTGGCACGGGCAGACGGTCATCCTGGTCGAAAAAGACGCAGTATTCGGCGGTGCCACGGCCTGGTCCGGCGGTTGGCTGTGGGCGCCGCGCAACCCGCTGGCACGCCGTGCCGGCATCGTTGAAGACATCGAACAGCCACGCACCTACCTGCGTCACTGCCTCGGAAAGCACTACAACGCCGAACTGGTGGATGCCTTTCTCGAGGCCTGCCCGCAGATGGTGGGTTTTTTCGAGCAGCACAGCCGTGTGCAGTTTGCCGACGGCAACGCCATCCCCGATATGCGTGGCGAAGCACCCGGCGCTGCCACCGGCGGCCACCAGGTGATCGCCGCGCCCTTTGACGCTCGCGAGGTCGGCGCCCTGCTGCCACGCCTGCGCACGACCATGCCCGAGACCTCGTTTATCGGCATGCCGATCATGGCCGGCGCGGACCTGATGGCCTTTCTCACCCTGACCCGCTCGGTCAAATCCGCCGTGCATGTGGCCAAACGCGTGACCACCCACCTCTACCACCTGGCGCGTTATGGCCGCGCCATGCACCTGGTCAATGGCTTGGCACTGGTCGCGCGACTGGCCAAGTCGGCGGAAGAGCTGGGCGTGCAACTGATCGAGTCGGCGCCCGCCAAACGCCTGCTGCGCGAAAACGGCCGGGTCTGCGGCGCCGTGGTGCAGCGGGGTCATGGCGAGCAACGCATTCACGCACGCAAAGGCGTGGTACTCGCGGCCGGTGGCTTCGCCCACGACATCGAACGCCGCCGCCAACTGTTCCCGCGCACGCCCAGCGGCCACGAGCACCTGGCGTTACCTCCGCCAGCCTGTAACGGCGATGGCCTGCGCCTGGGTGAAGACGTTGGCGCCGTGCTCAATACCGCGCTGAAATCGCCCGTGGCCTGGGCACCGGTGTCGCGCGTGCCCTACCCGGACGGCAGCCTCGGCCACTTCCCGCACATCATCGACCGTGGCAAGCCGGGGCTGATCGCCGTACTGCGCAGCGGCCGACGCTTCGTCAACGAAGCCGAGGGCTACTACGACTTCGTTGCCGCCATGCTTGAGGCGGTACCGGAGGGCGAAGAGGTCTGCTGCTGGCTGATTTGCGACCAGCGCTTTATCCGCCGCTACGGCCTGGGCATCGCCCGCCCAGCGCCGGTGCCGCTGTGGTCAGTGCTGCGCAGCGGCTACCTCAAACGCGGCCATACCCTTGAGGCCCTGGCCCACACCTGCGGCATCGACCCGCTGGGCCTGCTGCAGACCCTGGCCGACTACAACCGCCACGCCCAACAGGGTGAAGACCCGGCCTTCGGCCGCGGCAGCACAGCCTTTAACCGCCGCAGCGGCGACGCCAGCCACACAGGGCCAAACCCCTGCGTAGCCCCCATCGAGCGCGGCCCTTTCTATGCGGTAAAGGTCGAACCCGGCAGCTTCGCCACCTTCGCTGGCCTCAAAACCAACGGCCAGGCCCAGGTGCTGGATGCGCAAAACCAACCAATCTCCGGCCTCTACGCCGCCGGCAGCGACATGGCCAGCGTAATGGGCGGCCACTACCCCTCCGGCGGCATCAACCTGGGGCCGGCGATGACTTTTGGCTATGTGGCGGCGCGGCATGCGGCGGGTGTGGTGGCTTACGAAACGGAGTTGGACTGAGGGTGGTTGATTGCACGGGCTTGCGCAGCAATTTGCATTCGGCCTGATTGATCATTGGGGCGAATTTGACCGGCAAGCTGCGTAGCTCTGACTGCCGAAGAACGACCCGAATCTGCGGGTGGATGGGCCGCAATCGGCCAGACACAGGCGATCGAAGGGACTCCGAAATCAGGGGCAACGCAATCGGCCGTCGTGGGCCATGATCGTCATGCTCATGAATTGGTCAAGGAGTCGCGTTGACGGTGTTGGCTACCATGCGTGACTGGAGCGCTAACGTCTGTTTTTTGCCGATTCAGCCCTTCATTACCAGCAGCTACCGGCCAATAGCAGGCCGCCCAATGGGCGTCCCAATTTTTGATCAACCACCAACATCCCGGCCTCAAAATTGGTCGAGTCCAACACTGTGCGTAAGATGCCCCCATGACGACCCACAACCAACGCTTCTCACTCGACCACCCGCGCCTGCTCGATTCCCTTCTTGCGACCGACAAACTGCTGATCATCCAGGATCTGGACGGCGTCTGCATGGGCCTGGTGCGCGACCCGCTAACCCGCACCATCGAACGCCGCTATGTGCAGGCCGCGGCGCGCTTGGCGGGATGCTTCCAGGTACTGACCAATGGCGAACATATCGGCAGCCGCGGGGTAAACGGCATAGTCGACAAAGCCTTCGACGACCCCAACCATGCCCGCGAACAGGGCCTCTACCTGCCGGGGCTGGCTGCCGGTGGTGTGCAGTTGCAGGATCGCTTCGCCAGGGTCAGCCATCCAGGCGTCAGCGAGGCCGAGCTGGCTTTTCTGCAAGGCGTGCCGAATAAGGCCACGCGCTTTCTCGCCGAACTGCTGGCCGCCCCGCCCTACGCCCTCGCCGCAATCGAGATCACCGCCCTGGTGAGTGCCAGCGTGCTGGATAACCTCGCCTCGCCGACCCTCAACCTCAATAGCCTCTACCAACGCTTCAGCGCCCAACCGACGCTCTACCGGCAATTGCAGCAAGCGGTCGCCGACTTTATGAGCGCCTTGCAACAGCAAGCCAGCCAGGCTGACCTGGTGGACGCCTTCTTCGTCCACTACGCGCCCAATCTCGGGCACGACGCCCAGGGCCACGAACGGCTCAAGTACAGCGACGGCGGCGATGCCGGCAGCACCGACTTCCAATTCATGCTCAAGGGCGCGATCAAGGAAGTCGGCGTGCTGCTGATCCTCAACCACTATTACCAACAACGCACCGGCCACTACCCGCTGGGCGAACACTTCAACGCCCGCCAGGCCCCGCGCGACCAGGACGCACTACTGCAACTGGCCCGCGAGCATTTCGACCCGGCGCTGATGCCGCGCATCCTTGGCGTCGGCGACACCGTCACCTCCAGCACCAGCCAACAGCAACAACTGCGCGGCGGCAGCGACCGCGGCTTTCTCAGCCTGGTGCAGCGACTCGGCGAAGCCTTCGACAGCAACAACACCCTGGCCTATATCGACAGCAGCAACGACGAAGTCGCCCGCCCCGGCATCGATATGGCGCACCTGCAATGCTGCGCAAACGACCCCAGCCTCGCACCCTGGCCAGCCTTCGCAGGCATCAGCGACAGCGCAGACCCGCTAAGACTGGATGTGGTTTTTTGTGGTGGGCATAGGCAATACGTGGAATTTTTCTGTGCGTTGGCTGAGGGGTATATGGGGCGGTAGGAAGCTGGCTGCGGCAGGTGGTGAAGCCCAAAGCTAACCCCCAACTATTCCTATCCCCCGGCCTGGTATACCGACCCAGCGCGCACCTGGGCCACGAAAGCGCCGACGTAGACGCCTACAGTCGTGCAACCAAGGTCAAAAATCGATTCCCGCCGAATACTGGCAAACTGCCGCCTATGGGCTTACCCTCCAATGCAACGTCAAGGGCTGCACAGTTACGCGCTGGCTGAACCCGCGTCAGCACGGGCTCGCCATGGACAGGTAAGGGAACGCCATGAAGTACCAGGATTGGCAACGCGACAGCCGCGACGATCAGCTCAGCGCCGACAGCGACGACGCCCCGCTTAGCGTGCACACCTGGCTGCATCAACGCCAACGCACTCGCGCCAATCCCCTACGGCGTTTCGCCAATGTATTCGGCGTACTCGCGGTATTCGCCTTCAGCTTCTACCTGCTTGCCGAATACAAGGGTTTCGGCGACCTGCTCAAGGCCAAGACCAACGGCCTGCTCAACCCCGCCGCAGCATCCAATGCCCTGCCATCCATCCGCCTGGACAGGCCAGCACCCAGGCAAACAGCCGTCCCCTACCGCATTCCCCAGCACTTCGAACCGATCAAGCCCGACACCCTGACCAACGCCCCGATCTCTGTTCCCCAGCCGCTGGCCGACTGCATCGAAACCGCCAACCTTATCGATGAGAACGTCGTCGCCTGCCGCTACGGCACCCTGCCCCGCGACCATCGCCCAGCGCCGAGCAGCGGCATGGTCTCGGCGCAATACCTCGCCCAATACAAAGCCGACCAAGCCAACCGCAGCCACACACCGGCCCGGCCCAGCGCCAACCGCGAAGTGGATCAAGTCTGGATTGAACGCTGGGACGGTGGCGGTTCCTACCTCGCCGAATGGCACTCCCTGAACAACCGCATCGATAGCAGCAGCGTGTGCGCCAACCACCGCAGGGGCTCGATCGACTACCGCGAATGCCGGAAGGCGGCCAAGGTGCATTTCCGCGAGCAATGCCGAGCCTGGGAAAAGCGCTGGGCGCGGGATCGACTAGAGTGGAGCAAGCAGATGGAACAGCGATATTGCAGTGCGGCGAATGGGTTTAGTCCGATGGGGTGAGCAAAAAATAAACATTTGAAGCGCACGCTGGACTAAAAAATTTTCATTCTAATAACCAGAAAAAGTTGCCATCCGCAAAAACAAAGAGAGCAAATAATAGAGGATTTAAAAATGGGTGAGTGGTCTAAATTAGTCGGAGAACACGGGGAGAACATAGTCCAGTCTCTGCTCGAAATTATTGGCTGGGGAAACAATCAATCAAACTTCGACATGCCGTGCATCAAGCCCAGCAAGCATACCGAGTCCTCTACTGCAAGAAAATCGCATGGCATTGATTTTCTCTTCTCGTATAAATCAGACCTCGAAGAAAAAACAGTGTGCCACGCTATTATTTCTTCAAAATTTACTGCAGCCAAATATCCAAACAACCCATCCGCAAAGTTCAAAGAGCACTTCAACAGCCTCGCAATGGACATCGAATGTTTCAAACAATCAAACATTAGAAAAGAAAACTCCAGAAAATTTAGCGCCTCAAGAGAGAAATGCATCGGGGTGCTTTTCTGGATGAGCAATGAAGACGACATCGACTTCAACGTAGTTGAAAACTTGTACGCCACGAAAAATATTGACGATATTGACTATGGAACAATTCATATTGTCGACAACAAGCGCGCGGCCTTTATCTTTAAATCGATACAACGATTTAAACGAGACAAAAAAATAAGCTCAGTTAAGTTTTTATACCCTGCAAACGGTAGCAACAACAGCGCCGCAGACCGCCTAACATCTGGCCACGTGCTCCCTGCTGAATTCTTAACATCAGGAATAATACCGTTTAGCTTAACTACCGAAGCAGGTGATGAGATTCTAGCGATATCCTGCTCAGAGCAAGTAGAAGAACATACACTAACACGAATAATTGGACTAGCTCAAGCCATAGCCTACAGCTTCCCACAAAAAATAATTATCAGCTTACTAGACTTCAACAAGCTCAAACATAAAGACATAGTAGAAAAGGCCAAGTCGTCATTCCCTGACTCAGAGTTTATTAAGAAGATTATCTTTAATAACTTAAATGATGATTTCCGAGGAGACGAACTATGAGAAACCCCCGCAACTTTGATACATTCCTACCATATGGAGAGAGCTTGAGGCCGTTCTTAGTCCAGCCGTTCATTAGTAAGGGAGATCTAAAAGACCTATTAAGAAAGCGTGGCGTATTCATATCAAACACAGAGAAGGAACATTCAATCCCCGCTCTTACAACAAATCTAATTACTCCCTCAGAACTAGAAACGCTAAGACTTACTTATTCGGAGAAAGAAGAAAATCCAAAAGTCACATCACGAACCCTTGGATGGACTAGCAATACGCCACTTATAGAATGCCTCCCTGATGACATCAATCTGAATCAAATAGTAGACCTTGACTTTAAAAACTATCAGGTAACCGGCACTCCATTCTTCACTACTGTAGGAAGCAACCTAAACCATGTAATATTAGAATTCGAGGTCGAACGACTAGATAAATCCAACAGCTGGGTTGAGCACTCTCGACTGTTCAAAGGTTCTATTGAAATGATAAAGCCTTCAAATTCGGGCGAACTCATAATCACGAACACGCACACAGCTCCAGAAACAAAAGAAGTTATAGCCAAACTCTCCGCCAACCTCGTAAACCACTTCAAGACTAACGGCCAAACTCACAGCGAAGCAAAAATAAATAGAATATTATTCTCAGATTTCGACAATGCAAAAAGATTCAACTATTTTCTATCCCTAACAAAACAAAGCAGATACACCTGCATCACTTTCGACGAAAACGTTGATGCTGGACTATCCCCAGACAATGACCTCACGCCACCGCCAAAATTAGAGTGGTTAAAAGAACGAATAAAAAATCTTAACCTAAGCGGGAACGCACTAGATGAGACTTTATTCTTTGAAGAGGAGCTAAGAAACTACTTGATATTACATAGACTCGACTGTCGATTTAGATTTAGTATTTCTGGCCATGATGGTTACTGCGTAATGTCTTTCGCCTTTCCGGATTACTCACAAAAAAATGATGTAGATGCAGAGCTTGAAGTAAAAATCAAAACCATAAGCTTCGAAGACACAAAAAACCCCAAGGAAAAAGCAAACATTAAGCTCACTATAATCAAGGAAGTGGAACATGAGAAACTCGATAAATTTAAAAAACTTAAATTAGTTTCTTTATGAAAAAACAGGGGGGGGGGGCAGACCACGATTAATTTTGCTTCTGCTTGATGGAACAATCGGGAGCAAAACCACGGTATTGATGCTGCTGCATCAGCAGCTTCTGGCCAGTTCACCCTTTTGCGAGCATCCGCGTTCCCAGATGTTTGCTCTCCCCCGTCGGCGTCAAACCTAGGCGAGTTCAAAGATCCCGCAGCATCAACCACTGCTCCTTGCCCCAGGCCTCAAAACACTCTTGCACCTGCCATCCACGCTTGGCGTAGTAGTCGTTTCGATCATGGGTGTGCAGGTACAGCCGTGTGGTGCCGTTGGCTTTTGTTGCGGCGCAGATGTCTTCTATCAGCTGTTCCGCCAGGCCTCGCTTCCGTGCCTGCGGGGCGATAAAGACGCAGGCGAGCCAGGGACTCAGCTCCGGGCGTTCGGGCAAGTCGTTGGCGGCGAGCGCAGCACCGCCAAGTAGCTGGTCATTCTCCAGGGCGATCAGGCATTGCCAGTCACCGTTGCCCTGGCCTGCGGCGAATTCGCGCTGCCAGTCGGCCAATGGCTGCTCGATAAACTCGTATGCGAACTGCTGATGCAGCCACTGCGCCAGGGTGTCGCTGTGTTGCATATGGTCGCGTAGCCAAACCAGGCGGGGCATGCAGGGTTCTTCCTTATTCATTTGTGATCAGTACGCGCATGTGGCCGGAGGGAGGGAATACGGTCAAGTGAAATGCGCGAGTCCGATCAGTGGCGCGTCAAGCCGGTGTGTTCTTCTACAAGCCCTCCTCCGCACACGGCCCGCCCCCTCAACAGCCCTCACGGAATGACAATAGTGGGGACAGACCACGATTAATTTCCAGTAAATCGTGACCTGCCCCTAATACCTTGGACGCGCAGAACCAACCAATCCCCGGCCTCTACGCAGCCGGCAGCGACATAGCCAGCGTGATGGGCGGCCACTACCCCTCCGGCGGCATCAACCTGGGACCGGCGATGAGCTTTGGCTATATCGCGGCGCGGCATTCGGCGGGCATAGAAGCGTGCGAAACAGAGTTGGACTGAGCGTGGTTGACTGCACAGGCTTGCGTATCAGTTTGTATTCGACCGAATCGCCTCGTCAAACCAACCGAGTGACCATGCAAAAAGCATTGCTCTCACCGAAAACCTCAAAAGATTTGGCCCGCACTTCGCTATGAAATAAATAGTTACACTCTCTTCAAGACCAACACAGCCGAAGGATAGCGACTATTCGCGCAAAAACTTGCGCAACTCTTTCTTGCTAATGTCGCGCACGAAATAGCTGCGGCCACGGCTTTTTGGCCTCCCCCAACAGGCTAGCCGTAAGCCCCCTATCGAGCGACGTCACGCGCATGCAAGGATCTGCAGAATGAGTGGAAAACCAGCAGCACGAGTTACCGATCCAACAGCCTGCCCTCTCCCTGGACACGGCACTAATCCAATCGTTTCTGGCTCCCCAGACGTCCTGTTCGATGGTTTGCCAGCTGCCCGCCAAGGCGACCCTACTGCTTGTGGCTCGGGGCTAGCGAGCAACCTTGTTCCCAATGTTTTTATCAACGGCTTGCCCGTTGCGACTTTGGGTAGCTTAGGAAATCACGGGAATGTTGTAGTCGGTGGGTCTGGCACCGTGATCATCGGCAATACGCATACGGCTGCCGCCATTGCGGCTCCGCTAGATCTACCTATGGCTTCAAAGATTTGCCTACCTTGTCTACTTCTTGCAGCCAGTCGCAATCAAACATTCGTACCACTGGAGTCACTCGGAGTCCGGCGATGAGTACGGCCAACGGCTTTCGCGGTATCGAAGACGAGCTGCGGATACGCCTCGCAGATAATCCAGAGCTCAAGCTTTTTGCCCTTGTCGACGGAGCCCGGTACCTAACCTTGGCGACCCGGTTAGATAAGGCCTCTGATCGCTGGCAATGGCTGTTGGCCGACACGGAGTTGGATGCAATCAAGCAAGGTGGCCCAGCCCTTGTGCAGTTAGAGGAAAGCAGCGAGTTGCAGCACTGGCTGGTAAACCGAGACCGCAAAGAGCCTTGGGTGTCATGGCTACTGAGCACCAAGAGCTTCGAGGCCCTATCCCAGCATCTTGGTTCGCTTCTGTTCACTCGGCTTCCCGACGGTAGGAAGTCACTCTTCCGTTATTACAATCCGATTGTTCGGCGGGCCCTTGATAGCGTACTGACCACGGAACAGCGTCAACAAATGATGCGACCTATCGAGCATTGGCTGGTATGGCAGCCGCTGGAGTCCCGCTATCTCCTTCTGGATGCAGATATTCAAGGGAGGCAGCATGCTTGAACTAGCGAGCGAGCAGGTTGCACAGCTTGATGTAGTGCGCCGCGACGAGGTCATCGAAAAATTGCTACTTGAGGTGCGAGCACAAGATCCGAATTGGTTTGCTCGGCATGGTCTGACAGGAGGCATCAGCTACTTGGCCGGGTATCGGCGGCACGCCGAGGGGTTTGGTTTAACGGACCCTCAGGTGATTGAGGACTTCATGCGCTACGGACTCATGTTTCCTGACTTTCACAGAGATAATGCCTTCGTGTCATGGATGAAACGTCCGGCCGCCGACTCGCCTGATCAGCGTTTCAAGGATTATCAGAGCGTCATGAAGTTCGTCTGGAAGCTCAAGAACGCCACATGGAACTGACAAGGAGTCGCCTGATATGGGTGGTTTGATTACCGCAGCAGGTAACGCGCTGGGCAATCCCGGGGCAACAATGGCTTTTCGCGCAACACCTCGGCTCGGACCGGGTATGCCTCTGGCTCGCCCACCAGCGCCCCGCTTTCCAATGCCTACAGCTCGGCCCTCCCCTCGGCCTATTCCCGAAACCCTTCCCCAGTCGGGAGCTCGACCTGTTCCGCGACCGGTTCCGCAGCCTCAGGTACTGCCGCAAACGCGCACTGCAGACAAGGCTGAAGAGCGTACACGTACCTGCGATGCAGAACGAGACGACGAGTGCATTGATTGCCCTCCCACAGAGGGCACCATGGCCGTGGCCAACAACGGCAAAGGGCACTCCATGTCGGACCTGTCCTCGCAATACCAGGCATGGGTTACGGGATTTCCCACACCTTATGAATGGCGGTGGAGCGAAACCTGGTGGGATGGATTCGAAGAACCGCGTTGTACCCTGCTTGAAGCCAAGGCCAACTACGCGTTCATGTTTGTGCCTGTGTTGGGCGTCCCAAAACCTTGGGCACCAGTCAAAGCAGTCCTTGTAGACCCGGCGCGTCGCCACTCGGCCAAGGCAAGGCCCACACCACCAGTCAGGGTCGAGTGGCACTTTCTCCAGCGCATCGTCTACGAGCATTGCTCCAGTCAATATCGCCGTTTGGGGCTGACCAATCTAACAGCTTTCTGGAATCCAATGCCGAACACCCCTGAGCACAACGAATATCAGGAAAACCGTGAACGTGAACAACGAGAATTCGACGAGTACTACCGGGATAATCCCGGTCTGATTGCCTAAGGAGCAAGCATGGCAGGTTCTTTCCGGTCCTTTGTATTCAAGATGCGCTTCAACAAACGCGCGATCGCTGCAGTGACCCATGAGCAGCAATTGGAGCGGATACACCACTACCTGGGTGCGCTGGGCCAATTACATCCGCTTCTTAGCAAATGGTATTTACAGGGTGCCTCAGTTCAGGACGCGTTGAGCAATGACGTGCTGAGCGCCCCCAAAGCGTTGCCCGAGGCTGCAGCCGCAAGTTTCGACGCTGAGTATCCAGCATGGCTGTCGGTAGCTGTGTGGAATGGACAGGAAGACCCGCTACAGGGGGGCCTGTCCTTCAGTTATGACGCACACGACATGGAATCCATATCCAGCATGGATTTCGAAGATGCCGGAGCTCTGGTTTCGGCTCTTGAGAATCCACGCCCGATATTCGTGGAAATGCTTCGTCTCGCGGTAACCCTATGGCCGGAAATCGATTGGGGGGTGGTCGCCCCCGGCAAGTACTATCTGGATGAGCAAACCTTCTCCGACCGACAAACCATCGGCTGGATCGGATTCTGCCCACACTCGCTAAACCCCAGCGACTTCGCGGATGCGCACGAGCTGATCGACATACCGGAGCGCGGCACTCTGCTGGTGAGCTGCGCCCAGGTTATGGATGAACGGAATCGAGAGCACTTCAGAGTTGTCGGCACGCTGGATACCAAGCTCGTCGAACTCGGCTATCTGCCGCTGTTCAACAATTGAAATCCATTCAAGACCGAGAGATGAGTCGATGACTTCAAGCGCCTGGGCGAAGGCGTCGGTGCCGTGCTCAATACCGCGCTGAAGTCGCTGGTGGCCTGGGCATCGCCCGCCCGGCGCCAGTACCGCTGTGGTCGATGCTGCGCAGCGGCTACCTCAAACGCGGCCATACCCTTGAGGCCCTGGCCCATGCCTGCGGCATCGACCCGCTGGGCCTGCTGCAGACCCTGGCCGACTACAACCGCCACGCCCAACAAGGTGCTGACCCCGCCTTCGGCCGCGGCAGCACCGCCTTCAACCGCCGCAGCGGCGACGCCAGCCATAAAGGGCGGAACCCCTGCGTAGCACCCATCGAGCGCGGCCCTTTCTATGCGGTAAAGGTCGAACCCGGCAGCTTCGCCACCTTCGCCGGCCTCAAAACCAACGGCCAGGCCCAAGTGCTGGATGTGCAAAACCAACCAATCCCCGGCCTCTACGCCGCCGGCAGCGACATGGCTAGTGTAATGGGCGGCCACTACCCCTCCGGCGGCATCAACCTGGGGCCGGCGATGACCTTTGGCTATGTGGCGGCGCGGCATGCGGCGGGTGTGGTGGCTTACGAAACGGAGTTGGACTGAAGGGGATGAGCCGCAATCGGCCAAAAGCAGCCTTAAAGTTTTCATTCTGAGCTAGATACTCAGACGCAAAACCAGCGCTGATAGCCTCAGATTACTGGGCTTTTTCAGCGTTTCGCGAAACGCATAAAAATCCCGTGCAGCAATGCTGCACGGGGGCTCGATCGAGCTGGAAGCGGGGGGTTACAGGCCAAGCTCCGACAGGCCCGGATGATCGTCCGGGCGGCGCCCCAGCGGCCAGTGGAACTTGCGCTCGCTTTCTTTGATGGGCATGTCGTTCACGCATGCGAAACGGCGATGCATCAAACCATCAGCTTCGAATTCCCAGTTCTCGTTTCCGTAAGAGCGGAACCAGTTACCGGAATCATCGTGCCACTCGTAGGCGTAACGCACGGCAATGCGATTCTCTGTAAAAGCCCAGAGTTCTTTGATCAGGCGATAGTCGAGTTCTTTCTTCCATTTGCGAGTGAGGAAACCTTTGGCCTCTTCTCGGTTGGTGGCGAACTCGGCACGATTGCGCCACTTAGTATCCAGGGTATACGCGAGCGAAACTTTCTCTGCATCGCGGCTGTTCCAGCCATCTTCAGCAAGCCGAACTTTCTCAATCGCAGTTTCGCGAGTGAAAGGAGGAAGTGGCGGGCGAGCTTGGGCATTAGACATGATAGTGTCTCCAGACAATTGAGTAGATAAATTAAGGAGCGTCTTTTGAAGCCCAGGCCTTTATCAGGCCTGGTTTAACAGCATCTGCGCAACTTCCCTTGCACTCTCGACGGCACTGTAATCGCCCATGACTCGCGCCATAGTGATCGCACCCTCGATCAGAACGAGCAACTGTTTAGCTAATATCTGCGGCTGCTCAACATTTAGCTGCCCAGTTAACTCAAGCGTGTACTCCAACAACTTCTCTTTATGCAGCTTTGCTAACTGACGAATGGGGGAATCAGGGTCTCCAACCTCCCCAGCCGTATTGATGAATGCGCAGCCACGAAAGCCGTCGGATTCGAACCAGCCCTTGAGGACGGTGAACATACTCAGTATGCGATCTTGCGGCGTATCTGCTTTGTCGCACTCAGTCTTAAACCAGTACATCCAGCGTATATCGCGAGCCTTAAGTGCGGCCTCAGCGATATCGTCTTTAGTTACGAAGTAACGATAAATACTTTTCCTGGCTACGCCTGAGGTTTTCACTAGAAGATCCATACCTGTCGCATGAATTCCATTCTGGTAAATAAGTTGCTCGGCAGTTGCGAGGATTTTTTCTCGGGTATCGGTAGTTGTCTTGTTCATGGCCTCAATGTAGAACGATCGTTCTCCCCCCGTCAAGCTGTATTAAAAAAATTTCTGAAAACCCGAGTTAACTACAGCAGTCCTGCCGTCGCCAACCTGCATGGCCAACGCATTTCCGCATCAAATGGGCATCAGGCGCGTCCTCCGCCCAGTGTGCTGATGCTTGAAACCTGCCATCCAGATCCTCCTTTTTTCACATGCCTGGATGGAAATGATGGCGCTGATATCTTTGAGGCGGCAGATACCTGCGATAGGGCTCTTTTAATATCGTAACGGCCAAGACGGCTCGCGGCAGCGCATACGTCTGAGCTATTAGCCAGGTGGGACAGCAAGCCGATTGATACCACAGCGCTATAGCAACTAGCACATCGCTAGATGGAGGATTCCGAGTCGCTCTGGACACGGGACAATAGGGAACAGACCACGATTAATTTCCAGTAAATCGTGGTCTGTTGATACCTTCCTTATTTAAAGGCCAGACCGCTCGCTCCTGGCGTTATCTACCGGTCGTCACTGCGGCGTGACGCTGGTCAGCTGGAATGCAATTGACTGCTCGGTGGCCCTGCAAATGGGTGGTCAAGTCAGTGCAATTTCACACGGTGCGGAGCGAAGACTGTCGCAGGGTCTTCGCTTAGCGGTGCGCGCGGCGCACCCTACGGGTTATTTGCGCCACGTAACAGAAAGGTCAAACGCGTGTAGGAGCGAAGGGGGCACCTAGCCTTTATTCGCGAAATTCGCTCCTACCGGTTATGCGACGGCCTATTGAAACATTCCCATAAAAAACCGCCGCACGGCGCAAGCACCGGCGGCGGTTGAGGGAAACGGGTTTAGTCTTGCAGCGATTCCACGCCCATTTCGTCCCAGACTTCTTCGGCCAGGTGGAAGGTGGCGTTGGCGGCCGGGATGCCGCAGTAGATCGCGCTCTGCATCAGCACTTCCTTGATCTCGTCGCGGGTCACGCCGTTGTTTTTCGCCGCCTTGAGGTGCAGGCGCAGTTCCCCTTCGCGGTTCATGCCGATCAGCATGGCGATGGTGATCAGGCTGCGGGTGTGGCGCGGCAGGCCGGGGCGGGTCCAGATGTCGCCCCAGGCGTGGCGGGTGATCATCTCCTGGAATTCTTCGTTGAACGGCGTGAGTTTTTCCAGGCTGCGGTCGACGTGGGCGTCGCCCAGCACCGCGCGGCGCACCTGCATGCCGGCTTCGTAGCGTTGTTTTTCGTCCATTTCAAAATCCTCAATAACCCTGTTGGAGCGAAGGAAGCGCCTAGCCTTTATTCGCGTTCATGCCTTGGGACCGTGCCGAATCCATCGCGAATAAATTCGCTCCTACACAAAAGGTGGCATTCAGGCTGTTAGGAAGGCCAGCACACGTTGGGTAAAGGCCTCGCCTGCCTCAACGTTGGACAGGTGCGCGGCGTGGAATTCGACCAGTTCGGCGCCTGCAATCTGCTGCTGCATAAAGCGGCCATGTTCGGGGGTGGTCACCAAATCCGCCGTGCCGCAGACGATCAGGGTCGGCGCGCTGATGCGGGCGATTTCGTCGCGGTAATCGGCATCGCGCACGGCGGCGCAGTTGGCCGCGTAACCCTCGGGGGACGTCTGCGCGAGCATGCCGACGATGGGCTCGACCTTGTCCTCACTGGATGCGGCGAACTCGGCGGTAAACCAGCGCGCGATGGAGGCATCACGCAGCGCTGTCATGGCGGCCAGGCCGTCGCGCAGAACCATCTCGATGCGCGGGTTCCACACCTCGTCACTGCCGATCTTCGCCGCGGTATTGCACAGCACCAGACGCTGGATGCGCTCGGGGGCGTTGATGCCCAGCCATTGGCCAATCAGGCCGCCCATGGACAACCCGCAGAAATGCGCCTTGGCGATATCCAGCGCATCAAGCAGAGCCAGCACATCGCGGCCGTTCTGTTCGATGCTGTACGGGCCTTCGCTGACCAGCGAAGCGCCATGGCCACGGGTGTCGTAGCGCAGCACCTGGAAGTGCTGGGTCAAGGCCAGGATCTGCGCGTCCCACATACCCAGGTCGGTGCCCAGGGAGTTGGACAGCACCAGCACCGGCGCACCGGCGGGGCCTTCCAATAGATAGTTCAGGTCGCCATCGGCGAGGCGTACGACAGGCATGGATAACTCCTAACGCGAAAATTGCGTGTGTTCGGCGATGGCCCGCTCGACCCAACGCCGAGCCTGGCCAAGGTAATGGGCCGCATCGAGCAGATGATCCAGCTCGGCGGCGGATAATTGGGCGCTGACCTCAGCACTGGCGCCGAGCACCGTGCGCAGGTGGGCGCCCTGCTGCACCGCCTGGCGGCAGCATTGCTCGACCAGATGATGGGCAGCGTCGCGACCGATGCGTTGGGCCAGGGCGATGCTCACCGCCTCGGCCAACACCAGGCCCTGGGTCAGTTCCAGGTTGGCGCGCATGCGCGCGGCGTCGACCTCCAGCCCCGGCACGGCGAGCAGCGCCTGCTGCAACGCGCCGGAGACCAGGCAGCACAGCTCTGGCAGGGTTTCCCATTCGGCGTGCCACAGGCCAAGGCTGCGCTCGTGCTCCTGAGGCATGGCGGCGAACATCGTCGCGACCAGGCCAGGCGCGCGGGTGGCCGCGCCGATCAGCACGGCAGCGCCGACCGGGTTGCGCTTGTGCGGCATGGTCGAGGAGCCGCCCTTGCCCGGCGCGGAGGGTTCAAAAACTTCACCGGCCTCGGTCTGCATCAGCAGGCTGAGATCGCGCCCCAGCTTGCCCAGGCTGCCGGCGATCAGCCCGAGCACACTGGCGAACTCCACCAGACGGTCGCGCTGGGTGTGCCAGGGCTGCTCGGGCAAATTTAGGCGCAATTCGTCAGCCAGAGCTTCGGCCACCGGCCAAGCCTGCTCGCCAAGCGCCGCCAGGCTGCCCGAAGCGCCACCGAATTGCAGGCACAGCAGGCGCGGTTTGAGTTCCACTAAACGCTGGCGATGACGGGTGACGGCGCCAAGCACGCCGGCCAGCTTCATGCCGAGGGTCACCGGCGTGGCCTGTTGCAGCCAGGTGCGCCCGGCCAGCGGGGTATCGGCATGGCGCTCGGCCTGTGCTGCCAGGGCATCGGCCAGGGCGCCGAGATCGCTTTCGAGCAGGCTGATAGCGGCGCGCAGTTGCAGCACCAAGCCACTGTCCATGGCGTCCTGGCTGGTGGCACCGAGGTGCACATAGCGCTCGGCTTCGGCGTCGCTGGCGGCGATGCGCTTGCCGAGGGCCTTGACCAGCGGAATGGCCGAATTGCCAGCCGTGGCGATGGCCTTGGCCAGGGCGGCGAAGTCGTAGTGTTCAGACTTGCAGGCGGCCTCGATGGCCGCCACGGCGCTGGCCGGGATCAGCCCGACCCGTGCTTCGGCACGCGCCAGGGCGGCCTCGAAATCGAGCATGCCTTGCACCCGACCGGCATCGCAGAAGATCGCGCGCATGGCCGGGGCGGTGAAGTAGGCATCGAAGAGTTGGTTGCTCACGTAAGGATGATTCCCAGGAGTCTGACGTTAAGTCTAGGGTCGCAGTATGGCTGCGGCGAATCCAGCGTGGTGCCTGAAAAGCTGGCACCGTGGGAGGGCTTTAGCCGCGACGGCTTAACACTGTCGCCGCTAAAGCGCCTCCCACGAGCCAGGGTGTAGGAGCAAAGGGGGCGCCTGGCCTTTAATTCGCGATTGGCCTAAAAGCATCGCGAATAAATTCGCTCCTACAGGGTGACGATCACACCCGCTCGATGGCCAATGCCAAGCCCTGGCCAACGCCTACGCACATGGTTGCCAGGCCGCGCTTGCCGCCGTTTTTTTCCAGCTGGTGCAATGCGGTCAGGACCAGGCGCGTGCCGCTCATGCCCAGGGGGTGGCCGAGGGCGATGGCGCCGCCGTTGGGGTTGACCTGGGGTGCATCGTCGGCCAGGTCGAGGTCACGGGTGACGGCCAGGCCCTGGGCGGCGAAGGCTTCGTTGAGTTCGATCACGTCGAAGTCGCCAATCGTCAGTTCCAGGCGTTGCAGCAGTTTGCGCACCGCCGGCACCGGGCCGTAGCCCATGATGCGCGGCGCCACGCCGGCGCTGGCCATGCCCAGTACCCGGCCGCGTGGCGTCAGGCCGTACTTGGCCACGGCCTCGGCAGAGGCCAGGATCATCGCCGCCGCACCATCGTTAACGCCCGAGGCGTTGCCGGCAGTGACGGTCTTGCCTTCACCGTTGACCGGTTTGAGTTTGGCCAGGGCCTCGGCCGTGGTGTCCGGGCGCAGGTGTTCGTCCTGGTCGATCACCACCTCGCCCTTCTTGCTCTTGATCACCACCGGGACGATTTCTTCGGCGAAGAAGCCAGCGACCTGGGCAGCACCCGCGCGCTGCTGGCTGCGCAGGGCGAAGGCGTCCTGGTCGGCGCGGGACACTTGATAGTCGTCGGCGACGTTGTCGGCAGTCTGCGGCATGGCATCGACGCCGTACTGCGCCTTCATCAGCGGGTTGATAAAGCGCCAGCCGATGGTGGTGTCTTCGATCTTCTGGCCGCGGCCAAAGGCGCTGTCGGCCTTGCCCATGACGTAGGGCGCGCGGGACATGGACTCGACGCCGCCGGCGATGGCCAGCTCCATCTCGCCGCTGGCGATGGCGCGAAAGGCGCTGCCCACCGCATCCATGCCCGAGGCGCAGAGGCGGTTGAGGGTCACACCCGGCACACTGTCGGGAATGCCGGCCAGCAGCAGGGCCATGCGCGCGACGTTGCGGTTGTCCTCACCGGCCTGGTTGGCGCAGCCCATGAATACTTCGTCGATGGCCGCCAGGTCGAGCTGCGGGTTGCGCTCGATCAGCGCTTTCAGCGGCACCGCCGCCAGGTCGTCAGCGCGCACTGGCGCCAACCCGCCGCCGAAACGGCCGATGGGCGTGCGCACGGCATCGCAGATAAACACGTCGCGGCTCATTCCTCACCCCCGGCCTGGCCGTGGGCGGCAGCGGTGCGCGCTTCCAGGGCGCGCAGTGCCTCAAGCTCATGCTCGTTCGGCGCTTCGGTCACGATCAGGTTGTCAGCGAAGCGGATGGCCCAGCCGGTGTTCTCGATCACCTGTTCGCGGGTCACGCCGGGGTGCAGCGCGGTGACCACAAATTCCTTGCTGCCGGCTTCCGGCTCCATGATGCACAGGTCGGTGATGATACCCACCGGCCCCTGTCCAGGCAGGCCCAGACGCTGGCGGTGGTCGCCGCCTTCGCCATGGCCGACCGAGGTAATAAAGGCCAGTTTGTCGACAAAGGTACGGTGCGATTGCTTGAGGATGATCAGCACTTCCTTGGCGCTGCCGGCAATCTCCGGCGCGCCGCCGGCACCCGGCAAACGGACCTTCGGGTTGCGGTAGTCACCGATCACCGTGGTGTTGATATTGCCGAACTTGTCGACCTGGGCGGCGCCGAGAAAGCCGACGTCGATACGCCCACCCTGCAGCCAATAGCGGAAGATTTCGCCGGTGGGCACCACGGTGTCGGCGGTTTCCGCCAGCTCGCCGTCACCGATGGACAGCGGCAGTACGCTCGGTTTGGCGCCGATGGGGCCGGATTCGTAGATCAGTACCACGTCTGGCGAAGAGGTCAGGCGCGCCAGGTTGGCGGCTTTGGACGGCAGGCCGATGCCGACGAAGCAGACGGCGCCGTTCTTCAGGCGACGGGCAGCGGCCACGGTCATCATTTCGTTTGTGCTGTAAGCGCTCATCACTTGGCCTCCGCCAGCTTGGTCTGGAATGCTGCGAAATCGGCGGTGCTGCGGATGTATTCGTCGATCCAGGCGGTGAAGGTTTCGCGGTCGCGGGCAATCGGGTCCCAGGCCTGGTAGAAGCGGTTGTCGCGCTCGTAGTAGCCGTGGGCGTAGGACGGATGGGCGCCGCCTGGTACGTGGCAAACGGCGGTCAGCGCCCAGCTTGGGAGTACGCAGGCGTTCATCGGCGCGTTCAGGTCGTCGACGATTTCTTCCACGGTGACGATGCAGCGCTTGGCCGCCAGGGCCGCTTCCTTCTGCACACCGAGGATGCCCCAAAGCAGCACATTGCCCTTGCGGTCGGCCTTCTGCGCGTGGATCACGGTGACGTCCGGGCGCACCGAAGGCACGGCAGCCAGCACTTCGCCGGTGAACGGGCAGGTGACGCTCTTGATGTACGGGTTGACCTTGGGCAGGTCGGAGCCGGCGTAGGCACGCAACACGGCAAACGGCAGGCCCGAGGCGCCGGCAACATAGGCGTTGGCCATGTCGGCGTGGCTGTGTTCGTCGATTTCCAGGGCCTGGGGCCAGCCCTTCTCGACCGCATCACGCAGGCGGTGCAGCGAGCCAACGCCTGGGTTGCCGCCCCAGGAGAAGGTCAGCTTGCGCGCGCAACCGGCACCGATCAGCAGGTCGTAGACCAGGTCCGGGGTCATGCGCACCAGGTGCAGGTCTTTCTTGCCCTGGCGGATGATCTCGTGGGACGCGGCAGTGGGAATCAGGTGGGTAAAGCCTTCGAGGGCGACGCAGTCGCCGTCGTGGACATGGCGCGAAATGGCTTCGCCCAGGGTGATGATGTCGGCCATTGTTGTGTTCTCGGCTGGGTTGCAGGTGCCATCACGCTTGGGGATGACAGGTGGCTAAACCTTAGGCTGCAGCCTTTTCGAGAACAATCCGATAATCGCCTTACTGGGCGATTATCGAACCCATTTCATTGCGCTTAGGCGGGCCGAAACAGCTGACTGCTCAGCTCGCGGCTGGCGTTAAGCATCAGCGGCAGGTAGCGCTTTTCCAGCTCGCTGACCGGCACGCGACCAGCGTGGGTGCTGAGGTTCATCGCCGCCAGGACATGGCCGGCGGAGTCGTAGACCGGCACCGCGAGGGAGCGCAGGCCCTGCTCCAGTTCCTGGTCGACCACGCACCAGCCTTGGTGACGCACGCGCTGCAGACACTCCCACAGCGCCTCGGGGGTGTGCAGAGTGCGGCTGGTCTTGGCTTGCAGTTCGGCGTGGGCCAGGTAGTCCTGCAGTTGGTCGTCGTCCAGCGCGGCGAGGAGGATGCGGCCCATGGAGGTGCAGTAGGCCGGCAAGCGACTGCCGACGCTCAGGTCCACCGAAATCAAGCGCTGCGGGATCGCCGAGCGGGCGATATAGAGCACCTGCTCGCCTTCCAGGGTGGCCAGGTTGCAGGCCTCGTGCAGCTGTTCGCTGAGGCGGTCGAGGTAGGGCTGGGCCGAGACGGCCAGCGGCGTCGACGACAGGTAAGCGTGGCCCAGGGTGAGTACCTTGGGCAGCAGCGAGTAGGTGCGCCCGTCGGTAGTGGCGTAACCCAGCTTCATCAGCGTGTACAGGCAGCGGCGCACGGCGGCGCGGGGGATCTCGGTGCGGTGGCTGATCTGCGCGATGGTCAGATGGCGCTTGCGCTCCTGGAACGCATTGATCACCGCCAGACCGCGGGCCAGGGAGGTCATAAAGTTAGGATCGCCGGCAAACTCTTCGATGCGCTTGGCGGGCGACACGTAGGGCGGTGGCACCAGATTGGACAGGGGCGGACGCGTATCGCTCATGGGGCCTCCAGGGCTAGAACTCGAATCATCTGTCGCTCTCTGTAGGAGCGAAGGGGGCGCCTAGCCTTTATTCGCGATATATCTCGGAAACGCTGCACAAGTCGCGGCTAGAACGGAGCGCCGCCCAGCCCCTCCCTCGCACGGGAATTGGCCGAGACTTGATGCGTGAGACGACACTCGCAGTACCAGGCGATTATCGAACCGGTGTGCGGTAATCGCAATAGGCAGTCACGCCGGCAAAACGCCTTGCCCGCGCAGGACACTGAGCAGCAGGCTGATGCTGAAGAACGCCAGCACCGTGGTCACCACCAGCGTCGCAGCGCAGCGCTGTTCAAGGCCGAAGCGCTGCCCGAGGATGGGGTAAATACTCATCATCGGCGCACTGGCGAACAGCAAACCGGTGAGCATCAGGTGGCTGTCCACACCCGGAATCACCAAGCAGGCGAGCAGCAGAGCCAGCGGGTGCAAGAACAACTTGCCGAAAGCGGTCTGCAGCACTTCGCTGGCCATGCCGCCAACCTTCAGGCCACACAGGGTGCCGCCGATCACGAACAGCGCCACAGGGGCCGAGGCGCCGGCGAGCATATCGATCACCCGCGTCAGCAGCGCCGGTAGACGCAGATCGAGAACGGCCAGCAGCAAACCGAGGCTGATGGCGATGATCACCGGGTTGCGCAGCAGGCGCAGACCAGTTTCGCGTAGCAATTGCCAGCCGGCCACGCCGCGCTGGGTGCCGATTTCCGCGAGGGTCAGGGCCAGGGGAATCATCAGCAGATTCTCCACCAGCATGCCCAGAGCCATGACCACCGCGGCGTCAGGGCCAAGCACCATAAAGGCGATGGGGTAGCCGATAAAACCGCTGTTCGGCACCGACATGCCCATCGCCAGGATCGCACTGGCGGTGATGCCTTGGCGCCGCACCACGCGGGCCAGTGCATAGCCGGCGGCGAACACCGCCAGGGACGCCAGGGCATAGGCGCTCAGGTACGGCAGATCGAGCACCTCGCCGAGGCTGCGCTCGGTCAGCGCCTTGAGCACCAGCGCCGGCAGGGCAAAGTAGATAACGAAGGTGCCCATGCCGCGCACCTGCTCGCGGTTGACCAGGCCGGCACGCGCCGAAGCGAAGCCCAGGGCGATCAACAGAAAAATCGGTGCGGTGATTCCCAATACCGTCAGCATGCCAAGCGCTCCATAGTCTCCGCGCGCAATTGTGCCAGGCGACTGCGGGTCCGGGGAAAATCACCATGGCCAACGCCGGCGCACAACACCTCCAGCGGCACCTCACTCTGCAGCCAGAGTTCAGTGCCGTGGTCGTAGGCGATGTCGATAAAATTCACCAGGCGCTGCTGCTCATCCAGCGAGCAGCCGGCCAATGCCGGTAAGGCGCTGATGACGAGACGCGGGAAACGCTGACACAGCGCCAGGTAATCGCGGCTGGCCAGCGGTTGCTGGCAGAGCGCGGCAAAGTCCAGCCACAGCGTGTGTGCGTCCATGCCGCGCAGGCGCAGAGTCTGCCGCCCCAGGGGCAATTGCGTAACGCGCGGCAACGCGCTCAGACGCTCGTCCAACCACTGTGCAGGCCCGAGCAAGTAGAGCCCCCAACGCTGGCCGCTCTGTTGTCGATAGTCCGGCCCGGCTTCCATCTGCAGCACCCGGCAGTGACGCTGCAACACCTCGGCAAAGGGTTTGAAACGGCTGTGATACAGCGGGTTGGGGCACAGCTCGGCGGGGGCGTAGTTGGAGCTGAACAGCAAGATGCAATCGCGCTCGATCAACGGCTGCAGCAGGCGCCCGAGCAGGATCGCATCGCCAATGTCATGGACATGGAATTCATCGAGGTAAAGCAGCCGCGCCTCGGCGGCCAGCTCATCGGCCACCCGTGCCAGCGGATCGGCCAGGCCGGCATGGGTCAACAGCCGCTGCTGCACCTCTTGCAGCAACGCATGCACATGCACGCGGCGTTTGGCTGTGCAGGGCGCAGCCTGGAGCAGCGCGTCGAGCAGCAGGCTCTTGCCGCGCCCGACCCCGCCCCAGAGGTAGACCCCAGCCGCCGCGCGACGCCGCCAACGGCTCGGTTGCAGGCGCGCAAGCAACCAGCCGCTGAGGGTCTCGAGCAAGCGCTGCTGGGCGGTGTCCAGGTGCAGACCGCGCGCCTCGATCAGGCGAGCGGCCTGCGCATGCAACTCAGAAGTCAAAGAACACGGTCTCGCCTTCTCCCTGGATACGAATGTCGAAACGATAGGCTGGCTTGCCGTCCACTTCGCAGCGCTTGGCGATCAGCGTCTCGCGGCGCTGCGGTTGCTCGATCAGGTTGAGCACCGGATCCTGGGCGTTAGCCGCCGCCTCGTCGTCGAAGTACAGGCGGGTGTGCAGGTGGATATTGATGCCACGGGCAAACAGCGACACATTGACATGGGGCGCCATCGGCACGCCGGCGGCGTTGTTGACCACGCCTGGCTTGACAGTGTGGGCGGTCCACTCGCTGCCGGCGTCGAAGGTGGTGGCGGTACGGCCAAAGCCGTTGAACGCCTTGTCCAGGTCATAGGCTTCGTCGTACTGGCCCTGGTGGTCAGCCTGCCAGAGTTCGAGGAAGGCATCGCGCACCAGATGGCCGTTGCCGTCGTAAACGTGACCCAGCAGCAGGATGTGCTCGCCCGGTGCCTCGGGCTTGGCCAGCTGGTTCCAGATTTCCTGGGGGCGGCTGGGGTTGCCGGCGGCGGCCAGGGCCAGGCCGATATGCACATAGGGGCCGGCGGTTTGCGAGGCAGTTTCCGGCAGCAATTCAACAGGCATGGTCAACCTCCTCAGCGGTTCTCAAAGTGGGTTTGGCGCTGGCCGCGCAGGACGATATCGAAGCGGTAGGCCAGGCAATCCATGGGGTTGGCGTTGGCCATGTCGAGCCGGGCGATCAGGGTTTGCACCGCATCCGGGTTGGCAATCGCCTTGACGATCGGGCACATCGGGATCAGCGGGTCGCCCTCGAAATACAGCTGGGTGATCAGCTTGGTGCAGATGGCCGGGCCGCTGATGGAGAAGTGAATGTGCGCCGGGCGCCAATCGTTGGGGCCGTTGCGCCAGGGGTACGGGCCGGGCTTGACGGTGCGGAAGCTGTAGTTGCCCTGGCTGTCGGTCAGCGCACGGCCGACGCCGCCGAAGTTGGGGTCCAGCGGCGCCAGGTAACGGTCGTTCTTGTGCCGATAACGGCCACCGGCGTTGGCCTGCCACATTTCCACCAGGGTATGCGGGATCGGCTTGCCGTACTGGTCCATGACCCGCCCGGCGACGATGATCCGCTCGCCCACCGGCAGGCTGCCGGTATTGAAGTTGAGCAACAGGTCGTTGTCGTGCTCGCCCATTTTCAGGTGCGAGAAATCCGGGCCGCTGGTTTCGCTGACCGATTGCGGAATGCTCACCAGCGCTTGGCGCGGCGAGCGGGCGATGGAGGTTTTGTAGTCGGGGGTAAAGGCCTTCGGGTGCCAGTTACGGTCACGTATGACGAAGCGCCGGGTGGAGGCATCAGGCATCACGTTTTCCCTGTTATTGGAGGTATGGGAGCTGCCAGGCAGCGGACGTGGGGCCATTGTCGGGGCGCACGGCAGCGCTGGACACTGAAAAAATGCCGGTCACCCATAACCATTTGGTTATCTATTCAGGAAAGCTGCCCGTGCGATAGGCCAGGCCGACTTCGCGCAACACCTCGACGCAGCCGTGCGCCGCCAGGGACAGCGGCACAGCGGTGTTGCGGCAGATGCCCACCGAACCGCCCGGCTCGACCACGCCCAGATCCAGCTCGGCCAGCTCGCCGCTGCGCAGGTCCAGCTGCACCGCGTCCAGGGGCGCGATCCACAGCGCATCGCTGCTTTGCACATAGCGCCGGCTGAGGGTGATCGACAGGGTTTCCAGGCGCTGGCGCGGCGGGCTGATGCCGCACTGTACGAACAGCGCATCGGCATATTTGCGGATGGTGGTGCCCGCCAGCGGCACCACCAGCGGATACGCCTGCAGACGCTCGCGCAGCGCCACGCCATCGAGCAGCGGGTGGCCGGCGCGTACCACCAGGGTCATCGACTCGCTGTACAGATGCTCGAAGGTCAGGCCCTGGATCTGCGGGCTGTCGGTCATGCGCCCGACCACCAGATCCAGCTCGCCCAGGTGCAGTTGCGCCAGCAGGTGCGCGCTCGGCCCGGTGACCACGCTGGCGACCAGAGCCGGGTGGCGCGCATGCAGGCGGCGCACCACTTCGGGCACCAGCAGGCTTTCCACAGTAGAGAGCACGCCCAGGCGCAAGGTCGCCGCGCTGTACTCACCGGCGCGCAGACTGCTGACCCCTTCGCGCAACGCCTGCACACTCGGCCCGGCATAGCGCATAAAGGCCACACCGGCTTCGCTCAGGCGCGCGCCGCTCTTGCTGCGCTCGAACAGGCTGGTGCCGAGCAGCGTTTCCAGCTCCTTGAGGGTCTTGGAGATTGCCGGCTGGCTGACCGCCAGTTGATCGGCCGCCCGGGCCAGGCTGCCCTGGCGCGCCACTTCAAGGAAGCACACCAGGTGGCGGAATTTGATTCGCGTATCGATATTCACCGAAGGTCCTTCAAAAGCATGCTTACCGGGGTGTCGCGCGACCAAGCCCTTGCAGCGCCCAGTAGGCCAAGCCCAGCGACACCACCTCAATCAACAGGGCGACCAGGTTAAAGGTCTGCTGTGCGCCGCCGTCCAGCCACAGCCCGCCGATGCGTGCCAGGCCCAGGGCGCTGTAGAGCAGCACCAGCAGGGTCAGGGCGGCACGCACCAAATCCTCACGGCTGAGCGCCATGGCCAGGAAGGCCGCCAGACCGATCTGCAAGCCACCGTAATACGCTCGCACATCGGTCGCCGCCGCAGCACTCATCAGCAGCATGCCGCTGGCATTGGTCATCTCGTGGGGCTGGATGAAATAGGCCAGGCCGAGGCCGCCGAGGGCAAGCATCTGAATCGCCAGGATGATACGTGCACGCCGCATGGGTCGCTCCGTCGCTAGGATCTGAGGCAGCAGCATAGCCGGATCAGCACCTCTACGGTTACAGGTCCATAGCGGGGCGCTATGCTCCTCGCACCCTCACCCTCTCTGGACAACCACCATGCCCCGCGCCTTGCTTGCACTGCTGTTACTCACCGGCGCCGCCCAGGCGGCCGAACCCTTGACCATTGACGTACACCGCGACCCAAACTGCGGCTGCTGCAGCGCCTGGATCGAGCACTTGCAGCACAACGGCTTTGTGGTCAACGACCACCTGGAAGCCGACATGCCAGCACTCAAGCAGCGCCTCGGCGTGCCGCCCAGCCTGGCGTCCTGTCACACCGGCGTGATCGACGGGAAATTTGTCGAAGGCCATGTGCCGGCGGCGGACATTCTCACCCTGCGCCAGCGCCCCGACCTGCTCGGCGCCGCCGTACCGGGCATGCCCACCGGCTCGCCCGGCATGGAGCGCGGCAATGTACGCGATGCCTATCAGGTGATCGGCGTGGACAAACAGGGGCAAGCTACGGTCATAACCCAGTACCCGGGCAATTAAGCACCGGAGCGATCAGGAGCAAGCCATGCGCTGGAACCGGGCACGTCGCAGCGACAACGTAGAAGATAACCGGGGCCGGCGTTTCGGCGGCGGGCGCGGGCTAAGCCTGGGCGGCGTCGCCGTGGTGATTATTATCGGCCTGCTTAGCGGCCAGGATCCGTTGCAGATTCTTGGCCAGCTCGCCGGCCAGTTGAGCCAACCGGCTGCGGTGAGTACCCAGGCGCCAGCCGCCAATGATCCGCAGCGCGACTTCGTCAGCGCGGTGCTCGGTGACACCGAAGACACCTGGCGCGAGCTGTTCCAGCAGGCCGGCCGCCAATACCGCGACCCGACCCTGGTGCTGTTCAGCGGCGGCGTCGACTCGGCCTGCGGTTTCGCCCAGTCGGCGGTTGGCCCCTTCTACTGCCCCGGCGATCAGCGGGTATACCTGGACTTGAGCTTCTTCCGCGAACTGGAGCAGCGCTTTGGCGCCGCCGGGGATTTCGCCCAAGCCTACGTCATCGCTCATGAGGTGGGCCACCACGTACAGACCCTGCTCGGCGTCTCGGCCCAGGTGAATGCCGCACGCCAGCGCGGCGAGCGCATGGAAGGCGCCAATGGCTTACTGGTGCGCCAGGAGCTGCAGGCAGACTGCCTGGCAGGGGTTTGGGCGTTCCATGCCCAGCAACGGCTCGATTGGCTGGAACCAGGCGATGTAGAAGAAGCGCTAAATGCCGCCAACGCCATCGGCGATGACCGTCTGCAACGCCAAGCCCAGGGTCAGGTAGTGCCGGACGCTTTTACCCACGGCACCTCGGCACAGCGCATGCGCTGGTTTACCAGCGGCTTCGAGCACGGTGAAGTGAATCGCTGCGACACCTTCAAGGCGGCGCGTCTCTAAGGCATGATACCTGCTCCGTAGCCTGGATCGAGCGCAGCGACACCCGGGAGAATGCACCCGTGTATCGCGTTGCTGCACCCAGGCTACAAAGGCCGAGCACCTAGCTTGGCGCTACTGCGCCCAGGGCGGTGGTGGCTCTTCGTCTTTCGGCGCGTCTTCGGCGTTGAGCAGCGCCTGACGGCGTGCTTCCTCGGCCAGGGTGGCCTTGATCTCGCGCATCACCGCATCGATATCGGCGGCGTGCTCGGGGTCGTCGAACTCGCCGGTAAGTGGCGTTTCCGGCGTCAGACTGCCCGCTTCGTACAGCGCCCACATTTCCTGCGCATAGCGGGTGTACTTGAGCTCAGGGGCGAACTGACCGAAGTAGGCAGCCATATTGCCGACATCGCGTTCCAGCATCTTGAAGGCGTGGTTGTTGCCGGCGGCATCGACAGCCTGGGGCAAGTCGATGACCACGGGGCCTTCGGCGCCCAGCAGGACGTTGAACTCCGAGAGGTCGCCATGCACCAGGCCGGCGCAGAGCATCTTCACCACTTCGCCGATCATGAACGCGTGAAACTCGCGGGCATCGTCCGGGTGCAGGTCGACATCATTGAGACGCGGCGCGACATCGCCTTCGCCATCGTCGACCAGCTCCATCAGCAACACGCCTTCGAGAAAGTCGTAAGGCTTGGGCACGCGCACGCCGGCATTGGCCAGGCGGAACAGCGCGGCGACCTCGGCGTTCTGCCAGGCGTCCTCCTGGCCCTTGCGCCCGTACTTCGAGCCCTTGGCCATGGCCCGGGCGTCGCGGCTGTTACGCACCTTGCGGCCTTCCTGGTACTCGGCGGCCTGGCGAAAGCTGCGATTGTTGGCCTCTTTGTACACCTTGGCACAACGCAGCTCATCACCACAGCGCACCACATACACGGCGGCTTCTTTACCGCTCATCAGCGGGCGTATTACTTCATCGACCAGGCCGGCTTCGACCAGGGGCTCAATACGTTTTGGCGTCTTCATCAGCTTTGATCGGGGGTCCTGTATTGCCCATTCACCTATGCGCCCGTTATACGGCAATCTTCGTGCAGCGCCCACCCTCGCCGATCAGGGGCTGAGTAAATGCTGGCGCAACGCCTCGATCGCATAACGCACCTTGGCGGGCTGCGCATCACGGCGCGGTGTCACCAGATAGACCGCGAACGGCGGTAGCTGCCAGTCTGGCAGCACCTCGGCCAGGCTGCCATCCGCCAGCTCGGCGCGCACTTCCTGCTCGGGCTGTAGCGACACGCCCATACCCGCCACAGTGAAGTGCCGCACACCCAGAATATTGTTGCAGCTCACCCGGCTTTCCATGCGCACGCGCTGTACTTCGCCATGGGGGCCGGTGAACGTCAGGCCGGATGGCCCATCGTTATTCAGCGCCAGCCAATCAAGGCCGAGCAAATCCTCGGGCTGACGGATCGCTGGGCGGCGACGCAGGTAGGCCGGCGACGCGCACAGCAGCATGCGCGACTCACCGATGGCCCGCGCCACCAGCGTGGAGTCCTCCTGATGACCGACGCGGATCGCCAGATCGATACGCTGCTCGATCAGGTCAACCGGCTCGTCATGGAAGAACAGCTTCAGGCTCAGGCCGCTGTGGGCCTGCAACAGCGGTCCCAACGCAGCACTGATCGGCCGCCCGGAAAATCCCACTGGCGCGGCGATACGCAACTCACCCACCGGTGCATCACGCAGCTCGGCCAGGCGCTGCTCGGCTTGTTGCGCCAGAGCCAGCACCTGAGCGCAACTGGCATAGAAAGTCGCACCGGCTTCGGTAAGGGTCAGTTTGCGCGTGGTGCGGTGCAGCAGGCTGACCTGGGTGCTGGCCTCCAGCTTGCGCAACTGCTGGCTGACCGCCGAGGCAGTCATGCCGAGCACCTCGGCGGCGGCCACCAGCGAGCCTCGGTCCACCACGGTGGCGAAGATCGCCATACGCTTGAGCTGCTCCATTCGTAAGCCCTGCTTAATAGTTAAAGTGGTTTTAGCCTGTTTTTCTCGACTTTATTCAGCAGCGATTATGAACGCACGTCAACGACCACCAGCGGCGCCCATATTCCATTTATCCCGCGCGCTGCCCCAAAGAGGTTTTCCATGCACCAGACCAGCCAGGCCTTCGTCAGCACCGACACCCCGGCCCGTTACATCAGCCGCCTGTGCAAGCACTTTGCACACAAGATCCCCGTCAGCTTCGATGAGACCCAGGGCCATATCGAGTTCAGCATCGGCAGTGCCGAGCTGGCCGCCGAAGGCAACGGCCTGCGCCTGATCGCCCGTGCGCAGAGCGCCGAGGTCCGCCCGGAGCTGGAACAGGTTATCGCCCGGCATTTCGAGCGTTTCGCCTGGCAAGAAGCCCTGACCTTGGAGTGGCAGGCCGTTTGAAAGCGTGATTCGGATTGGCGCCAGCGCCGTCAGCGTCGACAATCGACACCTGACCTTGCTGGAGTTGCGCCATGCTTGACCCCGACCGCTGCTGGCAGGCGCTCTGTGAGCGCGATCCCACCTACGATGAGCACTTCGTCTTTAGCGTGCGCTCGACCGGCATCTACTGCCGGCCCAGTTGCCCGGCACGCCGGCCGCTGCGCGAGCATGTGCTGTTTCATGCCACTGTGGCCCAGGCCGAGTCGGCCGGATTTCGCCCGTGCAAACGCTGTGCACCCAATGGGCAAAGCCCGAACGAACAGCTCGACAGCCTGGTAGCAGCCGCCTGCCGCCTGCTCGATGAGCAGCCCAAACAGACCCTAAGCGAGCTGGCCGCGCGCATCGGGCTGTCCACCTCGCACCTGGCACGCGCGTTCAAGACCCGCACCGGGCTTACGCCAAAAGCCTGGGCCGAGTCTCGCCGACGGCAACGCCTGGAGGCTCAGTTACCAGTTGCCGACACGGTACTGGGCGCGGCCCTGGATGCCGGCTACAGCGGCACCCGCGCGCTCTACGCGTCCACCAATGGCGTCAGCCCTGCGCAGCGCCGCCGCGGGTCTGCCGGGGAATGCCTGCGCTATGCTCTGGCACCCTGCGCGCTTGGCCTGGTACTGATAGCGGCCAGTGATAAAGGCATCTGCGCCCTGCTGCTTGGTGATACGCAAGCAGACCTGATTGAAGAGCTGCGCCAGCGCTTTCCGGCGGCCCAGTTGCAGGTGGATGATCAGGGCCTGGCTGAAGCGCTCGCCGCCGTCCTGCTGCAATTACGCGAGCCACAACGTGCAGCGCATTTGCCCCTGGATATCCGCGGTAGCGCCTTTCAGCAACGCGTCTGGCAAGCTCTGCAACAGATTCCCTGCGGACAGACCCGACAGTACGGCGAGCTAGCCGCCAGCCTCGGCACTCACCCGCGGGCTGTCGCCCGTGCCTGCGCGAGCAACCCGCTCGGGTTGCTGGTGCCCTGCCATCGAGTGGTCGGCGCCAAGGGAGCACTCAGTGGCTATCGCTGGGGGCTGGCGCGCAAGGCCACACTGCTGCAGGCCGAAGCTGAAACGCCGCTGACCTGACGGCGTCAGCCCAGCAGGCGCTTGCGATAGGCCACCGGCGGCTCGCCCACCCAGCGTTTGAAGGCGCGGTAAAAGGTGCTGGGTTCGGAAAAGCCCATACGCTCGACAATCACCTCAATGGGGATCGCCGGATCACCGAGAAGCCGCTTCGCCAGCTCACAACGGTGCGTATTGACCAGGTCGTTGAAACGCACACCGGCCATTGCCAGGTGCTCACGCAGCCGACGCTGCGGCATCTGCAAGCGGGCTGCCAGCCGCGTCAGGCTGACATCTCGCTCAGCCACCAGCTCGGCCACTGCCACCTGCACCCGCTGCACCCAGCGCTGTCGCTCAGCCTCAGCCGAGGGAGGCACTGCTGGCGAGGATGTGGAGACAGGCGGCGGTGATACCACCGTCCGGGGCGCAGCTGGGCGAGAAACAGGCATTGGCGTTCGCTTTTTTATAGTGTGAGGCAAGGCGTGCACATGCTAGGCGCGACGCGTGGTGCGGCCAAGATTCACCCATCGGCCAGAAAGCCCGGCCGTCGGTACGTCTGGTTTGCAAGTGCCCGCTCAGCAGCGACAATGAGCGCCCCAGCACAGCCGGCCTGCCCCATGAACCTCGACGCCCTTACCCAACGCCTGCACGCCATCCGCGACCAGAACAACTGGCGCGGCTTCCACAGCCCGAAGAACCTGGCCATGGCTGCCAGCGTGGAAATGGCCGAGCTGGTGGAGATCTTCCAGTGGCTGAGCGAAGAGCAATCGCGCCAGCTCGACCCCGACCAGCTTGCCCACGCTGGCCAGGAAATCGGCGATGTGGTGCTCTACCTGTTGCTGCTGTGCAGCGAGCTGGGCATCGACATGAACCAGGCCGTGAGCGCCAAACTGGCCGACAGCGAGCGGCGTTTCGGCCATGCATGATCGGCACTTCGACCAGTTGGCCACACGCTTCGCCGAGAAGATCTACGGCGGCGCCAAAGGCGCGATTCGCCTGGCCGTGCTCCAGGCCGACCTCAGCGAGGTGCTACCCGCACGGCCATTACGCGTGCTGGATGTCGGTGCCGGCCTGGGCCACATGGCCCTGTGGCTGGCCGAACAGGGCCACCAGGTCACCCTCGCCGAGCCGGCCGAACCGATGCTCGACGGTGCCCGCCAGCGTTTCGCCGACGCTGGTCTGCCCGCCACCTTTATCCAGGCGCCCTGGCAGGACCTGGCCGCGCAGCTGCCGGCCCAGGGCTATGACCTGGTGATCTGTCATGCGGTACTTGAATGGCTGGCCGAACCCGCCGCCATCCTGCCGCTGCTGCAAGGGCTGTGCGCTGACGACGGCTGGCTGTCCCTGGCGTTCTACAACAAGGATGCGTTGATCTACCGCAACCTGCTCAAGGGCCACTTCCGCAAACTGCGCAGTGCCGAATACGCCGGTGAAAAACAGAGCCTGACGCCCCAGCAACCGGTTGACCCGCGAGTGCTGGCGACGCAACTCGCCGCGCACTGGCAGGTCGAACATACCAGCGGCATTCGCGTGTTTCACGACTATATGCCACAACCGTTCCAAGCCAAGGCGGACCTGGCCGAGCTGCTGGAGATGGAACTGGCTTACCGCCGCCACCCCAGCTTCGCCAGCCTCGGCCGTTATCTACACTGGCTGTGCCGCCCGCAACGCTGACTGAAACAAGGCCACCGCGCTGGCCCTGGAGACTGCAATGAAAGCCCTGCTACTGGTGCCGTGCATGACCCTGCTGGTGGCCTGCCAAAGCACCAACCCCTACACCGCCGACAGTAAACCGCTGCCGCCGGCACCGCCTGCCGCAGCCCAGCACCTAGACCTCAGCGCCTACCCGGCGGCGCCGCGAGACTTTGGTCGCTACCGCACCTGGCAATGGCGCGATGGACGCCTGCCGCCGGCCACCGCCTGGGCCAGCGCCGAACAGGTGCAGGAAGCCCTTGGCGGCGCCCTTGACCAACGCGGCCTGCGCCCAGCCGCCGGCGCCGACCTGCAGGTCAGCGCCGAGCTGCGCAGTGAGCGCCGGGTGCGTCAAGTTGCCGACCGCTACGGCAGCAGCTATGGCGCCGGCTACGGTCACCGCGGCTACCATGATGGTATCGGCGCCTGGGGCAGCGCACCGCTGGTACGCACCTACGAAGAAGAGGTGATCATGGTGCGTATTGACCTGTTCGACAGCCGCGACGGCCAGCCGGTGTGGAGCAGCCAGGCGGAAATGCCCAGCGGCGGCAGCCAGAGCGAGCGCGTTGACGCACTGCGCGGCGCCATTCAGCGTGCGATGAACAGTTATCCGCCGGCCTGACCCCTAATATCCTCGTTTGGAGAGCACCATGCGCCTGCCCCTGTTTCTACTGCCTGTGCTATTGCTGCTGGCCGCCTGCCAGAGCCCGCAGCTCAACCGCGACTTTGATCCGAGCCGCGACTTTGCTGCCTACCGCAGCTGGAGCTGGCACAGCCCAGCCGTGCAATACCGCCCGGATGACCCACGGGTGCGCAGCGACCTGACCGAGCAGCGCCTGCGCGAGGCCGTTGCCGAACAACTCGACCAGCGCGGCCTGCGCCCCGCTCCAACCAGCGCCAAGGGCGACCTTGAGGTGGCCGTATGGATGATCGTGGATAACCGCCAGCAACAAATCAGCACCGGTTACGGTGGCGGTTGGAACGGGGGCTGGGGCGGTTTCTGGGGCGGACCGAACTATGTCGAGACGCGCACCCTGGATTATCAGGTTGCCACCGTACAGATCGACCTGCACGACAGCCGTGATGGCAAGCTGGTCTGGCGCGGCAGTGCCGAGCAGGTGCTGCGCAGCCAACCGGGCGGCCCAAGCGAACGCAGCGCCCAGGTGCGCGAAACCGTCGCTCAGATACTTAGCCAATATCCGCCACGCTGAGCCGGTCCCACCATGCCCACCACGCATCCCAATCTCAGCATCCGCCCAGCCCAGGCTGCCGACCTCGCCGAGGTGGTCGGCTTCGTGCAGAACGCCGACGAGCTTTTCTATTGTTACCCCAAAGCCAGTTGGCCGCTGAGCATCGGCCAACTGGCTGCGGCCATGGCCGAAAGGCGTGACAGCATGGTGGTCTGCCTGGATGGCCGCGTCGCCGGCTTCGCCAACTTCTACCAGTGGCAGCACGGCGATTACTGTGCCCTGGGGAACATGCTGGTGGCACCCTGGGCCCGCAGTCAGGGCGTGGCGCAGCATCTGATCGAAACCATGGAGACGCTCGCCCGCCTGCACTACAAAGCCCGCGAAATGCGTGTGTCCTGCTTCAGCGCCAACAGCGCCGGGCTGCTGCTCTACTCGCGTCTGGGCTACCAACTCAGCGGCCTGGTCGAGCGCCAGGACCACCGTCAGCAGCGGGTTGCTCTGGTGCAGTTCAGCAAACAGCTTTAGCCCCTCTCAGCCCTGCCAGTGCGCCGTGCTGGTCAGGCGCTCGGCAAGAAAATCCAGGAGCAGGCGCAGCGCCGGGAGCATCTGCCGGCGCGAACCGTAGAGCGCGTGGATGCCCAGCTCCTGCGGCTGGTAATCGGCCAACAGGCGCACCAACGTGCCCGAGCGCAACAACGCCTCGACCGAATACAGCGGCTGCAAGCTGATCCCGGCACCGGCCAGGGCCGCCTCCAGCAGCACCATCGACTCGTTGGCACTGAGGTTGCCGCTCACCACCACCGCGCAGGGCTCACCGGCACGGCTGAACTCCCACAGGCTTCGGCCGAAGTAGGCGTAACTCAGGCAGTTGTGCTGGGCCAGTTCATCAGGCTGTTGCGGCGTGCCGTGCCGGGCCAGGTACGCCGGGCTGGCGCAGACCACCGAACGACACACCGCCAGGCGCCGGGCGATCAGGTTAGGGTCGAGCTGATTGGTGATGCGCAGCGCCAGATCGATGCGGGCCTCGACCAGGTTGACTGCCTCACTGCCGACCAACAAGTCGACACTGACCAGGGGATAAAGCGCGGTGAAGTCGTTCAGCGCATGCACCAGCCAGGCCTGGGCGAAGGACTGGCTGCAGGCGATGCGCAGGGTGCCGCGCGGCGCCTGGTCTGCAGCGCGGCTGAGCTGCTGCATGCCCTCGGCCAGCGCGAGCATCTCGCGGCACTGCACCAGCAGTTGCTCGCCGGCCCCGGTCAGGCTCAGCTTGCGGGTGCTGCGGTGCAGCAGGCGTACGCCGGCCCAGCGTTCCAGCTCGCCGAGGTAGCGCGAAACCATGGCCCGCGACATATCCAGCGCCTCGGCCGCCGCCGTCTGGCTGCCGCGCTCAAGCACCTGCACAAACACCCGCATGGCGGTCAGTCGATCCATGATTCGCTCGATTCACGCAACAAACTCGCCCAGCTTACGGGGCTTTTTGCACGCTTTACAGCCTCTATCATCGCCGCACTTACTGACGCGGAGACCACCATGACAAACCCCTCACGTTTCACTCGCCTGCTCACCGGCCTTGGCCTGCTTGCCGTCGCTGGCGCCGCCCTCGCCCAACCGCTCAGCCTGGAGGTATACAACCCCGGCGAGCACGCTGTGTTCCCGGTCAGTTCGAGCCTGATCACCGGCGAGCGCGAGGCCATTCTGGTCGACGCGCAGTTCTCCACCCGCGAGGCGCAAACCCTGGTCGAACGCATCCAGGCCAGCGGCAAGACTCTCACCACTATTTTTATCAGCCATGGCGACCCGGACTTCTACTTCGGCCTCGACACCCTGACCCGCGCCTACCCCGACGCCAAGGTCCTGGCCACACCGGCAACCATTGCCTATATCGAGAAAAGCCGCGAGCAGAAGCTGGCTCACTGGGGGCCGATCCTCAAGGACAGCGCGCCGGCACGTACCCTGGTACCGGAACCGCTGCAGAGCGACCATCTGCTGCTCGAAGGCCAGCGCATCGAGCTGGTCGGCCATGACCCGAAACACACCAGCCTGTGGATTCCCAGCCTCAAGACCGTGGTCGGTGGCGTGCTGACCAGCGCCAATATCCACCTCTGGGTCGCCGACGCGCAGACCGCCCAGGCGCGTCAGGACTGGCTAAAATCGCTGGATGAATTGCAGGCGCTGCAGCCCACCACTCTGGTGCCCGGTCACTACCTGGGCCAGCCGGCAATGAACCTCGACGACCTGCGCTTTACCCGCGATTATTTGCAAACCCTTGAGCGTGAACTGGCTAATGCCCAGGACAGCCAGGCGTTGATTGCCGCCATGAAGGCACATTACCCGAACCTGCTTGATGACAGCAGCCTGGCGCTCAGCGCCAAAGTGCTCAAAGGAGAAATGCAGTGGCCGTGAGCCAACACCTTTTAATCGCCGGCGCTTCGCGCGGTATCGGCCTGGGTCTGGCGCGCGTTGCGCTGGACGCCGGCTGGGATGTTCATGCGGTGGTTCGCAGCCTTGCCCGCAGCAGCGAGTTGCAGGCCCTGGCAGAACAGGCCGGCGCGCGTTTGCAGGTGATTGAATGCGACCTTGCCGAGGCGGACGCAGGACAACGTATCGCTGCTGCGCTGGGCGCGCAGCGTCTGGACTGCGCACTGTTCAACGCCGGGGTCTACGGCCCGACTCACCAGGACCCGCAGCGCATTGACCAGCAGCAGCTCGCCGAGCTGTTTCTGCTCAACGCCATCGCGCCGATCCGCCTCGCCAGGCAACTGGCCGAGCGGGTGAATGACGGCGGCGTGATCGCCTTTATGAGTTCGCAAATGGCCAGTCTCAGCCTCAACCTGGCCGCCAGCATGCCGCTGTACGGCGCCAGCAAGGCCGCCCTCAACAGCCTGCTACGCAGCTGGAGCAGCGAGCAAACGAGCCTGCCCTGGAGCCTGCTGGCCTTGCATCCTGGCTGGGTACGGACAGACATGGGTGGCGACAATGCGCCTTTGAGCGTGGCGCAGAGCGCCAGCGGTTTGCTGCAAGTGATTGAGCGCCAACACGGCACACCTGTCTGCACCTTCCTCGACTACCAGGGCAAGACGCTGCCCTGGTAGTACCCGCACAGCGTCATTCAGTCGCGCTCGAAGCGGTAGAACAGGTTGGGTTCGCTGGCGAGGTACAGGTTGCCACGGTCGTCGAAGGTCACGCCCTCGGCCTGCGGCACGCTGTCGGCCAACCCGGCAAAGCCGCTGAGCAGGGAGCGGAAACTGACTAACTGGCCTTCGGTATCCAGTTCGATGAGCAACTGCGACTCGTCGCTGAGCAATACCAGGTGCCCGGTACGCTCGTCGTAATGCACCGACGACAGGTCGGTGGCAAAAGTCGTCTGATCGATCCAGTCCTGGCGGTCGATGATATTCAAGTTGAAATCGCCGGCCAGGCTGCTTTTCAGGCCATGAATTTCATAGAGCTTGCGCGGCGAGTGCTCCTTGACCACGAACAGGCGATCACCGGCACGGTCATAGCCCACGCCCTCGAAGCCCTGATTACCGCCCAGACCGATGCTCAGGGTCAGCGAGCGCGAGTCTTCACGAAACAGCGCACCCGGTTTATCCGGCACCTTGACGGCCACCAGACTGTGCTGGCGCTCCTCGGCCAATAGCAGCAAGCCGTCGCCCAGGTAAGTGATCCCTTCGACATCCTCGAAGCCGCTTAGCGGATAACGGGCGAGTAGCTCACCCTCCGGACTCAAGCGCAGCAACTGCTCGGGGTTATTCACCACGGCCCAGATCTGGTCGCGGTCGTCGTCATAGCTCAACCCGGAAAAGTTGTTCGTCACGCCACCCACGGGCTTGGCGTCGATCGTCACACGGTACTCCGGTAGCCACAGGCTGCGGTGCTCCCAGGAGTCTTCGTGCCAACTGGTCTTGATCCAGAAATACAGGCGCTCATCCAGATGCAGCGTACGCACTTGGTAGAGGGCGAGTAACACGAACAACAACAGCGCCCATTTCCATGGGCTGACCACAGGCAGCCTTCCTAGCGCCCCCTTGGCAGCAGACAGCATCGCGTACTCACAGACAGGTCGGAAAACGGCAGCATGACTGCCCTTTGTTGCAATTGGGCGTGCCTGCCGGCCCCGTAAGAGGCAGCCGTTCGACCCGGCGATGTGGACTCGGTTCGCGCACCCGACGAGCAACACGTAACCGGGCATTACGCGATATCAACTACTCACCCAGAACCCCGGGTGATCGTGGCCGTTTCGGCTGCGACGGGTGGATCACCCTTTTTCTAAAACGGGGGAGCGCAGGTTCGGGTCTCGGGTTTCCGGCATGGCGACTGCGCACAGCAGCAAAGCTGCACCGGCAAAGGCGGATAGATAAAGAAAGCCTGCACTGAAGCTTCCCGTCATATCGACGACCATTCCCGCCGTGGTCTGACTCAGAAAAAAACCGACCATATGCACGGCATTGAGCAGCCCCAGGGTCACCCCATAATGGCCCGTCCCACGAGTCAGATCCGCAACCACCAGCACCCACACCACACCCAAGATGCCGGCCCCAACGCCGTCTAGCATCTGCACGGCCAACAGGTAGGCGGGCGCATCACCCAGGGTATAAAGCACCCCACGTAGCGGCAGCGCAAAAAGCCCGATCAACAAGAGGGGTCGCGTACCCCAACGGTCGACGTACTCACCGGCAAACCGCGCTACCGGGATCATCACCACCTGCGCCAGAATGATGCAGGCGCTCATCCACAGTGAAGCCCCCTGCCCCTGCGCGGAAATAACCAATTGCTGCCCCACCAACGGCAGCATGGCTGCATTACCAAAGTGAAAGAGCCCCAGCACTGCGGCGAACACCAGAATGCGCCTGTCCTTGAGCACCTCACGCAATTGCACCACGCGCAACTGGCCGTGCGCATCGCGCTCAGCACCGCGGGCCTGAGCATCGTCGATCTCGTCAGGCTGAATCAGCAAGATAGAGAGCAGTGAAAACAGACTCCACAGCGACACCACCCAGAAAATGTACTCGCGATCAAGAAAATGACCGACTGCGCCAGCCATTAGCGCAGCCACAACGTTACCGGCATGATTGAAAACTTCATTACGCCCGGTACGCCTCGCCAGTTGCCGATGCCCCACCAACCCCAGGGTAATAGCCGCAATACCCGGCAAAATAAACGCCGCCGCAGCGCCGATGGCTATCTGTGCGGGTAACACCACCCCCATGCTCGGATACATCGCCATTAATGGGCAGGCGATACCCACCACCACACAGGCTCCCGCCAACAGCAAACGCTTGCTGCGTGCGGCGTCCATCCACTTGCCTGCGGGAATCTGCATCAACCCGGTGGCCACGCCCATGGCCCCCATAACTAGACCAATGTCGCCGGCCGACCAGTTATGCGAAGCCAACAGAAAAATCGCAAGATAGGGGCCGACGCCATCGCGCACATCGGCAAGGAAAAAGTTCATCCAATCCAGGCCGCGTCGGCTGGATAAGCTCAAGCGTGCGTCTTGGGTCATGCAGTCGGCTCCCCGCCTATGGTTAGGCAAATTTGCCGAGCAGACTACGCGATCAGCCTCAACCGACCTATTACAGAATTGGACCCGAGACACAGCCTGCAATGCTTCAACCTATACGCTGCACGCGGCACACAAAGGGATAGCTTTGTACAATTCGTTGTCCTAGCTTTCAGCAAACGGCGTGAAAGCGCCCCAACAGGCACGACCACGCCCCGGCATAGGAGGCCCACGTGGCATCGAGCGAAGCGTCCATCAGCCTGGATATCGCCAGCGAGAACTGCGCCAAAGAGCCCATTCACATTCCCGGCAGCATTCAGCCCCAGGGTTTTATGCTGGTATTTGACGCCACCTCGCTGCAGGTTCTGCAGGCCAGCGAGAACGTCCGTGAATGGCTGGGCGTCGCCCCCGACACACTGCTGAGTCACGACTTGCACAGCCTGGTTCTGGAAGCCTCGGTGGTCAGCGAGCGGCTGCAGGCATTGCCTGACGATGGCAGCCAGCCGTTTCATGTTGGCGATGTACATATGCGCCTGGAGCCACCGAATGAACGCTCTCTGGCCATGGTCGCGCACCGCTACGACCAGGTGCTGATTGCCGAATTCGAGGCAACCGACAACACCCGCAGCGCCTACGACACGCTCTACCCGCTGATGCACACCTTTATCGGTCAATTGCAGGAAGCCGAGTCGATCGAGGCCTTGCTGCAACTGGCCGTACACGAGGTCAAACGCGTCACCGGCTTTGGCCGAATCAAGGCTTACCGTTTCGACGCCGACGACAACGGTCTGGTACTCGCCGAAACCGCCGACCCGGGCTATCCCAGCTACCTAGGACTGTGCTTCCCGGCGTCGGACATCCCGCCCCAGGCGCGCGCGCTCTATTGCGCCAACCGCATCCGCGTGATCGAAGACGCCAACTACCAGCCTTCGCCGCTGCATCCACCGCTCAACCCGCGCACCGGCAAACCGCTGGACATGACCTTCGCCGCGCTGCGTAGCGTCTCGCCGGTGCACCTGCAATACATGCGCAACATGCAGACCCAGGCCTCCTTGTCGATCTCGCTGGTGGTACGTGGTCGCCTCTGGGGCATGATCTCCGGCCATCACGCCAGCGCCCATGCGGTGGGTGTGCACACCCGTACCGCCTGCGAGCTGCTCGGCCGCGTGCTGTCGCTGCAGATCGAAGCCAAGGAAGCCCAGGCGCAGACCCAACACCTACTCAGCCTGCGCCAGCACATCGTTCAGTTGCTGTCTTCGATGGCTGACCGCGACAGCATCAGCGAAGGCCTGCTGGCTCTACCGGAAGCCTTCGTCGGCTTTGCCCAGGCCGAAGGCGCAGCGATCATTTCGGCCGCCCGCTGTGATCTGGTCGGGCGCACACCGCCCCAGGCGCTGGTCAACGCCCTGGTGCACTGGCTAAGCCAGGGGGGCGCTGCGGGCAACACGGTCTTTCACACCGACAATGTCAGCCGTGACATCGACGAGCTACCCGAGCTGGGCCAGTACGCGGCCGGCGTACTGGCCGTGGCGATCTCGCAATTGCATTCGCACTACCTGATCTGGTTCAAGCCCGAGCAGACACGCACCGTCACCTGGGCCGGCAAGCCGGAGAAGTCGGTGAGCGCCAGCGGCGCCCTCAATCCGCGGCACAGTTTCGAGCGCTGGCAGCAGACCTACCGCGGCTACTCCACACCTTGGGATCCGCTGGAGCTGACCAGTGCCGCCGAGCTGCGCACGGCGGTGCTGGGGATCGTGCTGCGCAAGGCTGAGGAAGTGGCACAACTGGCTGGCGAGCTGAAGAAATCCAACAAGGAACTCGAAGCCTTTTCCTACAGCGTCTCCCATGACCTGCGCGCGCCATTGCGGCATATCGCCGGCTATGCCGAGCTGCTCGGCGACTTCGAGGGCAACAAGCTCTCCGAACGTGGCCTGCGCTTTCTTGAGCACATTGGCGAGTCCGCACGCTTCGCCGGCACCCTGGTCGATAACCTGCTCAACTTTTCGCAGATGGGCCGCGCCGCCCTGCGCTTCTCCGAGGTCAACCTGCAGGCGATGATCGAGTCGATCCAGGTCGAAATGCAGCCCGACTATGCCGAGCGCAACGTCGTCTGGCGCATCCAGCCCATGCCGGTAGTCATCGCCGATGCCGCCTTCATCCATCTGGTGCTGCGCAACCTGTTGAGCAACGCGCTGAAGTACAGTCGCACTCGCGACCCGGCCATCATTGAGGTGGGTACTTACAGCCAGGGCAACGAGCAGGTGCTGTACGTGCGCGACAACGGCGTAGGGTTCGACATGGAATACGCCAACAAGCTGTTCGGCGTGTTTCAGCGCCTGCACCGCATGGAAGAGTTCGAAGGCACCGGCATCGGCCTGGCCAGTGTTCGCCGTATAATCGAGCGCCATGATGGGCGGGTCTGGGCCGAAGGCAAACTCGATGAGGGTGCCATTTTCTATATCGCCCTGCCCAACCGCCCCATTCCACCCCTGACGACTTGAGACGAGGACGCTCATGCTCAAACCCATCCTGCTGATCGAGGACAACCCCCACGATCTGGAGCTGACCCTGGTGGCGCTGGAGCGCAGCCAACTGGCCAACGAGGTCATTGTCCTGCGCGATGGCGCCGAAGCACTCGACTACTTGTTCCGCCGCGGCGACTACGCCGAGCGCGACGACGGCAACCCGGCGGTACTGCTGCTGGACCTCAAGCTGCCCAAGGTCGATGGCCTGGAAGTGCTCAAGGCCGTACGCGAGTCTGCCGAGTTGCGCAGCGTGCCCATCGTCATGCTGACGTCTTCACGCGAGGAACCAGACCTGCAGCGCGCCTACGAACTGGGAGTCAACGCCTACGTGGTCAAGCCGGTGGAGTTCAAGGAGTTCGTCTCGGCAATTTCCGACCTCGGTGTATTCTGGGCTGTGCTGAATGAGCCGCCCCCCGGCTCGCTACGCCTGCAGCGACGTCCCACTAGCCGCGATGCGCACGACACGCCAGACTGACCCCCGCCGATAACTCGAAGCTGCCTATGCCTGCCACCCCATTGAAACTGCTGCTGATCGAAGACAGCCCGCACGATGCCGAACTGGCCCTGCTGACCCTTGAGCGCAGCGGTATGCAGGTCGATGCGACCCTGGTACATGACCACCAGGGCGCTGATCGCGCACTGCAACAGCACGCTTTCGACCTGATCCTTTCCGACTACCTGCTGCCCGGTTCATCCGGGGCCAAGGCCTTGCAGGTGTCTCGTCAGCAAGCGCCGCAAACGCCGTTTATTTTCCTTTCGGGGATTTTCGGCGAGGAACACGCCGTGGAGATGATGCGCCTGGGCGCGGTCGACTATGTGCTCAAGCAGAACATGGGGTTTCTGCCTAAGGCCGTGGAGCGCGCTCTGGCGGAAGTACGCGAACGGCGTGAGCGGCGCCGCGCCGAAGAAGCCCTGCACGAGGTCGAGATCCGCGCACGCCTGGCCATCGGCGCGGCGCGCATGGGCATGTGGGACTACTCGCCGGCCAGCGATACGCTGATCTGGGACGAGCGCTGCAAGGCCATGTACGAGCTACCGCCTGATACTCACATCGACATGAATTACTTCCTCTCGCGCTGCCACCCGGCCGACCGCGACGAAGTTGAGCAGCAGGTCGCCAAGGCGCTGTCGGTGGACAGCGGCAACGAGTTCCAGGTCGAGTACCGCCTGCCCCTGTCGGAGAACCGCGAACGCTGGCTGTCGAGCCGTGGCCGGGCATTCTTCGAAAATGGCCAGTGCGTGCGTTTCATCGGCGTGCTGCTCGACATCAGCGAGCAGAAACAAGCCACAGAAGCCCTGCGCGGGCTCAACGAGCTGCTCGGCGAGCGGGTGGAAAAACGCACCCGCGAACGTGACCGCACCTGGGAGCTGTCCCGCGAATTGCTCGCGGTGATGCGCTTCGACATGGTGCCCAGTGCCCTCAACCCGGCCTGGGAAGAAACCCTCGGCTGGTCACGCAAGGAACTCAGCGCCGGGCCGCTGTGGGAACTGGTCCACCCCGACGATCTGCAGGCCACCCGCCGCGAGGCCGCCAGCATTGCCAGCGGCCATGTCTCCACGCGCTTCGTCAACCGTATGCGCCACGCCAATGGCAACTACCACTGGCTGTCCTGGACCGTGGTACCCGATGACGGCCTGATGTATGCCGCCGTGCGCGACATCACCAGCGAGCGAGCGGTGGTCGACGAACTGGCTGCCACCAACCGCCGCCTGCTTGAGCAGATCGAAGAGCGCGAGCGCGTCGAAGCCACGCTGCAACAGATGCAACGCCTCGAAGCGGTCGGCCAGCTCACCGCGGGCGTGGCCCATGACTTCAACAACCTGCTTACGGTGATTCTCACCAGCACCAGCTTTGTCGGCCGCGACATCGAGCGCGGCAATCTCGACCGCGCCCGCGAACGCCTGCAGAACATCACCGATGCCGGCGAGCGCGGCGCCAAACTGACCGGCCAATTACTCGCCTTCTCGCGCCGCCAGCGCCTGGCACCTGAAGCCGTCGACCTCAATGAGACCCTGGCCGGTATGCGCGAACTGCTGCAGAGCACCCTGGGCGGCAGCGTATGGATCGAAACCCAGACCGCGGAACAGCTCTGGCGCGCGCGAGTCGACCCGACGCAGATCGAACTGATCGTGCTCAACCTGGCGATCAACGCCCGCGACGCCATGGCGGTCGGCGGTACTTTGCGCCTGATCACCGCCAACGAAGTGGTCGAGCAGTCACCGCAGCGCCCCGAAGACCCGGAACCGGGGCACTACGTAGTGCTCTCGGTGCAAGACACCGGCAGTGGCATGAGCGAACAGGTGCTGGCCAAAGCCTTCGAGCCCTTCTTCACCACCAAGGATGTCGGCAAAGGCTCAGGGCTTGGCCTGGCCCAGGTATTCGGCTTCGCCAAGCAATCCGGTGGTGGAGCGCGTATTCACACCGAGCTGGGTGTGGGCACCACGGTCAAGGTTTACCTGCCGAGTATCGGCGCCGACGACCAGCCACCGGTGGAGGCCCCATCCCTGAGCTGCGCCAGCGCCGCGCCCGGTCTGCAACGCACCATCCTGCTGGTCGATGACGACCCCGGCGTGCGCGAAGTGACCGCCGCCATGCTCGACGCCTTGGGCTATCAGGTGCAGCAGGCCGACAGTGGTCCGGCCGCCCTGGCGCAGATCAGTGAAGAAGTCGACTTGCTGCTCGCCGATTTCGCCATGCCCGGCATGAACGGTGCGCAACTGGCCCGAGCGGTACGCGAGCGCTACCCGCGACTGCCCGTCGTGTTCGTCACCGGCTACGCCGAACTGGGCGGCCTGGATGCCAACGAGGCGTTGATCGTGCAGAAACCCTATCGCGGTGACGAGCTGGCGCAAAAGCTCCAGGCCGCCCTCGCCACGGCGGCCGAAGTGCCGGCATCGTGAGCCTGCGTCAACAGTTACGCAGCGCGACCACGCCCTTGCACCACCAAGTGGACGCCGCCTTCGGCGCCTACGCCTTGCACACCCGCGACGGCTACAGCGATTTTCTTCTGGCCCATGCCCGCGCCCTGTTCGGTTTGGAAGTCGCCCTGGAAGCCGCCGGCATCGAGTGCCTGCTGCCCGACTGGCCCCAGCGCCGCCGGCGCGATGCCTTGCAACAGGACCTGCACACACTTGGGCTGGCCACGCCGCATGCCCTGCCCCTGCCGCATGCCCTCGAGGCCGCTACCTGCTGGGGCCTGGTCTATGTGCTCGAAGGTTCACGCCTGGGCGCCCGCCTGCTGCTGGAGCGAGTGCGCGAAACACCCTGGCCAGGGCAACTGCACGCGCTGCACTACCTGCAACACGCCGGCGACAGTGCACTCTGGCCGCGTTTTCTCAGCCAGTTGGAGCAGGCCGCCGGTGAGCTGAACGCCGCTGCAGTCTGTCGCGGCGCCGAGCTGGGCTTTCAGCAGTTTATCGCCGCAGCGAGCCAGGTTTGTCACACCCAGGCGATTGACAATCGCAGCACAGCAGCGCCATAGTTCCTCAACGCAAACGTTTGCGTATTAGAGAAAACGCATACCAGATGCGCTTCTGATAATAATAAGGCTGTCGCGCCCAGGCGCCTGTCACCGGACACCCCATGGCCACCATCAAAGACGTTGCCGCGCTGGCGGGCATTTCCTACACCACCGTTTCCCACGTGATCAACAACACACGGCCGGTGAATGCCGAAACCCGGCGCAAGGTCGAAGCCGCCATCACCCAACTCGACTACGTGCCCAGCGCCGTGGCCCGCTCGCTCAAGGGCCAGGCCACCGCGACCATCGGCCTGCTGGTGCCCAACAGCCTCAACCCCTACTTTGCCGAACTGGCCCGCGGCATCGAGGATGAATGCGAGCGCAACGGCTACTGCGTGATCCTCTGCAACTCCGACGATGATCCGGCCAAACAGCGCAAATACCTACGCGTCCTCCTGGAAAAACGCATCGACGGCCTGATCGTCGCCTCGGCTACCGAGGAAGGCGGTTTTGATGACGGCATCGCCCCGTTGCGCATTCCGCTGGTACTGGTTGACCGCGAACTGGATGGCGTCGTTGCCGATCGCGTGTGGGTCGACCATGAACAGGGGGGCTACTTGGCCACCCAGCACCTGCTGAGCCTGGGCCACCGGCGCATCGCCTGCATCAGCGGCCCGCTGCGCACCCGCGTCGCCGCGCTGCGCGTGCAGGGTTACCGGCGAGCGATGGCCGAGGCCGCGATCGAGGTGCCCGACGCCTGGCTCGAAGAAAGCGACTTCACCAGCCCTGGCGGATACCAGGCCGCCAGCCGCTTGCTGGAGAGCGTGCGCCCCAGCGCGATCTTCGCCAGCAACGACCTGCTCGGCATCGGCGCCCTGCGCGCGGCCGCCGAACGCGGCCTACGCGTACCCCAGGCGCTGTCGGTAATCGGCTTCGACGATATCCAGATGAGCCGCTACGTCTACCCGGCCCTGAGCACCGTCGGCCAGTCGATCCTGCAGCTCGGCGAACTCGCCGCGCAACTGCTCCTGCAACGTATCGAAAGCCCCGCGCCGGCCGCGCCCGAGCCGCGCATCCTCGCCCCGCAGCTGCTGCTGCGTGAATCCACCCAAGCGCCCGGCCCCCATCTCGCCGGCGCCCCCACCCTGTCGCCACAAGGTTGAACATGCACCACGCGAACATTCTCGTCATCGGCAGCCTGAACATGGACCTGGTGGTCCGCGCCCCACGCCTGCCACTGCCTGGCGAAACCCTGAGCGGCGAACAGTTCGCCACGGTGCCTGGCGGCAAGGGCGCCAACCAGGCCGTGGCGGCGGCGCGCCTGGGTGCACGGGTGGCCATGCTCGGCTGCCTCGGTGACGACGCCTACAGTACGCAACTACGCGCCGGCCTCGCCGCCGAGGGCATCGACCACAGTGGCGTGACCAGCCTGCCGGGGCGTGCCAGCGGCGTAGCGCTGATCGTGGTCGGCGCCGACAGCCAGAACGCCATCGTCGTGGTCGCCGGCAGCAATGCCGAGTTGGACGCGGCGCACCTGGCGCGCTTCGACGCCTCCCTGCAGAACGCCGATATCGTCATCTGCCAACTGGAAGTGCCCCTGGCCACGGTCGGCGTCGCCCTGCAACGCGCCCACGCCTTGGGCAAGACGGTGATCCTCAACCCCGCCCCGGCCGTAGGGCCCCTGCCCGCCGACTGGCTCTCCTGCATCGATTACCTGATCCCCAACGAAAGCGAAGCCGCCGCCCTCAGCGGCCTGCCAGTCAGCTCCCAAGCCGAAGCCGGCCTGGCCGCCCAGCAACTGCTGGCTGCCGGCGCCCGGCGGGTGCTGGTGACCCTGGGTGCCGCTGGCGTGTTGCACGCCACACCCGCCGGCCTGCAACACTTCCCGGCGCAGGCCATACAGGCGGTCGATACCACAGCGGCCGGCGACACCTTTGTCGGCGGCTTTGCCGCGGCACTGGCGCAGGGCCTGGACGAGGCTGAAGCGATCCGTTTCGGCCAGGCCGCCGCCGCGCTGTCAGTCACCCGCGCCGGCGCGCAACCCTCCATCCCGCATCTGGCCGAGGTGCAGGCGCGCCTCGACGCCGCCCGCTGACTTTTACCGATTCAGGAGCCTACCCCGTGACTCACCTGTCCCCTGCTGCCCGCCGCCGTACCGGCCTGCCCCGCGAGTTGATTATCGACACCGACCCCGGCGCCGATGACGTGGTCGCCCTGCTGTTCGCCATGGCCTCGCCCGAAGCGCTGAACCTGCGCGCGATCACTACCGTGGCCGGCAACGTGCGCCTGGACAAGACCACCCGCAACGCCTGCCTGGCGCGCGAATGGGCCGGGCGCGAAGAAGTGCCGGTGTACGCCGGCGCGCCAACGCCGCTGGTGCGTACGCCGATCTATGCGGAAAACGTCCACGGCCAGGAGGGCCTGCCCGGCATCCGCGTGCATGCACCCGCCAGCGGCGCGGAGCCCGGCAGTGCCGTGGCTTACCTGATCGACACCCTGCGCGCCGCCGCGCCACGCAGCATCACCCTGGCCATGCTTGGCCCGCAGACCAACCTGGCGCTGGCGTTGATCCAGGCGCCCGACATCGTCCAGGGCCTGGAAGAAGTGGTGGTCATGGGCGGTGCCCACTTCAACGGCGGCAACATCACCCCGGCGGCCGAATTCAACCTGTTCGCCGACCCCCACGCCGCCCAGGTGGTGCTCGCCAGCGGCGTACCGCTGACCTACGTGCCGCTCGACGTAACCCACAAGATCCTCACCAGTGACGCGCGCCTGGCTGCGATCCAGGCCCTGGGCAACCGCGCTGGCGGCCTGGTCATCGATATCCTCAACGAATACGTCAAGCTCGACATGGAGCATTACGGCCTGCCGGGCGGGCCGATCCACGACGCCAGCGTTATCGCCTACCTGCTGCAGCCCGACCTGTTCCAGGGCCGCGACCTGCACCTGAACATCGACACCCGCGAAGGCCCCAGCCTCGGCCAGACCCTCGCCGACTGGTACGGCACCCTGCAACAACCGGCCAACGTCCACTGGCTCGGCGACGGCGACGCACAGGGCTTTTTCGACCTGCTCACTGAACGCCTCGGCCGGCTGGCGTAACAGCGCCAACAGCCAGGCCAGGAACCGTTGTACGCCCGGTGTTGCCAACCCATGCGTAGCCTGGGTGGAGCAGCGCGATACCCGGGACATCTTTCCCGGGTGTCGCTGCGCTCGACCCAGGCTACCGGCCGCCCACCTGGACAGGTTCAAAGCCCGACAGAAAACCCCACCTGTGCCGTCTGCCCGCTTTCGTCGAGCACGCTGAGCTGGTAGCTGCCGGGTTTGTCGAACGCGTGTTGCCAGACCTCATCAACGCCGCTCTGGCCCATTGGCTGACCATTGACGAACCACCAGCGCGTGCCACTGCCGCCCAGGGCCGACAGCCGCAAACGCAGCGGCTCGTTGCTGGTCGACGGGCGGCGCAGGCGATCGCCCTCGCGCACGCCGACAATCGACAAGGGCGCGCTGACCGCTGTGGCCGTCGGCGGGCAGGTGCTATCGGCTGCCGGCAGGCGCGCACTGCGCCGTTCGTGGCGCGGCAACCAGGGTTCCAGCGGCGCCGGCCAGAGCGCCATCTCCTCGACATGGGCACCGGGGCAGCCCGGCGCCACGCGCAGGCCTTGCGAATTCAGCCAGAGCGTTTCACGCAAACCCAGGCCGAGGGGCTGATCGCGCGCCAGCAGGGTCGGTGGTGTGGTGCCATCCAGGGTCCAGGTGAAACGCTGTTGCCGGCAATTGGCGTCATCGCGCGCCAAGGGCTGACCCAGCGGCCAGCAGATCGCCGCCACGCCGACGTTGGCCGGTTGTGGGTCGGCCGGTAATGGCACGCCGCGCTGCTGATCGCGGTTGCTCAGCAGGTCATGCACCTGCAACAGCAGCGGCGCCGCCGAGGCCAGGCCGAACTGGCCCGGCACCGGCGTGCCATCGGGCCGACCGATCCACACCCCGAGCACATAACGCGGCGCCACGCCCAAGGCCCAGGCATCGCGAAAGCCGTAGCTGGTGCCGGTCTTCCAGGCCAGCGCCGGGCGTGCCGTCAGCTGCGCCCGTGGGTCACGGTCGGGGCGTGCCTGGCCGGCGAGAATACGCCGCACGATCCAGGCCGCCCCCGGCGACAGCAGGCGCCGCTCGACCAATGCATCCTGCGGCTGATAGCGCAGCCGCGCCGTCATGCCACCACGGGCCAGGGCGCTGTAGCCGACCACCAGCTCTTCCAGGCGGCTGCCGGCGCCGCCAAGGATCACCGCCAGGTTCGGTTCGGCCAGCGGCGGCAAGGCCAGCGGCACACCGGCGCCGCGCAGCTCGCCGGCAAAGCGCTTCGGCCCGTAGGCTTCGAGCAACTGCACTGCCGGCAGGTTGAGCGAGCGCGCCAGGGCCTCGCTGGCCGAAACCGGGCCACTGAAGCCGGCGGCGAAATTACCCGGACGGTAGTCGCCATAGCGCCGTGGCACGTCCTGCAACAGCGACTCGGCATGGATCAAGCCGGCGTCCAAAGCCAGGCCGTAGAGGAAGGGTTTCAGGGTGGAGCCGGGCGAGCGCTGCGCGCGGACCATGTCGACATGGCCGAAGCGCCGCGCATCGCCCAGATCCACCGAGCCGATATAGGCGCGCACCGCCATGCTCGGCTGCTCGACCACCAGAATCGCCGCAGAGGTGCGTTCGGGCAAGCGCGCACGCCAGCCCAGCAGCAGGTCCTCCAGGCGTCGCTGCAAGGCGGCATCGAGGGTGGTGCGGATCAGCGCCGGGCTACCGGGGGTGTTCAGCCGACGCGCCAATAGCGGTGCCAGACGCGGCTCCTGGCGGGGTGCCAACAGCACCGGTTCCTGCTGGGCATCGCTCACCGCCGCCTGGGGCCAGACCTGAAACTCGGCCAGCCGCGCGAGTACCTTGTCCCGCGCTGCCTGGGCGCGTTGCGGGTGGCGGTCAGGGCGCAGGCGGCTGGGCGCCTGGGGCAAGACCGCAAGCAGCGCCGCCTCGGCGCGGGTCAGCTGGGCCGGCGATTTGCCCAGGTAGGCCCAACTGGCCGCGGCCACGCCCTGCAGGGTGCCGCCGAACGGTGCGCGGTTGAGGTACAAGGTAAGTATCTCCTCCTTGGACAGGTGCCACTCCAACTGCAGCGTGCGCCACAGTTGCTTGAGTTTGCCGCTGTAACTGCGCGCGTGCGGGTCGAGTAGGCGCGCCACCTGCATCGACAGGGTGCTGCCACCCGACAGCACGCGCCCGCTGCTCAGGTTCTGCCAGGCGGCGCGGCCCAGGGCCAGGGGGTTGATACCGGGGTGGACGTAGAACCAGCGGTCCTCGTAAGTCAGCAGCGCCTCGAGGTAATAGGGCGACACGCCATCCGGCGTCACCGGGTAGCGCCAGATGCCCTCGGCATCGGCGAAGCGCCACAGCGGCGTGCCATCCTCGGCCAGCACTACGCGGGCCAGGCCATCGGCGGGCAGCGGCAAGGGGAACAACCGGTCGGCGCCCCACAGCACCAGCAACGCCAGCAATGGCCCGCCCAACCAGGGCCGACGCAACGCCCGCAACAGGGCGCGCCCATGCGCCAATGACTCAACCACCCGACCGTCCCCTCGTACCTAGTGCTGGCCTGCCTTGTAGCGCGGATGCGTGGCTCAGGCAAATGTGGGTTAATGGAACTCCGTTCGTCGCCAACAGCCCAATAGCCACGACCCATCGCGCGGCATAAGGCCGCGACTCAGGAAATCCCACTTATGTATGTAGAAGGCTTTTTCGAATCCCTCGGCCAGGCGTTCGGCGCATTTATCCGCTTTATCGTCGAGGCGCTCAGTGGCTTCTTCGGCATCCTCGGCAACGCCATTGGCGGTTTTATCGACGGTATGTCCAGCGCGCTGGGCGTCACGCCGTCACTGCTGACCATCGCCGTGGTGGTGATCGGCATCATGCTGCTGTACACCGCCCTGCGCTCATTCCTGCGTGGCTCGATTATCAGCGGGATTATCTGGCTGTTGCTGGGGTTGTGGTTGTTGAGTGCGTTGATTCGCTAGCATTTTCTAAAGCAATCGCGAATAAAGGCTAAGCGCCCCTTCGCTCCTACAAATAGCAGGATGTCGTGACACTAGCTTCGGGGGCCTTGCGGCCCCGAATCCCATCTCTCTCACCTCAACGCGGCTTGACCACCAACTGCGCTGGGGTTTCGCCCAGGGCCTGCCAGCTTGGCCGGTACATGGACTCCACCTGAGGTGGCGGCACGCGATAAGTCCCCGGCGTCACCGCCCGCGCCAGGTACAGCAGGTGGGTGACGCCGTAACCGTTGACCTCCACCGCCGCGACATAGCGATCACCGCGGAACTCCTGGTGACGAATACCGGCGTTCTGCATGCTCTGACGCCACTCCTGCACGGCGGCGCTGGCGTCGTCGAGGCTGGCGGCGCTGTTGGCCAGGTTCTGGTTTTCCAGCTCCAGCCCGGCCGGCAGCAAGTCGACCACCAGGGCATCGGGCACGCGCTGGCTCGCCGACACGGTCAGGTGCACCAGCACCAGCTCGCCACTGTCGAGGCCGTTCAAATCCAGCGGCTCACCATCGGGGCGCAAGTACTCGCGGCTGATGCTCAGGGTATCGCCGCCGGCCGGCGGCGCCTGGCGTGGATAACCGGAGAGCGTCAGTTGCTGGTACAGCGCCTCATCGCCCGCTGGGGTCAGGCTCAGGGGTTCGGCCAGTTGGGTGTTGTCCAGGCGGATGCCCGGCTGCGCATCGCTCAGGGTAAAGGCGAACGCACCGCTGCTCAGGGCGGTCTGCCAGCTGCGCTCGGGCTGGCTGAGCAGGTAGCGCCCGGCCAGGTACAGGGCATTGCGCTCCTGGGTCGACAGCCAGCTGTTGCTCGCTACTTCGTCGGCCAGGGTGAACAGCCGTGGCGCGCGGCGCTCGGCGGCCAGGTCGTGCTCTTCAAGCAGCGCCAGAATCAACGCCTGGTCGCGCAGCGGGCTGCCGTAGTCGGCCAGCCAAGGCTTGGCATCACGCGTTACCGCCAGGCCAGCATCGAGGGCCTGATCGGCGCGCGGCTGGTCGCCCATCTTCGCCAGGGCCACGGCCAGGTGCACCAGCGGCAACCCGGAACGGGCGTCGGCGCGGCGCTCGAACAGGCTGCGCAGGGCGCCCAGCGGCGCCTGCTGGCTGCGCGCAAGCACATAGCCGGCGTAGGCCTGCACGGCAAAGCGGGTGTGGTTGAGGTCTTCGCTGTAACCCACTTCGATCAGGTTGCGCTCCTGCACGTAGCGCAGCAGGCGCTCGCTGGCCTTGCTCAACGCCTCGGCCGGCACGCTGAAACCGAGGTCACGGGCGCGCAGGAGGAAGTCAGTGACATAGGCGGTCAGCCAGTATTCCTCCTCGCCGTCGCGGCCCCACAGACCGAAGCTGCCGTTGTAACGCTGCATGCTCAGCAGGCGCTCGATGCCCAGTTCGATGGCGCGTTTACGCTGCGCCTCGGGCTCGCCCTCGATGCCCAGGCGTTTCAGCGTCACCGCATCGGCATACAGCGACGGGTACAGGCCGCTGGTGGTTTGCTCCAGGCAGCCGTAGGGGTAGGCCTTGAGCGCGCGAATCTGCTCGCCGAGGTTGAGCGGCGGACGACTGGAAACCGCCAGGCGTGCCTCCAGCCCCGCCGGCTCGAACCCCGCCAGGGCACCGGCCGGCAGCAGCCAGGGCTGGCCGTCGAGCACCGAGCGGAATTGGCGCACCTGCGCCGGGTAGGCCGGTCGCACGCCGAGATCCCAGCTGCGCTGCAAGACCGGCAGGTTTTCGCCCGGCAATTGCAGGCCCTCGACACTCACGCGCAACTGGCCCTGGCCAAAGCCGCCCAGAGCGCGCACCGGGATGCGCAGGATCTGCCGCGCACCATCGGCCAGCTCAACCCTCAGGTTGCTCTGGCTGGCGTCGGCCAGCTGCAGCAGGCCGTCTGCCTGCAGGGTGACGCTCAACTGTTGCGCGGCCCCGGAGCGATTGCTCAGGTCCAGGGCCAGGGTGGTCTCGTCGCCACCGGCGAGAAAGCGCGGTGCCGACAGTTCGGCGATCAGCGGTGCCACCACCACCACCTTGCCCTCGGCCATGCCGTAGCGCTCATCGGTCCAGGCCTGGGCCATCAGCCGCAGCTCGCCGTTAAAGTCGGGAATATTCAGGCTGAGGCTGCCCTCACCCGCGTCATCCAGGGTAAGTACCTGGCTCTGTTCGGCGACGATCAGCACGCTGGTGTCTGGGCGCTTGCCGCCGGCCGCCAGGGCCGCATCACCGCCAAAGGCCAGCTTGGCCAGGCGGCCCTGCCCCGCTTCGATCAGTTGCCCATACACATCCAACTGATCGGCGCCGTAAGCCTTGCGACCGAAGAAGGCAACAAAGGGATCAGGCGTGGCGTAATCGGTGATATTGAGGATGCCGACATCCACCGCCGCCAGCAGCACGCGCACCTGGGTCGGCACACTGCCATCGGCATTGCGCGCACGCACCTTGACCGCCAGCGGCTGGTTCGGCCGCATGTTCGGCGGCGCCTCCAGACTCAGAGCCAGTTGCCGCGGTGCGCGTTGCAGCGGCAGGTGCAGCAGGCCGACCGCACGCTTGGGCGTGGCCTGGGTCTTGCGCTCGCCAGGGCGAATCACCAGGGCGCTGACGTACAGGTCATGCCGCGCCCAGGCTGCGTCGATGGGGATCTCGAAGGTCTCGCCCGCCGCGCCGACCTCGATCGCCTGCCACCACAGCGGGCCGTCGCTGGACTCGACCAGCAGGTAGCCGCTGCCGGCTGCCGGCGGGGTGACGGTGACCTGCGCCACTTCGCCCTCGGCGTAGGCCGGCTTATCCAGCGCCAGCTTGACCTGGTCGGGGCGCACCGCGCCGCCATCGGCGTTGTCCTGCCAGCGGTAGCCGGCCCAGAAACGCAGGCTGCTGAGCAGGCCGGTCTGGGCGTCGATCACCTCGATGCGGTACGGCCCCCACTCCACCGGGAAGCTGACCTTGGCGGTGCCGCCAGCGCTGACGGCCAGGGTCTGCTCGCTGAGGGTCAGGTATTTCTCGTTGTAGTTGTGGCTCCAGCCATCGCTGTCGGAGAAGTTCCAGTAGTAGTCGCGGCGCTCGCGCACCAGGCGCACGGTGAGGTTATCAGCGGCCAGCTTGTTGCCTTCGGCGTCGGCTACTAGCACCTCGAATTCGGCCAGGCTGTCGGCGTCTACCGATTCGCCGTCGAACAACCCGCGCACGCCGGGCAGGCGTTCGGCCGGCCACACCGGCTGCACCAGACGACGCGTGACCGGGCGACCGCCCGACTCCTGCAGGCTGGCCTGGAGAATCAAACGCAGCGGCGAGCGGGCCTCGCTCCAGCGGCTTTCCAGGTCGATCTCGGCCTGGCCTTGGTCGTCCAGGCTGAGTTCGTCCAGCTCGATGTCCTGGTTCAATTCCTCCTCGGTGACCGAGCCGAACTGGTAACCCGGCAGGTTATCCAGCGCCTCGCGCAGCGGTCGCACATACAGCTGGCCGCTGAGCCGGTTGCCCGCCGCCGGGGCGCCGTACAGGTAACGGCCGTTGACCGTGAAACGTGCGTTATCGGCCGGGGCGAAGGGCGCATCCTGGCCTTCGAGGTCCAGGGCCAGGCGCTCGGGGAGGAAGTCTTCGACGGAGAATTCATACAGCTGCGGCACGCCGTCGCCGAGATCGAACAGCAGTTGCCAGCGCCCGGTCGGCGCTTCGTCGGCCAGCTCCAGCGCATATTGGAACAGACCGCTGTCGTCGCCCTGCCAGACAAAGGTGCGGCTGACCTGCTCATCCGGGCGGCGTACTTCAACCTTGACCGGGCGCGCCTTGAGCGCACGACCATCGCCATCACGCAGCAGCGCATTGAGCAGCACGGTCTCGCCCGGCCGATAGAGATCGCGCGGGCCGAACACGAAGAACTGCAGCGGGTGCGCCGGCGCGCCGGCAATGTCGAACTCGGCCAGGTCCAGGGCCGGGCCGTCCAGGCGCAGCAGGCTGGTTTGCGCGCCTTGGTGGGCCAGCAACAGGTTGGCTTTTTCGGGCAGCGGCAGCTCGGCATGCCCGGCTTTGTCGGTGCTGCCTTCGGCCAGCAGTTGGCCTTCAGCATCGAGCACTTCCAGGCTCACGCCCTCCAGCGCCTTGCCGCCAGCCAGGGCCTGGGTGAACACATCGAGGCGATTGCGGTAACGGTGCAGCGACAGGCCGATATCACTCAGGCTGAACAGCGTCGCCGGTTGCGAGTAGCTGTAACGCCCGGCCTCGCGCATCACCGCCAGGTACATGCCTGGCTCTTTGAACGGGGGCAGGTCGGCAATCGGCAGCAGCAGGGTTTCGCGGGTATTGCGCGCCGGGTTGAGGTCGAAACGCCCACCGTAGACCAGCTCGGCCATCGGCAGCAGTTGCTCGGCATCCCAGGTATCCAGGTTGCTGCTGCGGCCCCAGCGGGCGAGAAAGCGCGGCAGCGCCTCGGGCTTGATGCGGAAGAACTCGACGTTGATCCGTTCGACATTCAGGGCGATCACCGGCAGGCCATCGGCCAGGCGCGTGGGCAGCAGCGAGCCACGGCTGGCAAAACCGACGCTGGCTTGCAGGTCGCGGGTTTCCAGGCGGCTGACGTACTCGGCGGCCAGCGTCGCGTCGGTCAGGCTGCGCAGGCCGGCATCGACGGTCAGCACCAGCTTGCGCTGCGGCTCCAACGGGCCCAGGCGCAGTTCCATCAGGTTGTCGCTGAGCTCCCAGGCGCCGTCGACCTTACCGCTTTTGCTGTCGACCAGGTGCAGGCGCTCGGCGAAATTCTGCTCTGGGTCGAGGGGCACCGACAGGCTCACCGACAGTGCGCTAGCGCCGTCGATCTGCACCTCGGAAACGTCCACCACCGTCAGCTCACGCCCGGCATAACGGGCGCGCAGCGCCTCGGGGTCGGCCGCAACCGGGTCCGCCTGGCGTGTTTCGGGCGCCGCGCTCGGCACGCTGGCCACCGGCTCGGGAGTGGATGAATCACAGGCGCTGAGCAGGCTCAGGGCAAGTGCCAGAAGCAGTCCTTTGTTCGGCATTACAGGCTCCGACGAGGTGGTGTGAGCAGACGCCCGACACTATAGTCGAGCCCTCTGCGAGATGCGCTCGACAGATTCGCAGCCAGCAGCAGTTATCCGACGGAAGCCCCATGAGCCACTTCGCCACCCTGCGTGATGCCTGGCGCCACAGCCCGACCCATGCCCGGGTCTGGGCGCTGGCCGCGCCGATGATCCTCTCCAACCTGTCCGTGCCCCTGGTGGCGCTGGTCGACAGCGCCGTGGTCGGCCATTTGCCCCATGCCCATCAGTTGGCCGCCGTGGCCATTGGCGGCAGCCTCTATACCCTGCTGACCTGGGCTGTGGGTTTTCTGCGCATGGGCACCACCGGCTTCGCCGCCCAGGCCAGCGGTCGCGCCGACGGCGGCGCACTGCGCCAGGTGCTGAGCCAAGGCCTGCTGCTCGGTGGCGGCCTGGCCATTGTGTTGATCGGCCTGGCGCTGCCGTTCAGCCAACTAGCGCTGGGGTTGATGCAGCCGTCGGCGGCGCTCGACGAGTTAGCTCGCCAGTACTTTCAGATTCGCCTGTTCGGCCTGCCCGCCGCCCTGGCCACCTACGCGCTGATCGGCTGGCTACTGGGCACCCAGAATGCGCGCGGGCCGCTGGCTATTCTGCTGACCACCAACCTGCTCAACGTCGGCCTCGACCTGCTCTTCGTGCTCGGCCTGGACTGGGGTGTGGCCGGCGCCGCCTGGGCCTCGGTAATCGCCGAGTGGAGCGGCGCCCTGCTCGGTCTGGCGCTGGCACTGCGCGGCCTGCGCGCCTACCCCGGGCAGATCGACCGCAGCGCCCTGCGCCGCTGGCACAACTGGCGCCCGCTGCTGGCGGTGAACCGCGATATTTTTATCCGCACCCTGGCGTTGCAGAGCGTGTTCTTTCTGATCACCGTGCAGGGCACCCGCCTGGGCGACACCACGGTGGCGGCCAACGCCCTGCTGCTCAACGGCCTGCTGCTCACCGCCCACGCCCTCGACGGCCTGGCCCATGCCGTTGAGGCACTTTGCGGCCATGCCCTGGGCGCCCGCGACCGCCTGGCGCTGCGGCGCAACCTGGTGGTGGCGGGGGCCTGGTCGCTGCTTGCCAGCCTCGGCTTTGCGCTGTTCTTCCTGTTCGCGGGTAGCGCCTTTATCGCCCTGCAAACCAATATCCCCAGCGTGCGCGCCACGGCGGCCAGCTACCTGCCTTACCTGGCCGCGCTGCCGCTGATCGCGGTGTGGAGCTACCTGCTCGATGGGCTGTTTATCGGCGCTACTCGCGCCCGCGAGATGCGCGATGCGATGCTTATCGCCCTGCTGCTTGCGCTGCCGCTCGGCTGGCTGATGCGCCCGCTGGGCAACCATGGGCTGTGGCTGGCCTTTTTGCTGTTTATGAGCCTGCGCAGCGCCACGCTGGGTGTCTATGCTTATCGACTGACACGCCGTGATCGCTGGTTTCAGGAGCCTGCCCCATGACCTTACCCGAAGCACTCGATGCCGAAGCTGAAGCCCGTCGCCAGCAATCCCTGGACAACCAAGAGCTGCTCGACACGCCCGCCGATCCGCTGCTCGATACCCTGGTGCGCCTCACCCAGGACCTGTTCGGCGTGCGCACCGTACTGGTCAGCCTGATCGACTGCGAGCGCCACTGGTTCAAGGCGAGGGTTGGCGCGCCGGTAGCGGAAATACCGCGCACTCCGAGCTTCTGTGGGCAGGCCATTCTCGGCACAGAACCCTATGTCATCGAAGACACCCACCTGGACGCCAGCGTGTGCAGCGCCGCCGTGGTGATCGGCGAGCCGTTTTACCGTTTCTACGCCGGCCAGCCGTTGTTCTCGGCCGAAGGGCAGGCCCTGGGGACGCTGTGCATCATGCACACCACCCCCATGCACCTGGATGACCGGCAACTGCGCCAGTTGAAGGACATGGCCACCCTTGCCGAGGGCTACCTCAAGCTACTCAGCCTCAGCGAGCAAACCGCGCAATTGCGTGCGGCCCTGAGCCGCGAGGAGCGCAAGGTCATGCTCGACCCGCTGACCCAGCTGTGGAACCGCGCCGGCCTCAATCACTTCCTCGTGCTGGAACAAGCCAATGCCCAGGCACATGGCACGCTGCTAGGCGTGCTCTATTGCGACCTGGACCACTTCAAGTCGGTCAACGACCGTCACGGTCATGATGTCGGCGACCATACCCTCTGGCAAACGGCCCGGCATATCAGCGCAGCCGTGCGCCCGCAGGATGTGGTCACACGCAGTGGTGGCGAGGAGTTCGTGGTGCTGCTGCAGGTGCGCGATGCCCATGAACTGCTGCAGGTGGCCGAGCGCATTCGCCAGGCGGTGCGCAGCACGCCGATCCAGGCCGAGCAGGTAGCGCTGGACGTGACCATCAGCATTGGTGCCGCCGTGCATGAGGAATCCGAGCCCCTGGGCAATACCCTCAAGCGCGCAGACCAGGCGCTGTACTACGCCAAAGGTAATGGCCGCGACCGCGTCGAGCTGGCTGCGCCACACTGATCACACCCTCACGAGAACCGCCATGGCCAATGCCCTCGCCGCTTACGCTCACTACCTGTCGATCTTCGTACTCTTCGCCCTGTTGACCCTGGAGCATCGACTGTTCAGCCGCGAGATAACGGTCGAAACGGCGCGTTCGCTGATCCGCCTGGATATCGCCTATGGCGTCTGTGCCGGCCTGGTGCTGGTCACCGGACTGGCGCGCGTGCTGTGGTTCGGCAAGGGGCTGGCGTACTACCTGGGCAACGGGCTGTTTCACGCCAAGGTGGGGCTGTTTATTTTAGTCGGGCTGATCTCAGTGGTGCCGACCTGGGTCTACCTGAGCTGGCGCAACGACCTCAAGGCCGGGCGCACGCCGAACATCAGCGCCGGCCAGGCCCACTTGGTGACCACGGTTATCCGCCTGGAGTTGGCGCTGCTACTGGTAATCCCGCTGTTGGCCACCATGATGGCCCGCGGTATCGGCGCCGCTTAATGACAGCGATGTCCCAGTGCGGTGTTGCACGGCGACGATGCTTTTTCGTAGGAGCCGCGCCCCGCGGCGAATGCCATGGGTAACGCCGAAATAACTGAATGGCGGCAATCGATTCGCCCCGAGGCGGGGCTCCTACGCGCGTTCTGTGGCTCACCCAGATGCTGCGTTAGGGCTGGCACACAGTTTTTGGAGCATCGTCTTAATGCCGCCCCGACGGCTTGAGCCCGGACAACCGCGGCAATAGTACACGCTCGAATATCTGCGGGAAGAAGCGCGCCAGCAACCGCGCGCGCCAGTCAACATTGGACAGCACCAGCAAACGCCGGCGGCGCAGCGCACCGGCATAAATGGCTTCGGCGACATCCTGCGGCGAAGCCACCTTGCCCATGGCCAGGGGCGGCTGCGCGGCCACTGAGCCGTCACCGACCAAGGCGTTCTTGCGCAGGTCGGTGGCGGTAAAACCGGGGCATACCAGCATCACATTGACGCCCGAACCCTTGAGCTCGTAGCGCAGGGTCTCGAACAAGCCGTGCAAGGCATGTTTGCTGGCGTTGTAGGCACTGCGGTAGAGCAGCGGAGCGAAGCCGGAGAGCGAGCTGAGCACGATGATCTGCCCACGCCGTGCAATCAGGCTGGGCAAGGCCGCCCGGGTGCAATGCAGGGCGCCGAAGTAGTTGACCGCCATGATCCGCTGGAACACCGCCAACTCGGTTTCGGCAAAGCTGCTGCGGTGGGTGATGCCGGCGTTGTTGACCAGCACATCGATGCCACCAAAACGCTCCACCGCCAGGGCCACAGCGCGCGCCACCGCCTCGGCATCGGCCACGTCGCACTGCAGGCCCATGGCCTCGGCGTTGTGATGGTCGGCCAGGTGCTGCACCAGGCTGTCGAGGGCCTGCTGGTCAAGATCGAGAATCACCAACCGCGCCCCGGCCTGAGCCAGGCGCATGGCCAGGGCACGGCCAATGCCCGCGCAGCCTCCGCTGATCAGCACCACCTTGCGGTCGAATACCTTGTTGGCGAAAACCTTGCGATACATACGTTATCCCCACTCTCGGCACAGTCACGGTCTTCTGGGTTGCGAGGGCGATACCCTCTACAGCGCACAGTACCGAATCTACCATTACCGTGGACTACAGCCGCTATCCGCGTCAGGAATTGCGACTCATCGTCAGGGGAATCATGCTGCTGAACCGCGCCCTTGGTAGGCAGTCGCCAACACCGCAGTGACGCTCACTCAACCATTGCTGACACAGACATCAGCCAGCTTCAGATAGCTGACGGTTTCCGTCGTCCCCTGGGTGCTCAGGTAAGTCATTTTCACCTGCACCACCTCGCAAACCTGTGGTTGCGGTTCCTCGGTGCGAATGACCTTGGCGATATTCAGGTTCATACCGTAGGTATAGGCCGTGGTTTCGCCATGCTCTTTAGCCAGCAGTGGTGAGCTATTTAAAACGCAGATGCCCAGCAGGCCCGCGATTAACCCGTTGCAAAGTTTCATCTGAACTCCAGAAGGCTGATGATCCGCAGCCTGAACGGTCCCGCATAAGGCCCGGATCGCTGAGCGCTCCTGAGCCGGTGAATAGCGACTGTCGCTGGACATTGCATGCCGGCGCCAAGCACCCCATATAGGGCTAAGCCTGATCACTCACGCGAGGCGAGTGCGTCGGTAACGGCCTGCGGGGCAATGCCCATCGTCCGATGCAACTCGACCCAGCGCAGCGATACATCGGTGCTGGCCTGCACCTGGCTGCGCTGGATGTCGAACAGACTGCGCTCGGCGTCCAGCACCTCCAGCAGTGATACGGTGCCCACCTCGTACTGGTTGCGCGCCAACTCGACGGCGCGGGTGGCGGCAGCAGTGGCCTGCTCCAGACGCTGCTGACGTTGCCAGCCCTGGCCATAGGCGTGGATGGCGCTCTGGGTTTCTCGTAGCGCCTGGCGCAGCGACGTCTCGTAGGCCAGGAACGCCTGAGCCCGGCGCGCATCACTGGCTTCGATGCCGGCGCGAATGCGGCCAAAGTCGAACAACGGCTGCAACAGCCCTGCAGTCAACGACCAGGCAGGAGCACTGGCCCCGCGCTCGAAACCGCCCAGAGCACCCAGAGTCAGTTGTGGGTAACGCGCTGCTCGGCTGGCAGCCAGTTCCTCACCCGCCGCTTGCAGACGCTCACTGGCAGCGCGGACATCCGGCCGTTCGCGCAGGATCTCCACAGGCACTTCAAGCAACGCCGCCAGCGCATCCTGGCTCGGCTGGCGGAGTGTCTCAGCGCCCTGCGCCAGGATCGCATCGACCGCCTGCTGCTCGGCCGCCAGCAGATAAGCCAGCGCGTAACGCGCATCGACCTGTTGCTGCCGGGCAACCGGTATTTCCGCCTCGGTCACCTGCACTTGGGCTTCGATGCGCTCGACATCCAGGCGATTCACCGTGCCCTGGGCGAAGCGTTCACGGGTAACCCGGGCCGTTTCCCGCTGTGTCGCGCTGGCGCGAATGGCGATGGCCAGTTGCTGTTGCGCCAGGCGATAGCGCAGGTAGGTGTTGGCAACTTCCGCCATCAGCCCGATGCGCAAGCTGCGATAGTCCTCAGCGGCAGCCCGCAGCTCAGCATCGCTGGCATTGCGCAAAGCGCGCAGACGCCCAGACACATCCAGCTCCCAGGCCAGGTCCAGACCATAGAAGTGCTCGTTCGTACGGCCGTCCAAGGCGTTGCGGTTACGCCCGTAATTGCCGCTGATAGCGAGATCAGGCAGCAGCGCTGCCGCTGCCTGGCTGCGCTGAGCGCGCTGCTCGCGGACCCGCTCGGTGGCGCTCAGCAGGTCCAGGTTGTCACGCAGTGCCAGGCCAATAAGGCGCTCGAACGACTGATCCTCGAAACTCTCCCACCAGCGTGGAGACAGCGCAGCCAACGCGGATGGCGTCGTGGCTGACGGCGTCACGAGTGCCTCGTGGGCGGGCTCCTGGCTCGCGCAACCAGCCAGGCCGAGCACAGCCATCAGCGTGAGCGATGCTCGCCTGTACAGGGGGCGCCTCATAGCGCACCTCCCGCTGGCTGCGCCGCGACGGGTTTACTGGCACGCCGCGACAGGCGATCCAGCGCCAGGTAGATCACGGGGGTCGTCAGCATCGTCAGCACCTGGCTGAGCAGCAGCCCGCCGACGATGGCCACGCCCAGCGGCTCACGCAGCTCGGCCCCGGTACCGAATGCCATCATTAGGGGCACCGCACCAAGCAGCGCGGCCAAAGTCGTCATCAAAATCGGCCGAAAGCGTGTCAGGCAGGCCTGGTGGATCGCCTCCCGTGGCGACAAGCCCTCGACGCGCTGGGCATGCAGGGCGAAATCGATCAGCAGGATGCCGTTCTTCTTGACGATGCCGATCAGCAAAATCAGCCCGATCAGCGCCATGATCGAGAAGTCCAGTTGCCAGGCCCACAACAGCAGGATGGCGCCGATGCCAGCCGAAGGCAGCGTCGACAAGATGGTCAGCGGATGGACAAAGCTCTCGTAGAGCACGCCGAGGATGATGTAAACCGCCAGCAATGCGGTAAGGATCAGCAACGGCTGGCTGGCCAGCGACGCCTGGAACGCCTGGGCCGCTCCCTGGAAAGTACCGGTCACCGAGGCCGGCATACCAATCTCCAATTGCAGCGCGTTGAGTTGTGCCACCGCATCACCCAGCGCCACACCTTCACTCAGGTTGAACGAGATATTGGCTGCCGGCAGCATGCCATTGTGGGCGATGACCTGTGGGCCGCTTTCCTGAGGCTCGAGGCGAGCGAAGGTACGCAGCGGCACCATCTCGCCGGTGGTCGGCGAACGCAGGTGGAAAAAGGCCAGGCTCTCGGCGTTGCCGCGCTGTGCCGTGCTCAACTCGAGCACGACCTGATACTGGTTGGTCTCGGTCTGATACTCGTTGATCTGCCGTTGGCCGAAGGCGTCATAAAGCGCGTTGTCGACATCCGCGGCCGAAAAACCGTAGCGGGCCGCTTCATCCCGGTCGATGGTCAGGCGGGTGATGTTGGCGTCCAGTTGCAGGTCATGGGAAACATCCTGGAACGCAGGCATCTGCCGCAGCCGGTCGGTCAACGTCCGGGTCCACTCCCCCAGCTCGGCACTGCTCTGCGCACGCAGCACATACTGGTACTGGGCGCGCGGTACCCCAGCGCCGATATTGATGTCCTGGGCGGCCCGCAGGAACACCTGAATTCCCGGCACCTGGGCCAGTTGCGGGCGCAGGCGGTCGATGACTTCACTGACATCCTCATCACGCTGCCCGGGATCATTCAACACCAGCCACATGCGCCCATTGCCGATCGAGTCACTGGCGACGCCACCGACCCCATGGTTGTAGCTGATGATCGCTGGATCCTGGCTGAAGATCGCCTCCAGTTGTTTGTGCTTGGCGACCATCTCGTCATAAGAGATATCCGGCGCGGCCTGGGTAAAGCCGATGATGAAAGCGGTGTCCTGCAGCGGGAAGAAACCCTTGGGGATCATCACGAAGCTCGTCACGCTCATCACCACACTGAGCATGAAGATACCCAGCATGCTGCGTTGATGGTCCAGCGCCCAACAGAGTGCGCGGTCATAGCCGCTGATCAGCCTGCTGGTGAAATCCGACGCGTTGGACTCGCGGTGCTTGTGTGCCTGCATAAACAGCGCCGCCAGCGTCGGCACCAAGGTCAGGCAGACCACCACGGAGATCAGAATGGCCGCCGTCGCCGTCAGTGCGAATTCGCGAAACAAACGGCCAATCACCCCGCCCATGAACAACAACGGAATAAACGCCGCGACCAGCGAGACGCTGATCGAGACCACGGTAAAACCGATTTCGCGCACGCCTTTGAGCGCAGCGGCGTAACGGCTTTCTCCCGCTTCCAGGTGACGGTGGATGTTCTCGACCACCACGATGGCATCGTCGACGATAAACCCCACGGCAATCACGATGGCGACCAGGGTCAGGTTGTTCAGGCTGAAGCCGGCCAGGTACATCACCGCACAGGTCGTTATCAGGGAAACCCCCAGTACGGCTGACACGATCAGGGTTGCCGACCACTGGCGCAAAAACAGCGCCATCACCCCGACGACCAGCACAATGGCGATCACCAGGGTCAGCATGACTTCGTGCAGCGAGGAGCGAATGGTGCGAGTACGGTCGTTGAGCACTTCGACCTCCATGGCCGCCGGCAACGCCGCGCGCAAGGCCGGCAGGGCGGCCTGGATACGCTCGGCGGTGGCCACAATATTGGCCCCCGGCTGGCGCCGAATCACCAAGGCCACACCGGGCCGGCCGTTTGGCCAGTACTGGGTGTAGTCGTTTTCTGCGCCGACCCGCACCGTGGCGAGGTCCTTGATCCGCACCGCCGAACCATTGCGGTAGGTGACGATGATGTCTTCGTACTCATGAGCCTCGAATAACTGGTCGTTGACCGCCAAGGTGGAGATACGGTTATTGCCGAACAGCGCCCCCTTTGGCAGGTTGACACTGGCGCGCTGCACAGCCTCGCGGATGTCAGCCAATGTCACCCCGGCACCGGCCAGGACTTCTGGCCGCGCCTGAATACGGATGGCCGGCCGGTGCTGACCCACCACATCGATCAGGCCAACCCCCTGGACCTGACTCAACTGGCGGGCCAGGACGGTTTCGGCCTGGTCGCTCAGCTCAATCATCGACAGGCTGTCGGAGTTGACGCTGAGGATCAGGATCGGGCTGTCCGCCGGGTTGACCTTGCGCCAGGTCGGCAGGCTTGGCATGTCTTCGGGCAGCCGTGCCGAGGCGGTATTGATCGCGGCCTGGACTTCCTGGGCCGCGCTGTCGATGTCTTTTTCCAGGCTGAACTGCAGGTTGAGGGTGAGCATGCCGAGGGAGCTGGACGAGGTCATCTCGGTGATTCCGGAGATCGTGCTGAGCTGCACTTCCAGCGGGGTCGCCACCGATGACGCCATGGTCTCGGCGCTGGCCCCCGGCAGGTTGGCGGTAATCTGAATGGTCGGGAAATCTGCCTCAGGCAGGGGCGCGATCGATAGCCGTGGAAAGGCCAGAATACCCAGCAGTACCAGAGCGATGGTCAGCAGAATGGTGCCAACCGGGTGATCCATAAACCAGGCGTACAGGCTGCGACCGGCCATCAAAACACCCTCCGACCGGCCACTGCAGCCGCCTGGGCCTGGCCCTCATCGAGAATACGCACGGCAACCCCCGGACGCAGCCGTGAGTGCCCGTCGACCACCACGGTATCGCCAGCGGCCAGGCCGCTGACCACGGCAAACTCATTATCGCTGTGGCGCACCTGTACCGGTTGCGGCGCGACACTGCCGTCCACCACCCGCCAGACCAGCACCTGATCGACCCCTTGGCGCAGTGCCCGCTGCGGCACCACCAGGGCGTCTGGCAAGGTCTGTACCTGCAGGTTCACTGTGACCGATTGATCCGGCCACAAGCGGCCATCGGCGTTGGCAAAATCAGCCTTGACCCTGATCGTCCCGCTCTCACTCGAGACCCGGTTGTCGATCAGTGCCAAGCGCCCCTCGCCAAGCAGCTCACCGCCGTCACCCGCATACGCCTGCAGGGGTGCCGGGTTGCTCTCGTGATCGGACAGCAGTGCCTGCAATTGCGGCAACATCACCTGGGGCAACGCCACCTCGACACTGATCGGGTCCAGCTGCACCACGGAGAACAGTCCCAGCGCCTCGCTGACCCTTAGAAAGCTGCCTTCATGCACATTATGGATACCGACCCGGCCATCGTTCGGCGCATGGATACGGGTATGGGAGAGCTGTACCTGATTGGCCGCTACGCTGGCTTGCTCAGTGCGTACGGTGGCCTGCAACTGGGCCACCAGGGCACGCTGCTGATCCAGGGTCTGGGTTGAAATGGCTTGGGTCTTGACCAGGGATTGATAGCGGCTGAGGTCCAAGCTGGCTGACGCCAACTGGGCCTGGGCCACAGCCAGCTGAGCCTTGGCCTGATCCAGCGCGGCCACGATGCTGCGATCGTCAATACGCGCGAGCAGATCGCCGCGTTTGACGAACTGCCCTTCCTTGACCGGCAGCTCGACCAGCAGACCATCGACCTGTGGTCGGATCTCCACACTGCGCTGGGAGCGCACGGTGCCCAATGCGCTGATCAGGACCGGCACCGAGCGCTGCGCCACCGTGCTGACCCGCACAGGCACCGCCGGCACCGTTGCAGCAGCCGTAGCAGCGGAGGGTGAAGGCCAAAAGTAGAGACCACCGGCAACTGCCGCACAGCCTGTGAGCAGAGCCGAACCAAGCCATTTCCTGAACGCATTGGGCGTCGCCATGACACTCTCCCCTCCCTTAGCCCTAGATAGTTGTCGCACTCTAGGGTGGGGAGACTGACGTCAAGGTGACCGCTGACTGACAGGAAGATGTCAAATGCCTGTGCACAGGCGCAATCCGCCGAAGCGGATCGTGGGGATTAACGGAGCGTTTCGCTGGTCAGGGAAAATCCGAAGGTATTGAGCCCCTCTGCACTGCGGGCAAACACCCGGCCGCCATGCATGGATGCCACTGCCCGCACGATGGAGAGGCCCAGACCATGGTGCGCGTCGCTGCGCGCCCTGGCCGCGTCGGCGCGATAGAAGCGCTCGAAGAGGTGTTCCAGATGCACGCTGTCGATGGGTTCACCGACGTTGGAAACGCTCACCTCGGCCTGCAAGCCGTTGCTCACCAGACTGACCGTGATGGTGCTTGCCGGCTTTGCATAGCGCGCCGCATTCTGCAACAGATTAGCCAGAGAACGATGAAACAGGCGCCGGTCGATGCGTACCCGCATATCGCCCTGGATAACCACGTTCAGTTGCTTGTCGAGCAAGACGGGCTCCAGGTACTCGACGGTCTTGGACGCCTCCTCACACAGCGAGACATCACTCAGCTCAGTGGCGCGCTGCCCGCTTTCTGCACCTGCCAGAAACAACATGTCGTTGACGATGGTGCCCATGCGCTCCAGCTCTTCCAGATTCGACTGCAGCAGGTCCTGCAGCTCGCTCAGATCACGATCGTGGGCCAGTGCTACCTGGGTCTGACCGATCAGGTTGGTCAGAGGCGTACGCAGCTCATGGGCGACGTTGGCATTGAAACCTTCGAGCTGACACCAGGCCTTTTCCTGGCGAGCAAGCGCACCGTTGAACGACACCGCCAGTTCCTGCAACTCATCAGGTAGCGCCTCGGTATCCAGGCGCTGTTTCGAGTCGCCGGGCGGCAGGCTGTTGGCCTGGTTGCTCAGGCGCCGAACCGGCTCCAGGCCGAACCGCGACACCCAGTAACCGAGCAGTGCCGCCAGGGCGATACCCAGCGCCGAGGTGACGATCAGGGTTTTGGTGAACGTGCTCAGCGTGCCCATGAAAGGTGTCGAATCCAGACCGACGATAAAGCGCAACTCCGGGCGACTGCCCAAGGCGGGGATCGTCTTGGTCAGCAGCACCATCGGGCAGTGTTGGTCAGGCACTTCCATGATCGAGAAGCCATTGGCATGCTTCGAGCGATCCAGGCCATCGGGCATCGCGCCGCCGTAGCTGTAGTTCGCGTTATCGCTCAGCACCCAGTAGCGCACCCGCTTGTCCGCGGGCGTCAGGTTATCCAACTTCTCGTGCACCCCGACCCACATCGCTGGTGATTCGTACTTCGCGAGCAACGGATCGAGTACCGAATGGCGCAGGGTAAGCTCGTTGTGCATCTGCGTTTCCAGCGACTGCTTCAACGAGCAGCGCAACAGCACCGCGCTGGTCGAGGTGATCAGGATGGCTGCCAACGCGAACATCAGGGCCAGCCGCCTGGCGATTGATCCCCTCATCCCGCGCTGCTGCCTTGCCGGCCACTTTCTTCACGGCTTTCCAGCACATAACCCATGCCGCGCACGGTGTGCAGCAGCTTACGGGCATAAGGGGCATCCACCTTGGCACGGACACGTTTGATCGCCACCTCAACCACGTTGGCGTCACTGTCGAAATTCATGTCCCAGACCTGCTCGGCGATCATCAACTTGGAGAGAATTTCGCCCTGGTGCCGCGCCAGCAGGCTAAGCAGGGAGAACTCCTTGGCCGTGAGGTCCAAACGCAACCCGGCCCGGGTGACCTTGCGCGCTTGCAGGTCCATCTCCAGGTCGTCAATGCACAAGTGCGTGAGATCGGCAGTATCGCTGGCGCGGCGCCGGATCAGCGCCTGGATCCGCGCGACCAGTTCGGCAAACGAGAAGGGTTTGCCCAGGTAGTCATCGGCGCCCTCGCGCAACCCGCGCACGCGGTCGTCAACCGTGCCACGGGCCGAGAGCATGATGACCGGGGTTTTCTTCTGCAGGCGCAGGCCTTGGAGCACCCCGTAACCGTCCTTGCCCGGCAACATCACATCGAGGACGACGACGTCGTAATCCATTTCGAGCGCGCAATGCAGGCCGTCGATGCCGTTACTGGCGACATCGACGATATAGCCGAGCTCGCTCAGGCCTCGATGCACATAGGAGGAGGTCTTTTCTTCATCCTCGACGATGAGCAAACGCATTCGGCACCTCCTCTAATTACGGCGCAGGTCAAAAAACAAGGCGCTTGACGACCTGTTGCCCACATCACTCGCCAGCATATACAGCACTGGTTGTCTGGAGGCTGACCGCTCCCTGACATTTCTGTCAGAAAAGCCTCACCTCTCTATTTACACCGCCTCCAGATACTCAGCCAGCACAAGGATGCAAAGGGCCTGTAATCCACAGAATCAGGCAAGTATCTCGGAGTTTTGCGCTGTCACTGACGAAATCGAAAGATGAAAATCGTACCGCGCAAGCCGCCAAAAGAGTGGCCCATTAAGCCTGTCCAAGCACGGGCTCGACACACCTGAAGCTGCCGCGAACACACCACGCATTCTCAACTAAGGACCCACACATGCATGCACTCACGCGCCGCACACTGACATTTGTCCTTGCCGCTGGCAGCACTCCCTTCGCTCTTGCCAGCGCGCAGTCCGAATCCAATGGCTTCGTCGCCGACAGCAGTCTGGGTGTGCTGCTACGCAATGCCTACTACAACCGAGACTTCAAAGACGGCGCCGCCGACGCCAAGACCTGGGGCCAGGGTTTTATCGGCACCTTCGAATCGGGCTTCACCCAGGGCACCGTCGGCTTTGGGGTCGATGCCTATGGCCTGCTCGGTATCAAGCTCGATAGTGGCCGAGGCCGCAACTACGGCGCGTTTTTCGACACAGACAGCGACGGTCGCCCGGTGGACGAGCTCTCCGAAGCAGGCGCCGCAGTCAAGCTGCGCATTTCCAACACCGTGATCAAGTACGGTAACCAGTTCCCGGCCCTGCCCGTACTGGCTTATGACGATAGCCGCCTGCTACCGCAAGCATTCACCGGCACCCTGGTGACCAGTAACGAGATAGAGGGGCTTGCACTGAACGTTGGTCGTTTCACTGCCGACAGCCCGATGGGCGACCCGGCCCGCGATCCCAACCGCCTCAAGAGCATTGACGTGATCGGCGGCGATTACCAGGTCACGGACAACCTCAGCGTCGCGCTGTATCGCTCCGATGTCGAAGACACGTTCGAGAAGCTTTACGCCAATGCTAACTACACAATTCCCCTGTCGGCTGAGCAGGCTCTGAATTTCGATTTCAATATCTATCGCACCGACTATGACGACGGCGCCGAGGCGGCCCTGGATTTCGGTGGTGACGGCAACAATGATCAGAACACGATCTGGAGCCTGGCAGCCAAATACAGCATCGGCGCCCACGCCTTCATCGTCGCCCATCAGCGCAGCAGCGGCGATGCGGGTTATGCCTACGACTACGGCGACGGCGGCAGCAGCATCTACCTGGCCAACTCGTACTACTCCGACTTCAACCTCAAGGACGAGCGCTCCTGGCAGGGCAGCTATGAGCTGGACTTCGCCACTTACGGCATTCCAGGTTTAAGCTACAAGTTCGCCTATGTGCGCGGGGACAACATCGACACAGGCGCCGCCAGCGACGGTACCGAACGGGAAATTTTCAACCAGATCAAATATGTGGTGCAGAACGGCTCTGCCAAAGACCTGTCATTGCGCCTACGCAACTCCATCTACCGGGCGGATAACACCGTTGGCCCTGATCTCAATGAAATCCGCGCTTTCGTCGAATACCCGCTGAGCATCCTCTAACCCATAGCCAGGCTGCCCAGGGTCTACTGCCAAGCAGACCCTGGGCTTCCCCACAACACCCATACGCTGCCCCTGAATGCTATGAGCGACTCGCTGATTCTAGGTATCTCTTTGACGCTTGCTGTTCTGGCGCTAACGCAGACCGACGGAGCCCATGGCCATACCCCGTCACTGCCATTAGGCCAGGCCAGCTTTGCCGCGTACCAGGACGAAACCCGCCAATGGCTGCAACAGGCGCGCGACTTCCAAAGCCCTGACCACAACGCCGAACTGGACTGGAACGCGCCCCAGGAGTGGCGCCCGGAACAGCCCGCCAGACGGGGCATCCTGCTGGTTCACGGCCTGGGCGACTCCCCCTGGTCGTTCAGCGATCTTGGGCCCAGCCTGGCAAAACAAGGCTACCTGGTGCGCACCCTGCTGCTCCCCGGCCACGGCAGCAAACCTGCCGATCTGCTGAAAACCAGTATCGATGAATGGCGCCAATTGCTGCGTGAGCAGGCCGACCTGCTGGGGGCAGAGGTGCCACAGCTTTACCTCGGCGGCTTCTCGACCGGCGCAAATCTGGTATTGGATTACGCCTACGAGCACCCGAATGTAGAAGGCCTGTTGCTCTTCTCCCCGGCATTCAAGTCTGACACTGCCTATGACTGGCTGCCCTCGCTCATCGCCTGGGCCAAGCCCTGGTTGCGTGCCCCCGGCCCCGACAGGCCATCACAGACCCCGGTGCGCTACCTGAACGTACCGACCAACGCCTTCGCCCAGTTCTACCGGAGCAGCGTCGCAGTACGCGCCAAACTCAGCAGTCAAAGTTACGACAAACCGGTACTCATCGTTATGGCACAGCACGACTCGGTGCTGGATACCGCGCACATCCGCAAGACGTTCAGCCAACGCTTTACACATCCAGCCAGCCGCCTCGTGTGGTATGGCACACCCGTTACGGATACACCGCTGGAGCAACGCGTACTGACCCGCAGCGATGCTCTTCCAGAGCGGCGGATCAGCCAGTTCTCGCATATGGGCGTGCTGTTCTCACCTCAAAATCCGCTTTATGGAGAGCGCGGTACACAACGCATTTGCTGGAACGGCCAGGACGACCTGGGCAGAGCAGCATGCGAGGCGGGTGATGCGGTCTGGTATTCGGACTGGGGCTACCGGGAAACGGGTAAGTACCATGCGCGGCTCACTTACAACCCTTACTTTGAATGGCAGAACGCCGTCATGCTTGACGTATTCAATAGCGCAGCACACACAAAAGCCCCTTGACCGCACACCTGTAAGCGCTGGTCTCCTGCCGCATATCAAGCCAAATGCATTTAATAGAATCAGGCAAGTACTCTGCAGTAACGAGCTAACCAGTAATGCAGCAAGCCTTCATACTTACCCAGAACCAAACAACTGGAGGCCTATATGAAACTGCATACATTATTTATTGCCAGCATTGCCCCAGGGTCTGTTCCCGTTTCGTTCGCGGCCGCGCCGGAGCCAGTTTTAGCGCGAGGCAAGGCACGAGATGCGAGGTTTAGTGGGCTAAATGAGCCATCGAGAAACGCAGCATCGCGCTAAAACGGGCCCGGCCCTTCGGGTTGCGCGCAAAATCTCGCCATGCGGTGTTGGAGGACTTGGCAAGGGAACAACCATTACCTGCGTCCTCCGCCTAGCCTG
>JAHJYA010000018.1 GCA_018826895.1 Gammaproteobacteria bacterium
ACTGAACGCTTGGGTTGCGCCCCTCACGGGCGCCACACCTTTCTTGCTTGCCCAAGAAAGGTGTGCCAAAGAAGGGCACCCTGCATCCGGCCCTGGCTGCGCCAGGGTTCCCTCGCTCCGGCGCTGCTCCGGGGGCCGGCGTACATGGGCCATCCCTGGCCCATTACGCCTCTCGCCGCATCCATGCGGCTCTCCCCCTACGCAACACCTACGCTCGGCCTCCTGACGGGACCCGGGCGCGAGCTTGCAAGATTTCCACAGGTTCAAGCACGGTGGCGTCTGGCTTTTGCTCTTGAATCGCGATCGTGCAGACGACACCCAAAGCCCCTTCAGGAGGGAACCCCGGCGCAGCCGGGGCCGGATGGTGGGGTGCCCTTCTCTTTGGTTACTTTCTCTTGGGCAAGCAAGAGCTACGGAGCGAAGCGGAGTAACAGCCGCAGGCTGGCCCGAAGGGTGAGCGCAGCGAATCAAGTGACTCGCCCGTGAGGGGCGAAACAAGAAGCCTGAATCGACGCGCTAATGAATCTGTGGCAGCAGTAAAGAGCGCTGCTATCAGAAAACACGAACTTGCCAGTCCGGTATCAAGCTCAACATCCCCACAGAAATGCGAAGAGCCTGTTTATAGCCCATTCAGCGCGGCGGCTTGTCCCTGCGCAGGGCATCACCGAGGCGCCCCAGATGTGGTCGGATGCCCTCGCGGTAAGCCGAGCGCGACAGCACATGGGCGGCCAGCGGGGCGGTGGCCAGCAGCACCAGAATGCCCAGCAGTACCTCCAGGGCGACCTCGGCATTGCTCGCCACTGCTACGCCCAACAGCACCAGTACCGCGCCCAGCACACCGGTCTTGCTCGCCGCATGCATGCGGCTGTAGCTGTCAGGCAGGCGCAGTACGCCCACTGCTCCCAGCAACGAAACCAGTGCGCCAGCGAGTACCAGCGCAGAGGCCAGCCAGGCGAAGATCGGACTGCTCATGGCGCTTCCTTGTCAGGTGATTTGCCGGGTGCCACGTCGCGGAACAGAAAGGCGAACGCCGCCGTGCCAAGGAATGAGACCAGGGCCAGCAGCACGGCGACATCGACCATCACTGCTTGGGCGCTGGCCAGGGCGGCGAGGGCGATGGCGGCAACGGCGAGCAGGGTCAGGGCGTCCACCGCTACCGCGCGGTCGGGCCGGCTGGGGCCGCGCAGCAGACGGTAGAGAATCAGCAGGCCACTGATGGCCAACAGCACGGCGGCAATGGGGATCACCCAGGCGGCGCCAGCGAGTTCAACGGTCATGGTTGGATGCCTCCGGGGCGCAGCCAGTGCAGCAGGCGGCGTTCCAGTTCGCGGATCATGCCGGTCACCTCGTCTTCGTGACGGGCGTCGAGGGCATGGATAAACAGGGTGTCATCCTCGGCGCGGTAGTCCAGCGCCAGGGTGCCTGGGGTGAGCGTCAGCAGGCCACCGATCAGGGTGATCAGGCGCTCGTCGCGGGTTTGCAGGCGTAGGGCGACGATGGCCGGCTCGACCTGTACCCGACGTGCCAGCACCAGGCGCGCGACCTGCACACTGGCCAGCAGCACCTGGCCAATAAACCAGAAGCTGAACATGCAGCCGCGCTCGACCCACTGGGCATGGCGCCGGCTGCGGGCGATGGGCAGCAGGCGCAGCACCAGGTGCAGCGCGATAAACGCCAAGAGAATGCCGACACCGTGCAGCAGGCCAAAGTAGGCCGCGGCAGCGATGCTGAGCGCGAGATGCAACACAAGCATTCAGTCACCCTCCTGTGGCAGGAAACCCTGGATATACACCTGCGGGTCGCCCAACTGGGCCGCTGCAGCGGCGGCGTAGTCGATCACCGGGCCGGCGGCCAGGCCGATCACCACGGTCAGCAGGGCCAGGCCGGCGACGCTGAACCAGGCCGAGCGCAAGCCCAGGCGTTCCGGTAGCTGCTCGTCGCCCTCGGGGTGAGGCTTGAGGAAGGCCTCGTTCCAGATCTTGTTCATCGACAGCAGGGTGAACACACCGGTGATCAGCGCAATGGCGGTGGCGATCCAGGCGGCGCTGTCCAGGCTGGCCTTGACCAGCAGGAACTTGGCCCAGAAGCCGGACAGCGGCGGGATACCTGCCAGCGACAGCGCCGGAATGGCGAACAGCAGTGCGAGCATGGGCCAGCGCGCATACAGGCCACCCATCGCTGCCAAACGCTCGGAGCCGCACAGGCGCGCCGCCAGCCCGCCGATAAAGAACAGGTTGGCTTTCACCACGATGTGGTGGATCAGGTAGAACACGGCGCCGGTCAGCGCCAGCGGCGTGGCCAGGGCCAGGCCGAGGATCATGTAGCCGACCTGGCTGACGATATGGAACGACAGGATGCGCCGCACCTCGGTCTGCGCTGCGGCGCCCAGCACACCCACCAGCATGGTCGCGCAGGCGATCCACAGCAGGCCCTCGTGGATCAGCCCGTACTCCGGCCACAGCAGCGTCACCAGGCGGATCAGCGCATAGACGCCGACCTTGGTCAGCAGGCCGGCGAACATCGCCGACACCGCGGTGTAAGCCACATGGTAGGTGGCCGGTAGCCAGCCGAACACCGGGAACAGCGCCGCCTTGATCGAGAACGACAGCAGCATCAGCAGCAGCGCCGGGGTGGTACCGGGTGGCGCTTCACCGGCCCGCACCATGACCGCCAACTGGCCCATGTTCAGGGTGCCGCTGGAGCCGTAGATCAACCCGGCGGCGAGCAGGAAGAGCAGGGTGGCGAACAGGTTGAGGATTACGTAGGTGATGGTTCCGGAGAGCCGGCGTTTGCCGCCACCCAGCGCCATCAGGGCGAAGGAGGCGATCAGCAGGACCTCGAACCAGACATACAGGTTGAAGATGTCCGCCGTGATAAAGGCGCCGCCGATGCCGGCCAGCAGACCATGCACGAACAGGTGAAAGTCGGCGGTCAGCGGCGCGTCTTCATCACGGCTGATGCCGTAGACCAGGGTCGCCAGACCGGTCAGGGCGCTGATGGCGATCATCGCGGCGGACAGGCGGTCGATCACCAGGCTGATGCCGAACGGCGCCTGCCAGTTACCCATCTGCCCGCTGAGGATGGTACCGCCGGCCGCCAGCCAGACCAGGTAGCCGCCGACGACGAGCAGCGCTACGGCACCGCTGAGGCTGACCGCTTGCAGCAGGCGCAGCGGCGCACCGCGTAAGAGGATGCACAGCACCAGGGTCAGCAGGGGCACCAGTACCGGTGCTACCAGCAAGGCCATCATGGGCGCGTTTCCTTGTGTTCACGCTCGGGCGCGGCGCCATGTTCGCCGGCGTGCCAGTCGGGAGCCGGTTGCTCGGTCATCGAACTGATCAGGTCGGTGGAGTGGTCGCCATGCAGTTCGCGGGTGCGCTTGAGCAGTGCCAGGGCGAAGATGAACAGGCTGAAGCCGATGACGATCGCTGTCAGCACCAGGGCCTGGGGCAGCGGGTTCGCGAGGTCATCGGCGCTGCTGCCGGCGCTGACGAACGCCGCCTGCTGGGCACCAAAGCGCCCGGCGGTGAGCACGCCCAGGTTGATCGCGTTGCCCAGTACCGCGACGCCCAGCACCACGCGCTTGAGGTTACGGTCCAGGAGCATCCATAGTCCGAAGCCGGCCATGCCCCCTGTGGTGATGGCTGCAATCCATTCCATTAGCGGCGTGCCCCCGTCAGTTGCGTCAGCATGTGCATGGCCGAACCGAACACGGTCAGAAATACCCCCACGTCGAAGAGCAGCGGGGTGCCCAGCGGCAGCCCCCCCGGGAAGGCCCAGAGGCCGGTGAGAAACGGCTGCCCGGCGAGCAGCGCGAGGATGCCGGCCAGGGCGGCGCAGGCCAGCCCCAGACCGATCAGGTAAGTGGGTTTGAAGGCAGCCAGGCGCGATTGATTGGCACTGCCGAACGTCAGCATCAGCACGGTCATCGCGCAGGCGGCGACCAGGCCGCCGATAAAGCCGCCACCCGGCAGGTTATGCCCGCGCCAGAGCACCAGCACGGCAATCCCCAGCATCAGCAGGGCCAGTGGGCGCAGGCCTTGGCGCAGCAGCACCGAGGCGAATTCCGGCTCGCCGGTTTGCGCGGCACGGCGCGGGCTGCCTGCCAGCAGGGTGGCGGCGGCCAGGGCCGAGAGCGCGACCACAAGAATCTCACCCAGGGTGTCGAAGGCGCGGAAGTCCACCAGGATCACATTGACCACGTTGGCGCCGTGGCCGCCCTCCAGGCTGTTAGCCAGGTACCAGTCCGCCAGGTTGCCCGGCAGCGGCTGGCTGACGGCGAACAGCAGTGCGCCTGTGACGCTGGCGCCGAAGAGGATCGCCGCGCCCGCATGCAGACGGCGCTTCCAGGGCGCCCGCGCACCGCTGGCGGGAATGCTGGGCATGCGCCGGAAGACCAGAGCGAGGAAGATCACGCTGAGGGTTTCGACCATCAACTGGGTCATGGCCACGTCGGGCGCATTCACCGAGACGAAGAACAGCGCCAGGCCCAGGCCACAGGCGCTAAGCGCGCCCACCAGGGTCAGGCGCCCTGGCAGCAGGGCCGCTGCGGCCGCGCCCGCCAAGGCAACCAGACAGCCGATTACGCCGAGCAGGGTCGGTGGGCTGAACTGCGCATCGGCAATGGTCTGGGTCGCCGGCCAGAGGCTGAACAGCAACACCGCGCCGATAGTCAGGCTGAGCAGCACCAGGTGCTGGCGCAAGGAGCCATGCTGGAAGCGTGCCGCGAGCAGCCCGGCGAACAGGAAGACACGCTTGAGCAGGCGATCCCAGAGCAGGTCGCCGCTGATGTTCCAGGCGCTGTTGATACGGTTGAGCAGGGCACGCAAGCGGTCACGGACGCAGTAGAAGGCGATGCCCAAACCGATGGTCAGCAGGCTGGCCAGCACCGCTGGAGTCAGCCCGCCCCACAGGTAAAGGCGCACGTCCACCGGGCCGCTGGCCACCGCCTGTACAGCCGTGTTGACCAGCCAGGTCTCCGGCCAGGCATTCCAGGCGCCGAGCAGGAAGCCGCCGATGGCCAGGCACATCGGGCCGATCCACATGGCCAGCGAGACCTCATGGGGCGTTTTGGGATAGTCACCCCGGCGGCCGAGGAAGGTGCTGATAAATACCAGACAGGCCGCGGCGAACAGCAAGGCGTTGGTCAGGATCATCACCAGGGTCACGGCCCAGCCGATCGTACCCATCTCGATCAGCCCGGTGTACTTGAACTCCTTGGCGATAAAGCCGAAAAACGGGGGCAGCCCGGCGTTGGAAAACGCCGCCAGGGCCACCGCGGCACCGGTCAGTGGCATGAGTTTGATCAACCCGCCCAGGCGGGCGATCTCGCGGGTGCCGGTGGCGTGGTCGATGGCCCCCACAGCCATAAACAGCGCGCCCTTGTACAGCGAGTGCGCGACCAGGTAGAGCACAAAGGCCTGCAGCCCGTAGCTGGTATTGGTGCCGATCAGCATGGTCAGTTGGCCCAGCACCGTGACCGTGGTGTAGGCCAGCAGGCGCTTGAGGTCGGTCTGGCGGAACGCCAGGAAGGCGCCGAGCACGGCAGTGGCCGCGCCAAAGGTAATCAACAGGGTGCCCCAGCCGACCGAGCCGCCCAGTACCGGGTTGAGGCGCGCGAGCAGGTAAATGCCTGCCTTGACCATGGTCGCCGAGTGCAGGTAGGCCGACACCGGGGTCGGCGCATTCATGGCGTTAGGCAGCCACAGGTGGAAGGGGATTTGTGCAGATTTGGTGAAGCAACCCAATAGCACCAGGCCGATGATCGCTGGCAGCAGCACATGGCCTTCGACCAGGTGCGCTTGCAGCTCGGAAAAACGCCAGGTGTCGCTGACCTCGCCGAGCAGGATCAGGCCGGCAAGCAGGGCCAGGCCGCCGCCGCCGGTAATCAGCAGGGCCTGCAGCGCCGCGCGGCGTGATTCGCCCTTCTGGTGATTGAAGGTGATCAGCAGGAAGGAGGTGATGCTGGTCAGCTCCCAGAACACGAACATCGCAATGAAATCATCGGCCAGCACCAGCCCAAGCATGGCCAGCATGAACAGCAGCAAGTAAGCGTGGAAGCGGCCAAGGTGATGGTGGCCGTGCAGGTAAGCGCCGGCGTAGAGCACGATCAGGCTGCCGATGCCGCTGATCAGCAGGCCAAACAACAGCGACAGGCCATCCAGGCGCAGGGCCAGTTCGATGCCCAGTGCTGGCACCCAGTTCACCGAGGTGCTGAGCACCGCCCCTTCACCGATGGCGGGAATCTGCGCGACGAACCAGATAAACGCGCTCAGCGGCGCCAGCATCAGCACCCAACCGGCACGTTGCGGCAGTGTTCGCGTCACCCAGGGCGCCAACACGCCAGCCAGCGCAATCACGGACAACAGATAAAACACGCGCATCTCCTGTTTCGAGTCATGGGGGCCACTCTTGGCGATAGCCACCCTGGCTGTCATTCCCGACAACCTTCGTAACTGCTCCTGGTCATGCACAGGAAGCAGACCCAAGAAGCATAGAAAACCCGTCTGGCGTTGTGCTATTCCCCAGCAGTTTCAGAACGTTACGAGCCGAGTCAGGGGAGGTTGGAATACTGCCAACTGCCTGGCGCGGTGGGTGGGCGCAAGCGCCTGTCAGCACTGACCTGAGTGCAGCGTGGGCCACCCAGGCCAGGGTGTGCAGGTTGGTATTGTTACCAATGTTCTCTAGGGTCTGTTGCCGTTTCGTTCGCGGCCGCGCCGGAGCCAGTTTTAGCGCGAGGCCAGGCACGAGATGCGAAGTTTAGCCGGCTAAATGAGCCATCGAGAAACGCAGCATCGCGCTAAAACGGGCCCGGCCCTGCGGGTTGCGCGAAAAATCTCGCCATGCGTTGTTGGAGGACTTGGCAAGGGAACAACCATTACCTGCGTCCTCCGCCTGGCCTGGCGAGATTTTGCGCAGCAACGCGGCTCGCGACGAAACGGCAACAGACCCTGACCGTTCGTCACGCCGTGCTCTATGGGGGCGAAACTTCGCTGACGGTCTGCTGCCTGTTTGCTGCAAGCTCGGCTAAACTCCCGCGCAATCTGGCTTTTTTGGCTGCGGTGCAGGTCTGCGCCGGTTCCTCCGACCGACTCTGAATGTGGATGACTGATGTTCGATAACAAGATTGCTGCGCTCTCGCTGTGCGTCCTGCTCACTGGCTGCTCCCTGTTCGACAAGCAGGAGCCGAAAAAGGCCGTGGTGCCCATGCCACCGCCGGAAGTGACCCAGGCCTGGCTCGACGAGTACGAACCGCTGGTGCGCGAGGCGATCAAGGGCAGCACCTTTGAAATGGAGCGCCGCGAGAACCTGCTGGTGGTCACCGCGCCGGTCGATGCTTCGTTCAACCCTGACCGCCCAGGCATGTTGTTGCCGGCGACTCTGGGGCCAATCACCCGCATCGCCAAACTGATGGAGAAAGACAGCAAGGTGGCTTTGTTGGTCCTGGGCCATGCCGACAGCAGTGGCTCCTTGGAGCGCAACCGCGAGTTGAGCCATGAGCGCGCTCGCGCTTTCACTGCGATCTTCCGCCTCAGCGGCCTCAAGCAGGACCGCCTGATGGTCAAGGGCATGGGCCCGGACATGCCGCGCGCAGCCAATGACAGCGTCACCGGCCGCGCCCTCAACCGCCGTGTCGAGATGCTTATGACCGCACAGCCGACCATGAAGGCGCTGGTTGCCAAGTACAGCACCCCCGAACCCGCAGCGGTCGCCGTCGCTGCAGCCGAGCCAGCCAAGGACGAGGGCACCAAGGCCAAAGCGGCAGCGGGTGCCAAAGTGGTTGCTGTGGATCAAGCCAAGTAAGAGTGGGGCGGGTAAGCTAGGCGCCTTCCTTAATGTGAGGGTTTCGCCGTGACCCAGACCCTGGCGGACATGCGCCGCGATTACACCCGAGATGGCCTGAC
>JAHJYA010000002.1 GCA_018826895.1 Gammaproteobacteria bacterium
CTGAGTGGCACCGATGCTGACAACTACAACATCGTCCAGCCCACCGGCCTAACCGCCAGCATCAGCAAGGCCGACCTGGCCATCACCGGCATCAGCGCCGTAGACAAGACCTACGACGCAACCACCGACGCCACCCTGTCAGGCAGCGCCGTCGTGACTGCCATCAGTGGCGATACCGTCTCCCTCAGCGGCACGGGCGTCGGCACCTTCGCCGATAAAAATGCGGGGGGTAACAAGGCCGTCACCGTCAGCGGCTATACGCTGACCGGCAACGATGCCGACAACTACAACGTGGTGCAGCCCACCGGCTTAACAGCCAATATCAGCAAAGCCGCTCTGACCGTCACCGCCAACAACGCCAGCAAGACCGTCGGGCAAAGCATCGCCTTGAGCGGCTACAGCACCAGCGGCCTGGTGGGTGACGACAGCATCAGCAGCGTCAGCCTTAGCAGCTTGGGTCAGCCCACCACGGCGGCAGCAGGTAACTACGCCATCGTCGCCAGCGACGCACTCGGTGCAGCCCTGAGCAACTACGCCATCAACTACCAGGCCGGCACGTTGTTGGTCAGCCCAGCGCCAATCACACCGACCACGCCCAGCAACCAGCAGCCAACAGCCAGTACCCCGCCCTATATCGGCGTACTGGCCTCGAATGGCCAAAGCCTTTCAACCCAAGCGCCACAACAGGCCAGGCAGGAGACGGTCAGTGAACCCGAGGCTCAGAATCTGCAAATGCTGATGACCAATCCGCTTGCCGAGGTCATAAACCTGCAAGTCATCAACCAGGGCATCCGCCTGCCAGAAGGAATTTGATTTATGCGTTTCGTTTATTCACTGGCCGGTGCTGCCGTTTCCCTGTTGTCGCTGTCGGTGGCGGCGGCCACCTTGCCGGACGCTGGCCAGTCGCAACAGAATATTGATCAACAACCCCTGCAGTTGCCGGGCAAGCAACGCCTGGAACTGAACCTGCCGGATGCGCCGTCGAGCGAGGCGACCGCCAGCGGGCCGAGCCTGCAAGTCAGTGGTTTTACCCTGCAAGGCAATAGCGCCATCGCCAGCGCTGAGCTATTGCCGCTGCTCAGTGATCTGCAAGGCCGCGCGGTTTCGCTCGGTGAGCTGCAGGCCGCTGCCAACCGCATCACCCTGGCGTACCGCGAGCGCGGTTATCCACTGGCGCGAGCTTATGTGCCGGCGCAGGAGATCGACGGCGGCGTGGTGCAAATCGCGGTGATGGAAGGCCGTTATGGCGAGGTCGCGCTTAACAACACGTCACGGGTTACCGGCGCGGCACTCGCGCCCCTCTCAGACCTCAAGAGCGGTGATGCCGTGCGCGGCGCGGCACTGGAACGCAGCCTGCTGTTGCTGTCCGACACGCCAGGGGTGGAGGTGAAATCCACCCTTAAACCGGGCGCATCGGTCGGGGCCACTGACTTGCTGGTGGATGTGCAGCCCGGCCCGTTGCTGTCCGGCTCGGTGGATGCCGACAACTACGGCAACCGCTTTACCGGCGAGTACCGCCTGGGCGGCACGCTCAATGTCAACAGCCCGCTGGGCTTGGGTGATCGCCTGTCGCTGCGCGCCATGGGCTCGGATGAAGACCAGCAATACGGCCGTATCGCCTACCAATTACCGATTGGCCCTTGGGCCACGCAAGTGGGCGTGGCCTATTCGGACATGGACTACCAACTGGCCAAGGATTTCGAGGATCTCGATGCCCATGGCAATGCGCGCATCACCAGTGTTTATGCGATCCAGCCACTGGTGCGCAGCCGCGATTTCTCGCTGTATGCGCAAGTGCAGTTCGACGACAAGCGCCTCAAGGATGACATCGACCAATTCGACAGCAAGAGCGACAAGCGCTCGCGCATGCTCACCACCACCCTAAACGGCAACAGCCGCGACACCTTGCTCGGTGGCGGCGTTAACAGTTTCGCCCTGGCCTGGAGCCAAGGCAGCCTGAATATCGACGGCGCGGCGGCCAAGCGCAGCGACGACCTGACGGCCGGCACGCGCGGCCAATTCCACAAGCTCAACCCGAGCCTGGTGCGCCTGCAACGCCTGACTGAGCGCTTTAGCCTGTACGGCCAACTGCAAGGCCAGTGGGCCGACGGCAACCTGGACAGCTCGGAGAAGATCAGCCTCGGCGGTGCCTACGGCGTGCGCGCTTATCCGCAAGGTGAGGCGTCCGGCGACCAGGGCTGGCTGGCCAACCTCGAACTGCGTTACGCGCTGACCGATGCCTGGCAGCTCAGCACCTTCGCCGACCATGGCGAAGTGCGCCTGAACAAAGACACCTGGAGTAACGGCGAAAACCACCGCAGCCTCTCGGCAGCAGGCGTAGGCGCACGCTGGGCCGCCCACGGCTGGCAGATCAACACCGTAGCCGCCTGGAAGCTCGGCAACGCCGACGCACAAAGCGACGTCGACCGCAGCCCACGGGTGTGGGCGCAGGTGGTGCGGTTCTTTTAAGAATCGGTTAACGACTGTTCAGGAATTAGCCTGTCGTAGGGTGGACGACGCTTTACCCGTCCACCACAGCGCGGTCGTAATGGTGGACAGACAGAGCGTTGTCCACCCTACGCCTGCCCCGGCCATTCGGCTTGCACGATAATAGCCTAAGGCCATATCCTGCTTCGCCACGCGCGCTCACGGACATGCTCTGAGCTTGCCCCGACGATTATTCCGGTATTTCTGTATGCGTATGGCTTGCAGCCTGTTGTCCGCATTGTGCGTTTTCTCTGTTTTATCTCTCGCCAACGCTGCGGATGTGCTGCCCTTTCAGGAGGTTCCAGGCCTGCCATCGCGCACCAGCCTGACGCTCGGCAACACCAGCTACGATCCACCGGACGATCTGAGCGTGCTGCCGTTTATCAGTGGCGGCGTGGCGCTGGACAACTTCGGTGGCTATGACGATCAGGGCCGACTCGCCAGCGCCCTCAATCTGCATGGCCTGCTCGGCCAGAACGACCTGCTGAGCCTGCGCAGCATGGGCACAGCCGAGGCGGGCCATTATCACTGGGGGGCTTACCACCTGGGCCTCGGCCAGTGGGACACTCGGTTGGGCATGATCCTCTCGGACTTGTCCTACGCACTGGGCGACGAGCTCGAAATACTCGCCGCCAAGGGCAAAACCCGCACCGTCAGCGCATTTGTCATCCAGCCGCTCGTCCAGACCAGGGCGCTCACCCTCAAGGCCCGGCTGCAGTTCGATGACAAACACCTGCAAGATGAGATCGGGATACTGCGTCTGAACAGCGAGAAACGCTCGCGCGTGCTCGACTACGGGCTTTCCGGCAGCGTCCGTGATCGCTGGCTGAACGGCGCGGAGACAAGCCTGGCGCTGAACTGGCGCGAAGGCAGCCTGAATATCGACGGCTCGCCCTACACACTGGTTGGCAGGGCCGATCCTGGCCAGTTCCGCGTATTGCGCGCCAGCCTAGCCCGTCTGCAAGAGCTGGGCTCAGGCATAAGCCTTTACACCCGAGCCCAGGGCCAGTGGAGCGATAACAACCTGGACGACTCGGAAAAGCTCTATATCGGCGGCGTGTTCGGCGTGCGCTCCGCCGAGCAGACAGCAGCATTTGGCGACCGCGGCTGGCTGGCCAGCGTCGAACTGCGCTACGCCCTGACCGACACCTGGCAACTGGTTGCCTTTGCCGATCACGGCCAGGCCCGGCTCAATACCCGGAGCCTGGTCTATGACACGGCAACTCGCCGTCTCTCGAGCAAGGGCCTTGGCGCGAAGTGGTCGGCCCAAGCCTGGAGCATCAGCACGCTGGCCGGCTGGAAGATGGGCAACCACGCGGCGCAGCGCGACACCCAGCAGCACCCGCGCATCTGGGCACAGTTGGCCTACCGTTTCTGACATCGCGGCAGACCGCCGACCTTTCCCCTGGCGACTGCGGCGGCGTAGAATCACCCAATTCCTCGCCAAGCATCCCCGGCGGACCCGTGAGCCCCGGTTGCACGGACGGTGATCCCGTCTCGTCATGCAGCCTCATAACCATGCGGCGACCTGCCGCCCGACGACGCTCACCGCACACATACCCCGAATTAGTCGCAGGAAACCACCATGCCTGATTACCGCTCGAAAACCTCCACCCACGGCCGCAACATGGCCGGCGCCCGCGCCCTGTGGCGCGCTACCGGGATGAAAGACGAGGACTTCAAGAAGCCGATCATCGCCGTCGCCAACTCCTTCACCCAGTTTGTGCCCGGCCACGTGCACCTCAAGGACATGGGCCAACTGGTTGCTCGCGAGATCGAAAAGGCCGGTGGCGTGGCCAAGGAATTCAACACCATCGCCGTTGACGACGGCATCGCCATGGGCCATGACGGCATGCTCTATTCGCTGCCGAGCCGCGAGATCATCGCCGACTCCGTGGAATACATGGTCAACGCCCACTGCGCCGACGCCATCGTCTGCATCAGCAACTGCGACAAGATCACCCCCGGCATGCTGATGGCCGCACTGCGTCTGAACATCCCGGTGGTGTTCGTCTCCGGCGGACCGATGGAAGCCGGCAAGACCAAACTGGCCAGCCATGGCCTGGACCTGGTCGACGCCATGGTCGTGGCCGCCGACGAGTCGGCCAGTGACGAGAAAGTCGCCGAGTACGAGCGCAGCGCCTGCCCGACCTGCGGCAGCTGCTCCGGCATGTTCACCGCCAACTCGATGAACTGCCTGATGGAAGCCTTAGGCCTGGCACTGCCCGGCAACGGCTCGACCCTGGCCACCCACGCCGATCGCGAGCAGCTGTTCCTGCGCGCCGGGCGCCTGGTTGTGGAGCTGTGCCAGCGCTATTACGGCGAAGGCGATGAGTCCGTGCTGCCGCGCAACGTCGCCAACTTCAAGGCGTTCGAGAACGCCATGAGCCTGGACATCGCCATGGGTGGCTCGACCAACACCATCCTGCACCTGCTGGCCGCCGCGCAAGAAGGCGAAGTGGCCTTCGACCTGCGCGATATCGACCGTCTGTCGCGCTACGTGCCGCAACTGTGCAAGGTCGCGCCGAACATCCAGAAGTACCACATGGAAGACGTACACCGCGCCGGCGGGATCTTCTCGATCCTCGGCGAGCTGGCCCGTGGTGGCCTGCTGCACACCGACGTGAGCACCGTGCACAGCCCGAGCATGGCCGATGCCATCGCCCAATGGGACATCACCCAGACCCAGGACGAAGCGGTTCACCACTTCTTCAAGGCCGGCCCGGCCGGTATCCCGACCCAGACCGCGTTCAGCCAGGCCACCCGCTGGCCGAGCCTGGACGACGATCGCGAAAACGGCTGCATCCGCAGTGTCGAGCATGCCTACTCCAAAGAGGGCGGCCTGGCCGTGCTCTACGGCAATATCGCGGTCGACGGCTGCGTGGTGAAAACCGCCGGGGTTGACGAATCAATCCATGTGTTCGAGGGTACGGCGAAGATCTTCGAAAGCCAGGACAGCGCGGTCAAGGGCATCCTCAACGACGAGGTAAAAGCCGGCGATATCGTGATCATCCGCTACGAAGGCCCGAAAGGCGGCCCGGGCATGCAGGAAATGCTGTATCCCACCAGCTACCTGAAGTCCAAAGGCCTGGGCAAAGCCTGTGCCCTGCTCACCGACGGGCGTTTTTCCGGCGGCACCTCGGGCCTGTCCATCGGCCATGCCTCACCGGAAGCGGCCGCTGGCGGCGCCATTGGCCTGGTGCAGGACGGCGACAAAGTGTTGATCGACATTCCCAACCGCAGCATCAACCTGCTGCTGAGTGAGGAAGAATTGGCCACACGCCGCGCCGAACAGGACAAGAAGGGCTGGAAACCTGCCCAACCGCGTCCACGCAAGGTGACCACGGCGCTCAAGGCCTACGCCCTACTCGCCACCAGCGCCGACAAAGGCGCGGTACGTGATAAGGCGATGCTCGACGGCTAAGACCGCAGCACCTCGACAGCCCGGCATGTGGGCACCTTTAAGAACGTAGGCGAGGCAGGCAGCGCAAGGCAAAAACAGGCGAAAAAGCGGAGTTTACGGCTGTAAATGAGCATTTTGAGCCTGTTTTTAACGCCGCGATGGCAACGCAGGTAGTTCTTAGAGGCGTCCAAGTGCCGGGCTGCTGATTTAAGGGGGGAGCACAGCATGACCGGGGCACCACCACATCGACCACTGCGCATCGGCCTGATCGCCGACACCCATGGCCTGCTCAGGCCTGCGGCCCTCGAACGCCTGCAAGGCTGCGATCACCTGATCCACGCAGGCGACGTCGGCAACCCGGACATACTCGCTGCACTGGAGCGCATCGCTCCCGTCTCCGTGGTACGTGGCAACAACGACACAGGTGACTGGGCGCAAAACCTGCCCGAACGCCTGCTGGTGAAGATCCAGCGCATCACGCTGTATATCCTGCATGACCTCAAGACCCTCGATATCGACCCTGCTGCCCAGGGCATCAGCGCCGTGATCTCCGGCCACTCTCACGCACCGCAGCAGTACGAACGCGACGGTGTGCTCTACCTCAACCCCGGCAGTGCCGGCCCGCGCCGGTTCAAGCTGCCCATCAGCATCGCCGAGCTGCATCTCGACAACGGCCGCCTGCAAGCCGAACTGATCGAGCTGCCAAGCTGACGCCAACCAGCGCTCACGCTGCAGTTGCACGCGGCTGATTGCACCGGCACATTTTCTTGCATCTGCGGTCTCAACCCGCACACGCTCACACAGAAGGACACCCTTGATGACCCTCAACGAACTCAACAACCTACCCGGCGTCACCGCTCAACCCGACAGCGCGACCCACGAGTACGTGTACAACCACACCATGATCCGCGTAAAGGACCTGAGCCAATCGCTGGACTTCTACACCCGCGTACTGGGCTTCACCCTGCTGGAGAAGAAGGACTTCCCCAAGGCTGAGTTCAGCCTGTACTTCCTGGCCCTGATAAAAGATAAATCGCAGATACCAACAGACCCTATCGAACGCCACCAGTGGCGCAAGTCGATCCCCGGCCTGCTCGAACTGACCCACAACCACGGCACTGAAAACGATCCCGACTTCAGCTACCACAGCGGCAACAGCGACCCGCGCGGCTTCGGTCACCTGTGCGTAGCCGTACCGGACATCCATGCCGCCTGCGCCCGCTTCGAAGAGCTTGGCGTGACCTTCCAGAAACGTCTGAGCGACGGCAGCATGAAAGACATCGCCTTCATCAAAGACCCGGACGGCTACTGGGTAGAAATCATCCAGTTCACCCCGGTGAGCTGACGCAATAACGCCCGGCCCTTGCAGGCCGGGCAACCGCTTAACGCAGTTCGGCTAGGGCACAGTGAGGGATGGCTTGCTGTGGACGCGCAACGCTCAGTCGCGCGTAAGCCATGTCTCGAAGCTATACGCCGGCGTGGTGTCCGTCGCGGCATGGGCGTCCTGCTCGACCAGTTGCCAGTGCGCCTCGTCCACCTCGGGAAAGTGCGCATCGCCCTCGGGGCTGAGGCCAACACGAGTCAGGTACAGGCGCGCGGCCAGGGCCAGGCCCTGGGCGTAGAGTTGGGCGCCGCCGATCAGCATCAGCTCGCTGGCGCCGGTCTCGCGGGCCCACTGCTCGGCGCGGACGATGGCGGCATCCAGCGAGGGGAAGACTTCGGCGCCGTCGAGCTGCAGCCCTGGCTGGCGGCTGACCACCAGGTTGAGCCGACCCGGCAGCGGGCGACCGAGCGAATCCCAGGTCTTGCGGCCCATGATGATCGGCTTGCTCAGGGTCATTGCCTTGAAGTGCTTGAGGTCCGCCGGCAGGTGCCAGGGCAGTTGGTTGTCGCGGCCAATCACGCGGTTGCGCGCGAGAGCGGCGATCAGGCAGAGAGGTAGGGTCGTATTCATGGCGCGAGCATAGCAGCGGGCTTGTCTGAACGTCATCCAGACGTCACTGTGACGCGTCAGGATGACGCGCCAACGGCCCGTCCATTGCCACCTTTCAGGAGAAGCCCCATGCGCATCGTTCTCAGCCTGCTGGCGCTGCTGCCCTTTACCCTCCACGCCGCCAACGCGGCGCCCAGCAGCGCTCCAGCCATCGCCCCCGAACCGCACCCGCTGATCATCGCCCACCGCGGCGCCAGCGGTTACCTGCCTGAACACACCCTGGCCAGCTATGCCCTGGCGGTGTTGCAAGGCGCCGACTACATCGAGCCGGATCTGGTGATGACCCGCGACGGTCAACTGGTCGCCCGCCATGACAACGAGCTGGGCATGACCACCGACGTCGCCAACCGCCCCGAATTCGCCGAACGCAAACGCACTCAGATGGTCGATGGCGAATCCCTGAGCGGCTGGTTCAGCGAAGACTTCACCCTGGCCGAACTGAAAACCCTGCGCGCCATCGAGCGCATCCCCGCCACCCGCCCCGGCAACGCGCGCCTGGATGGCAGCCTGCAAATCCCCACGCTGCAAGAGATCATCGACCTGGTGCAGGCGCTGCAAACCAGCCAGGGCCGCCCCATTGGCCTGTATATCGAAACCAAACACCCCACGCACTTCCAGAGCCTGAACCTGGCCATGGAAAAGCCGCTGGTCGAGATCCTCAGTCGCAACGGCTATGACCACGCCGAGGCGCCGGTGTATATCCAGTCGTTCGAGGTGGACAACCTCAAGACCCTCAGCCAGCTCACGCCCCTGCGCCTGGTGCAGCTGTTGTGGGTCAAGGGCCAGCCCTACGATCAGCAACAACTCGGTACTAGCCTGGACTACGCGCAGATGACCAGCGCCGAAGGCCTCAAAGCCATCGCCCAGTACGCGGCCGGCGTCGGCCCGGAAAAAAGCCAGGTCATCGCCCCCGATGCCAGTGGCAAACTCGGCACCCCGAGCAACCTGGTACGCGACGCCCATGCCGCCGGGCTCAAGGTGCATCCCTATACCTTCCGCGCGGAAAACCAGTTTCTCCCCGCCGCCCTGCGCAGCTCGGCCAATGACCGGGAGCGCGGCGACATCGAAGCGGAACTGCAGGCCTTTCTCGCCGCCGGCGTTGACGGTGTATTTATCGATCAGCCGGATATCGCCGTGCGCCTGCGCGACGCACGCTGAAACGAGGCGCGCCGACCACAGGGGTGCACGCCGACCACGGTCAGCGGTTATGCTCGACGCCTGATATGACGACGAGATGCCGCGTGACCGAGACCACCACGCCCCTGCAACGCCTCTGGCTGTGCGAAGCGATCCGCCTGCGTGAAGAACATGCCGGCCCCCTGGAGGACAGCGAAGCCAACCGCCAGGCCCGTGCCCAGGGCAGCGACCTGGCCAGCCGTATTCAACTGCGCGCGCTCTGGCTGGCCCAGCGCGACGGCCAGCAGCGCGCGCAACAGCACTGGCTGCAAGGCGCGCGTCTGGCGCTGTTGCTACTGGCGCTGCTGGCCCTAGCCAGTGGCGCTGGGCTGGCGGTGGCCGCTCTGGGCGACGGTCAGCGGCCGGTCAATGTGTTCTGGGCACTGGGCAGCCTGCTCGGCCTCAACCTGTTGCTGCTCGTGGGCTGGGCCATCGGCTGGCTGTTCAGCGCCGGCAGCGGCGGGCCGCTGGCGCGCCTGTGGCTCTGGCTGAGCGAAACCCTGGCACGCGATGCCCAGGCCGCACAGTTGGCCCCCGCGCTGTTGATCCTACTCGGGCGCCGACGCTTGGAACGCTGGGGCCTGGGCGTGCTGGTCCACGGTCTGTGGCTGCTGGCCCTGCTCTCGGCCCTGGCCACCCTGTTGATTCTGCTCGCCACCCGGCGTTACGGCTTTGTCTGGGAGAGCACGCTGCTCGGCGGCGATACCTTTATTCAGCTGACCCAAACCCTCGGCGCCCTGCCCGCCCTGCTCGGCTTCAGCCTGCCAGATGCCGAGTTGATTCGCGCCAGCGGCGACAACGCCCTGAACAGCGAAGCCGCACGGCTGAGCTGGGCCGGCTGGCTGGTCGGCGTATTGCTGATCTACGGCATCGTCCCGCGCTTGCTGCTGTTGGGCCTGTGCCTGTGGCGCTGGCGCCGCGGCGTGGCCGGCTTGAGCCTGGACACCAGCCTGCCCGGCTACAGCCTACTGCGCGAAAGCCTGCAGCCGAGCAGCGAGCGCCTGGGCATTCGCGATGCGGCGCCGGCGCAATTGCACCAGCCCCTCGCCGGCGCCAGTGCGCTGGAAAGCCAGGGCGCGTTGCTGGTGGCCATCGAGCTCGACCCGGCGCGCACCTGGCCGCCAACCCTGCCACGCGGCGTGGTCGATGCCGGGGTGATCGACAGCCGCGAACAGCGCCGCCAACTGCTCGACCAGCTCACCCGCTTCCCCCCGGCCCGCCTGGTGATTGCCTGCGACCCACGACGCTCGCCAGACCGCGGCAGCCTGGCGCTGATCGGTGAACTGTCGCGCGGCGCCAGCGCCACCCGCGTCTGGCTGCTGCAACCGCCGGCCGGCGAAGCCCTCGACAGCGCGCGCCTGGGCGACTGGCACCAGGCGCTGGATGCCCTGCAGCTAAAACACAGCGATACAGCGCCCCTGAGCTGGCTGGAGACGGGCCATGATTGATCACACATGCGACTCCCCGCGCCTCCCCATGCCCAGTGCCACCGCGTTGAGGATTGAGCGATGAGCAGGCCCCTCACCCTGGCCCTGGTCGGCCACACCAACGTCGGCAAAACCTCGCTACTGCGCACCCTGACCCGCGACGTCGGCTTTGGCGAAGTCTCGCACCGTCCCAGCACCACCCGGCATGTCGAGGGCGCACGCCTGTCGGTGGACGGCCAGGCGCTGCTGGAGCTGTACGACACGCCCGGCCTAGAAGACGCCATCGCCCTGCTCGACTACCTGGAACGCCTCGACCGCCCCGGCGAACGCCTGGATGGCCCGGCCCGCCTGGCGCGTTTTCTCGACGGCAGCGAAGCACGCCAGCGCTTCGAGCAGGAGGCCAAGGTGCTGCGCCAGCTGCTCGCCTCGGATGCCGGCCTGTACGTGATCGACGCCCGCGAGCCGGTGCTGGCCAAATACCGCGACGAGCTGGCCATCCTCAGCATGTGCGGGCGGCCGCTGCTGCCGGTGCTCAACTTTGTCGCTGGCCAAGGCCACCGGGAAGGCGAATGGCGCGAAGCCCTCGCGCGCCTCGGCCTGCACGCCCTGGTGCGCTTCGACAGCGTGGCGCCACCGCTGGATGGCGAACGACGCCTGTACGAAAGCCTCGCCCTGCTCCTCGAACACGCCCGCCCCGCCCTGCAACGGCTGATCGACGACCACGAGGCCCAGCGCCAGGCGCGCCGGCAGAGTGGCGCGCGGCTGATCGCCGACCTGCTGCTCGACTGCGCCGCCTGCCGGCGCAGTGTTGCCGCCGAGCCCAAGCGCGAGCAGGCTGCAGTGATCGCTCTGCGCGACAGCGTGCGCCAACGCGAACAACGCAGCGTAGAGGCCCTGCTGCGCCTCTACGCTTTCCGCCCCGATGACGCCCAGGCCGGCGAGCTGCCGCTGCTCGACGGGCGTTGGGGCGATGACCTGTTCAATCCGGAAACCCTGCGCCAATTGGGCGTGAATGTCGGCGGTGGCATGGCAGCCGGCGCGGCGACGGGCCTCGGCGTCGACCTGCTGGTCGGTGGCCTGACCCTGGGCGCAGCGGCAGCCGTCGGCGCGCTGGTCGGCGGTGGCGCACAAACCCTGCGCCGCTACGGCGCGCGCCTGAAGGGCAAGTTCAAGGGCCAGCGCGAGCTGACCGTCGACGATGCCGTGCTGCGCCTGCTCGCCCTGCGCCAGCAACACCTGCTGCACGCCCTGGACAGCCGCGGCCACGCCGCCCTCGAACGCATCCAGCTGACCGCTCCGCAAGATGCCGTGTGGCGCGAAGGCCAACTGCCCGACGCCCTGCACAAAGCCCGTGCCCACCCTGAGTGGTCGAGCCTGAACAACGCGCCGCAACTGAACGACCGCGAACGCCAGGCCCAGCTCGACACCCTCAGCCAGACGCTGATCGCCGGCAGTTAGCGCCTGGCCAGGCTGGTCCACAGGGTTGCGGCCACAATCAGCAACCCGCCCAGCCAGGCCTGCACACTCAACTGCTCATTCAACCAAAGCACCGCAAACAACGCGCCGAACAGCGGCTCGCTGCCCATCAGCAAGGACACCCGCGTCGGGCTGCTGCGGCGCAGGGCGTAGTTCTGCACGAAGAAAGCGAACAACGTGGCGAAGAACACCAGATAGAGCGTGCCGATCCAAAACGCCGGCGCCACCGGCAAAGCGGGCAGCCCCTCAGGCAGGGTCAGGAAGCCGAGGAGCAGGCAGCCGAAGCCGATCACCCCGGTCTGCACCGCCGTCAGTGCCAGCGCTGGCACCTGGGTGTGGGCGGTGAGCTTGCCGGTCAGGCAGACCAAGAGCGCGCGTAGCAGCGCGGCCAGCAGCATCAGCCCATCGCCCAGGTTGAACTGCAGCTCGACGCCACCGCTAAGCAGCCAGGTGCCGAGCAGCGACAGCGCTACCGCCGGCAGCATCCGTGAGTCGGGGCGGCGGTCGAACATCAGCCACTCGACAAAGGGCGTGATGACCACGCACAGGCTGATCAGAAACGCTGCATTGCTGGCCGAGGTGTGCAGCACTCCATAGGTCTCGCACAGGAAGATCGCCAGCATCACCCCACCAAGGGGGATGCCCGGTGCCCAAGCCTGGCGACCCTCACCGCGCAACTGCGGCAGCAGGATGAGAAAGGTCAGGCAAAAGCGCACGGCGAGAAAACCCAACACCGGATAAAAGACCAGCGCCTGCTTGGCCACACCGTAACTGGTGCCCCAGACCAGGGCGACCAACAGCAACAGCAGGTCACTGGCCTGCAACAGGCGGGAAGGGGATCGGCTGATCAGGGTGGTCATGGCGGCTCCGCAACAAGGACAGGTGCGCCATTGTCGATTGAGTCCGGTAAAACGATAATCCAGCAACTCAACACAAGACTTATTCGCCATGAGCACAAATAACAGCGGCCATCTGCTGCCCTATATGGCCACCTTCGTACGGGTGGTTGAGGCCGGAAGTTTCTCCGCCGCCGCGCGCCAGCAGGGCAGCACCGCCTCGGCGGTGAGCCGGCAGATCGCCCACCTGGAGCAGGCCCTCGGCCTACGCCTGCTGGAGCGCACCACGCGCCGGCTGCGCCTGAGCGAGGCCGGGGCAGAAGTCTTCGAGCGCTGCCGCGAGATGCTCGGCGCTGCCCAGGCGGCGCTGGATGTCGGCGAGCGACTGATGAGCCACCCCCGTGGCCGCGTGCGCTTGAGCGTGCCCAAGGCCTTTGGCCGCTTTCTGGTGGCGCCACTGATTCACGATTTTCTGCAGCGCTACCCGGAGGTCGAGGTCAGCCTCAACCTCAGTGACCGCAGCCCGGACCTGATCAGCGATCAGTTCGACCTGATCATCGGCATCACCGACCAGCCGCCACCGGCGCTGGCCGGTCGCCCGCTGTGCCAGGTGCAGCAACTGCTGTGCGCCAGCCCTGCCTACCTGCAACGCCACGGCACGCCGCAACACCCGCAAGAGCTGGTGCGCCACGCCTGCCTGTACCTGGACGAAGCAGCCGATGACCACCGCTGGCATTTCAGCAAGGGCGCGGAGCAATGCGTGGTCACGGTGAGCGGACGCTTCGCCAGCAACCACAGCGAAGTGCGCCTGCGCGCTGTACTGGATCACCTGGGCATCACCTGCCTGCCCCACTTCACCGCCGCCGCCGCGCTGGCCAGCGGCGAGCTGCTGCGGGTATTGCCCGAGTGGCGCTATACCGGCTCCTACCAAGGCACCGCCTGGGTGCTCTACCACCCCACCCGCCACCTGCCGCCCAAATTGCGGGTGCTGATCGATTACCTGGCAGAGGGGCTGGGCAAAAATGCCTGAGTCGGGGTGGCAGCGTCGTCGTCCGCTCCCGGATTACGCCTGCGGCTAACCCAGGCTACAGATCAATATGCCGCCTGTAGCCTGGGTGGAGCACAGCGATACCCGGGACCTCAGACCGCCACAGGTGCCGGGATATGCGGATGAGCCTGATAGCCGAGCAGCTCGAAGTCTTCAAAGCGGAAGGCGAACAGATCGGTCACGTCCGGGTTGAGCTTCATGGTCGGCAGCGGCAGCGGTTCGCGGGTCAGCTGCAGGTCGGTCTGTTCCAGGTGGTTGGCGTACAGGTGGCAGTCGCCGCCGGTCCAGATGAACTCGCCCGGTTGCAGGCCGCAGACCTGGGCGACCATCAGGGTCAGCAGCGCGTAGCTGGCGATGTTGAAGGGCACGCCGAGGAAGATGTCGGCAGAGCGCTGGTACAGCTGGCAGCTCAGCTTGCCGTCGGCGACATAGAACTGGAACAGCGCATGGCACGGCGGCAGGGCCATCTGTTCGACCAGCGCCGGGTTCCAGGCAGAGACGATCAGGCGGCGCGAGTCCGGGTTCTTCTTGATCATCTCGATCAGCTTGCTGATCTGGTCGATCGACTCGCCGTTCGGCGCCGGCCAGCTGCGCCACTGGTAGCCGTACACCGGGCCGAGATCGCCGTTTTCGTCGGCCCATTCGTCCCAGATGCGTACGCCGTTGTCTTTCAGGTATTTGATGTTGGTGTCGCCCTGAAGGAACCACAGCAACTCGTGAATGATCGACTTCAGGTGGCACTTCTTGGTGGTCACCAGGGGGAAGCCATCGGCCAGGTTGAAGCGCATCTGGTGGGCAAACAGGCTGTAGGTGCCGGTGCCGGTGCGGTCCTGCTTGAAGGTGCCGGTTTCGCGCACCAGGCGCATCAGGTCAAGGTATTGTTTCATTGCACAGCCTCCTGCGCGGCCTGGCGTTTGTAGGCATAGGCGATCATGCCCAGGCCAGCGAGCACCATGGGTACGCAGAGCACCTGGCCCATGGTCAGCCAGCCCCAGGCCAGGTAACCCAGCTGGGCATCCGGCACGCGGACGAATTCGACGATAAAGCGGAAGATGCCGTAGCACACGGCGAACATACCGGACACGGCCATGGTCGGCCGCGGTTTGCGCGAGTAGAACCAGAGAATGGTGAACAGCGCCAAGCCTTCCAGGGCGAACTGGTACAGCTGCGAGGGGTGGCGCGCCAGTTGCTGCGGATCCGTGGGGAAGACCATCGCCCAGGGCACGTCGGTGGCTTTGCCCCATAGCTCGGCGTTGATGAAGTTACCGATGCGCCCGGCGCCCAGACCAATCGGCACCAGCGGCGCGATAAAGTCCATCAGCTCGAAGAAGCTCTTGTTGTTGCGTTTGCCAAACCACCAGGTCGCCAGCATCACGCCGATCAGACCGCCATGGAAGGACATGCCACCCTTCCAGATTTCCAGTACCAGCAGCGGGTTGGCGATATAGGCCGAGAGGTCGTAGAACAGCACGTAGCCCAAACGGCCGCCGAGGATCACCCCCATGGCCACCCAGAACACTAGGTCGGAGAGCTTTTCCTTGTTCCAGCTCGGCGCAAACGCATGCACCCGGCGCGAGGCCAGGAACCAGGCGCCGCCGATGCCGACCAGGTACATCAGACCGTACCAGTGGATCTGCAGGAAGCCCAGGTCAAGAGCGACCGGGTTGATATTCGGGTAAGGCAACATGCGGATTCCTCAGAGCAAAAAATTCAGGCCAACACACACCAACAGCAGGGCAAACAGGCGCCTGAGCAGCCGTGGCGACAATTTGTGCGCCAGGCGCGCGCCCGTTCGGGCGAAGAACACACTGGTCAGCGCGATACCCAACAACGCAGGCAGGTACAGGTAACCCAGGCTCCAGCCAGGTAGACGCGCATCGCCCCAACCCAACCACATAAAACTCAGCGCACCGGCCGCAGCAATCGGCCAACCACAGGCCGAGGACGTGGCCACCGCCTGCTGCATGGGCACCCCTCGCCAGGTCAGAAAGGGCACGGTCAGCGAACCACCGCCAATCCCGATGATCGCCGAGGCCCAACCAATCACCACGCCCGCCGCACTCAATACCGGCTTACCGGGGACCGCGCGGGCGACCTTGGGTTTCAGTTCCAGCGCCATCTGCAAGGCGATGCACAGGGCGAACACGCCAATGATCTTCTGCAGCACCTGACCATCAATCGACTCCGCCGTGACCGCCCCCAGCGCCGCGCCGAAGACGATCCCCAGGGTCAGCCAGACGAAGATCGTCCAGCGTACCGCGCCGTGTCGGTGGTGCTCACGCACGGCATTGATCGAGGTGAACAGGATGGTCGCCAGGGAAGTGCCCACCGCCATATGGGTCAGCACGGCAGTGTCGAAGCCCTGAGCGGTGAACGTGAAGATCAGCGCCGGCACGATGATCATCCCACCACCGACGCCAAACAGCCCCGCCAGCACGCCGGCCGCGGCCCCCAGCACAATGTAGAGCGCAAAGACCATGAGGCCCCCTTAGGCAATGCAACATGGTAACGGAAGCCCGACCTGGGCTCCACGCTTGCGCGATGGATACCACCTCGGCCTTTGCGTACAGTGAGACTTTCCCGGACGTGAGCCACGCTGTGTTGAATACCCTGTATCTGAGTATCGCCTGCAATCACCTGCACATGCTGCATTTGGAGAGCGGCCGTGAGGTGGAAATACGGGCAGAGCCGCCGTTTAGTAATGCCCGGTTGTTAGTGGCCGACTTCAGCCTCGCCGAGCGCTTGCTCAAGCAGGCGGTGCAGACGCTGTTGCCCAAGCGCTTTCTGCGTCTGAGCCTGGCACCGCGCCTGTTGATCCAGCCACTTGAGCGGCTGGAGGGTGGCCTGTCCATGGTTGAGGAACGCATTCTGATGGAGTTGGGATTGGGCAGCGGCGCGCGCAAGGTGCAGCTGTATATCGGCGATCCGCTCGACGCAGACGGCGTGCGTGCGCAACTGGAACGACCATGTGCCTGATCGTCTTCGCCTGGCGCCCCGGCCATGCAGTGCCGCTGCTGGTCGCCGCCAACCGCGACGAGTTTTATGCCCGCCCGGCGACCGCGCTGGCGGAATGGCCCGATGCACCGGGGCTGATCGCCGGGCGTGATCTGCAGGCCGGCGGCACCTGGCTGGGTATTGGCCCTGGTGGGCGCTTTGCTGCGCTGACCAATATCCGTAACCCCAGCGCACCCCAGGGCCCGCGTTCGCGCGGTGAGCTGGCGCAGCGTTTCTTGTGCGGCGACCTTTCCCCTGAGCACTTTTTGACCACATTGCACGCCGAGCGCGGCGCCTATGGCGGCTTCAATCTGCTGGTTGGCGATACCCAGCAGCTCTGGCACTTCAACGCCCACAGCGGTCAGGCCCAGGCCTTGCAGGCCGGCATCCACGGCATTTCCAATGCCGACCTCAACACGCCCTGGCCGAAGCTGCAGCGGGCCAAAGCCGCATTCACCCAGGCGCTCGACAGCGGCAATGAGGCCGAGCTGTTCGCCCTGCTGGCCGATGCCACGAAGCCGGCCGATGAGCAGCTGCCAAGCACGGGTGTCAGCCTTGAGATCGAACGGCTGCTTGGCAGCGTGTTTATCGCCAGCCCCACCTACGGCACCCGTGCCAGCACCCTGCTGTTCGCCCATGCCGATGGCAGACGACGGCTGATCGAGCGCAGTTTTGCGGCCGAGGGCGTACCTGTCGGCGAAGTAAGGATTGAGGTGTAGGGATTACGCTCGCGGGGCGCGGCCCATGGTCAGTGGCGCCTAGCAAGAAGTAGCCTGGGTTGAGCAACGCGATACCCGGGAGAAGGTGCCCTGGGTGCCGCTACGCTCGACCCAGGCTACCGAAGCCAACGCGCGCTATGAACGCTATTCGCTGCTCTGACTACGACTGAATATTCGACGCTGGGTTAATCATGCGGCCCAGGCCGAGGTTGCGCAGAGCCAGTTGCAGGGTGCTGTGGATCACCTGCGGGTTGTCGATGGTCATCACCTGCGCCAGCAGCTCACGGGCGCGGCCCAGGCTGATCTGGCGCAACAGCCACTTCACTTTAGGTAAGTTGGTGGCATTCATCGACAAGCTGTCGAAACCCATGGCCATCAGCAGCACGGCGGCGCTCGGGTCGCCGGCCATCTCACCGCAGATGCTCACCGGTTTGCCCTCAGCATGGGCATCGGCGACCACCTTGCACAGCGCCTGCAGCACGGCCGGGTGGAGGAAGTCGTAGAGGTCGGCGACCCGCGGGTTGTTGCGGTCCACGGCCAGTAGATATTGCGTCAGGTCATTCGAGCCGACCGAGAGGAAGTCCACCTGCCGGGCCAGCTCGCGGGTCTGGTAGACCGCGGCGGGAATTTCGATCATCACGCCAATCGGCGGCAAGGGCACATCGGTGCCTTCGTCGCGCACCTCGCCCCAGGCGCGGTGGATCAGGTGCAGGGCTTCTTCGAGTTCCTGAATCCCGGAAATCATCGGCAGCAGAATGCGCAGGTTATCCAGCCCTTCGCTGGCTTTAAGCATGGCGCGGGTCTGCACCAAGAAGATTTCCGGGTGGTCGAGGGTCACGCGGATGCCGCGCCAGCCGAGGAAGGGGTTTTCTTCCTTGATCGGGAAGTACGACAGCGACTTGTCGCCGCCAATGTCCAGGCTACGCATGGTCACCGGCAGCGGATGGAAGGCCTGCAACTGCTCGCGGTAGATCGCCAGTTGTTCCTTCTCGCTAGGGAAGCGCTCCTTGATCATAAAGGGCACTTCGGTGCGGTACAGGCCGACGCCTTCCGCACCGCGCTCCTGGGCGCGCTTCACATCGGCGAGCAGGCCGGTGTTGACCCACAGCGGCATGCGATGGCCGTCGAGAGTCTCGCAGGGCAGCGCACGCAAGGCATCCAGGCCCTGGGTCAGTTGGCGCTCTTCCTCGACCACATCGGCGTATTGCTTGCGCAGCAGTTCGCTGGGGTTGGTGAAGACCTCGCCGTGGTAGCCATCGACGATCAGTTGAATGCCGTCGATCTTCGAATAGGGTAAATCGACCGCCCCCATGACCGTAGGAATGCCCATGGCCCGGGCGAAAATCGCCACATGGGAGTTGCCCGAGCCCTGCACCGAGACCAGCCCGACCAGTTTGCCCTCGGGTACTTCACCGAGCATGGCGGGCGACAGTTCTTCGCTGACCAGGATGGTGTTATCGGGGTAGGTCAGGGTTTGCTGGCGCGCCTGCTGCAGGTACGCCAGCAGGCGCCGACCGAGGTCCTTGACGTCACTGGCGCGCTCGCGCAGGTAGGCGTCGTCCATCAGCTCGAAGCGGTTGACGTGCTCACTGACCACCTGCCGCAGCGCGCCCTGGGCCCACTGGCCGGTCTTGATGACCTTAACCACCTCGTTACCCAGGGCGGCATCTTCGAGCATCATCAGGTAGACGTCGAACAGCGCGCGCTCTTCGGGGCGTAACTGGGTGGCCATCTTCGCCGACAGCGCGCGCATATCCGCGCGCACCCCTTCCAGAGCCGTATTGAACAGCGCCAGTTCGGCGGTGATGTCATCGACATGCTTGTCCGGCACCACATCCAGGTCAGCCGGCGGCAGTACCACCACCGCCGTACCGACCGCCGCACCGGGCGAACCGGGGACGCCGACGAACTTGGCTTCCTGAATACCTTTGCCCTGCTTGCCCAGGCCGCGGATCGAGCCGGTCGCCTCTGCATGAGCGATAACCCCGGCGAGCTGCGCGCTCATGGTCACCAGGAAGGCTTCTTCGCCCTCGTCGAACTGGCGCCGCTCCTTTTGCTGAATCACCAACACGCCCATCACCTTGCGGTGGTGGATGATCGGCGAGCCAAGGAAGGAGGCGTAGCGCTCCTCGCCGGTTTCGGCAAAGTAGCGGTAGCGTGGGTGCTCGGAGGCGTTCTCCAGGTTCAGCGGTTCTTCGCGGGTGCCGACCAGGCCAACCAGGCCTTCGTTGGGCGCCATGCTGACCTTGCCGATGGAGCGTTTGTTGAGACCCTCGGTGGCCATCAGCACGAAGCGATTGGTCTCGGGGTCGAGCAGGTAAACCGAGCAGACATGGCTGCCCATGGCTTCCCTGACGCGCTGCACGATGATGCCCAACGCCGCCTTGAGGTCCTTGGCGGCATTTACTTCCTGGACGATCTTGCGCAGCGTATTGAGCATGGCTCGGCTCTAAGTCGATGTCAGTCCCGCGCCAGCAGGCGCGGAGCGAGTTCCTTGAGGGCGCGACGGTAGACCTCGCGCTTGAATGTGACCACCTGCCCCAGCGGGTACCAGTAGCTGACCCACCGCCAGCCGTCGAACTCCGGTTTGCCCGTCAGGTCCATCCGCACCCGCTCTTCCGCGCCGGTCAGGCGCAGCAGGAACCACTTCTGCTTCTGCCCGATACACAGCGGCTGACTGTGGGTACGCACCAGACGCTGGGGCAGACGATACCTCAACCAGCCCCGGGTGCAGGCGAGTATTTTCACGTCGTCCTGTTCGAGGCCGACCTCTTCGTTGAGTTCGCGGTAGAGCGCCTCTTCGGGCGACTCATGGTCGTTGATCCCACCTTGCGGGAACTGCCAGGCATCCTGGTTAATCCGACGCGCCCAGAGCACCTGGCCGACCTCATTGGTCAGAATGATGCCGACATTGGGGCGAAAACCATCAGGATCGATCACGGCACACAACCTCGTAAACGCATGTTTCGGCATTGTTCCACAAAGGTCGCGGCAGCGGCAACGCAGCACGTCCGTGGAATGGGAATAGCCGGTAAAAGCCGCTATTCTGGCGACCCTTCGTAGCTGGCAACCAAAGGTGTTTTCCGTGCGCTTGGCCTTATTCGATCTCGACAACACCCTGCTCGGTGGCGACAGCGACCACGCCTGGGGCGACTACCTGTGTGAACGTGGCATCCTCGACGGGATTGCCTACAAGGCGCGCAACGACGCCTTTTATCAGGACTACCTGGCCGGTCACCTGAACATCACCGACTACCTGAACTTCAGCCTGGAAATTCTCGGCCGCACGGAGATGGCCCAGCTTGAGCAGTGGCACCGCGAATTTATGCGTGACTGCGTCGAGCCGATCATCCTGGCCAAGGGCGAAGCGCTATTAGCAGAGCACCGCGAGGCTGGCGATAAACTGCTGATCATCACCGCGACCAACCGCTTCGTGACTGCACCGATCGCCGCACGCCTGGGCGTCGACACCCTGCTGGCCACCGAATGCGAAATGCAGGATGGCCGCTACACCGGCCGCACCACCGATGTGCCCTGCTTCAAGGAAGGCAAGGTCACCCGGCTTAATCGCTGGCTCGGCGAAACCGGCCTGAGCCTGACCAACAGCAGCTTCTACAGCGACTCGATGAACGACCTGCCGCTGCTGGAACAAGTCACCCGCCCAGTAGCCGTCGACCCGGACCCGAATCTGCGCGCCGAAGCGCAGAAACGTGGCTGGCCGGTGATTTCGCTGCGCTAGGGCAGTAGGGTGCGCCGCGTGTTCAGCCGGGAGACATAGGTAACAGGTGTCGGGAGACATAGGTAACGCATTTAGGCTTACGGAATCTTTCGAATGAGGAGTTCGAGTGATGCCGTGGCAGGA
>JAHJYA010000019.1 GCA_018826895.1 Gammaproteobacteria bacterium
AGGAGGGAACCCCGGCGCAGCCGGGGCCGGATGGTGGGGTGCCCTTCTCTTTGGTTACTTTCTCTTGGGCAAACAAGAGCTACGGAGCGAAGCGGAGTAACAGCTGTAGGCTGGCCCGCAGGGTGAGCGCAGCGAATAAAGTGACTCGCCCGTAAGGGGCGAAACCCGCCAGACCAGACAGCGCGGTAATGGATAGAGCCACGTCATCGGCAACGCACACTTATTTGCCAGTCCGGTACCAATCCCAACATCGCCACAGGAATGCAAAGAACCTTTTTGGCGTCAGTCCCTAGATTGTTGAAATGCCAGCAACAGGCTAAGGTCGCCGCCTCGCAACGAGGTGACCATGCGCTATCTGCTTTTTGTGACCCTGCTCTGGGCGTTTTCCTTCAGCCTGATCGGTGAATACCTGGCCGGCCAGGTGGACAGCTATTTCGCGGTGCTGACGCGGATCATCATCGCCGGCCTGCTGTTTCTGCCCCTCACGCGCTGGCGGGGTGTGGAACCGAGGTTTATCCGCGGCATGCTGGTGATTGGCGCGCTGCAGTTCGGCGTGACCTATGTGTGCCTGTACCTGAGTTTCAGCCTGCTGAGCGTGCCGGAGGTGCTGCTGTTCACTGTTCTCACGCCGCTGCATGTCACGCTGATCGAGGACGCCATCAATCGGCGTTTCAACCCCTGGGCCTTGCTTGCCGCTCTGGTGGCAGTGGCCGGTGCGGTGATCATTCGCTACGACCAGGTGAGCGCCAACTTCCTGCTTGGCTTTTTACTGTTGCAGGTGGCAAACGCCACGTTCGCCGCAGGTCAGGTGTTCTACAAACACCTGCTGGCCGCTCATCCTTCGGCGCTTCCTGACTATCGCCGCTTTGGCTATTTCTATCTCGGTGCCTTGCTGGTGGCGCTGCCGGCCTTCCTGATGTTCGGCAACGCCGCGCGCATGCCGGAAACCGTCACCCAATGGGGGGTGCTGGTGTGGTTGGGCATCGCGGCCTCTGGTCTGGGTCTTTACTGGTGGAACAAGGGTGCCAGCCTGGTTGATGGCGGCACCCTGGCGGTGATGAACAATGCGCTGGTACCGGCGGGGCTGCTGGTCAACCTGCTGTTGTGGAATCGTGATGCCGACCTGTTGCGCCTGGCGCTGGGCGGTACGGTAATCATCGCGTCCTTGGCGATAACGCGTCTGGGCCGGACGCCGAAGGTGGTTGGGTGAATCCAGGGTTGTCCGGGCGCGGGGTCGCGCTGTCGGTGGGGGCCTCGGTACTGTTCGCGCTGATGCCGGGCTATGTCCAGCAGTTGGCGCCGCTCGATGGTGTGCAGGTTTTTGCACAGCGTGTGCTCTGGTCGCTGCCGGCGGTGGCCCTGCTGGTGCTCGTTGGGCGGCAGTGGCAGGTGTTGGCCGCGGTGCTGCAACGCTTACGTCATGAACCGCTGCTGCTCGCCGCATTGCCGCTGGCTGCTGGGTTGATCGGTATTCAGTGGGGGCTATTCGTCTGGGCCCCCTTGGCTGGGCACATGCTCGATGTCTCGCTGGGTTACTTTCTTCTGCCCCTGGCCATGGTGCTGACTGGACGGGTGTTCTACGGCGAGCGCTTGCGTCCGCTGCAGGCTCTGGCCGTGGCCTGTGCCATGCTCGGTGTGGTGCATGAGCTGTGGCAGACCCAGGCGTTCTCCTGGATCACCCTGGTCACGGCGTTGGGCTACCCACCGTATTTCATGCTGCGCCGCTGGATGCGCCTGGACGCCTTGTCCGGCTTCGCGCTGGAAATGCTCATGCTGACGCCGCTGGCGATCTGGCTGATCCTGGCCTACGGCCCGCCGGCGCTGTTCAGCCAGGCGCCGGCGCTGCTGTTGTGGCTACCGGGGCTGGGGTTGCTAGGGGCCGTGGCCTTCGCCGCGATGATGGCTTCCAGCCGCCTGCTGCCGATGGGCTTGTTCGGCATTCTCAGCTATGTCGAGCCGGTGCTGCTGTTCGGCGTGGCGCTGCTGTTTCTCGGCGAGGTATTCGACCCTCGGCAGTGGCTGACCTACCTGCCGATCTGGATCGCCGTGGCGCTGGTCGGCTGGGACAGTGTGCGGCTGTTGCTCAAGCAGCGACGTCAGTCGAGAACGTTGCGCAGTACCTCGTAAATCAGGCCTGTAGCAATCGCCACCAGCACTACATCGGTGCCAGCCTGTTTCCATTCATAGCCATCGTAGCGGGGCAACTGGCCCAGCAGGCGTGTATCGAAGTTGCGCGCGATACCGGGTGGCAGGGGTTTGCCACGTGCCAGGTTCTTCGCGATACCCGGAGGGAGCGCGCGGCTTGAGCCGAGCAACTGGCGGTTTTCGCCGAGCACGATACGCACCCGGTCGATATCGATACGTGGGCCGCTGAGGTGCAACTCGGCGCCGTGTTCGCTGTGGGGATTGCCGGGGCGCTCGCTTTTCGGTGCCGCCAAGGAGGGCAGGCTGGCGATGCTCAGGGCGAGGCCGGCGGTGAGTAAGAAGGGGGCAATAGAGATGGTCATGGCAGTGCTCGAGGCAGGTGGATGAGCAAGTATTTACCCTGACAGTATGGCCTGCACGTAAAGAAATTCGGTCATTGCGCGGGAAACCGTTACGCTATGCAGCTGATTTCTGTTTCTCTGTCGAGGTTACCCGCGTGTTTTCCGAATTTGCCCTGCACGAACGCCTGCTCAAAGCCGTGGCCGAGTTGAACTTTACCGTGCCCACGCCGGTGCAGGTGGCGGCTATTCCGCTGGCGCTGCAAGGCAAGGACCTGCGGGTAATCGCTCAGACCGGTAGCGGCAAAACTGCCGCCTTTGTCCTGCCGATGCTCAACCGCCTGCTTGGCGATGGCGCATCCTCGCCGCGTATGAGCGTGCGCGCGATGATCATGCTGCCAACCCGCGAGCTGGCTCAGCAGACCCTCAAGGAAGTCGAGCGCTTCGCCCAGTTCACCTTCCTCAAGGCCGGCCTGATCACCGGTGGCGAAGACTTCAAGGTCCAGGCCGCTATGCTGCGCCGGGTTGATATCCTGATCGGCACCCCAGGTCGTCTGATCGAACACGCCAACGCCGGCAACCTGCTGCTTGATGAAGTGGAAGTGCTGGTGCTCGACGAAGCCGATCGCATGCTCGACATGGGCTTTGCCGAAGACGTGCAGCGCCTGTCGGAACTGTGCAACGACACGCGCCAGACCCTGCTGTTTTCCGCCACCAGTGGCGGTGCAGGCCTGCGCGAAATGGTCACCAAGGTACTTAAGGACCCTGAATATCTGCAGCTCAACCGCGTCAGCCAGCTCAACGAAGGCACCCGTCAGCAGATCATCACCGCTGACCACAACCACCACAAAGAGCGCCTGGTCGAGTGGCTGTTGAAGAACGAAACCTACGACAAGGCGATCATCTTCACCAACACCCGGGTTCAGGCTGACCGCCTGTACGGCAAGCTGGTGGCACAGAACTTCAAGACCTTCGTGCTGCACGGCGAGAAAGATCAGAAAGACCGCAAGCTGGCCATCGACCGCCTCAAGCAGGGCGCGGTGAAGATCCTCGTGGCCACCGATGTGGCGGCCCGTGGTCTGGATGTCGACGGCCTGGATCTGGTGATCAATTTCGACATGCCGCGCTCGGGTGACGAGTACGTGCACCGTATCGGCCGCACCGGTCGGGCGGGAGCCGAAGGCCTGGCGATCTCGCTGATTTGCCATACCGACTGGGCGCTGATGTCGAGCATCGAGCGCTACCTCAAGCAGCGCTTCGAACGCCGCAACATCAAGGACCTCAAAGGTCTCTATCAGGGGCCGAAGAACCTCAAGGCTTCCGGCAAGGCGGCAGGGCCGAAGAAGAAAAAGGTCGACCCGAAAACTGGCAAGAAACTGGTGAAAAAGCCTGCAGCCAAAGCGCCGAGCAAGCGCAATACGCAGAATAAACCCAAGCCGGATGCGCCGGTATTGGTCAGCCAGGACGGTCTCGCGCCGCTCAAACGCCGCACCCCGGCTGCGGAGTAAGCGCCAAGACGCTCAGGCTGATAGCAAAAAAAGGGGGCCGCGCGTGATGCGTGACCCCCTTTTTTGTTGGCTATGTCCCAGTTGGCTTTTGCCTACCTTTCGCTCCTACCTAAGCAAGAGTTGAGGCTGTAGCAAACCGCTGGGAGATAGCCTTTTTGTTTCTGTGCGGCGCTTGGCTTAGTTCGGCACGATCAGGATTTTGCCTTCGCGCTCGCCAGCGGCGGCTGCGGCGACGGCTTCCTTGATTTGGCTGACGTCGTAGGTGGCGGCGATGCGCGTCTTCAACTTACCGCTGGCGATCAGTTGGGTCAGCTCACCGAACACCTTCATCTGCTCGGCCGGGCTGGCATTGCGGAACCATTTGGCCAGCCAGAAGCCACGCAGGGTGACGTCGCGAAAAACGAACGAGGAGGGCGAAACCTGGCAGGGCTGGCGGCTCATCATGCCGTAGTTGACCAGGATGCCGCCGTCGCACAGGGCCGCGGCCAGGTGGTCGGTGGCTTCGCCGCCGACGGCGTCGATGCCCAGACGCACCGGTGCACCATCGGTTGCTGCGCGTACGCGCTTGGCCAAATCCGGGCCGTCAACCAGCACCACGTCGCCGCCTTCAGCCTGCACGCCGGCCACGGCCGACTCGCGGCGCACCACGTTAAGGGTCTTGAAGCCGCGCAGCTTGGCCAGTTGAATCAGATAGCTGCCCACACCCGAGTTGGCGGCGTTCTGGATGACCCAGTCGCCTGGTTTGAGGTCGACGAATTCACTGAGCAGCAGTGAGGCGGTTGGCGGGTTGACGGTCATCATCGCCAGTTGCTGCGGGTCGGCCTCCGGCAGCGGGATCAGTTGCTTGGCCTGAGCGTTGAGGTGGGTGACCCAGGTCCCGCAGCCAACTGGCAACAGGACCATCTGGCCGACTTTGAGGTTGCCGACATCAGCGCCGAGCGCTTCGACGCGGCCCACGCCTTCGTTACCACCGACTGCAGGCAGCGGCGGCAGCATGCCGTATTCGCCGGTCAGGGTGAGCACATCGGAAGGGTTGATCGCGGCAGCCAGCACCTTTACGCGCACTTCACCCGCGGCAGGTTCTGGCAGGTGCAGGTCAACGGCTTCGATCACGTCCTGCGGGACCGGGCCACGGGTTTGGTATTCGGCCTTGAGCATTGATGTTCTCCAGAGAAAGAGGGCGGTTCGGGACTGCAATGGGGTCGCAGTCTAGCCCCTGAGCGCCGCAACGCGTCGAATCCTGCATTATCGATCTCGGTGATTTTGCCCTTAGGCGTCTACATCTTCTTCGGCGGCGTCCAGCTCACGCAGGCGTTGGTCATAGGCCTTGCAGCCGTCGGTCAGGGTGTCGGACGCGCTTTTGGGGTCCTGTTCAATCAGTTCCTGACGCAGCTGGGCGGCGCGTTCGGGGTCATCCTGGGTAATGGCGTCGATTTTTGCGGCCAGCTCTTGCGCTTTGGCGGTGGCTTCCTCGGGCGTACAGGAGGCAAAGGCGTGCCCCTGGGCCAAAAGCAGGGCGGTAAAGGTCAGGGCGACGGGCAGTTTCATGGTCGGCTCTCCAGTCAAGCGGATGTCACCGGTTGATTGCCCTGGCAGCGGCAAAGTTCAGGGTTTTGCGCTCAACGCACGCTGCTACGGCTTTTCACCGCCAGGTCCAAGGCCTTCTGCATATCCAGTCGGGCGGAGTGGCCGACGTCGGGGTTGTTCAGCTCGAAGTTGCGTTCCGACGGCAGGATGGGCGCGGTGAGGTCTTCGGCGTCGGTGGGTTCGAAGTCGTACTCTTCACCGATGGTCATGGCGCTGCGGCGCAGCAGCATGCGCAACTGGTCGGGGCGCAAGTCAGGGTTGATCGACAGGATCGCCGCCATTACCCCGGCCACCAGCGGTGTGGCGTAGGAGGTGCCGCAGTGGGTTTCGCCCTGCTCATCGGATTTCAGGGTGGAGGCATGCACGCAGGCCGCTGCGCTGATATCGACACGGGTGTCGCTGTTGGATGAGCTGCGTTTGACCACGTAAGCGGGGTCATCGATAGCGACGTCGTCGCGCTCGCTGCGCTGGTGGCTGCCGACCACGAACAACTGATCAGTGACGAACGAGGAGGGCAAGCGGTACTCGTCGGCGCCGGAGAACGAGGAGCCATTGCCGGCCGAGTTGACCACCACCACGTCAGGGTGCTCGCGGCGCAGCCAGAGAAAGAATTCTTCGAGCAGTTCCTCGTAGCCGCTCATGGCCAGGCCGGAGCGCACGAGGGAATCGACTTCCTCGCCGTCTACCTTGCGCGCGCCAACGCGGTGGATGCCCCAGCTCCAGTTGAGGATGCGCACGCCATCCTCGACCAGGTTGACCGAGGCGGCGATATTGGCGGTGATGCCCGCATCCGAGTTGCGCTCCACGATCACCTCGAAGCCCGGTCCTGCACCGTCCAGGCCGCTGAGGAAACCGGTGTTGCCGCCTTTATCCCAGGCCGCCGCAAGCACACCGGTAACGGTGCTGCCATGACCGTCAGGACGCGTGGCGTCGCGGCCATAGACGCGGGTGTGGGGGTTGCCATTGCGGGTCTTGGCCGCGCCCAGGTATTGCTGGAAGTCAGCCGCATCGAAGTCCAGATCGCGCTCGATCACGCCAATGCGCACGGCGCTCGTGGGGATCGGTGCGTTCTTGGCCGGGATGCGCCGCTGGTAGTAATTGACCGCATCGAGAAAGCGGTTGGCCGCCCATTCATCGGCATTGGGGCGCAGGCGTTGATCAGTGGAGGAAACTTCATTTTCTTCTGCCGAGGATTCCTCGATGACTACTGCATCGACGCCGACCTCGCTGCCCAGGCGCAGCACCAGCGCGTCACGCTCCATCAGGTTGCGCGCTGGTAAGCGCAGTTGATAGGTGTTGAGCGGGGCGATGGCGCCGACCACCTTGGCGCCGTATTTGTCCGCCAACTGCTGGGCGACGACCGCGCCCTCGCTGTCTTCCTCGATGATCAGGCTGACCAGATCCACATAAGTGGTCAGCCCGTCCATATTCTTTGCCACCTCTGCCGGGCCGGCTGCCAGCACGTGGCTGCCAGCGAGTGACAGCCACACCGGGTTGCTCGGCGCGCCGCTCTGCTCCAGCCACAGCGGGCCACTGCGTTGGGCCTTGCGCGATACCTCGACCTGCAGACGTTGACCATCACGGCGCACAGCGCTGGCAGGTAGCGGCTTGCCATTGAGCAGCACCTCGACGGGAGCGTCAGTCAGGCCGCGCAGGCTCAGGCAGAACTGCTGCGTATCCAGTGCCAGCAGGTCGCCGCAGCGTGCCAGGTGGGCAACGCGCAGAGGCTCGGCGGCATTGGCCCACAGGGACAAACCGAGCAGGAGCGGGGCAAACAGGGGCGCAGCACGCATGGAACTACCTCTTGAAAATGGAGATGCAGGTCTGCTCAGACCCAGCGTCAGGTGCGGGGTTCAGGCTTGTAAATGAAGCCGAACCTTCGCCGCCCGGGGGCAGTCCGACAGAGTACAGGGTTGCACTATTGAGCGCCGCCAAGCCGGCAAGCCGACTGAACCGATCACAGGAGAACAGCATGACGACTTACAACTGGGATTTGATCGAACGCCTGTTGCATGAAGTACAAAACGGCGCAGGTAAGCCCTTCGCTCCCCGCATTCATGCCGAAGAGCTGGCACACGAGCAGCAGCAAGCCGGTGACGCAGTCGGCAGTCTGGACGCCCTCAAGGCCCTTGCCGCGCACTATGAAGCGCAGCTGCTGCACGATGGTTTTATTGCGCCACGTCCTGAGGAAGAAGGCGGCAATGGTGAGAACTTCGTACTCACTGCCCGTGGCCTGCAATTACTGAGCATGATCGACAGCGCCATCCCCGGCGAGTCACACCCGCGTGAACTGCTCAATGCCAAGGGCGACAGCGCGCTGCAGCCTGAGGTGTTTGACGAAATCGCGCGCACGGCCAATGTGACCTAAGGCCTGGGGTCTGTTGCCATTTCGTTTGCGGTAACGCGATTCACGACGAAATGGCAACAAACCCTGAGGTGCAGCCATATCGCCTACCGACTATGCTGCGTGTCGATCAACGGTGGGGGCGGCATGAGAGCAGTGTGGGTAGCGGTCGTAGCATGTTTCAGCCTGGGGGCGCTTGCCGAACCCCTGCGTTTGGGGTTTGGTACCCATAAACCGCCTTATATATTCGAGGGTGAGACACGCGGTCTGGAGTACGACATCGTCGTTGCGGCCGCAACCGCCGCGGGATTTCAGGTGCAGGTGCATTATCTGCCGATGGAGCGTCTGCACTTGCTGTTGCGCCGAGGTGAGATCGATGCAATTGCGCCGACCAACAATCTCAGTGGCGTCCCCGCGTATTACTCGGCCCCCCACCTGACCTACCAGAATGAAGCAGTCGCATTGGCCAGTCGTGGGTTGAAGATTGACAGCATTGCCGATCTTGGACAGTACTCGGTGAGCGCCTTCCAGCGCGCTCGCTACCTGCTTGGTCCGGCGTTCCAAACCATGGCGGACAGTAACCCCGCCTACCGTGAAGAGGCTCACCAGATCGCCCGCAATCGCCTGCTTTACAGTGGTCGCATCGATGTCGTGATTGGTGACAGGCGCATCCTGCGGTACTTCAACCGCGAAGTGTATGACCAGGTTGATGTGAGCCAGCCGCTGGCTTGGTATCCCTTGTTCGAACCGACCCACTATCAGGTGGGCTTTCGCTCGCGTGAGCAACGAGACCGCTTTGACCTGGGGGTTGAGCAGATCCGTGCGAGTGGCGAGTACGCGATCATCGAACAGCGTTATTCGATCTATTAGGGTCTGTTGCCGTTTCGTCGCGAGCCGCGTTGCCGCGAAAAATCTCGCCAGGCTAGGCGGAGGACGCAAGGAATGGTTGTTCCCTTGCCAAGTCCTCCAACACCGCATGGCGAGATTTTGCGCGCAACCCGAAGGGCCGGGCCCGTTTTAGCGCGATGCTGCGTTTCTCGATGGCTCATTTAGCCGGCTAAACTTCGCATCTCGTGCCTTGCCTCGCGCTAAAACTGGCTCCGGCGCGGCCGCGAACGAAA
>JAHJYA010000003.1 GCA_018826895.1 Gammaproteobacteria bacterium
GCACCCTGAACTTCCCCCTGGGTATTTCCCTGCCTTACGCAATTGCAAGGGTGTCCTTCCGGCCCCAAGCAGCCATGCCAGCCGACACTTATTCCTATAAAGCGCTGGGTGAGCAGGATCAACGGAGATTTACCATGTACGCTGTAATTGTTACTGGTGGCAAGCAATACAAAGTCACCGAAGGCGAATTCCTTAAGGTCGAGAAACTCGAAATCGCCACTGGCGAAGCCGTGACTTTCGACCGTGTACTGCTGATCGGCAACGGCGACGATGTGACCATCGGCGCACCGGTTGTTGAAGGCGCTAAAGTCGTGGCCGAGGTTGTTGCTCAAGGCCGTCACGATAAAGTGACCATCATCAAGTTCCGCCGTCGTAAGCACCACATGAAGCGTCAGGGCCACCGTCAGTGGTACACCGAGATCAAAATCACCGGTATTCAGGCCTGATTCGTTTCGGTCTAATCCCTTTATAGGAGTATTGAACTCATGGCACACAAAAAAGCTGGCGGTAGTACCCGCAACGGTCGCGACTCAGAAGCCAAACGCCTTGGCGTGAAGATGTATGGCGGCCAGAAAATCATTCCTGGCAACATCATCGTGCGTCAGCGCGGCACCCAGTTCCACGCCGGTTACGGCGTAGGCATGGGTAAAGATCACACCCTCTTCGCGAAAATCGAAGGCGTGATCAAGTTTGAAGTAAAAGGCGCGTTCAACCGCCGTTACGTGAGCGTCGTCGCGGCCTAATCGCGCGACTGCTGGGAAAGCCCCGTCCTTGCGACGGGGCTTTTTTATTGGTCTGCCATCCATGGTGACCACCCTAAGGGCCGTCGCAAGCGACGTTAAAAAACGCACCAGGCGTTTTTTTTGTTTCTGTATTCTAGGGGTTCTTGCCCGATCACCCAGGTTGCCGCGCTCGGTGCGCGGGGTCATCCGGCAAGAGCCTGACTGTTTTGATTTGTTGACCCGCATGCAGCGGGAGGCGTACTGATGAAATTCGTCGATGAAGTATCGATTTTTGTAAAAGCCGGCGACGGCGGTAACGGCATGATGGCTTTTCGTCGTGAAAAGTTCATCGAGAAAGGCGGCCCTAACGGTGGCGATGGTGGTGATGGCGGCTCGGTGTATATCGAAGCGGCCGAGAACCTCAATACCCTGGTCGATTACCGCTATACGCGTAAATTCCAGGCGCAAAATGGCGAAAAGGGTGGCAGCACCGACTGCACCGGCGCCAAGGGCGAAGACCTGATCCTGCCGGTGCCGATCGGCACCACGGTGATCGATTCCTCCACCCAGGAAGTGATTGGCGACCTGACCAAGGCGGGTCAGCGCCTGCTGGTCGCTCAAGGTGGCTGGCACGGCCTGGGCAACACCCGCTTCAAGTCCAGCACCAACCGTGCGCCGCGCCAGACCACACCGGGCAAGCCGGGCGATGCCCGCGACCTCAAGCTGGAGCTGAAAGTGCTGGCCGATGTGGGCCTGCTCGGTTTGCCGAATGCCGGCAAGAGCACCTTTATTCGTGCAGTGTCGGCGGCCAAGCCGAAGGTCGCCGATTACCCCTTCACCACCCTGGTGCCAAACCTGGGTGTGGTCAGTGTCGAGCGCTACAAGAGCTTCGTGATTGCCGACATTCCGGGCTTGATCGAAGGCGCTTCCGACGGCGCGGGCCTGGGGATTCGCTTCCTCAAGCACTTGTCGCGTACGCGCTTGTTGCTGCACCTGGTTGATATGGCGCCGCTGGACCTGACCGATCCGGGTGAGTCGGCGGTGACTATTGTCGATGAGCTGACCAAGTTCAGCCCGGCGCTGGCCGAGCGCGATCGCTGGCTGGTGCTGAATAAAGTTGACCAGATGCCGGATGAAGAGCGCGATGCGCGCGTGTCGGCGATTGTCGAGCGGCTGGGTTGGGAAGGCCCGGTCTATGTGGTTTCCGCCCTGGCGCGCGAAGGCACCGAGAAGCTCTGCTACGACATCATGGAATACCTCGAGGCGCGCTCCGAGCGCATTCAGGAGAACCCGGAATTCGCCGCCGAGCTGGCCGCGCTCGATCAGCGTATCGAAGACGAAGCGCGCGCCCAGTTGCAGGCGCTGGACGACAAGCGTGCGCTGCGTCGCTCCGGAGTCAGGGCTGTGGGTGATGAGACTGAAGATGACAGCTTCTGGGATGAAGAGGATGCTGAAGACGGCCCGGAAATCATTTACGTCCGGGATTAAGCACTACTCCAACGCCGCTTAATTGCGGCGTTTTTGTAGGCTGTGTTCCAGTACTGTGTTGCGCGGCGAGGATGCTTTTTGTGGGAGCCGCGCCCCGCGGCGAATGCCATGGGCAACGCCGAGGTAACCGAATGGCTGCAATCGCTTCGCCCCGAGGCGGGGCTCCTACACCTGAGTTTATGCCGGTGCTGCGTTATGGCCTGCTTGGGGTAGCAACAGCCTATTGGGACATAGCGTTTTTGTAGGCATACAAGGGTTTTGGTAATCACAGGTCGCTGCTGGGGTTGGATGATCATGCGTGACAAGGTAACGAGCGCACAGCGCTGGGTGGTGAAGATTGGCAGTGCGCTGCTGACGGCGGACGGCCGCGGTCTGGATCGCGCGGCCATGGCGGTATGGGTCAAGCAAATGGTGGCGCTGCGCGAGCAGGGCGTCGAACTGGTGCTGGTGTCGTCCGGTGCGGTGGCAGCGGGCATGAGCAAGTTGGGCTGGGGCGCGCGCCCGAGTGCCATGCACGAATTGCAGGCAGCAGCGGCTATCGGTCAGATGGTGCTGATCCAGGCCTGGGAGTCGAGCTTTGCCGAGCATGGCCGCCGCACCGCGCAGATCCTCCTGACCCATGACGACCTGTCCGACCGCAAACGCTACCTGAATGCGCGCAGCACCCTGCGCACCCTGGTCGACCTGGATGTGGTTCCGGTGATCAACGAGAACGACACCGTGGTCACCGATGAAATCCGTTTTGGCGACAACGATACCCTGGCCGCGCTGGTGGCCAACCTGGTCGAAGCCGACTTGCTGGTGATCCTCACCGACCGGGATGGCATGTACAACGCCGACCCACGACACAACCCCACTGCCGAGCTGATTTTCGAGGCGCGGGCAGACGATCCTGCGCTGGATGCCGTGGCCGGTGGCGTGGGCGGTGCCCTGGGGCGTGGCGGTATGCAGACCAAGCTGCGCGCTGCGCGCCTGGCAGCCCGTTCGGGTGCGCATACGGTGATCGTTGGCGGCGCCATCGAACAGGTGCTGGCGCGGCTCAAGGCGGGCGAGCGGCTGGGTACTTTGCTCGCCCCCGAGCGCGGCATGTTGGCCGCGCGCAAGCAGTGGCTGGCTGGCCACCTGCAGACCCGTGGCACCCTGGTCCTCGACGACGGTGCGGTGCGGGCGCTGCGCACGGGCACCAAAAGTCTGCTGCCGGTTGGCGTCAAGGCGCTGCAAGGCAGTTTCCGGCGTGGTGAGATGGTCGTCTGCGTGGCGGCCGACGGGACGGAAGTGGCGCGCGGCCTGGCCAACTACAGCGCGCTGGAAGCGCAGAAAATTCTCGGTCAGCCGTCGGATGCCATCGAGCGCCTGCTGGGCTATGTCGATGAGCCGGAGCTGGTCCACCGCGACAACATGATTCTGGTCTGAGGTGACGCTATGAAAGGCATCAAGGTATGGCTGTTGGGGGCAATGCTGCTGCCGGGGATGGCGCTGGCCGAAGAGATCGGCGAGGTATCAACGGTCTTCAAGTGGATGGGGCCGAACGATAAGATCGTGGTCGAGGCCTTCGATGATCCCAAGGTCGAGGGCGTGACCTGCTACCTCTCGCGCGCCAAAACCGGTGGCGTCAAGGGCGGCCTGGGTCTGGCCGAAGACCGCGCCGAAGCGTCCATCGCCTGTCGTCAGGTGGGGGCGATTCGCTTCTCCGGCGAACTCAAGGAAGGCGAAGAAGTATTCCGTGAACGCACCTCGCTGGTGTTCAAGACCATGCAGGTGGTGCGTTTCTACGACCGCAAGCGCAATACCCTGGTGTACCTGGTCTACAGCGACCGGGTGATCGAAGGCAGCCCGCAGAACGCGGTCACCGCCATTCCGATTCTGCCGTGGCCGGAAAAGCCTTAGCCTCAGGCGTCGGGCTGGGGGACTCCGCGCGCCGGCTTATTTTTTGGTTCTTCGCATTTCTGTGGGGATGCTGGGTTTGTCACCGGACTGGCAAATAAGTGTGCGTTGCCGATGACGTGGCTCTATCCATTCCCGCGCTGTCTGGTCTGATCGTTTTCGCCCCTTACGGGCGAGTCACTTTCTCTTGCTTGCCTGTATGGACCGGAGACATAGGTGACAGGTGTGCGGGGACATGGTTGACACTTTCGGTAGACCTCTGCCGAGTTCACGA
>JAHJYA010000020.1 GCA_018826895.1 Gammaproteobacteria bacterium
AGCCGGGGCCGGATGGTGGGGTGCCCTTCTCTTTGGTTACTTTCTCTTGGGCAAGCAAGAGAAAGTGACTCGCCCGTAAGGGGCGAAACACATCAGCCCAGACGACACGCTAATGGATAGAGCTACGTCACCAACAACGCGCACTTGTTTGCCAGTCCGGTATCAAGTCCACCCTTCGCAAAGGAATGGGATGAAGCCATTAAAAGCCCTGCCTCGTTAACCGAGTGCAGGGCTTGATGGGTTCGCCAGGCACGGCCGTATGCACAGAGTTGGTGGGCAGGCGCCCGTCCCGGGTGTCGCTTCGCTCGACCCAGGCTACCCGCCTCTAGAACAGCATCAGCCGCGCCAGACGCAGCGGGCTTACTCCATGGTGCCGTCGCCGGTCGAGCTCGGCGTTATGTCGGTACCCGTGCCGCTGCCGGTGCCCATGTCGCTGTCCACCCCGGTCCCGGCGTCGCTGCCGCGGTTATCGTCGTGCTTGGGCATACCAGAAGCTTCGACGCCCTGGTCGGCCCCGGTATTGACCCCGGCACCACGGCCGCTGTCAGAGCCGTCTGGAGTACCGGTGGTGGCGTCGGTGCTTTGATGTTTGGAGTGATCAGCATCGGCCGCCTGCACGCTGCTACCCATTACAGCAAACAGGCCAGCAAAGGTCAGCGCAGTAATCGTCTTGTAGTTCATGGTGAAACCTCCTGGTAACGAATAAGTAAGGTGTTGCACATGACTCAAAGACTTGGTGAGGCAAACCCTGACCAAGGTTTACTTCATAATCCGTTGCCGGATATGTCTCCCGTGCTGTGCACAACCTTGCGCTTATCCCCGTTCACCGTGGACCAGCCTGTGGACAAGCTGTAGCGAATGGGCTGCAGCTCTTATCTGGCGTGGCCTACAGGAGATTGCTCAAATAACAGCCAAAGCCCTTGGCGTCGCCTCAGCTTACCCCCGGAAAACCTGCACCTGACTGTGGATAAGCTGTGGCCTTAGCGCTGCAAGCCTTACCCTACTTGGCCTAGAAAGATTTGAGCGTTTTTCGTACAGGCTCAGTCGCCACCCAATCTGCGCGTCAAAGGGAAGGCTATGAACGGCGATGCACGCAACAGCCCTGTGAATTACCCCCACTTCCCGTGGATGGTGCTGTGGACAAGCTGTACTGATACCCCTGTAGGCCTTATCAATACTGGCCCGTGAAGAATCGTACAAAAAACGATCAGCGCTCTTAGACAGCCTGTAAGTTGACCACAGAAAATCTGTACGGCGCTGTGGATAAGCTGTGCGCCCTGCCCTATAAGCCCGGTATTCAGTGACTTAGCGGATATTGGTTATTTTATGAGCAGATAGTCAGCGCCCCAACTGCGTGCCTGCCGCCTTGCAGTGCCCGGGCCGTAAATGGGGTTATCCCCTGGCAATGGGGCACAAGGCTGTGGACAAGCTGTAGCTCAGTGGCTGCGGCCTTTAGCAGACGTGGCTTGGAGGCGACTGATCAATTAATGCGCAGCCACAGAAAATAGCCCTGCCTTGCGGTAATAGCCGGTTTAGAGGCGTTGAGGGGCCATGCAGTGAATAGCGGAGATCCGCCTGGGGCCTTTGCCCAAGTGCCAAACCTTAAAGCTTGTGCGACTTGTCCCCGTTTTACGGGGAACCGCCTGTGGACAACCTGTAGGAAACAGGCTGTATATCACGAGTAGCAAGGCCTGCAGCTAACTGACTATTTTTCAACCAGTCCTGCATGACGCATGCCCCGTGATACGCCCCTCGCCATACGACTATTCAGCCGCCCAGCGAGCACGGGGCTTATAAGCCAGGCACACGCGCGGCAAAGTAGGCCGCGCGACACAGCTGGAGGTTATCCCCGTTACAGGTGGATGGGCCTGTGCATAAGCTGTCGTAAATTCGCTACAGGCCAGTCAAATCAAGGCCTGTAGCGCAGCGATCACTTTTCGATCACTCAGTAGTCGATGCTCACATCGCCCTGGGGCACGCTGCAGCAGGAGAGGATGTAGCCTTCGGCCACGTCTTCATCGGTGATGCCGCCGTTGTGCTCCATGGTCACCTCGCCAGCGGTCTTCATCACCTTGCAGGTGCCGCAGATACCCATGCCGCAGGCTTTGGGAATATGCAGGCCGAGCTTGGCCGCCGCCGCGTGCACAGTTTCGCCCGGGTCGACACGGATGCTCTTGCCAGTGGAAACGAACGCCACCTGGTGCTGGTCGGCCAGCGGCACGGGCGGCGCTTCGGCAGCCTCGGCAGCCAGTTCCTTGACCTCGGCGCGCACCTCGGGCGGCGTCGGGCCGAAAGCTTCCTCGTGGTAGCGCGCCATGTCGTAGCCGTTGCCTTCGAGCAGGCGTTTGACCGCGCTCATATAAGGCGTCGGCCCACAGCAGAAGATCTCCCGCTCCAGATAATCCGGCGCCATCAGCTCCAGCATCTTCTGGTTGAGGTAGCCGCGGTAACCGGCCCATGCCTCGCCCAGGCCGTGCTTCTCGCAGATCACATGCAGGCTGAAGTTGTTGATCCGCGCGGCCATGTGTTCCAGCTCGCGGTGGTAGATGATGTCCTTCGGCGAACGCGCGCTGTGCACGAAGACCATGTCGACATTGGCGTTGGTGTCGTAGAACCAGCGCGCCATCGACATCACCGGGGTAATGCCGACACCACCGCTGAGGTAGAGCACCTTCTCGGCGGGAAAGTCGATGGCGTTGAACAGCCCGACCGGGCCATGCACCGGCAACTCCTGGCCCTCCTGCAGGTTGTCATGCAGCCAGTTGGAGACCTTGCCGCCCGGCACCCGTTTGATGGTGATGGAGAAGCTGTAAGGCACCGACGGCGCACTGGAAATGGTGTAGGAACGCATGATCGGCTGACCATCGATCTCCAGTTCCAGGGTGACGAACTGCCCTGGTTTGAAGAAGTACAGCACCGGTTGATCGGCCATAAAGCAGAAGGTGCGTACGTCCCAGGTTTCCTGGATGACTTTGACGCAACGTACCAGATGGCGGCCGTTGCTCCATGTCTGGGTGGTAACGGGATTGAGGAAGTCGTTGGACATGTCGTTTTCTCGCGCACGAAGGGCTGTCGGAGCGGCCTGTTGGGCGTGATTGTGCGCAACGCCCACCCCGCTCATTTATCCACCCGCGACATCTACATGCTTATCGCGACCTGCCAGTAAGGCCGCGGCTTGCCGCGTCGGAAACGGATGCGGCTATGTCGCCCATAGACAAGGTTTGCCCCGCGCCCGGCTCCACACTCGCCTCCAACACAACGGATAAGAGTGTGCCACGCGCCCCACTGCGCCGTCCCTGACAGCCTGGTGCAGACGCCCAGTCACGCCGCCTTGCGTAACAACCGTGATCCCCACTTTTGCGACGATCGTCCTGCGATCAGTCATTGAGGAGTTACCGATGGACGTCACCGCCACCCTGAGTCTGGGCGACCCGCTGGAACCGGCACGCAAGGCCGCCGCCGAAATGCTGCAGACCCGTGAGCGCACCTTCTCGTTACCACAGCCGTTCTACAACGATGAACGTCTGTTCAAGATCGACATGCAGGAGATTTTCCACAAGGAATGGCTGATTGCTGGCATGACCTGTGAGATCCCCGCCAAGGGCAATTACCTGACCCTGCAGCTCGGCGACAACCCGATCATGGTGATCCGCGGCGCCGACGGCGTGGTGCATGCCTTCCATAACGTCTGCCGCCACCGTGGCTCGCGCCTGTGCACCAGCGACAAGGGCAAGGTGGCCAAGCTGGTCTGCCCTTACCACCAGTGGACCTACGAGCTGGACGGCCGCCTGCTGTTCGCCGGCACTGAAATGGGCGCGGATTTCGACCTCAAGGACTACAGCCTCAAGCCGGTCAACTGCAAGGTGGCAGGCGGCTACATCTTTATCTCCCTGGCGGAAAACCCGCCGGCCATCGACGATTTCCTCAGCACCCTGGCTCACTATATGGAGCCCTACGACATGGAAAACACCAAGGTGGCGGTGCAGTCCACCTTGATGGAAAAGGCCAACTGGAAGCTGGTGCTGGAGAACAACCGCGAGTGCTACCACTGCAACGGTTCGCACCCGGAATTGCTCAATACCCTGCTGGAATGGGATGACGTCACCGACCCACGCGCGACCCAGGCGTTCAAGGACCAAGTAGCCGAATGCACCGGCCGCTGGGACAAGGACAACATCCCCTACGCCCACGCCAGCTTCGGCCTGCGCAACCGCATCGTGCGCATGCCGCTGCTCAAGGGCACCGTGTCCATGACCATGGACGGCAAGCCTGGCTGCAAGAAGCTCATGGGCCGCATCACCGACCCGGACCTGGGCTCGATGCGTATCCTGCATCTGCCGCACTCGTGGAACCACTGCATGGGCGATCACCTGATCGTCTTCACCGTCTGGCCGATCAGCGCCCAGGAAACCATGGTCACCACCAAGTGGCTGGTGCACAAAGATGCCGTGGAAGGCGTCGATTACGACGTGGCCCGCCTGCGCCAGGTGTGGGATGCAACCAACGACCAGGACCGCCGTCTGGCCGAAGAGAACCAGCGCGGCATCAACTCCACCGCCTACCAGCCCGGCCCGTACTCGAAGACCTACGAGTTCGGTGTGGTCAACTTTATCGACTGGTACAGCGAGCGCGTACTCAACAACCTTGGTGCGGCCCCCGCGCCTTACCTGCGCCAGGTTGGCGCGGAGTAAACAGGCATGACCCTGGGGTTGTGGCTACTGCTCGGGCTGACGGTTTACGGCCTGATTGCTTGCCGTGCACAGCCTGCAAAGCCCGACCGCTCTTCACACTGAGGCCTTCACGGCCACCCTCGCCCCCGCTGGGAGTTGGCCCTGGCGGGGGCTTTTTATGACTAGTCCCAAAACCGTGTTGCACGGCGACGATGCTTTTGTGGGAGCCGCGCCCCGCGGCGAATGTCATGGGCAACGCCGAAATAACTGAATGGCTGCAATCGATTCGCCCCGAGGCGGGGCTCCTACGCCTGCACAAGGTTGCAACAGCCTATTGGGACATAGCCTTTTTATGGCCGTATTCCAGCGGAACCCCTACTTGGCTGGCGGCATGCCAATCAAGCGCTGCACGTACTCAGGCGCCGGCCAATCCCGCTGAGCATCGGCCAGCTGTTGAACGCGCTGCGCCACAGCGGTATCGAACACCGCCGAGCGGCCGGTAGCCGTGTCGATATTCATCAGCATCTGCTCGCTCTGCGCCAGGCTGATGTCCTCACCCGGACAATGCAGGCTGTGATGGATATGCAGGCGTTTGCGATCATGAGCCAGCAATTGGGTACGCACCTCGACCGCCTCGCCCTCCTTGACCTCGGCCAGGAAATTGAGGTGGCACTCCAGGGTGTACAGGGTATGACCGGTACGTGCGCGGCCAGCCTCATCGAGACCGAGCTGATCCATCAGGGCGTCGGTGGCATGGCTGAAGATCAGCAGGTAGAAGGCATCGCGCAGGTGACCGTTGTAGTCGACCCAGGCGGGTGAGACGCGGGTTTGGTAGGTGGCGGGCATGACAAGGTAATCTCTGGTTTTGTGGTGAACTGCCGGGCAGCGTTGCGCTTTAGCGGCGAGGGGGAACCGAGCGTTTCGTCGCGGCTAAAGCCCCTCCCACCGTTTGGCTAGGCTATTCGGCGAACGCGAAACCATGCTTCGCCTTGGTTTCGCGGATGGCACCGAGGACCGCCAGCAGGCAATCGTCGCGGTAGCGCTCCAGCTCATCCAGGCTGCGGCTGCCCTGCTGCTCGGCGGTGCCCTCGACTACCGCATCGATCAGCCCTTCGGTTAGCTCGGGCGCTTGTAGATACGTCCAGGGCAGCTTCAGCGCCGGGCCGAACTGGGCCATAAAGTGGCGCATGCCGGCCGGGCCACCAGCCAGGGTGTAAGTCAGGAAGGAACCCATAAATGACCAGCGCAGGCCGGCACCGAAGCGGATCGCATCGTCGATCTCGCCGGTGGTCGCCACACCGTCGTTGACCAGGTGCAGCGCCTCGCGCCACAGCGCTTCGAGCAGGCGGTCGGCAATAAAGCCCGGCACCTCCTTGCGCACATGCAGCGGGCGCATACCCAGCACCGTGTAGACCTGAATCGCCGCCTGCAGCGCCTCAGGCGCGGTGTGCTGGCCGCCGACCACCTCCACCAGCGGCAACAGATACACCGGGTTGAACGGATGGCCAACCACGCAGCGCTCGGGCCCCGTGGCATCGGCGTAAAACTCACTGGGCAGCAGGCCCGAGGTGCTGGAGCCGATCAACACATCCGGGCGCGCGGCGGCGCTGATCCTGGCGTGCAGATCCAGCTTGAGTTCGAGGCGCTCGGGCGCGCTTTCCTGGATGAAATCGGCATCCCGTACGCAGTCCTCAATGGTGCTGACGAAGCGCAGGCGACCCAGCGAGGCGCCGGGGGCCAGGCCCTGTTTTTCCAGCGCCGGCCAGGCATTGGCCAGGCGCGTGCGCAATGCCTGCTCTGCGCCCGGGGCCGGGTCCCAGGCGATCACATCGAGGCCGTGGGCCAGGGCGCGGGCGATCCAGCCGGCGCCGATCACGCCGGTGCCGAGGGCGGCGAAGGTTTTGATATCGGTGACGAAGGTCATGATGACTCCAATAGCCGGATGAAATCCGGGGAATTACAGTAGATGTCCCGGATTGCATCCGGGCTGGAGGCGGTCGCGGCTAAAGCCCCTCCCACAGGGCCGGGCTTAGCCGCGGGGTTTGAGCTTCATCTTTTCCCGCCCCTCGGCCGGGGTCAGGGCGCGGCCGCCGAGACGTTCGATGATCTCGATGGCGCGCGCGACCAACTGGCCATTGCTGGCGTGTACACCACGGTCCAGCCAGATGTTGTCTTCCAGGCCGACCCGCACATGGCCACCGAGCAGCATGGCCTGGGCGACCATGGGCATCTGCATGCGACCAATACCGAAGCCGGCCCAGGTGATGCCCGGCGGCAGGTTGTCGACCATGGCCTTCATGGTCGTGGTGTCGGCCGGCGCGCCCCAGGGTATGCCCAGGCACAGCTGGATCAGCGGGTCGTGCAGCAGGCCTTCCTTGATCATCTGCTTGGCGAACCACAGGTGGCCGGTGTCGAAGATTTCCAGCTCGGCCTTCACCCCCAGCTCGCTGATGCGCTTGGCGCCGGCACGCAACTGCGCCGGGGTGGAGACGTAGATAAAGTCGCCGTCGCCGAAATTCAGAGTGCCGCAATCCAGGGTGCAGATTTCTGGCAGCAGGGCCTCGACGTGGGCCAGGCGCTCCAGTGGCCCGACCAGGTCGGTGCCAGCGCCAAATTCCAGCGGTTGCTCACCGCGACCGATCTCCAGATCGCCGCCCATGCCGGCGGTGAGGTTGATGATCACGTCGGTGTCGCTTTCGCGGATGCGCTCGACCAGCTCGCGGTACAGCGCCACATCGCGGCTTGGCTTGCCGGTGCGCGGGTCGCGCACATGGCAATGGGCGACGGTGGCACCGGCCTTGGCCGCTTCGATGGCGGCAGCGGCGATCTCCTTGGGGGTGACCGGTATCGCCGGGTGCTTGCCAACGGTGTCACCCGCGCCGGTCACCGCGCAGGTGACGATAACCTCGTAATTCATCTTTAACGGTCCTGTTCAGGGCGTACGGAAGCCGGCGGCAGGTGCCGCAGGCGTTATTAGAAAGGGGGGGACTGCGCCGGATAACCCGGCGCATTGGATCAGTTGCCGGCGATCAACGCGGGGCTGGCGGGCTTGCCATCAAGGGTGGTCACACCCTCCAGCCAGGCCTCGACCACCTGCGGGTTGGCCTTGATCCAGTCGCGCGCCACCTGCTCCGGCGCGGTACGATCCATGATCGGCTGCATCAGCTCGGCCTCCTGAGCGCTGGTGAAGCGCAGGCTGGTGAGCAGGCGGTTGGCGTTGGGGCAACGCGCGGCATAGTCCGGTGCGGTGACCGTGGACACTGTGGCGGCGCCGTCATTAGGGCCGAACACGTCGTCGGTGCCAGTCAGGTAGGTCACCTGCATGGATAAGTTCATGGGGTGCGGTTTCCAACCGAAGAACACCACCGGTTTCTCGTTGCGCACCGCACGGCCAACGGCGGCAAGCATGCCGGCCTCGCTGGACTCGACCAGCTTGAAGCCACCCAGGCCGAACTGGTTGCTGTCGATCATTTTCTGGATAGCCGTGTTGGCGCCCGAACCGGCCTCGATGCCGTAGATCTTGCCGTCCAGTTCGTCCTTGAATTTGGCGATATCGCCCAGGGTCCTGAGGCCCTTGTCGGCGGTGTAGCTGGGCACTGCGAGCACGGCCACGGCATCGCTGAGCGACGGTTCAGGCGCCACTTTTACCGCGCCGGCTTCGAGGAAGGGTTTGATGTTGTCGTCCATGATCGGTTTCCAGTAGCCAAGAAAAGCGTCGACCTGGCCCTTCTGGATACCGGCGAAGATGATCTGCTGCGACGCCTGGGTCTGCTTGGTTTCGTAGCCGAGGCCTTGCAGCAGCTCGGTCGCCACAGCGGTGGTGGCGACCACGTCGGTCCAGCCGACGGCGCCAAGGCGAACGGTCTTGCAACTGGCGTCATCGGCCAGCAGGGAAGAACTGAACAAGCCCAGGGTGCAACATGCGGCCAGCGCGGTAATAGCGTTCATATGGGTGCTCCTCATCGTGTCACAGCGGTTTTATGTCGTTCTTCTAGAGGCCGCTCGGCCCCCACCGTGCTCGGGGTTGGTCATCTCCCGATGAAGCCACCTTACGCCGCACCCCAGGCGTTTATCCGCACTTATCCGACGCCTGTTTGACCTAAAACGACCTCCTTGCTTGCCCATCGCCGAAGATGCCGCCTTAATGGCAAGCGACCCTCTGCTGGAGTGCCCATGCCCCAGACCTTCTGCTTTCTGCTCTTACCCGGCTTTTCCATGATGGGCTTGATGTCGGCCATCGAGCCCTTGCGCGTGGCCAACCGTTTTCGCGGTGAGCTGTATCGTTGGCACCTGCTCAGCCAGGACGGTACGGCAGTGGCGGCGAGCAACGGCATGTCGCTCAACGTCGATGCGGGCCTGGAGCCGGCGCAGCCGATGGAAGCATTGTTCGTGGTCGCCGGCTTCGAGCCGCTGGCCAGTTACGACCAGCGCCTGGCCCACTGGCTGCAGCGCCGCGAGCCCGAGTTGAAGGTACTCGGCGGCATCGACACCGGCAGCTTCGTCCTGGCCGAGGCCGGGTTGTTCCAGCGCCAGCGACTTACCTTGCACTGGGAAGCCATCGACGCGTTCCGCGAACGCTATCCAAACCTGGAGGTGACCCAAGAGCTGTTCGAGATCGACGGCCGACGCATCACCAGCGCCGGTGGCACCAGCAGCCTCGACCTGATGCTCAGCCTGATCGCCCAGGCCCATGGTGAAGCGCTGGCGGTGCAGGTGTCGGAGCAATTCGTGGTCAGCCGCATCCGCACCCGCCAGGACCACCAGCGCATGCAAGTGGCCAGCCGCTACGACCTGCACAACAAGAAGCTGGTACGGGTGATCGGCGAGATGGAACGCCACAGCGAGCAGCCCCTCCCCTGCGAGGCACTGGCCGAGCGTGTCGGCATCACCATGCGCCAGCTGGAGCGGCTGTTCCGCCATCACCTGCACAGCACACCTTCGGCCTTCTACCTCGGCCTGCGCCTGGACAAGGCGCGCCAATTGCTGCGCCAGAGCGACCTCAGCGTGCTGGAAGTGAGCCTGGCCTGCGGCTTTGACTCGGCCTCGTACTTTTCCCGCTGCTACCGCAAACACTTTGCCGCCAGCCCCAGCCAGGACCGGCATGAGCGGCCGGCCTGAATGCCTGCAAGTCCCCGTAGGAGCGGCTTCAGCCGAGAAGCTTGCCGTATCTCGGCCTATCGCGACGAATCGCGGCTGAAGCGGAATACCGCCCAGCCGCTCCTACCGATGATGAGGTCGCGGGCCACATATCCATCCACGACTCCGTCTTGACGCTTTCGGCAAACCCTCAGTCGCTTTTGCACCGGGTCGCCCTGCCCCCCAGGGATAAGCTCTCCCCAAAGCGCTGACAACCGATTCGGCGCATCCGTATAGGGGACAAGCCTGATGAGCCCAGCCGAATTGCACGCCGACAGCATCGTCATTGACGGGCTGATCATCGCCAAGTGGAACCGCGAACTGTTCGAAGACATGCGCAAGGGCGGCCTGACGGCGGCCAACTGCACCGTGTCGGTGTGGGAAGGCTTTCAGGCCACGGTGAACAATATCGCCGCCAGCCAGAAGCTGATCCGCGAGAACAGCGACCTGGTCATGCCGGTGCGCACCACCGCCGACATCCGCAAGGCTAAAGAGCAGGGCAAGACCGGCATCCTCTTCGGCTTCCAGAACGCCCACGCGTTCGAGGACCAGATCGGCTACGTCGAGGTGTTCAAGCAGCTCGGCGTGGGCATCGTGCAGATGTGCTACAACACCCAGAACCTGGTCGGCACCGGCTGCTACGAGCGTGACGGTGGGCTGTCCGGCTTCGGCCGCGAGATCGTCGCCGAGATGAACCGCGTCGGCGTTATGTGCGACCTGTCCCACGTGGGCAGCAAGACCTCGGAAGAGGTCATCCTCGAATCGAAAAAACCGGTTACCTACTCCCACTGCCTGCCGTCGGGCCTGAAAGAACACCCGCGCAACAAGTCCGATGAAGAGCTGAAATTTATCGCCGATCACGGCGGCTTCGTCGGCGTGACCATGTTCGCGCCCTTCCTGGCCAAGGGCATCGACTCGACCATCGACGACTACGCCGAAGCCATCGAGTACGTGATGAATATCGTTGGCGAAGACGCCATCGGCATCGGCACCGACTTCACCCAGGGCCACGGCCAGGACTTCTTCGAGTACCTGACCCACGACAAGGGCTACGCCCGGCGCCTGACCAGCTTCGGCAAGATCATCAACCCGCTGGGCATCCGCACCGTCGGCGAATTCCCCAACCTCACCGAGACCCTGCTCAAACGCGGCCACCCCGAACGCGTGGTGCGCAAGATCATGGGCGAGAACTGGGTACGCGTCTTGAAGGATGTCTGGGGCGAGTAAGCCCCTCCCAACCCAATTCCTGTAGGAGCGGTTTCAGCCGCGATTCGTCCCGAAGGGACGACGTG
>JAHJYA010000021.1 GCA_018826895.1 Gammaproteobacteria bacterium
CGATGGCTCATTTAGCCAGCTAAACCTCGCATCTCGTGCCTTGCCTCGCGCTAAAACTGGCTCCGGCGCGGCCGCGAACGAAACGTCAACAGACCCTAGGGTGTGGCGCTCGGCGCCTGCCCGGCCTCAATCCAGTCACTTTGTCGATGGAACGCCTGTGAGATTTCTGCTGTTACTGCTGTTGGCGACCACGCTGGCAGCCTGTTCGCCCAACCAGGACCCGCATCAGCTGTCGATCAGCGGGCCCTTTGAATTCACCAGCCAGGACCCGTCGCGCGACGGTTACCTCTACACCCGTTTGCAGGTGGCCGAAACCCTGCTCGAGGTGGACGCGCAGGGCCAGTTGCTGCCCGGCCTGGCGACCGGCTGGTCGCAGTCGGACGACGGCCGGGTATGGCGCTTCAGCTTGCGCGAGGGCGTGCGTTTTCATGACGGTGCGCCGCTGAATGCCGCCGCCGTCGTGCAGGCGTTGCAGGTGGCCCAGGGCAAGCCTGGGTTACTCGCGGCAGCACCGGTCGAGGCCTTCGAGGCCGAGGCTGATCACCGTGTGGTGGTACGTTTGAGCCGTCCGTACAACCCGCTTGGCGCGGTGCTGGCGCATTACACCACGGCGATTCTTTCTCCAGCGTCTTACGGTGCCGAGGGTCAGATCAGCCGCTTGCAGGGGACCGGGCCCTATCAGGTGGAGCGCTTCGACCCACCTCATCGCCTGGGCGTGGTGCGTTTCGCCGATTACTGGGGCACACCGGCGACCATCGAGCGCGCCGTCTACCTCACCGGCCACCGCGCCGAAAGCCGCGCGTTGCAGGTGATGGCCGGGCAAACCGATATCGTCTACACCCTCGACCCGGCCAGCCTCGACCTGCTGCGTCGGCGCGACGATGTGCGGGTGCACTCGCACACCATTCCACGGACCATTCAGCTCAAGCTCAACCTGGCCGATCCGCTGCTGGCCGAGCACGACACGCGCCTGGCCCTGAGCCTGGCAATCGACCGCAGCGGCCTGACCAACGGGGTGCTGCGCGTACCCGGCGGCGAGGCCAACCAACTGGTCCCGCCTTCGCTGGGCGACTGGCATTTGAACGACCTGCCGGCGGTCCAGCGCGACTTGCCCCGCGCCCGTGCGCTGCTTGCCGCCCAAGGTTGGCAGGCCGGCGCCGATGGCCTGTTGCAGCGCAACGGCGAGCCCTTTCGCCTGCGCCTGATGACCTATGCCGACCGCCCCGAACTGTTCCAGTTGGCCACGGCGATCCAGGCGCAGTGGCGCGAGCTGGGCGTCGACCTGCAGGTGTCGGTGGTCAACTCCAGCGACATCCCCGCCGGGCACCACAACGGTACCCTGCAGGTGGCGCTGATCGCGCGTAACTACGGCAACATTGCCGACCCGCTGGGCCTGCTGCTGGCCGACTACGGCGAAGGCGGTAACGGTGACTGGGGCGCCATGGGCTGGCACAACGACGAATTGCCGACGCTGCTGCTGGCGCAACAGGGCGAGCGCGATGCTGCCCGCTATCACGCGCGCGCTCAGCGGGTGGCGCAGATTCTGGTCGATGAGCTGCCGCTGATTCCGGTGCTCTATTACACCCAGCAGACCGCCGTATCCGCCCGCGTGCAAGGGTTCAGCTTCGACCCCTACGAGCGTAACTACCGCATTGCCGAGATGAGTTTTTCGCCATGCTGCAATTGATCCTGCGCCGCCTGTTGCAGGCGGCTTTCGTCACCTGGAGCGTAGGCACCCTGAGCTTTGTGCTGATGCGCCTGCTGCCCGGCGATATGGAATTTCGTATCGCCGCCGGCCGCTACGGCTATGACCACGTCGACCTGGCCGCTGCCGAGGCTGTGCGCGCCGAGCTGGGCCTGGACCGTCCTGGTTGGCAGATCTACCTGCAGTGGCTGGGCGATCTGCTGCGCTTCAACCTGGGTGATTCGCTGGTCAGCGGCCTGCCGGTGAGCCACGAAATCGCCCACCTACTCGGCCATACCCTGTTGCTGGCCGGCGCGGCAATGCTGATCGCCTTGTTGATCGCCGCGCCTGTCGGAGTCTGGGCCGCGCTGCGCGCCGGTGGCTGGTTCGACCGCCTGAGCTTGCTGGTCTCGGCCCTGCTGCGTGCCCAACCGGTGTTCGTCATCGGCCTGGGCCTGTTGCTGGTGTTCGCTTTGGAGTGGCGCATGCTGCCGGTGGCCGGCTTCGACGGCCCGCGCTATTTGATCCTGCCGGCGCTGACCCTAGCCCTGGCGATGGCCGCGGTGTCCAGCCGGGTGGTGCGCCACAGCGCCGCTGAGGTGCTGCGCTCGGCTTACTTCAACTTCGCCCGGGTTAAGGGCCTGAGCCTGCGCCAGGCCTTGCAACGGCATGGCGCGCGCAACGCGGCGCTGCCAGTGGTGGTGTTTCTCGGCATCCAACTGGCCAGCGTGATCGAAGGGGTGGTGATGATCGAGTCGCTGTTCTCCTGGCCGGGTGTCGGTCATGGCCTGGCCCATGCCGTGTTCAACCGCGACGTGCCGATGATTCAGGGCGCTGCCATGGCCCTGGGGCTGCTGTTCGTGGCCCTCAACCTGCTGGTCGACCTGGCCTGCCACCTGATCGATCCCCGTCAGCGGAGCGCCCACTGATGCCGCGTCTATTCGTCTCCCTGTCCACCAGCCAGCGCGTCGGCGCCGGCCTGCTCGCCCTACTGGTGCTGTTCGCCGTACTCGAGGGCCTGCTCGGCCACACCGACCCTGCGCTGCAGAACCTGGCCCAGCGCTTTGCCACGCCGAGCCTGGCCGAACCCCTGGGCACCGATCCGTTCGGCCGCAGCATGCTGGCGCGCATGGGCGCCGCGTTGCGCCTGTCGCTGAGCCTGAGCCTGGTCTGCGTGCTGACCTCGGCGCTGATTGGCGTGAGCCTCGGCATCGCCGCCGGCTGGCGCCAGGGCTGGGTCGATCGTGCGCTGTCGTTCGTCCTCAATGTGGTGCTGGCCCTGCCCGGCCTGGTGCTGATTTTACTGGTCGCAGGCCTGGCGCCCGGCTCGCTGCTGGCGCTGTACGTGGCCATCTCGCTGGTGCTGTGGGTGGAGTATTTCCGTGTGGTGCGGGCGATCACCCGGCAGGCGGTGGCGTCGCAGCCGATGCAGGCCTCGCGCATGCTCGGCTTCGGCTGGCGTTACTGTTTGCGTCGGCATGTCTGGCCGGCCCTGGTTGGACCAGTGGCGACCCTCGCCGCGTTTGGCGCCGCCGGTTCGATCATGGCCCTGGCGGCCCTCGGCTTCGTCGCCGTCGGCCTACGCCCGCCAACGGCCGAGCTGGGCCTGATGATGGTCGAGCTGTTCCCCTATTACAGCGACGCCCCCTGGGTGCTCGCGCAGCCTGTGCTGGCGGTTTTTCTGCTGGTGCTGGGCCTCAACTTGCTGGCGGGTAAACGCGCATGACCATTCTGTTGCGCATCGAAGCGCTGAGCGTCCAGGCCGACGGCAAGACCTTGCTGGAACCCTTGAGCCTGAATCTGGCGGCCGGTGAATGCCTGACCATTCTCGGTGAAACCGGTGCCGGCAAGAGCCTGCTGATGCACGCCATCATGGGCACCCTGCCGCCGCCGCTGACAGCCAGTGGACGCATCCTGCTCGGTGACAGCGACCTTGCCAGCCTCGACCGCAGTGCCCGCGAACGGCTCTGGGGGCAGCAATTGGCGATGTTGCCCCAGGAGCCCTGGCATTCTCTCGATCCGCTGATGCCGGCGCTGCAGCAGGTGGCCGAGGTGCATGAGTGCGTGCACGGCCAGGTGCCCGAGCAGGCCCAGCAAACCGCCACCCAGGCACTGACCGCTGTGGGTCTGGAAGCCGCCACTGCGCGTCTGCCCGGCCAGCTGTCCGGTGGCATGGCCCAGCGCTTGGCGTTTTGCGCCGCCACCGCTGCCGGCGCACCTATCCTGCTTGCCGATGAACCGACCAAGGGCCTGGATGCCAGCCGCCGCGATCAGGTCGCCACGTTGCTGCGCCAGCATGCGCAGCAGGGCGCGCTACTGACCATCACCCACGATGTGGAAGTGGCCCGGCAACTGGGCGGCACGCTGCTGGTGATGCGCGCCGGGCACCTGCTGGAGTCGGGCGACGCCCAGGCGATTCTGGCTGCGCCGCAGCATGCCTACACCCGCGCGCTGATTGCCGCTGACCCGCGCCACTGGCCTGCGCCTCTGGTCGCCGCAGTGACTGGCGCGCCAGCCAGCGAGCCGGTGCTGGAGGCGCGTGGCTTGTGCCTCAAGCGCGGTGGGCGGCAGCTGTTCGAGGGTCTGGATTTGCGCATCGAGCCGGGCGAAATCCTCGGCATCGCCGGTGACAGTGGCTGCGGCAAGAGCAGCCTGGGTGATCTGCTGCTCGGCCTGTTGCCGGCCGATGCCGGCATGGTGACGCGGCGTCCGGGCGTGGCCCCGCACCGCTACCTCAAGCTGTATCAGGACCCGCCAGCGGCCTTCGCCGCCGGGGTGCCGCTGCGCCGGCTGTTCGACGATGTGCTGCGCCTGCACCGCCTTGATCCGGCCAAGTTGCCGCCGTTGCTGGAACGTCTGCGCTTGCGCCCGGAACTGCTGGCACGGCCGGCGACTGAGGTCTCCGGCGGCGAGTTGCAGCGCCTGGCGATTGCCCGCGCGCTGCTGCTTGATCCGCTGCTGCTGTTCGCCGACGAGCCTGTGTCACGCCTGGACCCGATCACCGCCCGCGAAGTCACCGAGTTGCTGGTGCAGAGCGCGCGTGAGCGCGGCTGCGCGCTGTTGCTGGTGAGCCACGATGCCGAAGCGTTGGCGCGGGCCTGCGACCGGCATATTCGCTTGGGTTAAGCCATCCTGACGAGAACGGCTGTAGGAGCGAATTTATTCGCGAAATTTACGGCCCTATCGCGAGTAAAGGCTAGGCGCCCCCTTCGTTCCTACAGCGTTGCAACATCCGCCGGGAATATCGCCCAAGAAAAACCCCGCCAATGGGCGGGGTTTTTCGTTGCAGGCGGGCGCTTAGAACGCCGGCACCACTGCACCCTGGTATTTCTCCAGGATGAAGGCTTTGACTTCGGGGCTGTTCAGCGCCTTGGCCAGTTTCTGCATGGCGTCGCTGTCCTTGTTGTCGGCGCGGGCCACCAGGATGTTCACGTAAGGCGAGTCGCTGCCTTCGATGATCAGGGCGTCCTTGGTCGGGTTGAGCTTGGCTTCCAGGGCGTAGTTGGTGTTGATCAGCGCCAGGTCGACCTGGGTCAGCACGCGCGGCAGGGTCGCGGCTTCCAGTTCACGCACTTTGATGCTCTTGGCGTTGTCGACGATGTCGCGCGGAGTGGCGAGGATGCCCGCTTCCGGCTTGAGGGTGATCAGCCCGGCTTTTTGCAGCAGCAGCAGTGCACGGCCGCCGTTGGTGGCGTCGTTGGGGATGACCACGTTGGCGCCCTGGGGCAGGTCCTTGAGGTCTTTGATGGTGCTGGAGTAGGCGCCGAAGGGTTCGACGTGCACGCCCGCGACCGCGGTCAGGTCGGTGCCACGGCTCTTGTTGAATTCGTCGAGGTACGGCTGGTGCTGGAAGAAGTTGGCGTCCAGACGCTTTTCCGCGACCTGTACGTTGGGCTGCACGTAGTCGGTGAAGACTTTTACGTCCAGCTCAACGCCTTCTTTGGCCAGGGCCGGTTTGACGAATTCGAGGATTTCCGCGTGCGGCACGGCGGTGGCAGCCACGCGCAGGGTTTCCGCCTGGGCAGCGCTGGAGAGGGCCGCAACGACGGCGAGGGCAGTCAGCAGTTTTTTCATCATGAAGCTCCTTGTGGGATTGTGCGGGGTCTGGCGGGTAGCCAGTCGCCCGCTTATTAGGTGTGGCGTTATTTACGGGAAAAATGCACCACCAGCTTGTCGCCGACGGTTTGCAGAATCTGTACGAGCACCAGCAGCAGAACCACGGTGACCAGCATCACGTCCGGCTGATAGCGCTGGTAACCGTAGCGCACCGCCAGGTCGCCGAGGCCGCCGCCGCCGATCAGGCCGCTCATGGCGGTGTAGGAAACCAGGGTGATGGCGGTCACGGTGATGGCCGCAATAATCCCCGGCAGGGCCTCGGGCAGCAGCGCGTTGACGATGATCTGCCGGGTGGTGGCGCCCATCGCCTGGGTGGCCTCGATGATGCCGCGGTCCACTTCGCGCAGCGCGGTTTCCACCAGGCGCGCGAAGAACGGCGTGGCGCCCACCACCAGCGGCGGAATGGCCCCGGCAACCCCGAGCGAGGTGCCGGCGACGATCACCGTGAAGGGGATCATCACGATCAGCAGGATCACGAACGGCACCGAGCGCAGGATATTCACCAGCAGCGAAACGATGCCGTACAGGGCCTTCTGCTCGAACATCTGCCGCGGGCCGGTGAGGAACAGCAGCACGCCCAGCGGCAAGCCGAGCAGGACGGTAAAGAGCATGGAGAAGCCGAGCATGCTCAGGGTGTCGAGGCTGGCGTAGCCGATCTCGACCCAGTCGACGTTCGGCAGCAGTTCGGTGAGTAGAGCGTCCATCAGCGCAGCACCTCCAGGTGAACGTCGCCGGCGTTGAAGCGGGCGATGGCGGCGTCGATATCGCCGCCGGTCAGGGCCAGGGTCAGCTGGCCGTAGGGGGTGTCCTTGATGCGGTCGATACGCCCGGCGAGGATGCTGTAATCCACCCCGGTCTCGCGCGCCACGGTGCCCAGCAGCGGCGCGTAGGTCGCCTCGCCCTGGAAGGTCAGGCGCAGGATGCGCCCCGGTACGTGAGCGAAGTCATCGTGCTGCTCATCGCCGTCGACGTGCTCGGCTTCCTGCACGAAGCGCTTGCTGGTGGCGTGCTGCGGGTGCAGGAACACATCAGCGACGGCGCCCAGCTCGACGATCACCCCGGCGTCCATCACCGCTACGCGGTCGCAGACCCGGCGAATCACGTCCATTTCATGGGTGATCAGCACGATGGTCAGGTTCAGCTCGCGGTTGATCTCGGCCAGCAGTTGCAGGACCTGGCCGGTGGTCTGCGGGTCGAGGGCGCTGGTCGCCTCGTCACACAGCAGAATCTTCGGCTCGGTGGCCAGGGCGCGGGCGATACCGACGCGCTGCTTCTGTCCGCCAGAAAGCTGAGCCGGATATTTATTGGCGTGATCTTGCAGGCCAACCCGCGCGAGCAGAACGGCGACGCGCTGTTCGATGGCGCTGCGCGACAGTTCGCCAGCCAGCTTCAGTGGCATGGCCACGTTGTCAGCGACGGTTTTCGAGGCCAGCAGGTTGAAGTGCTGGAAGATCATCCCGACCTGCTGACGCTGACGCCGCAGCCCGGCCGCATCCAGCGCGGTAACGTCCACGCCGTCGATCTCGATGCGTCCGCCGCTGGGCTCTTCAAGGCGGTTGATCAGGCGCAGCAGGGTGCTCTTGCCGGCCCCGGAGTGGCCGATGATGCCGAACACCTCGCCCCGACCAATCTGTAGATCGGTCGGCCGCAAGGCGGGAATGTCATGGCCACTGACACGGTATGCCTTGTGGACCTGATGAAAATTGATCACGCGTAAACCTTTTGGGTTTGTCGGAGGTGGGGGCGCAAGGCCGGCTAGTTTACCCGGCACTGTTTAGCGCTCAAAAATCTTTGTGGGCCTATGCTTATAGCCAAATCACTGTTTGGCGTCGCGCGCACTCGGCGGCGGGCCGGGCAGTTTGGTGCCCAGGGCCGGCGCCTGGGGCAGCAACGAACGGGCGCGGATCAGCGCTTGGGTCGCGGCGTCCAGATCGCCCCGCTGCAGGGCGGTTTGGCTCTGCTGCAGGTAGGCCTCAGCCAGCAGGCGCTGGTAAGGCTCCAGACGGCTGTCAGCCGGGGCCTGGGCCTTGAGTGTGTCGAACTGGGCATGGGCCTGCTCTAAATGACCGCTGCTCAGGTGTTGTTCGAGCTGCTGGTAAGCCGGTGCCAGCGGGTCGACCACGGGGGCCGGAGCGACAGTGGCCTGCTGACAACCGGCGAGGGCCAGGAGCATAGCAATGGCCAGGCAACGTGAGCCGGACGGCATCATGGTGGCGAGTCTCGTGTTGTGCAAAAAATGCGCAAGTTTACACTGCGCCGCAGGCCGCGCCCAACTCCCGCTGGGCAGCGTACTCAGGCATTGCGTTTGGGCAGCACGAAGCTGAGCAGGAACAAGGCCGCGGCCGAGACCACAATCGATGGGCCGGCGGGTGTGTCCTCGAACCACGACAGGCTCAACCCGCAGCACACCGCGACTATGCCCAGCAGGCTGGCGCCAAAGGCCATCTGCTCGGGGGTGCGCGCATGGCGCTGGGCGGCGGCGGCAGGAATGATCAGCAACGAGGTGATCAGCAGCACGCCGACGATCTTCATCGCCACGGCGATCACCACGGCGATCAGCAGCATCAGGCTCAGGCGAATCGCCGCCACCGGCAGGCCTTCGACCTTGGCCAGCTCCTCGTGCACGGTGATCGCCAGCAACGGCCGCCAGAGTACGGCGAGCAGGCCCAGCACCAGGGCGCTGCCGCCGAGGATCCAGGCCAGGTCTGTGGTGCCGACCGCGAGCAGGTCGCCAAACAGATAACCCATCAGGTCGATGCGTACGTCCTGCATAAAACTGAGCACCACCAGGCCGAGCGACAGGGTGCTGTGGGCGAGAATCCCCAGCAGGGTGTCGGAGGCCAGCGGCTGACGGGTCTGCAGGGTCACCAGCAGGGCCGCGAGCAGCACGCAGCCGACGGTTACCGCCAGGGTTGGGTTGACGTCGAGCATCAGGCCCAGCGCCACGCCGAGCAGCGCGGCATGGGACAGGGTGTCGCCAAAATAGGCCATGCGCCGCCAGACCACGAACGACCCGAGCGGGCCGGCCACCACGGCCAGGGCCAGGCCAGCGAGCAATGCGTTGAGCAGAAAATCAGCCATGGTTGCAGCCATCTCCGTGCACATGGGGGCGCAGCGGGCCTTTGATGGTCAGGTTGGCCGGCTCGCTGACCACCGCGCCATGCAGGTCGTGAGCGTGGTCATGGTGGTGGTGATAGACCGCCAGGCTCTGCGCGTCCTGGCCAAACAGCTCGACGAAGGCCGGGTCGAAGCTGACCTGCTCGGGGTGGCCGGAGCAGCAGACATGGCGGTTCAGGCAGACCACCTGATCGGTGGTGCTCATCACCAGATGCAGGTCGTGGGAAACCATCAGCACCCCGCAACCGTAGCGGTCGCGCAGGCGGGTGATCAGCCGGTACAGCTCGGCCTGGCCGGCCACATCGACGCCCTGCACCGGCTCATCGAGCACCAGCAGTTGCGGTTTGCGCAGCAGCGCCCGGGCTAGCAGCACGCGTTGCAGCTCGCCCCCGGAAATGCCCTGCAGCGGGCTGTCGATGACCTGGGCGGCGCCCACTTCGGCCAGTGCCGCCTCGGCATCGCTGCGCTTGACCCCCGGCACCAGGCGCAGGAAACGCAGCACGCTGAGCGGCAACGTGGCGTCGACATGCAGCTTTTGCGGCATATAGCCGATGCGCAGGCGCGGCGCGCGCCAGACGCTGCCGTGGTCGGGTTTGAGCAGGCCGAGCACAGCACGCACCAGGGTGGTCTTGCCGGCACCGTTGGGGCCGATCAGGGTGACGATCTCGCCAGGGCGCACGCTCAGTTGCACGTCTTCGAGCACCGCTTGCTGGCGGAAGCTGACGCCCACGCCCTCAAGGCGAATCAGCGCTTCGCTCATGGCGCCGTCCGGCAACCGGCGCACAGGCCGACCACTTCTACAGTCTGCCCTTCGACGCTGAAACCGACCTGCCCTGCACTGGCGACAATGGCGTCACTGATGATGGGCTGCTCCAGTTCGATGGCCGCGTGGCAGGCGCGGCAAATCAGGAACTGACCCTGGTGGGCATGCTCCGGGTGGCTGCAGCCGACGAAGGCGTTCAGCGAGGCGATGCGGTGCACCAGGCCGTTTTCCAGGAGGAAATCCAGCGCCCGGTAAACGGTAGGCGGTGCGGCGCGGCGGCCGTCTGCTTCGCTGAGTACGGCGAGAATGTCGTAGGCGCCCAGGGGCTTGTGGCTTTGCCAGACCAGCTCCAGCACGCGCTTGCGCAACGCGGTCAGGCGCAGGCCCTGGCGAGTGCAGATGGACTCGGCTTCGGCCAGCGCATGGTGGACGCAGCGTGAGTGGTCGTGAGGGCGCGAGGCCAGGGGAGTCTGAGTCATGGGCGGCGACGGTTCAGGTAAGAGACGTTATTATATTACCCGTTCCTGCCACCCGTGAGGGGTTACCGTGTCGCGTCTTTTCTCCACCCTGGGCCTCGCCTGCCTGACTTTAATCCTGAGTACCGCTGTCCGTGCCGAGGTACAGGTGCTGACCAGCATCAAGCCGCTGCAGCTGATCGCCGCGGCCGTGCAGGACGGCGTCGGCACGCCCGAGGTACTGCTGCCGCCCGGCGCCTCGCCGCACCACTACGCCCTGCGCCCGTCCGACGTCCGGCGCGTGCGCGAGGCCACGCTCCTGTATTGGGTCGGCCCGGATCTGGAAAGTTTTCTACCCCGGGTGTTGAGCGGCCGTGAGCTGCCCAGCGTGGCGGTGCAGGACCTGCCCGGCATGACCTTGCGCCATTTTGGCGAAGGCGAGGCGGCGCATGAGCATGGCCACGACGAGCACGAACACGAACACGAACACGGCGAACATGCGCATGCCGACGCCAGCGATGACGTGCTCAAGCATGATCACGACCACCGCCCCGGCACGCTGGATGCCCACCTCTGGCTGCTGCCGGCCAACGCCCGTGTGATTGCCGCGCGCATGGCGGCAGACCTGGCCCTGGCCGACCCGGCCAATGCCGCGCGTTACCAGACCAACTTCGCGTCCTTCGAGCAGCGTCTGGCAGCGTTGGACGCGCGCCTCAAGCCGCAGTTGCAAGGCCTGGCTGGCAAACCCTACTTCGTCTTCCACGAGGCCTATGACTACTTCGAGGCCGCGTATGGCCTCAAGCATGCCGGCGTGTTCAGCGTATTGGGTGAAGTGCAGCCGGGTGCCCAGCACGTCGCGGCGATGCGCGAGCGCCTGCAGGCGGCCGGCCCGACGTGTGTGTTCAGCGAGCCGCCGATGCGCCCACGCCTGGCCCAGACCCTCACCGCGGGCTTGCCGGTGACCCTGGCCGAGCTGGACGCCATGGGCGCTGAGCTGCCGGCGGACGCCCGCGGCTACGAGCGCCTGCTGAGTAATCTGGGGGATGAGCTGGTCAGCTGCCTGGGCGCGCTTTAACGATCAATTGCTGATCGCTAGGCGCCCTCTTCGCGCCTAGAACGCAAACGGCAGCGGCAGCTCGACCTGCTGGCGCTGCGCGAGGCGGCGCTGGAACTCGGCTGGGTCGTGGATCAGCACTTCCTGGCCGGCAAAGGCTTCGGCGGCAATCAGGCGTGACAGCCAGAAGCGCACGCAGGCGACACGCAGCAGGCACGGCCACAGTTCAGCCTCATGGGCGGTAAAGGGACGCAGGCTGGCATAGGCGCCGAGCAGGGTGCGCGCGCGGTGGCCATCCAGGCTGCCATCCGGGCGTGAACACCAGTCATTCAGGGCAATAGCCAGGTCGTAGAGCATCGGGCCGGAGCAGGCGTTGTAGAAGTCGATCACCCCGGCCAGCTCGGCACCGTCGAACAGCACGTTGTCGCGGAACAGGTCGGCATGCAGGTTGGCCCGGGGCAGCGCCTGGATTGCCGCGCCGTGGCGCTCGATCTCGCTCAGGGCGGCGTCCAGCAAGGCGCGCGCGTCGGGCGCCAGGTGCTCGCGCAGGCGTGGCCCTTGCTCAAGCATCCAGGCCAGGCCACGGTCGCTCTTGCGCTCGATTGGCTGCTCGCGGGTGGCCAGGTGAATGCGCGCCAGCAGCGTGCCGACGGCCTGGCTGTGGTGGGCGTTGGCCTCGCTGACGTGCTTGCCGGCCAGGCGCGGTTGCAGCAACGCCGGCTTGCCGGCCAGGCTGCGCAACGCCTCGTCAGTCTCGGTGCGCAGGGCGTAGGGCACCGGCAGACCTGCGTCATGCAGCACGTCGAGCAGCTCGATAAAGAACGGCAGATCGGCGCTGGGGCCGCGCTCGATCAGGGTGAGGACGAACTCACCGCGCTCCAGGCTGATAAAGAAATTGCTGTTCTCACTGCCCGCGGCAATGCCCTGGAAGTCGCGCAGGCGACCGAGCCCGTAGGGCGCCAGAAAGTCTTCGAGCGCAGGACGCTCCAGGGGAGTGAATACCGACATTGCAGAATTGCCTTATTGCCTGTGAAGGAATGGAGTTACCAGCTGAAGATTTCCCAGGCGGGGATCAGCATGTCGGGCTGGTCCGAGCGCACGAAGTTGCCGTCGCTGCCGTCGGCGCGCACCAGGAAGTAGGGTTTGCCGCCTTTGGGAATTACCTTGATCGCATAGAGGAAGCCGTTGACCCGGTATTCCTGAATGGTGCGGTCGCCGTCCTGGCGGATAGTTACATCCGGCTCGCCGGAGGGTGCGACATCGGCCAGGGCGGTGCCCGCCAGGGAAACAAACAGACCGACCAGCAGCAAGCGAGAAAGTGTGCGCATGATAATCTTGTCCCCTGAATTCCAATGGTGTCGGCATTCTACCGCCGGCCCTGCGTAAAAGCTTGATCCCGCTCAAGCGCGTCGCTCATGCGCGCGCCTCGACAGGTTTACCGCTTGCCCTGCGTTGCGGGCGAGCGTCGTCGCATTCTAAGGAAACCGCTTATGACAGGCTCTGCCGCCCCCCTCGTTCTGGTTGACGGTTCGTCTTACCTGTACCGCGCCTTCCATGCCCTGCCGCCGCTGACCACCTCCAAGGGTATGCCCACAGGTGCGGTCAAGGGCGTGCTGAACATGCTCAAGAGCCTGCGCAAGCAGTACCCCGATAGCCCCTTTGCGGTGGTCTTCGACGCCAAAGGTGGCACCTTCCGTGACGAGATGTTTGCCGAGTACAAGGCCAACCGCCCGTCCATGCCTGACGATCTGCGCGTACAGGTCGAGCCGTTGCATGCCAGCGTCCGCGCCCAAGGGTTTCCCCTGCTCTGCGTGGACAATGTCGAGGCGGACGACGTCATCGGCACCCTGGCGCGCCACTGTGCCGGCCAGGGCCGCGACGTGGTGATCTCGACCGGCGACAAGGACATGGCGCAGCTGGTGTGCCAGCACGTTACGCTGGTCAACACCATGACGGGAAGCGTCTACGACATCGATGGCGTGAAAGCGAAATTCGGCGTCGGTCCTGAGCTGATCATCGATTACCTGGCGCTGATGGGCGACAAGGTCGACAACATTCCCGGCGTGCCGGGCGTGGGCGAAAAGACTGCCCTGGGCCTGCTGGTCGGTGTCGGTGGCGGCCTGGATGTGCTCTACGCCAACCTCGACAAAGTACCGGAGTTGCCGATTCGCGGGGCCAAGACCCTGCCCGCCAAGTTGCTCGAACACCGAGACATGGCCTACCTGTCCTACGCCCTGGCGACCATCAAGCTCGACGTGCCGCTGAACCTGGAGATCGACGCGCTGCACCCCGGCGAGGCCGATGTACCGGCGCTGCTCGAGCTGTACGACGAGCTGGAATTCAAGAGCTGGCGCGAGGAGCTGCTGCGCCAGCACAAAGGCGCCGTGGCCAAGCCCGCGGCGGCGCCGGTTGTCGCCGCGGCCGACGATCTGTTCAGCCTCACCGCCAGCGCCTCGGCGCCGGTGGTCGAGGAGGCCATCAGCGCGCCGTCTCCCGCGGGCGACTACCAGACCCTGCTCGACCAGGCGGCCTTCGATACCTGGCTGGGCAAACTGCAGGCCGCCGAACTGATCGCCTTCGACACCGAGACCACTGGCCTCGACGCCCAGCGCGCGCAGTTGGTTGGCCTGTCGTTCGCGGTCAAGGCGGGTGAAGCGGCCTACATTCCCCTGGCGCATTCCTATATGGGCGTGCCGGTACAACTGGACCGCGACGCCGTGCTCGGCGCGCTCAAGCCGATTCTCGAAGACCCGCACAAGGCCAAGGTCGGCCAGCACGCCAAGTACGACATCAATATCCTGGCCAACGCCGCCCTGCCCATCCAGGTGCAGGGCGTGGCGTTCGATACCATGCTCGAATCCTACGTGCTCGACTCCACCGCCACGCGCCATGACATGGACAGCCTGGCGCTCAAGTACCTCGACCACAGCACCATCCGCTTCGAGGACATTGCCGGCAAGGGCGCCAAGCAGCTGACCTTCGACCAGATCCCGCTGGAGCAGGCCGGTCCCTACGCCGCCGAAGACGCCGATGTGACCCTGCAGTTGCACCAGCACCTGTGGGCCAAGCTGGAAGCCGAGCCGAGCCTGGCCAAGGTCCTGCGCGAGATCGAGATCCCACTGGTGCCGGTGCTGGCGCGTATCGAGCGCCAGGGTGCGCTGGTCGATGCCAAGTTGCTCGGCGAGCACAGCATCGAGCTGGGCGAGAAACTGGTCGAGCTGGAGCGCCAGGCGTTCGCCATCGCTGGCGAGGAGTTCAACCTCGGTTCGCCCAAGCAGCTCGGGGTGATCCTTTACGAGAAACTCGGTCTGCCGGTGATCAGCAAGACCGCCAAGGGCCAGGCCTCGACCGCCGAAGCGGTGCTTGCCGAACTGGCCGAACAGGATTACGAGCTGCCCAAGGTGCTGATGCAGTACCGCAGCCTGAGCAAGTTGAAAAGTACTTATACCGACCGCCTGCCGGAGCAGATCAACCCGCGCACCGGGCGCATCCACACCAGCTACCACCAGGCGGTTACCGCCACCGGGCGGCTGTCGTCGAGCGACCCGAACCTGCAGAACATTCCAATCCGCAGCGCCGAGGGTCGTCGTATTCGCCAGGCCTTCGTCGCGCCGGCGGGCTACAAGCTGATGGCGGCGGACTACTCGCAGATCGAGCTGCGCATCATGGCCCACCTGGCTCAGGACGAAGGCTTGCTCGACGCCTTTCGGCATGACCTTGACGTGCACCGGGCCACCGCCGCGGAGGTGTTCGGCGTCGAGCTTGAGGCGGTCAGCAATGATCAGCGGCGCAGCGCCAAGGCAATCAACTTCGGCCTGATCTACGGCATGAGCGCCTTCGGCCTGGCCAAGCAGATCGGCGTCGACCGCAAGCAGTCACAGGCTTATATCGACCGCTACTTCGCCCGCTACCCTGGCGTGCTCGCCTATATGGAGCGCACCCGCGAGCAGGCCGCACAGCAGGGTTACGTCGAGACCTTGTTCGGTCGGCGCCTGTACCTGCCGGAGATCAACGCGAAGAACCCGGCGCTGCGCAAGGGCGCCGAACGCACAGCGATCAACGCGCCGATGCAGGGCACCGCGGCCGACATCATGAAACGTGCGATGGTCGCAGTGGACGACTGGCTGACCGCCTCCGGCATCGACGCCCGGGTGATTCTGCAGGTACACGACGAACTGGTGTTGGAGGTACGCGAGGACTTACTGGACAGCGTCGCCGGCAAGGTGCGCGAGCTGATGAGCGCAGCAGCCAGCCTGGATGTGCCGCTGCTGGTCGAGGTGGGGATTGGCGATAACTGGGATGAAGCTCACTGATTGTGAGCCTTAAAAGCACAAGGCTAGTTGGGAAGGATTTTTATTCCAGAAAGATTTGAGCAGCGCTGAACTTTGCTCGTGACGCAGTGGTCAGAGTTTACGAATGGCCCGCAAAGCCCTTCATGCTCCTTTGTTGTGTTAAGTGTTGGCAGATATCTGAGCCCCGCCCTAGCGGTTCAGAGCTTGAACCCCGATCTTCTCCCTCCCCATATGAAGTTCGGGGTTTTTTTTGCCTGCAGGAAAGTCGCCGGCCTTGTGTGGCCGGCGCATCCATCAAGCCTCGCTGTCGTCTACCGCTTCCGGCAGCAGGTGCAGCCATTCGGCCAAGACCATTTGTGCTTCTTCGATGCCCATGCGCTTGGGCGCGGAAAACAGCTGAATGCTCACCCGGTCACCCCAGCCCTTGTGAATCTCCTGTTGCACCTTGAGCAGTGCGTTCTTCGCAGCGCCAAAGGCCAGCTTGTCGGCCTTGGTCAACAGGATGTGCATGGGCATCTCGCTGGCCGCCGACCAGTCGAGCATCATCTGGTCGAACTCGGTCAACGGGTGGCGGATGTCCATCATCAGGATCAACCCGCGCAGGCTTTCGCGGCTGCCGAGGTAGGCTTCCAGGTGTTTCTGCCAGTGCAGCTTGAGCGGGATCGGCACCTTGGCGTAGCCGTAACCCGGCAGGTCAACCAGGCGGCGTTCGTCATCAAGGCGGAAGAAGTTCAGCAACTGGGTGCGGCCCGGGGTTTTCGAGGTGCGCGCCAGGCTGGCGTGGGTCAGGGTATTGAGTGCGCTGGACTTGCCGGCATTGGAGCGGCCGGCGAAGGCGACCTCATGACCGATGTCGTCGGGGCATTGGTCGACCTTGGCGGCGCTGATCTGGAAGGTGGCTTGCTGGCACAGGCCAATGACGGGGTTCTTTACTTGCATCAGGGTATCCGGTGAGGGCGGGCGTAGGGAACGAAGGCGCATGGCCCTTGCGACATAAGCGCGCAGCCTGCACGAGCTGTGGGAGCGCGGCAAGCGGCGTCGTTTCCGTTTCAGTGCCGCCAGTATATAATGCCGCAGATTTTGTGTGCGCTTTGTCCTGCCTGATGGCCAAGTGTTCACGGGAACGATTAGACCTGATGCTCGTTAGAAAGCACGACGTTCCCACCTGATGAGGTTGATCTCATGAAAAAAATGCTGCTGGTTGCCGGCGTGTTGATGCTGTCGTTCAATAGCCAAGCCGCGCAAGATCCAGAAGCCGTCTACGCTCGTGCGTGTGCGGCTTGCCACAACGGACAACTGCCTATGTCACCTAAAAAAGGTGACAAGGCCGCCTGGGAGCCGCGACTGGCCAAGGGCATGGATACACTGGTGCAGAGCGTCACCAATGGCCTGAATGCCATGCCGCCACGTGGTTTGTGCATGGATTGCACAGCCGAGGACTACAAGGCTGTCATCACGCTGATGAGCCAGTAGCCCGGCCCATAACCCTTTTTCTCTCTTAGCCGTAGTTGGATTAGCTGATGAACAAAGTACTCGTGAGTCTGCTGTTGACCCTGGGCATCACCGGTTTGGCCCAAGCCGCTGGTGATGCTGCCGCAGGGCAGGAAAAAGTCGTTGTCTGTGGCGCCTGCCACGGCCCTGATGGCAACAGCCCTGCACCGAACTTTCCGAAACTGGCCGGCCAGGGCGAGCGCTATCTGCTCAAGCAGCTGAACGACATCAAGGGTGGCAACCGTGTCATCGTCGAGATGACGGGCCTGTTGGATAACCTCAGCGAGCAGGATCTGGCGGATATCGCCGCCTACTACGCCAGCCAGAAGATGAGCGTTGGCGCAGCTGACCCGGAATTGGTCAAGCGTGGTGAGGCCCTGTTCCGTGGCGGCAAACTCGAGGAAGGCATGCCTGCCTGTATCGGTTGCCACTCGCCCAATGGTGCTGGTCTGGCAGCAGCCGGCTTCCCGCACCTGGGCGGCCAGCATGCGACCTACGTGGCCAAGCAGCTGACCGACTTCCGTGAAGGCAACCGCACCAATGATGGCGACAGCATGATCATGCGCGGCATCGCGGCCAAGCTGAGCAACAAGGACATCGAAGCGCTGTCCAGCTTCATTCAGGGCCTGCACTGAGTCCTGCCAGCAAGGCGCAACGCGCTGCAAAGAAAAGGGTGGCCATGGCCACCCTTTTTCATGTTAGGTGCCCTTACAATGCGGGAACCTGATTGGCAGCTGTTGGTCGAAAGCCCGCTGTTCGCCGTACTTCATCGTTTAGGAGTTTGTGCATGCGTAACCTGATTCTCTCCGCTGTTCTCGCCGGTGCGAGCCTGTTCGGCATTGCCGCCCATGCCGCCACGATCGAAGAAGGCAAACAGTACGTCACCCTGTCCAGCCCTGTTCCGGTCTCCGTGCCCGGCAAGATCGAAGTGGTGGAGCTGTTCTGGTATGGCTGCCCGCACTGCTACCAGTTCGAGCCGACGCTCAATCCCTGGGTCGAGAAACTGCCCGATGACGTGAATTTCGTGCGCGTCCCGGCGCTGTTCGGCGGCGCCTGGAACATGCACGGTCAGCTGTACATCACTCTGGACACCATGAAGGTCGAGCAGCAGGTGCATGACGCCGTGTTCCGTGCCATTCACCAGGAAGGCAAGAAACTGGCCGGCCCCGAAGAAATGGCCAGCTTTGTCGCGACCCAGGGTATCGACAGGGACGCTTTCCTCAAGACCTTCAATTCCTTTGCCGTGAAAGGCCGTATGGAGAAGGCCAAGAAACTGGCGATGGCTTACCAGATTACCGGCGTCCCGGTGCTGATCGTCAATGGCAAGTATCGCTTCGACATCGGCAGCTCCGGTGGCCCAGAGCAGGCTCTGCAGGTAGCAGACCAGCTGATCGCCAAGGAACGCGCGGCGCAGTAAGGCGACGCGAGCGCTCGCGCATGCTGCGGCGTTGGTCGTCTGCACGCACGGTTGGCCTGTGTGATCCACGGGTCAATCCGCAGTGCGCGCCGGTTCAGGCGTGGCCGAGTGACGGTGTGCTGCGCCTGCTCAGCTTCAATATTCAGGTCGGTATCAGTACCGAGCGCTATCACCACTACCTTACCCGCGGCTGGCAGCACCTGCTGCCGCACCCCGGGCGCGCCCTGAACCTGCGGCGCATCGGTGATCTGTTGGCCGACTACGACCTGGTTGCCCTGCAGGAAGTCGACGGCGGCAGCCTGCGTTCGGGTGGTATCAACCAGGTCGAACACCTGGCGCAACTCGGCCACTTTCCGCTTTGGTATCAGCAGTTAAACCGCAACCTCGGGCGTTTCGCCCAGCACAGCAATGGCTTGCTCAGCCGCTTACAGCCTAGCTTGCTGGAGGATCACCCGCTGCCGGGTCCGCCCGGGCGCGGTGCGGTGTTGATGACCATCGGCGAAGGTGAAGATGCGGTGGTCGTGGTGATGATGCATCTGTCTCTCGGCGCGCGTACGCGCACCCGCCAGTTGGCTTATATCCGCGAGCTGATTGGCGGCTACCGCCACCAGATACTCATGGGTGATATGAACACCCACGCCAACGACCTGTTGCAGCACTCGCCGCTGCGCGACCTCGGCCTGCTGGCGCCGCAGCTTGAGGCGACCTTCCCGAGCTGGCGTCCGCAGCGTTGTCTGGATCATATTCTGATCAGCTCGGGCCTGGCCTTGGAACGCTTTGAGGTGGTTGCCCAGCCGATATCCGATCATCTGCCGGTGGCCGTAGATATTCGTCTGCCGCACGCGCTCAATGCGGGTCAACCGCCTATGCTCAATAACGCCCCCGATCAGTGATGAACGGGAGTGTTTCAGTGTTTGATAGCAATCTGGAATCGCACTTGATCCCTGTGTGAGAATGCCGAATTACCTGAGCCTGGGTTGAGCATGAGCGACGACGCCTCTCGCTGGAAAGACAAATACCTCAGTAGCCTGGAACAACAGGAAAAGCTCGAGCGTCGCTGGGATGCGCGGCTCGACCTGTTGCGTCGTGGCCTAGTGCGCAGCAGCCTGGCCGCCGAGGGCGTCGACCGTGGTGTCGACCAGTGCATGCATGAGCTGCGTGAAATCCTCCGCCGCGATGACATCGATGCCGGCCTGTCTGCCCTGATCCCACGCCTGGAAAAAGCCGTGCTCGACTCCGAGCAGCGCCGCCAGGAGCGCGTCGGGCAGGTGTCCGGTGCGCTGTCGGCGCTGGTCGACCAGTTGCTCAAGCTGGAGTTGCCGCGAGAGGTGCGTAAACCGCTCAAGCAATTCGCCAAGCAACTGGACAAGCGCGCCGAGCAGGTGCGCGAGCTGCCCGCTCTGCTGGCCGAGCTGAGTCATCTGCAGGCCCAGGCGCTTGCCTTGAGCACGGCCGAGACAGCGGAACGTCCTGGTTTGCTGGAGCGTTTATTTGGCAGCCGCGATGAGCGTGAAGAGCCGGCTGTCGTAGTGTCTGAGCCTGAAGCGCCGCCGCCTCTGAGCCCGAGCCCGCAGGCACTCGCCAGTGGGGCTGATGCGCCTGTCCCTCTGCCCGAGCCTGTCTCTGTCGTCGCAGTGCCGGAGCGCTCTGCTCAGGTTGTTCGTGCATCAAGCCTGGACAGCCTTCCGTTATCCGCGCGGTTACTGTTGCCCGAGCCTGCCGAGGCCGTTCAGGCTGTCGAAGCGCAGGCAGTGGCGGAAGCTGAAAGCGACCCGGACTATGCCCTGCCAGCCGCCCCCGAACCTGGTTACAGTGCCATCGCCAGTCATGTCGAAGCGACCTTGCTGGGGCTGCTCGAGGAGCTGCCGCTGCCGGCCTACCATCAACCCCAGGCCGATTTGCTACGGGCCAGGATCCAGGCCGGCCTGAACCTGTATGAGCTGGTGCCCGTGCTCGATGACCTGGCCGTGCTGATGTTGGCCATCGCCGATGTTGGGCAGCGTGAGTTCGAGGGCTACCTCAAACAGCTCAACGAGCGTCTGGCAAGTTTCCAGGGTGGCCTGCAGGATGCTCACGAGGGCTATGCCGAGTCGATGAACTCGGCGCGAGCGCTCGATATCGAGTTGCGGCAACAAGTCGATGGTCTGAACAGCAGTGTGCAGCAAGCCACGGACCTGGACAGTCTCAAGCACCTGGTCGAGGAACGCCTCGATGGCCTGATCGGCACCATGAGCCAGTACCAGCGCCAGCGCGACCAGCGTGAGCAGGCGGTGGTTGAGCGACTGCAGACCCTGGTCGAGCGGGTGGCGAGCATGGAGCAGGAAGCCAAAGGCTTTCGCGACCACCTCGAAGAGCAGCGCCAGAAAGCCCTGCTTGACCCGCTGACCGGGCTGCCCAACCGTGCTGCCTGGAGCGAGCGTCTAGATGTCGAAATGGCGCGCTGGCAGCGTTACGGCGGTGAGTTGCTGCTGGCGGTGCTGGATATCGACCACTTCAAACGCATCAACGATGACTATGGCCACCTGGCCGGTGACAAGGTGCTGAAGATTCTCGCTGGTGAATTGGCCAAGCGTCTGCGCAAGTCGGACTTTATCGCCCGCTTCGGTGGTGAAGAGTTCGTTCTGTTGATTCCCTCGACACCTCTGGAAGGCGGGGTGCAGTTGCTCGAAACCCTGCGTGAGTCCATCGAACGCTGCCCCTTCCACTTCAAGGGGGTGCGGGTCACCATCACCCTGTCAGCCGGAATCAGCGCCTTTACTACCGGCGATCGCAGCACGCAGGTCTTCGAGCGCGCCGATCAGGCCCTGTACCGCGCCAAGCGCGGTGGACGTAATCGTGTCGAGCATGGTTAACCAGCAGGCGCGCTACGTCTCTCAGGCTACCTGCGGCAAGTAGGGTTGCCAGGTTTCTGGTATTTGCTCTATCCGTGGGTAGTGCAAGGCGTCCAGCTGCAGGCGTGAGAGCAGGAAAGGCGTATGCCGCAAATGCACTGGCAGGGCATGCAGCTCCGGTAGCCAGAGACTGACGTAGGCGGCATCCGGATCGTACTCGCGGGCCTGGCGCAAGGCATTGAAGATGCGGTTGCGCCGCGGGTCGCTGCCCACGCCGGCGAGATACGCCCAGTTGCCCCAGTTGCTCGCCGGGTCATAGTCGATCAGGTGCTCTTCGAACCAGGCCGCGCCATGTCGCCAGTCCTGTTGCAGGTCGTTGATCAGGTAGCTGGCGACAATCTGCCGGCCGCGGTTGGACATAAAGCCGGTTGCCGCCAGTTCACGCATATTGGCGTCGACCAAGGGCATCCCCGTGCGTCCCTGGCACCATTGCTCGAAGCGCTCATCCACCGTACTGGGCGCGCGCTCGGTGGCTTTCAGCCCGCCCGCTTTGAACAGCGCACTGCCGTGGCGCACCAGGGTCCAGCGGAAGAAGTCGCGCCAGAGCATTTCCACCCACAGCCAGTAGGTCGAGTCGTTGCGCCCGAACTGGGCCTCGTGACGGCGGAGCTCAGCGACCACGCGGCGCGCGGAAAGGCTGCCATTGGCCAGCCAGGGCGAGAATTTCGACGAATATTCGCTGCCGATCAGGCCATTTCGCGTTTCTTTGTACTGGCGTACCGCCTGGCTGCTCCACAGGTAGTCGCGCAACCGCGCGAGGGCTGCCGGCTCTCCGCCGGCAAACGGGAAGGCACTGGCCGCCACGCTCAAGGGTTCGCCCAGGCCCATTTGCGACAGGCTTGGCAAGGCTTGTAGCAGTGCCTCGGCATTTGCCGGCAAAGGCGGCAAGCTATTTGGAATGACGCTCGGCTGGAATACCTGCAGGCGTTCTTCAACCAGGTTGCGAAACTGGGTGAACACCTGCGGCAGCTCGGCCACCGTGCATGGCAGGTCTTCGGCGCGCAGCAAGCTGTTATCGGCACTCTGGTGCAGCGGAGTACTGCCCAGGCGGCTGGCGACCCGGGTGACCAAGGCGCGCTCGTCGGGAGCGATTTCCTGCAGGGTGAAGACCTGCTGCAGCTGCAGTTGCTCGACCAACTCGGGAATCACCTTCTCTGCGCTACCAGGCAGGACCAGCAGGTGCGAGCCACGCCGGCGCAGCTCGCTGTCCAGGGCGGCGAGGCTTTCCAGCAGGAAGCGCGCGCGGTGCACGCCCAGACGCCGGCTGCCGAACTCGCCACGCTGCAGCAGTGCCGGGTCCAGCACATAGACGGGCAGCAAGCATTGGGCCTGCAGGCTGGCTTGCAGGGCCGGGTGGTCATCAAGACGCAGGTCGTTTTTGAACCAGAGCAGCGCACGCATGGCGTGATCCTCGCGACATTAAGCAGCCATTGAATTCTGAAACCCTATGCGGCTGCAAGTTCACTGTGACGCGGCTAGCGACGAAACGGGAACAGACCCTAGACTATCGCGCCGGGCCGATGGCCGGCCGGGTGGTTTCGGAGACGCCATGGACATCCTCAGCATCGCGGTACTGATCTTTCTGGTCACCGACCCGTTCGGCAATATCGCCATCTATATTGCTGCGCTGAAAAACGTCAGCCCCGCACGGCGGTTGTGGGTTGCGGCCCGCGAGCTGCTGTTCGCCCTTGCGCTGTTGCTGCTGTTCCTTACCTTTGGTGACAAAGTCCTTAGCGGTCTGGGCCTGTCGCGCGAGGCGACGGCCATTGCCGGCGGTATCATCCTGTTCGTGATCGCCATGCGGCTGATCTTTCCCCGGCCTGAAGGTCTGCTCGGTGATTTGCCCGATGGCGAGCCGATGCTGGTACCGTTGGCCACCCCGGCAGTCGCCGGGCCTTCGGCGCTGGCCGTGCTGATGACCCTGCGCAACACCCATGAGGGGCCGTTGTGGGAGTTGTATGCCGCGCTGCTCCTGGCCTGGGGCGTGACCGCCTTCATCCTGTTGCAGGCTTCGTTGCTGCAGCGGTTCCTCGGCCCCCGCGGGCTGACGGCAGTGGAACGGCTGATGGGCATGCTATTGATCATGCTCAGCGTCGACATGCTGCTGGATAACCTACAGAGCGTCTTGCATATCCGCCCATGAAAGTTTTCTGCCTGAGTTTATTGATGATCCTGCTGGCCGGCTGCGCCAGCGGCCCGCGTATCGACACTTCGCATACCGCGATCGGCCAGAGCAGCCGCGTGCAGTACGTGATCCTGCACTACACCTCAACCGATCTGGCGCATTCGCTGCAGTTGCTCACCGAGGAGCAGGTCAGCAGTCATTACCTGATCGACCGCGCGCCGGCGACCATCTACCAGTTGGTCGACGAAAACCGCCGCGCCTGGCATGCCGGCGAGAGCGTCTGGCAAGGGCGGACCTGGCTTAACGCCAGCAGCATCGGTATCGAGATGATCAATGCCGGCTATACCGAAGGCCCCCAGGGCAAGGTCTGGCAGCCTTACAGCCAGGCGCAGATCGATGCGCTGATCGTGTTGCTCAAGGATATCGTCGCGCGCCATGAACTGCCCCTGGGCAGCATCATTGGCCACAGCGACGTGGCGCCGCAGCGCAAGGTCGATCCGGGGCCGTTGTTCCCCTGGAAGCAACTGGCCGATGCCGGGCTGGTGCCCTGGCCGGATGCCCAGGCGGTGGTGAATCGGCAGGTACTGTATGCCGTGCAGCTACCGGATGTGGCCTGGTTCCAGGCCCAGCTGGCGCGCCAGGGCTATGAGGTTGACCAGCACGGTATCCTCGACGAGGCCACCCGTAACGTGATCGCTGCGTTTCAGATGAAGTACCGCCCGGCGCGTTACGACGGACAGCCGGATGCCCAGACGGCGGCCCTGCTGGATGTGCTCAATACGCCCTAGCGCGGTAGATCTTCAAAGCGCTGAAAGCGTCGCGGCTAAAGCGGAGCGGAGCGCAGCCCTGCCTCGCTCGCGCATCGGTAGGAGTGCCGCCCCGGCGCGAAGCTTTTGGACTCTCTGCCATCTGAATGGCCGCTATTCGCCGCGAGGCGCGGCTCCTACGAGAAGCAGTGCCGCCGTTAGCCCAGCAGGTTTTGCACGGTACTGCGCAGCAGGTCCAATGAATAGGGCTTGGTGATGGTGGCTGTGGCAGCGCCTTCGCCGGTCTGGCTCGGTACACCCTCGCCATAACCGCTGGCGAATAACACAGGCAATTGCGGGCGTAGGCTGCGGGCGCGAATCATCAGTTGGTGGCCGTCCATGCCTGGCAGGCCGATGTCGGTCATCAGCAGATCCAGCGGCTGATCGCTTTCCAGAACGAGCAACGCCTGCTGCGCATCCGCCGCTTCAAGTACCTGATACTCCAGCTCCATAAGCACTTCGAGGGTGAGCATGCGCACGATGTCGTCATCCTCGACCAACAGAATGGTGCAGTCGCCAGCACTGCGCAGTGCATCGTCATCGGTGCCGTGAGTCCGGTCTTGCATCCAGTAACCTCGTTTGGGCGGGGCGGCTTAGCGACCGGCACCCTCTAATGGGCCGGCGAGTTTATTCGACACTTTTCGACACGTGTGGGTTCAGAAGACCGACGGTCTTATAGTACGCCGCGCATCGTTGTTCAGGCACAGTCCTGGGCCGCGCCGCGCGGTTTTTTCTTCGATCTTGGAAATGCGTGCATTTTCGCCAGGCTTTACGGCAGAATTCCCGAAATTTCCCGCCAATTGGAATGGATGATGAACCCTATGTCGACTGTGGACGAACGCAGCTTTCGTCGTGTGCTGCGGCGTAACCTGGCGTTACCCTTGGGCATAGGTGTCTTCACGGCTGTGTTTTTTGTGGGCCTGATTGTCTATCTGCTGAGCGTGCTCAAGTGGGTGGAGCACACCGACCGGGTCATCGGTAACGCGGGCGAAGCGGTGAAGTTGTCCATCGACCTGGAAACCGGCCTGCGTGGCTTTTTGATTACCGGCGATGAGGCCTTCCTGGCGCCTTATGAGGTGGCCAAGCCGCGCATCCGTGCCGAGCTCGAGAGCCTGGCCGAGCAAGTGGCGGACAACCCCGATCAGCTTGACCGCCTGCGGCGGATTCAGGCCCTGCATCAGGAGTGGGAAGGCTTCGCTGACGAGATGAAAACCGTGCGCCGCAGCGAGGGCGACTATGCCGATGTGGTGCGCAGTGGTCGCGGTAAACGCCTGACCGATCAGCTACGCGAAGAGTACGACGCGTTCGTCGCTGTCGAACAGCAATTGCGCCAGACGCGTAACCAGGCCGCTAACCGCACGGTGCTGATCAGTGTGGTGGTTTTCCTGCTGGTCAGCCTGAGCCTCAGCGCGGCGCTCGCCCTGTTTGGTCGGCGTGAGTTGATGCGTCTGTCGCAAAGCTATGCGCACAGTCTCGAGTTACAACGTCTCACTGCCGATCAGATCGCGGAAAAAGCCTGGTTGCGTAGCGGCCAGAGTGCCTTGGCCGAACAGGTACTGGGCCAGCTCACCCTGCCGGTGCTGGGGCGCAATGTGCTGCGCTATCTGGCGGCCTATCTGGATTCACCGGTGGGCGCGTTTTATGTGCGTGATGATCAGGGCGCGCTGGCGCGGGTCGCCACCTATGGCTTCAGCCGTGAGCAGGAGCAGGCCGAGCAGCGTTTCCAGGGCCAGGACACCCTGGTCGGCCAGGCAGCTGCCGAGGGCCGCATGCTGAGCCTGGAAAACCTTCCGGTCGATTACCTGAAAGTCACCAGCGGCCTGGGCGATACGACGCCATTGCAGGTGCTGGTGCTGCCGATTCGCAGTGAGCAACAGGTCAACGGGGTGCTCGAACTGGGCTTCCTGCGGCCGTTGCAGGCGCGTGACCGCGAATTCCTCGAGTTGATTGCGGAGAACATCGGTACCTCCATTGAGGCGGCCAAGTACCGTCAGCGTCTGCAGGATGTGCTTGCCGAGACCCAGCAACTCAACGAGGAACTGCAGGTTCAGCAGGAAGAACTGCGCACCGCCAACGAGGAGCTGGAGGAACAGTCGCGGGTGCTCAAGGAGTCCCAGGCGCACCTGGAAATCCAGCAGGCGGAGTTGGAGCAGACCAACGAACAGCTGGCCGCGCAGACGCAGATGCTCGCCGAACAGCGTGACGCCCTGGATGACAAGAACGCCGTGCTCAACCGCGTTCAGGTGCAGTTGGAGGAGCGCGCCGAAGAGTTGCAGCGCGCCAGCCTGTACAAGTCCGAGTTCCTCGCCAACATGTCCCATGAGCTGCGTACGCCGCTCAACAGTTCGCTGATCCTGGCCAAATTGCTGGCCGACAACGCCAAGGGCAATCTGGATGTCGAGCAGGTGAAGTTCGCCGAGTCGATCTACGCAGCCGGCAATGACCTGCTCAACCTGATCAACGACATCCTCGATATTTCCAAGGTTGAAGCTGGCAAGCTCGATGTGCGCCCACACGACATGCGCATCGATCGTCTGATCGACGGCCTGCAGCGGGTATTCGCACCCATCGCAGGGGAAAAGCAGCTGAGCTTCAGCGTCGACACCCTCGCGGGTGTGCCGCAGATCCTGCATAGCGACCAGCAACGGGTCGAGCAGATCCTCAAGAACCTGCTGTCCAACGCGCTCAAGTTCACCGAGCGCGGCGGCGTCACCCTGACCGTCTCGCGCCAGCCCGGCGCCGGGATTGCCTTTGCGGTCAAGGACAGTGGCATTGGTATCCGCGCCGAGCAGCAAGAGGCGATCTTCGAGGCGTTCCGCCAGGCTGATGGCACCACCAACCGCCGCTATGGTGGGACCGGGCTGGGCTTGTCGATCTCCCGCGACCTGGCCGCTTTGCTCGGTGGCTCGATCAGCGTGGTCAGCGTGCCCGGTGAAGGCAGCACCTTTACCCTGAGCTTGCCGGAAACCTTCGAGCCTTCGCTCAGCAGCCCGGCACCGGCACTGCTGCCGCAGATGCCCGCCGTGTTGCCGGTCGCGGCCGCCGTGGCGCAACCCAAGCCCGAAGTGCCGCGTTTTGCCGATGACCGCGAGCTGTTGCCGAGCGAGGGGCGCTGCATCCTGGTGATCGAGGACGAACCCAAGTTCGCGCAGATTCTCTACGACCTGGCCCATGAGCTGGGTTACCGCTGCCTGGTCGCCCACGGCGCCGACGACGGTTTGACCCTGGCCGAAAATCTGCAGCCTGACGCCGTGCTGCTGGACATGCGCCTGCCCGATGCTTCGGGCCTGACCGTGTTGCAGCGGCTCAAGGAAAACGCCGTTACCCGGCATATTCCGGTGCATGTGATCTCGGTCGAGGACCGCATGGAGGCGGCCTTGCAGCTGGGCGCCATCGGCTATGCGGTGAAGCCGGCCACCCGCGAGCAGCTCAAGGATGTGTTCGCCCGCCTGGATGCCAAGCTGGCCCAGCAGGTCAAGCGCGTGCTGCTGGTCGAGGACGATGCCCGCCAGCGTGAGAGCATCGCCCGGCTGATTGGTGACGACGACATCGAGATCACAGCCGTGGAGTTCGGCGAGCAGGCGCTGAAGCTGCTGCGTTCGCAGGTGTTCGACTGCATGATCATCGACCTCAAGCTGCCTGACATGCAGGGCAACGAGCTGCTCAAGCGCATGTCCAGCGAGGATATCTGCGCCTTCCCGCCGGTCATCGTCTACACCGGGCGTAACCTGACCCGCGACGAAGAAGCCGACCTGATGAAGTACTCGCGCTCGATCATCATCAAGGGCGCACGCTCGCCTGAGCGCCTGCTCGACGAGGTCACGCTGTTTCTGCACAAGGTCGAGTCGCAGCTCTCCAGTGATCGGCAGAACATGCTCAAGACTGCGCGCGCCCGTGACAAGGTGTTTGAAGGGCGGCGCATCCTGCTGGTTGATGATGACGTGCGTAATATCTTTGCCCTGACCAGCGCGCTGGAGCAGAAGGGCGCGCTGGTCGAGGTCGGCCGTAATGGCCATGAAGCCCTGGCGCGGCTCAATGAAGTGGCCGATATCGACCTGGTGCTAATGGATGTGATGATGCCGGAAATGGACGGCTACACCGCCACTCAGGAAATCCGCAAAGACCCGCGCTGGCGCAAGCTGCCGATCATCGCCGTGACCGCCAAGGCCATGAAGGATGACCAGGACCGCTGCCTCAAGGCCGGCGCCAACGACTACCTGGCCAAGCCCATCGATCTGGATCGGCTGTTCTCGCTGATCCGGGTGTGGATGCCCAAACTGGAACGCATCTGATGGCTCCCGAACGCGATATCGAGATTGAACTGCGCCTGCTGATCGAGGCCATTTACCTCAAGTACGACTACGACTTTCGCGACTACTCCGGTGCATCGCTCAAGCGCCGGGTGCGCCATGCCCTGGTGCAGTTCGAGTGCCAGACTGTCTCGGCCCTGCAGGAGCGCATCCTGCACGACCCCAGCGCGTTCATGCAGTTGCTGCAGTACCTGACGATCCCGGTCAGCGAGATGTTCCGCGACCCTGGCTACTTTCTCGCCCTGCGCGAGCAGGTGGTGCCGCTGCTGCGCACCTACCCTTCGGTGAAGATCTGGGTGGCAGGCTGCAGCACCGGCGAGGAGGTCTATTCGTTGGCGATCCTGTTGCGCGAGGAAGGGCTGCTGGAGCGCTCGATCATCTACGCCACCGACATCAATCCGCGCTCGCTGGAAAAGGCCGAACGCGGCATCTACCCCCTCGAGGCTATTCAAGGCTTTACCAGCAATTACCAGAAGGCCGGCGGTCGCCAAGCGCTGTCCGATTACTACACTGCCGCCTACGATGGCGCGCTGTTCGACAAGTCGTTACGCGCCCAGGTGACGTTCGCCGATCACAGCCTGGCGACCGACAGCGTGTTTTCCGAAACCCAGCTGATCTCCTGCCGCAACGTGCTTATCTACTTCAACAAGACTCTGCAGGACCGCGCCTTCGGGCTGTTCCACGAGTCGCTCTGTCACCGCGGCTTCCTCGGCCTGGGCAGTAAGGAAAGCCTGGATTTTTCCAGCTTTGCCCGCGCTTTCGAGCCGGTGAGCAAGCACGAACGGATCTTCCGCAAGCGATGAGCGCCTCACTGTTAACACGGCGTATACCCCTTCAGGCGCTGATGCTCGGTGGCTCTGCGGGCGGCGTGACCGCGCTGCTGTGTCTGTTGGAGACGCTGCCTGCCGATTACCGCCTGCCGGTGGTGATGTTGCTGCACCTGCCCGATGACCGTCACAGTGAGTTAGCCCAGGTGTTCCAGCGGCGTCTGGCACTGCGCGTCAAGGAGGCCGAGGGCGGTGAGACATTGCAGCCTGCCTGCGTTTATGTGGCGCCACCGGGCTATCACCTGCTGATTGAGCAGGACCGCAGCTTTTCCCTGAGCCGCGAGGCGCCACAGCACCATTCGCGGCCCTCGATCGACGTGCTGTTCGAATCTGCCGCCGATGCCTATGGCGCGGCGCTGGCCGCCGTGTTGCTGACCGGTGCCAACCAGGACGGCGCCGCCGGCCTGGCCGCTGTCAAAGCACACGGTGGCCTGACCATCGTGCAAGACCCCACCGATGCCCAGGTGCCGACCATGCCGGAAGCGGCACTGGCCCTACACACGCCAGACTATGTCCTGGCGCTACCCGACCTACGCGCATTGCTCAAGGAGCTGGACAAGAGCCCATGCTAAGCAAAATTGAGGCGAAACTACTGATCGTCGACGACCTGCCGGAAAACCTGCTGGCACTGGAGGGACTGATCAGGGGCGATGACCGGCAGGTGTACCAGGCCAGTAGTGCCGATGAGGCACTGTCGCTGTTGCTGCAGCATGAGTTCGCCCTGGCCATTCTCGATGTGCAGATGCCGGGCATGAATGGCTTCGAGCTGGCCGAGCTGATGCGCGGTACGGAAAAGACCAAGCACATTCCTATCGTCTTCGTCAGCGCGGCGGGGCGTGAGCTCAATTACGCCTTCAAGGGCTATGAAAGCGGTGCCGTGGATTTTCTGCACAAGCCGCTCGACATCAAGGCGGTCACCAGCAAGGTCACCGTGTTTGTCGAGCTGTATCGCCAGCGCCAGGCCATCAAGCAACAGGTTCAGGCGTTGGAGAAGAGCCGGCAGGAGCAGGACACCCTGCTGGCCGAGCTGCGCGCCACCCAGGAGGAGCTGCAACTGGCCGTACGCATGCGCGATGACTTCATGTCCATCGTCTCCCATGAAGTACGCACACCGCTCAATGGCCTGATGCTGGAAACCCAACTGCGCAAGCTGCACCTGGACAAGGGCAACATGGCGGCCTTCACCCCGGAGAAGCTGCGGGCGATGAGCGAGCGTGACGAGCGCCAGATCAACAGCCTGACCCGGCTTATCGAGGACATGCTGGATGTTTCGCGCATCCGTACCGGCAAATTGTCGATCCTGCCCACCGCTGTGGACCTGGCCGAACTGGTGGCGCGGGTTGTCGAAAACTTTGAGTCGCAGCTCAGTGCTGCCGGCTGCAGCATCAGCCTTGATGTACAGCCGGTGACCGGTTACTGGGATGCCTTTCGGCTTGAGCAGGTGGTGGCCAACCTGCTGACAAATGCCCTGCGCTACGGCGCCCGCCAGCCCGTCGAAATCAGTGTCGAACGCCAGGGCGAGCAGGCCTGTCTGCGGGTGCGTGACCACGGCATCGGCATCAGCAGCACAGATCAGGAGCGTATTTTTCAGCAGTTCGAGCGCGTAGCCTCGACCTCGGTGCGCCAGGGACTGGGGCTGGGATTATTCATCACCCGGCAGATAGTCGCGGCGCACCAGGGCCATATTCAGGTGTACAGCGAGCTCGGCCAGGGGGCCTGCTTCGAGGTGAGCTTGCCGCTATCGCCCAGCTGAACTAATTGCCGTGCGGCTCGACTAAGAGACGCTACCGTCTACCTCCGCTTGCTGGAAATCGCAGTCATGGCCACTGAAACACGCAAAATCGTGCTGATCGTTGAAGATGAACCGGTGTTTCTGTCGATCCTTGCCGAATACCTCGACGAGGAAGGCTATCAGGTGCTGCAGGCCAGCTCGGCCAGCGAAGCGTTCAACATCCTCGCCAGCAAGCCCAAGCTCGACCTGCTGATCACCGACTTTCGCCTGCCTGACGGGGTCAGCGGCGTGATGATCGCCGAGCCGGCGCTCAAACTGCGCCCCGAGCTGCGCATCATCTACATGAGCGGTCACCCAGCAGAAATTTTCGACTCCGGCACGCCGACCCTGGCAGTGGCCCCGATTCTGGCCAAGCCATTCTCCCTGGACGCGCTCAAAACCCAGATTGAACGCGCGGTGGGCTGAGTTTCGCTACGCCCAGCGTGGGACCGGCTTAAGTGCGACAGCGAACAATCGTGCAACTTGCAATGTCCGTAATGGTGCATCGTGCAGACTGCAACTCCGCGCGCCTCTTGAGTTGCTGTAAGTATATGATTTTATTGAATATTTAGGCATGTTCCGGGTTGGCACGAGCGCTGCTAATCACCTCTGTATTGATTGATGCAGATGGAGATGCCCCCATGACCCGCCCACTTCCGCTGTTTTGCGCCGCTGCCATCGCCCTGGGTGCCGTGTTTGGCCTGCCGTCGCTGCCGGCTTCTCCGGTGCTCGATACCGATTCGCAGTCACTGGCCGAGCGCCGCGCGATTTACCAGGTCATGCAGGCTCAGGCCGCGCGCCCTGCTGCTCAGCACCTGGCCATCGAAGTTCAGGGCAACTCGGCGCCTGCGCCGGTGGCCGGCCATCCGCCAGTGACCGAACGCTGGGTGTTCTAAGCGCGCTCCCGAGGAAGGAAGAAGACCATGTCCAAAGCCGCATTCACGTTACTCGTTCTACTGAGCCTGGCCGGCGCTGCGCTGCTGTTCGTACCGCTGCCTGAGTCCCTGGTGACTATGGCCAAGGTGTTGTTCGCGGTGCTATTGGCTGGCTTCGTGGTCGCCCTGGCACTGGGCCGACGTTTCAAGTTTGATCCGATTTTGCGTTCCAGTATTCGCTAGAGCGGCAGCGCCATATAGAACTGCGAGCCTTCTCCCGGCCGCGAATACAGGCTGATTCGCCCCCCGTGCAACTGCACGATCTCCTTGCACAGCGCCAGGCCAAGGCCGGCGCCACCCTTCTTGCGACCGATCTGCACGAACGGCTCGAAGATCCGTCCCTGCTGGCTGAAGTCGATGCCCTCGCCACTGTCCTGCACGCTGAGAATCAGGCGCTTGCCATGCCGGCGTGCCTGCAGCGTGATGGTGCCGCCGGCCTGGCTGTGGCGCAGGGCGTTGGCCATCAGGTTGTCGAGTACCCGCTCGATCTGTGCGCGGTCGAGCTGGATGAAGGGCATCTGGCCCATGACCTCTGCAGTCAGGGCGAGCCCGCCGGCTGCGGCCGCCTCGGCATGACGTAGGCGGGTCTGCTCGACCAGATCCGCAATGTCCACGGGCGCCAGTTCCAGGGTCTGCAGGCCATTCTGGTAGCGCGAGAAGTTGAGCAGGTCGCTGATCAACTGCACCAGGCGCGCCATCTCCTCGTTGACGGTCTCGGCCAGGTCCAGCTCGCGCGATCCCTCGGCCAGGTGCAGGCGTTCCTGCAGCAGGCTGAAGGCCATCTGCATACCGGTGACCGGGGTGCGCAGCTCATGGGAGGCGCGCAGGACGAATTCGCTGCGCACGCGCTCGAAGGTGCGTTGTTCGGTCACGTCACGCAGCACCATGACCGCGCCAACACTACGGCCGTCGTTATGGCTGATCGGGGTAAGCGCCCAGGCCAGCTGGCGCGTTTCACCGGCAGTTTCGATCTGCAGGTCCTGGGGCGCCTGTTCCAGCAGCTCGCCACGCAGCACCCGCGTCGTGGCGTCGTCGAGATAGGGGCGGCTAAGCAGCTCGCCGAGGGTGCGACCGCGGGGCTCGGCCAGCCAGAACAATTGACGGATAGCCACCGGGTTGGCGTGTTCGACCCGCCCCTGAGGGTCGATGATCACCAGGCCATAGTCGATGCTGTCCAGCACCGCCTGGAGGCGCGTCTGGCTGGCCAGCAGTTCGTCGACATTGTTCGCGGTGTGGTGGCGCAAGGCTTCGGCCATCAGGCCAAAGCGGCGGCTGAGCAGCGCCATTTCCGCCCAGGGAGACACCGGCAGCACCACATCGAAGTTACCCTGGCCGATATTGTCGGCGGCTTTGGCCAGCGCCTCGATCGGCGCGCCGAAGCGCCGGGCGATGCTATGGGCAGTGAGTACACCGATGGCCAGGACCGCGACTGCCAGTACGCCGAGCAGGCCGGCGATCAGCTTGGCCCGCTCGCGCCCGGCAGCTTCTTCTTGGCGGATCCCCGCGATGGCCTGGTTCTGCAGGTCAATCACGCGCATACGGACGGCGTTGAACGTCTGGCTGAAGTCATTGCCGTCGAGCAGCATCCAGCGGATGCCGGCGGGCTTGCTGAGGGTTTGCAAAAACGTTTCGTAGGCTTGCCGAACGGGTTCGAAATACACGCGGGTTGAAGCATGGCCGCTGCCCAGGCCACGATTGAGCAGTTGCTCGAACTCGGCTTGGGACGTGGCCAGGTTGTCGAGGTCGGGTGTTTCGCTGATCAAGTTGACCAACTGATCGCCCAGGTTGCGACGCATCTCCTGGCTCAGTTCGAAGGTGATCAGGCTCTGGCGAACGGCGTTTTCCTGATTGAGGTTCATCTGCATGACGCTGACCACGCCAAGCACCAGGCCGAGCAGGGCCACGGTGATCAGCGCGGAAAAGCTCAGAAACAGCCGCGTACGCAGCGCCATGGCAAGCTTCATAGGTTGTACTGTTTGCGCTTGCGGTACAGGGTCGATGCATCGATACCGAGGGTGCGGGCCGCCTGGTCGAGGGTGTCGCTGTTCGCCAGTACCGCGCTGATATGGGCTTTTTCCAGCGCCTCGAGGCTGAGCTCGGCGCCGACCCGCGGGGCGTGGCTGCCCACCTGCGGAGTCAGGCCCAGGTGGCTGATGTCGACCTGCTCCTGAGGGCAGATGATACTGGCCCGCTCGATGACGTTGCGCAGCTCGCGGATGTTGCCCGGCCAGCGGTAATCGAGCAGGGCGTTGCGCGCTTCATCGGTGAAACCCCGGGCAGGACGCGCGTAATCCTTGACGAAGCGCGCGAGAAAGCCCTCGGCGAGGGTCATCACGTCATCGGTGCGCTCGCGCAGCGGTGGCAACTTCAGGGTGATCACGTTGAGGCGGTAGAGCAGGTCCTCGCGAAAGCGCCCATCGCGGACCATTTCGTCCAGGTTGAGGTTGGTCGCCGCGAGAATGCGTACGTCGGCGCGGCGGGTCACAGGGTCACCCACCCGCTCGTATTCCTTGTCCTGAATAAAGCGCAGCAGCTTGGGCTGCAAGGTCAGCGGGAAATCGCCGATCTCGTCGAGGAACAGGGTGCCGCCATCGGCCTGGTTGACCCGGCCGAGGGTGCTTTCGCTGGCCCCGGTGAAGGCGCCGCGACTATGGCCGAACAGCTCGCTCTCCATCAGTTCGGCGGTCAGCGACGGGCAGTTGATGGTGACGCAGGACTTCTTCGCGCGTTGGCTCCAGCCATGGATGGCGCGTGCCAGCTCGCCCTTGCCGGTGCCGGACTCGCCGAGGATAAGAATGTTGGCATCGGTGTTGGCGACCTGCCGGGCAGTTTCCAGCACCGCCATCATGGCCGGGCTGTGCGAGTCGAGGGCGTCCTTGACGTTACGGACCTCACCCTCCAGCGCTTCCAGGCGTGCTGCCAGGGCGCGCACTTCGAGCTGCTTGGCGGCGGCCAGGCGCAGTTGGTCGGGGCTGCAGGGTTTGACCAGGTAATCAGCGGCGCCGATCTGCATGGCGTCCACCGCAGTGTCCACCGCCGAATGAGCGGTGACGATGACCACGCGCATCCAGGGGGCCTGCAGGCGCATTTGTGCGAGCACATCCAGGCCACTGTCTTCGCCAAGGCGCAGGTCGAGAAAACACAGGTCGAAGACCTGGCGCTGCAGCAGGGTCTCGGCCTGGACGGCACTGTTGGCCGTGGCCACCTGATACCCCTGGTCTTCCAGGCAGTAGCGAAAGGTGCGCAGGATTGCCGGTTCGTCATCGACCAGCAGGATGCGTCCGCTGCGTTGTTCGACTGCGTCCATCTAAAAGGGCTCCGAAGTGATTGCAGAGTTTAGTCCAGAAAGGTTCGTGCAAGTTGCACGAAAATTTTCCAAGCCGTTATGTCAGGCCAAGGCCTCTTTGTACTTCCTACTGTTGAGGTCGTTGAGCCGAGCCGCAGACGGTCGTGCAAAACGCCCGAGGGCAAAATCGTTGATCGTGCAGGATGCCGTTCCAAATAATTTATGTGTTTTTTAAGTTGCTGATTTTATTGATTATTTTTATCGGTAAAGGTTGGCATGAGCGCTGCAATATCCTGAGCATTAGCAAGGCACGACGTGTTGTGAACTTGCCCCCTACAGAGACCCGCAGGAGGACTTCAGGATGAAAAGCCAGCATCTGTATGCACTGCTTCTCGGCAATGGATTGTTCACTGCTGCGGCCCTGACGGTACTCGTGGGGGGCGCAGTAGCAACGCCTGCAGTTAGCGCCACGCCTAGCTCGTCGTTGAGTGTGTCCGCGCCCGTTCAGCGGCAGTGGTCCCACGCGCCGATGGGGCATGTATTGCCCGTCGCGCGTACGGTTTCGAGCGAAGCCAGTCAGCGCCCTGCCTTACCGACTTGGGTCTTTTGAGGAGTCATCACCATGCTGATGTTCATCATTCTACTCGCGGTGCTTGTCAGTGTTTTGTTGGCCATGTTGGGCAGTGCGCTGTTGATGGGTAACGCCTTGTGTGAAAGCCATTACCTCAATGACCTAGACGATGCGCGAAGCGCCGAGCCTGAGTCGACCCCTAACTCTGCCTGGCAGGACAACGCTCTGCCGGGCTGACGTTTGCACCTGTGTCACCGCAACACCCTTCCATTGAAAAAAGGAGATACACCATGTTGAGTTGGGCTATTACGTTTCTGATCATCGCCATCATTGCCGCTGTTCTGGGCTTCGGTGGTATTGCAGGTACCGCGACCGGTATCGCCAAAATCCTCTTCGTGGTTTTTCTGGTGATGTTCGTGGTCTCGTTCATCATGGGCCGCCGACCGCGCGGTTAGAGCCCATTCCCGGGAGCACCTCTTTTTACGGTGCGCTCGGGTGGCTATCACGAGGCGCCCCCAGGGGCGCTACGCTGATTTCGGTTCGCGGGTTGCTACCAAAAGCACCGGTGAGCGAGTTGTACAAGGAGAATGCCATGACCCCGTGCAAAGGCTTCAAAGGCCTGTTCGCTGGGCTGATGCTGGCGGCGGCGGTGCCTGCAGTAGCGGATACCGATGCGCAATTTCGCCTCAATGAATTACTGTCCAGCGACGCCGAGTACCGTGAAACCTGGCAATCGCTGGTCGAGCACGAAAGCCGCCTGCCGGAATGGGTGCTCAACTTGAGTGGCGTGGCTACGCCCATGAACGCCGTCGAAGACGATGGTGATCGCTATCTGGTGGGCCAGCTGTGCGAAACCGAGCGCTGCGATAAGCGCCTCTATGTCGCCTTCAGTTGGGACAAGGACAGTGCCTATGCGCTTTACGTGCAGGTGCCGGCCGGTTTGCCAGCCGACAAGTCGCCTAGCCAACACGCCGACAAACGCTGGTTTGGCGAGCCCGACGAGACCCAGCAGGCGATCCTCGAAGAAGCGCTCAAGCGCGACCCCAACTGGTACTAAGGCGCCTGCTATTACTGTTTATGTGCATAGCGACTAGCGCCGCTTAATCCAGAGGCGTATCGCGCACGACCTCAGACCCCCTCACCGCCTCTGGCACGTTATCATCCCCGGCATTGACTGGAGGTGATGCATGCTCAACGGCCTGTGGCTGAGTTTTTTCGTGGTGGCGGCAATCGCCGGCTTTTCGCGCTGGCTAATAGGCGATGACCCTGCCGTGTTCAGCGCCATGGTGGAAAGCCTGTTCGCCATGGCCAAGCTGTCCGTTGAGGTGATGGTGCTGCTGTTCGGTACCCTGACCCTGTGGCTGGGCCTGCTGCGTATCGCCGAGCAAGCCGGCCTGGTAAATGCCTTGGCACGAGCCCTCGGGCCATTGTTCGCGCGGCTGATGCCCGAAGTGCCACGGGGCCACCCGGCGCTCGGGCTGATCACCATGAACTTCGCCGCCAACGGCCTGGGCCTGGACAACGCCGCCACGCCCATTGGCCTCAAGGCAATGCGCGCGCTGCAGGAGCTGAACCCCAGCAGCACCACGGCGAGCAACGCACAGATCCTCTTTCTGGTGCTCAACGCGTCCTCGTTGACCCTGCTGCCGGTGACCATCTTCATGTACCGCGCCCAGCAGGGCGCGCCCGACCCTACCCTGGTGTTCCTGCCGATTCTCCTGGCGACCAGCGCCTCGACCCTGGTCGGTCTGCTGTCAGTGGCGCTGATGCAGCGCCTGCGCCTGTGGGACCCGGTAGTCCTGGCCTACTTGATCCCCGGCGCACTGGCCCTGGGCGGCTTTATGGCGCTGCTCGCCGGGCTGTCGGCCACGGCTCTGGGCGCGCTGTCCTCGCTGCTCGGCAACCTCACGTTGTTCGGCATCATCCTGCTGTTTCTGCTGCTTGGCGCGGTAAAGCGGGTACCGGTCTACGAGCAATTTATCGAGGGCGCGCGCGAGGGTTTCGATGTTGCCAAGAGCCTTCTGCCTTATCTGGTGGCGATGCTCTGCGCGGTCGGCGTGCTGCGTGCTTCCGGGGCTCTGGAATTCGGCCTCGATGGCATCCGCTGGCTGGTCGAGTGGGGGGGCTGGGACACCCGCTTTGTTGATGCACTGCCCACCGCTCTGGTCAAACCGTTTTCTGGCAGTGCGGCCCGCGCCATGCTGATCGAAACCATGCAGACCCAAGGTGTCGACAGCTTCCCGGCGCTGGTCGCCGCGACCATCCAGGGCAGTACCGAAACCACCTTCTATGTGCTGGCGGTGTACTTTGGCGCCGTGGGCATTCAGCGCGCCCGCCATGCGGTGGGCTGTGCCCTGCTCGCCGAGTTTGCCGGCGTGGTGGCGGCTATTATGGTGTGTTACTGGTTCTTCGCCTGACGGGCAAGCTGAGTCGCGATGCCGAAGGTGGCTGCTCAAGCAGCAGTGGTTCCACTGCCGACAACTGTACTATTATTGTACGTTTAAAGGCCGGGGTATAAGTATGTGGTCGGTTCGTGCGCGTTTGATCAGTCTGGCGATGACCATGCTGCTGAGCTGCCTGGTGATTGGGGTATTCGGTCTCTACGGCTTGAAGAGCACCGTGGCTGGCCTCAACACCGTCTACCTGGATCGTGTGGTGCCCCTTCGCGACTTGAAGCTAATCGCCGACTTATATGCCGTGCAGGTGGTCGACGCCAGTCACAAGGCGCGCAACGGTAACTTCAGCTATGCCGAAGGATTGCGTGAAATCGAAAAGGCTGAAGCCGATATTGAGCGTATCTGGCAGGCTTACCTGGCCACACATTTGATCACCGAGGAGCAGCGCCTGATCGAGCGCATCACGCCGCTGATGGCAGCCTCCCAGGAGCCCTTGCAGCGTCTCAAGGCCAGCCTGCGTACTAACGATTCTGCGCTGCTCGATGGGTTTGTCCGCGATGAGCTCTATGCTCTTATTGACCCCCTCTCCGGCCTGTTTTCCGAATTGATTGAGGTGCAACTGGGCGAAGCACGTCGGCAGTACGAGCTGGGCCAGGCCACGTATGCATCTAATCGCCTACTGGTGTTCTCGTTGCTACTGCTGACCTTGGCTGGTGGCGCCTTGTTCGCTTGGGTGATTGGCCGGCAGTTGCTCAGGCAACTGGGTGCCGAGCCGGTCGAGCTGGAGCAGCGCGCTCGCTTGGTCGCCGAAGGGCAACTGACTGCCATGGCGCTACAGGGTGAGCCGACGGGCGTATTGCGCTCGGTAGAAACCATGCGCAAATACCTGCATGGGATGATCCAGCAGATCAACGGCGGCAGCGAACAGATCGAGACGGCTGCACTGCAATTGGCCACGTCCGCTGATCAAGTTCTAAGTGGTGCTAATCAGCAAGCCATCATTGCCTCCAGCATGGCCGCTGCCGTTGAACAGTTGTCCGTGAGCATCGGCCATATTGCCGACAGCGCCCAGCAAGCTGACAGCACGGCACAGGTGGCGGGCGAAGCCAGTGTGGTGGGGATGCAGGTGATGGGCGAAGCGCTGCGCGAGATCGAGCAGGTGGCCCAATTGGTGGCACGCAGTGCGAGCGACATCGATGCGCTGGCGGAGCAGTCGGCCAATATCACCACCATTGTCGGTGTCATCCGCGGGATTGCCGAACAGACCAATCTGTTGGCCCTCAACGCCGCCATCGAAGCTGCGCGAGCAGGCGATCAAGGCCGCGGCTTCGCCGTGGTGGCCGATGAGGTGCGCAGCTTGGCGGCCCGCACGGCGCAGTCGACCACGGAAATCGTCGGGTTGGTCTCGGCGATCCAGACTGGCATGGGTACCGCCCGCGAAAGCATGGCTAATGGGCGTGAGCGGGTGGGTACAGGCCTGCAATTGGTTGGCCAGGTCGGCGAAGCGATGACGCGCATCAAGCACGCCATGCACGAAAGCCAGTCGGCTGCCGGGGGCATTGCGCTTTCGCTCAAGGAGCAACGTGCGGCTAGTGACGAGGTGGCGTTGAACGTTGAGCGGGTGGCGCAAATCGTCGAAGAAAATACCGCTGCTCAGCAGGGTATCGCGCAGTCGACCCATGCCTTGCAGACTCTGGGGCATGATCTCGCGCAACTGACTCGGCGCTTTCGTCTGTAGCGCCTCAATCGACCTTGAAGCGCAACACGCCGATCATCTGTCCGGCCTCGGTGAGCACCTGGACTTGCCAGCGCCCGGCGGGCTCGGCTGGGAAGTTCTGCTTGTGGGTCCAGGCGCGGTAGCCATTCTTGCGCCCGCCGTGGATATCCAGGGCGATCCGATCCACTTCCTGGCCGTTGTGCCGCCAGACGTGGTAAATCCGCTCATCGAGACCACGCGGGGCGTTGATCGCGGTGTAGGCGAACAGCCCGGTACTGCGCAGTTCTTCGCTGCTGACCTGCTGCAAGCCTTCGCCCGGTGAGCGATTGGCGTCGTCGAACTGAGTCGTCACTGCCACTTCGGTCAGCCACAGCGTCGCGGGCGGCACCCAGGTGCGCGCCAGCCAGCCACCGGCGCCCAGGGCCAGGGTCAGGCCGATCAGCAGCAGCCCACGCCACCAGCGGCGCACGGTAATCAGGCCGAGCAGGCTGGGAAACGACAGCAGTACGGCCGCGCCCAGTGCTAACTGGTAGCTCTGCGGCGTGGTCAGTTTGAGGATGATTGGCAGGGCCGTGAGCAGCACGGCGAACAGCGCCAGGGTGTGATACGCCAAATACAGCCAGCGCCGCGGCGCCAGCCAGCGGTAGTACAGCGGGTCGACGATCGACACCAGCGCAGCGCCGGCGAGCAGGCCGCTGAACAGCAACTGGCCGCTGTTCCAGGTGGTGGTGATAAAGAAGAACGGTAGGACGAAGAACAGGCTTTCCTGGTGGATCATTTGCGTCGCGTAGCGCAGCAGCGGGGGCGGCAGCTCGAAACCGAACCAGGCGGCGATGCGTTCGCGCAGGACATTTTCGAGAAACAGCCACAACCAGCTGACCAGCATCACTGCGGCGAGGACCCGCGCCAGCTCGGCCTGACGATCGACCAGCAGAAAACTGCCGACCCCGGAAACGAAACCAAATACCGCAACCGCACCGGGGTGCCGCTGGATCAGCGCAATCAGACGCAGGACGATATGCTTGCAGTGGTTCAGGGCGCTCAAGAGGCTCTCGCGGATTGATCAATGGCGGCGCGCAGGATACTGCATCGGCGCCTGGCGCGCGGTTGCCATTCGGCGCCGTTTATCTGCGCCATTGCCTTCGCGTCGAGCGCACGTGGCATAGTCGCAGAAGCTGCACCAGGCGGGGGCTGGCACGGATGGTTACATCCGGGCAGCGGCTTTTATGGCCAGGAATCACGCAAAGCGCTCGCCAGCGGTTAGACTTTCAGGCCTCCGTGCGTGGCCCACGAGGTGCGTGCGGATCAACAACAACCAGAAAAGGAAACTTCCCATGAAAGGCAAATCCTTGGCATGGGCCCTGTCGGCTGCTCTCGCGGGTATCACCCTGAGTGGCGCAGCACAGGCCGAAGATAAATTCGTCACCATTGGCACCGGCGGTCAGACCGGCGTCTATTACGTGGCTGGTCAGTCCATCTGCCGTTTCGTCAACCGTGCCTCGGCTGAGCACGGCATCAAGTGCAACGCCCCGGCCAGCGGTGGCGGTGTGGCCAACGTCAATGGCATTCGCAGTGGCGAATTCAACTTCGGCATCATGCAGTCCGACCATCAGTACAAAGCGCTCAATGGTGTGGCGCCGTTCGCCGCCGAAGGCGCAATGACCGACATTCGTGCGGTCTTCTCGCTGCAGAGCGAAGTGTTCACCATTCTCGCCCGCCGCTCGGCCAATATCGCCAGCTTCGATGATCTCAAGGGCAAGCGCGTCAACATCGGTAACCCGGGTTCGGGTCAGCGCGATACCCTCGAAGAAATCATGGCCGTCAAAGGCTGGGACCGCTCCGCGTTCGCCCTGGCTGCCGAGCTCAAGCCCGCCGAGCAGGCTTCTGCTCTGGGTGACAACAACATCGATGCGATGACCTACTTCGTCGGTCACCCCAACGGCGCCATCCAGGAAGCCACCACCACCACCGACGCGGTGCTGGTACCGGTGACCGGTGCTGACATCGACAAGCTGCTGGCCGAGAAGACCTACTACACCAAGGCTGACATCCCAGGTGGCCTGTACAAAGGCAACGATGCACCGACTCCGTCGATTGGTGGCAAGGCTGTGCTCTCCACCTCCGCCAGTGCCGACCCGGAAGTGGTCTACCAACTGGTCAAGTCGGTATTCGACAACCTTGATCGCTTCAAGCGTCTGCACCCTGCATTTGCCGACCTGAAAGAAGAAGACATGATCAAGGTTGGTCTCACCGCACCGCTGCATGAAGGCGCTGCGCGCTACTACAAGGAACGTGGCTGGCTGTAATTCGGACCGGCCTTGGCTATGCCAGGCCGGCTCCAGGGTCCGCGGTTGCCGGACCTGACCTACGCTTGAACCAAGCCCGCGTGCCGTAAGGCCGCGGGTTTTGCTGTTTTCCGATTACTCGAATGCAGGTTCCATCCCATGCATGACAAGCCACTGTCTACTGAAGAACTGATCGCCCAGGACGTCGGCGCACGCAGCCCGCTCGGCCCGATGGCTCAGGTGATCACCGGCCTGGCCCTGCTCTGGTCGTTGTTCCAGTTGTGGATCGCTTCGCCGCTGCCGTTCATATTCGGCTTTGGTGTGCTCAATGACACCGAAACCCGCGCCATTCACCTGGCGTTCGCCCTGCTGCTGGCCTTTCTTGCCTACCCGGCCCTGCGCAGCTCGCCGCGTGACCGTGTGCCGTTGCTCGACATCGCCCTGGGCCTGACTGCCGCCGCCAGTGCCGCCTACCTGTTCGTCTGCTACCAGCAACTGGCGCAGCGCCCTGGCAGCCTGACCACGGCTGACCTGGTCACGGCCTGTATCGGTATCCCGCTGTTGCTCGAGGCTACACGCCGCGCACTTGGCCCGCCCCTGGCGATCATCGCCCTGCTGTTCATCATCTACAGCCTGGCCGGCCCTTATATGCCTGGCCTGCTCGCTCATCGCGGGGTGAGCTTCAATGCCATGGCCAACCACCAGTGGATCACCACCGAGGGCGTCTTCGGTATTGCCCTGGGTGTGTCCACCAGCTTCGTGTTTCTCTTCGTCCTGTTCGGTGCACTGCTCGAGCGCGCTGGTGCCGGGCACTATTTCATCCAGCTGGCCTTCAGCATGCTCGGGCATTTTCGCGGCGGGCCGGCCAAGGCTGCCGTGGTGGCGTCCGGGCTGACCGGGATGATCTCCGGCTCGTCGATCGCCAACGTGGTGACCACCGGTACCTTCACCATCCCGATGATGAAGCGCACCGGCTTCTCGGCAGAGAAAGCCGGCGCCGTGGAAGTCGCGGCCTCGGTTAATGGCCAGATCATGCCGCCGGTAATGGGTGCGGCGGCGTTCCTGATGGTCGAGTACATCGGCATGCCCTATGTCGAGATCATCAAACATGCCTTCCTGCCCGCCGCGATTTCCTACATCGCGCTGCTCTATATCGTCCACCTGGAGGCGCTCAAGCTGGGCCTGCAGCCGATTGGCACCGTGCAGCCGAAACCCTGGCTGCGCCGCCTGACCGGCTTCGCCTTCGGCGCTGCGCTGATTTCCGGCCTGTCGCTGGTGGTCTATTACGGCTTGGGCTGGCTCAAGCCGGCGCTCGGCGACTTCGCCTTGCCGGGCATTGGCCTGCTCCTGGCCGTGGTCTACCTGGCGCTGCTCAAGGTCGCGGCCAGCGTGCCGCCGCTGCCGGCAGAAGACCCTGACGCACCGCTCGAAGAGCTGCCCAAGACCCGCGCCGTGCTGCTCTCGGGCCTGCACTTTTTGTTGCCGGTGGTGGTGCTGGTCTGGTGTTTGATGATCGAGCGCCTGTCGCCCGGCCTGTCGGCTTTCTGGGGCAGCGTGATCCTGGTGATCATCCTGCTTACCCAGCGCCCGCTGCTGAGCTGGCTGCGCACCGATGGCAGCCACGAGCACGGCAGCTTCAAGGATGGCGTGATCGACCTGCGCGAGGGCCTGATCGCCGGCGCGCGCAATATGATCGGTATCGGTATCGCCACGGCGGCGGCCGGGATCATCGTCGGCGCGGTCTCGCAGACTGGCGTTGGCCTAGTGCTGGCGGACCTGGTCGAGTTGCTGTCGATGGGCAACCTGCTGCTGATGCTGGTGCTGATTGCGGTCTTCAGCCTGGTCCTGGGCATGGGCCTGCCGACCACCGCCAACTACATTGTGGTGTCCAGCCTGCTGGCACCGGTGGTGGTGACCCTGGGCCAGCAGAACGGCCTGATCGTGCCGCTGATCGCGGTGCATCTGTTCGTCTTCTACTTCGGCATCATGGCCGACGTCACCCCGCCCGTGGGCCTGGCCTCGTTCGCCGCCGCCGCGGTGTCCAAGGGCGACCCGATCAAGACCGGTCTGGTGGCGTTCTTCTATAGCCTGCGTACCGCGGCGCTGCCGTTCCTGTTTATCTTCAACACGGACCTGTTGCTGATCGACGTGGACTTCTGGCACGGCGTGCTGATCTTTATCGTGGCGACCATCGCCATGCTGATCTTCGCCGCTGGCACCCAGGGCTTTTTCCTGGTGCGCAGCCGCTGGTACGAAAGCGCCGTGCTGCTGTTGGTGGCCTTCACCCTGTTCCGCCCAGGCTTCTGGATGGACATGCTGCATGACCCATACCGCGATATCGCCCCGGCTGAACTGGCCCAGGCGCTGGGCGAGGTCGAGGAAGGTAGCCAGCTACGCCTGCGGGTGATGGGTGAGAACGCCGTGGGCGACCCGCGCGAATTCTCCCTGCTGCTGCCGGTACCGGATGGCGATAGCGGTGAGGAGCGCCTGGAAAAACTGGGTCTGCTGACTTACGTGGACAACGGCAAGCTGCTGATCGACAGCGTGACCTTCGGCAGCCCCGCCGCCGAAGCCGGACTGGAGTTCGACCAGGAAATCCTCCGCCTGCGTGCGCCCACCGAGCGCTGGACCAAGGAGCTGATGTGGCTCCCTGGGTTTGCCCTGTTCGCCCTGGTGGTCTGGTTGCAGCGTCGGCGTCAGCCGCGCGCCGCTCTAGCCACCGCGTAACGGCGGAACGCATGACAAAGGGCAGCTTCGGCTGCCCTTTGTCGTTTAGGGCTGTCGTTCAGGGCTTGGCCGGGGTCGCGTCGAGCACCGCCGGGCCAGGCCCGTGCCGGTTAGCGTAAGGGCTACAGCCCAACGGACCCGGAGCGCCCCAACCATGACAGCAGCCCTTGCCGACAGCCCCAATGTTGACCCCGCCACCCTGCGCAAGGTGATCGCCGCCTCGGCCATCGGCAATTTCGTCGAGTGGTTCGATTTTGCCGTGTACGGCTTTCTCGCCGTGACTATCGCCAGTTTGTTCTTCCCGCCGGGTAACGCCTCGCTGGCGCTGTTGCAGACCTTTGCGGTATTCGCCGTGTCCTTCGCCCTGCGCCCGCTGGGTGGGATTTTCTTCGGCATTCTGGGCGACCGCATCGGCCGTAAGCGCGTGCTGGCCTTCACCGTCTTGCTGATGGCGGGTGCGACCACGCTGATCGGCCTGCTGCCGACCTATGCCTCGATCGGCCTGTTCGCGCCGCTGCTGCTGGCCTTGGCGCGCTGCGCCCAGGGCTTCTCTGCCGGCGGCGAGTACGCCGGGGCCTGCGCCTTCGTCATGGAGCACGCGCCTACCGAGCGCAAGGCGCGCTATGGCAGCTTTGTCCCGGTTTCGACCTTTATGGCCTTCGCCTGTGCCGCCGGGTTGGTGTTCGGCCTGGGCCTGCTGCTCAGTGAAGCGCAGATGCAGAGTTGGGGCTGGCGCCTGCCGTTTCTGATCGCCGCGCCCCTGGGCTTGGTCGGTCTGTATATGCGCCTGCACCTGGACGAGTCGCCGGCGTTTCGCGCCCTGGCGGCGCAGCCCCAGGCCCAGCATTCGCCGTTGCGTGAAACCCTGAGCAGCCATGGCCGTACCATCGTCTGCTTGTCGGCGTTTATCTCGGCCACGGCGCTGTCGTTCTATATGTTCACCACCTACCTGACCACTTACATGCAGGTGGTCGGCGGGGCTTCACGACCCACCGCGCTGCTGGCCAGTTTGATGGCGTTGTTGTTTGCTGCCGCGCTCTGTCCGTTGGTGGGGCGCTATTCGGATTGGGTCGGGCGCCGGCGCACCATCCTGACCGCCTGCCTATGCCTGATTCTCGCGGTGTACCCTGCATTTATGCTGGCCGGCTCGGGTCAGTTGCTGGCCTCGGCCCTGGGGGCGATGCTGCTGGCGGTGGGTGCAGTCACCTGTGGTGTGGTGACCGCCGTGCTGCTGTCCGAGCAATTCCCCACGCGGGTGCGCTACACCGCCTCGGCCTTTACCTACAACCTGGCGTACACCATTTTTGGTGGCACCGCGCCGCTGATTGCCACCTGGCTGATCGAGCTGAGCGGCCAGCGTATGGCGCCGGCCTATTATCTGATCGTCATCGCCGTACTGGCCCTGGTCGGCGGCTTGTCGTTGCCGGAGTCGAGCAAGCGCTCGCTGAATTATCAGCCGGCATAACAGGTAGCAGCAGGCGACGGTCATGCAAGCGACATGGCCTGCCAGACTGGGTACCCTAGGCGCTTGCCTTGCTACCCGTCACGGACGCCCCGCCACCGATGCTCACCCTCTACCACGCCCCCGATCTAGAAACCCTTGGCGAGCTGGCCACCACGCTGCTCGCCCAGCCGCTGCGCGAGCCCTTCGCCCCGGCGCTGGTGGTGGTGCCCAGCCAGGGCATGGGACGTTGGCTGACTCTGGAGCTGGCGCGCAAGCAGGGCATTGCCATGCAACTGGAGGTGCAGTTGCCGGCGCGCTTTGTCTGGGACTTGTCGCGGCTGGCCCTGGGGCAGTTGCCCGAGCAGTCGGCCTTCGCCCCCAGCACCCTGGCCTGGCGCTTGTACGACTGGCTGTGCGAGCCGCAGCACCTCGCCGAAACGCCACGCCTGGCGCATTACCTCGACGGTGGCGATGAGCGCCGGCGGCTGTCGCTGGCGCTGAAGATCGCCGACGTGTTCGACCAATACCTGCTGTACCGCGACGATTGGCTGGCCGCCTGGGAGCGCAACGAGCTGCTCGACCTCGGCGCGGACGAAGCCTGGCAGGCCCTGCTCTGGCGCGAGCTGACCCGCGACGGCCACCCGCACCGTGCGCGCCTGCTGGAAGACCTGCTGCGCCGCCTACACGACGCCACGCCCATCGCTGGCCTGCCCGAGCGGCTCGTGGTGTTCGGCATCAGCAGCCTGCCCAGCCACCACCTGCGGGTGCTCGAAGGCCTGGCGCGGCACACCGAGGTGTTTCTCTTCGCCCTCAACCCGTGCCGCGAGGCTTGGGGCGATATCCGCGATATTCGCGAGCTGGCGCGCCAGCCCGAGTTAAGCCCGGACGACTGGTACCTGGATGTCGGCCATCCGCTGCTCGCCAGCCTTGGCAAGCAGGGCCGGGATTTTTTCGACAGCCTGTTCAGCCTGGCCTCGGCCGAGGGCAGCCAGGAGATCGGCCTGTACTCCGAGGACGACGCGCTGCATGACGGCAGCCTGCTCCAGGCCCTGCAGAACGACATCCTGCGCCTGCACACGCGCCGCCCCGACGAGCGCCTGCGCCTGCGTGCCGACGACCGCTCGCTGGAGCTGCACATCGCCCACTCGCCGTTGCGTGAAGTGGAAATCCTCCACGACCAGTTGCTCGCCCGCTTCGCCGCCGACCCGACCCTGACGCCCGACCAGGTGGTGGTGCTGACCCCGGACATCGAGCGCTATGCGCCCTATATCGAGGCCGTGTTCGCCCCGCGCAGCTCGGCGCCGCGCATCCCCTTCAGCTTGGCCGACCGCAGCCTGCGTGCAGAAATCCCGCTGCTTGAAGCCTTCCTTGGCCTGCTGGCGCTGCCCGACAGCCGCTTTACCGCCGAAGAGCTGCTGACCTGGCTGGAGCAACCGGCCCTGGCGCGCCGCGCCGGCATTGAGGCCGAAGACCTGCCGCTGCTGCGCGACTGGCTGCGCGACGCCGGCGTGCGCTGGGGCCGCGACGCTGCGCACCGTAGCCAGCTCGGCCTGCCGGCGGACGACGCCTTCACCTGGCGCCAGGGCCTCGACCGCCTGCTGCTGGGCTTTGCCGCGCCGCCACAGCTGGCCGGCGACCAGGTGCCCTTGCTCGGCGCCAGCTGGCCGCTGGATGCGCTGGAAGGCGGCCGCGCGCAACTGCTCGGGCGCCTGGTCGCCTTCGTCGAGCGCCTGGCCAGCCTGGCCCAGAGCCTGCAACGACCGCGGCCGCTGGCGGAGTGGGCGCAGAGCCTGCAACAGCTGATCGACCAATTGTTTGATGAACGGGAAGCCGGCGACACCCTGTTGCTGCTGGCCAAGGCCTGTGCGGCGCTGCAGGAGCAGGGCCTGGCCGCCGGCATCGAGCGGCAGATCGAGCTGGCGCTGGTGCGCCAGCAACTGACCACGGCCCTGGAGCAAGGCAGCGCCGCCTCGGGGTTTCTCACCGGCGCGGTGACGTTCTGCACCATGGTGCCGATGCGCAGCCTGCCGTTTCGCCAGGTCTGCCTGCTCGGCCTGGATGACGGCGCCCTGCCACGGCGCACGCCCTCGGCCGGCTTCGACCTGATCAGCCACAAGCCACGGCGGGGCGACCGCGCCCGGCGCCTGGACGACCGCTACCTGCTGCTGGAAATTCTCCTCTCGGCGCGCAGCGGCCTGTACCTCAGCTACGTCGGCCGCGACCCGCGCAGCAACGCGGTGCTGCCGCCCTCGGTGCTGGTCAGCGAGCTGCTCGACGTAATCGACCTGACTGCGATCTGCGAAGACGCCGACGATTCGCGCGCCAGCGTGCAGTTGACCGTCGAACATCCGCTGCAACCTTTCGCCCCCGGTAATTTCGCCGGTGGCCAGCACTTGGGCTTTGCCGGCTCCTGGCACCGCGCCGCCCAGCGCCTGAGTGAGCCGGTGGCCGCACCCGTGCCTTTTGCCGGCGTGTTGGCGAGCGCCGATGACGAGTTGCTGACCCTGGAGCCGAGCCAGCTGATTCACTGTTTCAAACACCCGGCGCGCTTTCTCCTGGAGCAGCGCCTGGGCCTGCGCCTGGCCGAGGTCGATGAAGCCTTGGCGGGCGATGAGCCGTTCAGCGTCGAGTGGACCCGTCAGCACGGCCTGCGCCAGTTGGCCCTGCAAGCCGTCGAGCAGGGTTGGAGCGAGCAGCAGGAGCGTGCGGTGGCCGCTGCCTCGGGCTGGCTGCCGGTCGGCGAGTTGGGCCAGGCCTACTGGGGACGCATCCGCGCGCCGATCCGCGCGTTTGCCCCGACCCTGCTCGACGAGCGCCCGGCGGATGCGCCACAGCCGCTGCTGGTCGACCTCGAACTGGCCGGTGTGCGCATCCACGGCTGGCTGGAGGGCGTCACCGCCGAGGGCCTGTTCGACTACCGCCTGCGCGACCTCGGCGCCTGGGAGCTGGCGCCGTTCTGGCTGCGCCACCTGCTGCTCAACTGCGCCGCTACCCCGGGCATCGCCCGCGACAGCCGCCTGCTCTCGCCGAAAAGCGAATGGCGTCTCGGTCCCCTGTCTGATGCCCGCGCGCTGCTCGAGCCCTGGCTGCACGCCTACCAGCAGGCACTGTGCGAACCGCTGCCGCTGTTCGCCAAATGCAGCCACGGCTTCGCCCACAAATGGCGCCACCCCGGCCGCAAAGAGCCGATTGACGCCGCGCGCAGCGAGGCGCGGGTGATGTGGCAGGGCAACGACTTTATGACCGGCGAAAGCCAGGACCCCTGGAACGCCCTGGCCTGGCGCGACCGCGAACCGCTCGACGCCCGCTTCGAGGCGCTGGCCGAACAGCTCTACGGCCCGGCCCTGGATGCCCTGCAAGGCAGCGATGAGGAAGACGCATGAGTACCGCCGCCTTGAACCTGCTGCACGACAGCTTTACCGGCCGTACGCTGATCGAAGCCAGTGCCGGCACCGGCAAGACCTGGACCCTGACCGCGCTCTACGCTCGCCTGTTGCTGGAAAAACAGCTGAGTGTCGGGCAGATCCTGGTGGTCACCTTTACCACCGCCGCCACGGCGGAGCTGCGCGAGCGCATTCGCCTGCGCCTGGCCGAGTTGCTGGCGGTCTATGAACAGGGGCCGGGCGCCGATGCGCTGCTCAATGAGCTGCATGCCCAGTACCCGGACCCGGCCAGCCACCGCCGGCTGTTACTGGCGGTGCATGGCTTTGATGAAGCAGCGATCTTCACCATTCACGGTTTCTGCCAGCGCGCGCTGCAGGACGCGGCGTTCGAGGCCGGCGGCGATTTCGACAACGAGCTGACCCATGACGATCGCGAGATCATCGACGCGCTGCTTGCCGACCTCTGGCGTCACGAGCTGGCCAGCGCCGAGCCTGAGTGGGCGGCGTTTCTGGTGCAGCAGAAGATCACCCCGCAGAGCCTGCGTCAGCGCCTGCGCAATCACCTCGGCAAGCCCTACCTGCGCATCGAGCCGCAACCTGGCGCGCGCTCCGACCTGGGCGCGTTGCGCGCGGCCTGGCAACACGCTCACAGCTTCTGGCAGCGCGACAGCAGCGCCTGGCTGGAACAGCTCAAGGCGTTCGATGGCTTCAAGAGCAACATGGTCGATGTCGCCAAACTGGGCGCCTGGCAAATCGAGTTGCAGGGCTATTTCAGCGACGCTGCAGCGCTGTTCGGCAAGACCGATGCCTACCGCCGGCTGTCCCGTGAGGGCCTGAACAAGGCCTGCAAAAAGGGCAGCACTGTCCCGGACAGTCCGCTGGCCGATGCGCTGCAAGGGCTCTGCGATGCCCTGGATGCCGCGCAGCCCGAGGCCGAGCAACGGTTGATCGACCTGCAGGTGCGGCTGATCGGCCAGCTTGATGCGCAACTGCCGGCGCGCAAGGCCGCCCAGCGCCTACTGGCCTTCGATGACCTGCTCAACCGCCTGCAGCAGGCGTTGCAGGGCGAGGCGGGCGAGCACTTGGCCGCGACCCTGCGCGCGCAGTACCCGGTGGCGCTGATCGACGAATTTCAGGACACCGACCCGGTGCAGTACCAGGTGTTCCAGCGCATCTACGCGCAGGCCGGCGACCTGTGTTTTGTCGGCGACCCCAAGCAGGCGATCTATGCCTTCCGCGGCGCCGACCTGGCCACCTACCTCAAGGCCCGCAACGAGGCGGCGCGGCAATACAGCCTGGCCACCAATCACCGCTCCACGCCGGAGCTGATCGCGGCGCTCAACCAGGTGTTCGACCGGCCGCTGCCGTTCGCCGAGCCGGGCCTGGACTACCCGCCGGTGGGCGCCAGCATCAAGCCCCGTGCGCAACTGGTGCTGCCATCTGTGGCCGATGAAACGGATGCGCCTTTGGCGCTGGTCTGGCTGGGCGACGACTACCTGGGCAAGGGAGAGGCCGGCAGCCTCGTCGCTCCGGATACCGCGCGGCGCATCGCCGCCCTGCTGGTGGCCAGCAGCCAGGGCGAGGCTTACTTCGCTACTGAAGACGCGCGCACGCCGCTCAAGGGCGGCGACATCGCCGTGCTGGTGGCCAGCCACCGTCAGGCTGCCGAGGTCGCCGCCGAGTTGGCCGCGCGCGGCGTGCCCAGTGTGCGCCGTGGCAAGGAAAACGTCTGGCACAGCGAGGAGGCGGCGGAGCTGGCTGCGGTGCTGGCCGCCTACGCCGAGCCGGGCCGCGAAGGTGCCTTGCGTTATGCCCTGGCCAGCCGCCTGCTCGGGCGCAGTGCGGCGGATCTTGCCGCCTGCACGGACGACGCCCAGGCCTGGGATGCCGAGCGCGAAGCGGCCGAGCGTTACCATCAGCTCTGGCAGCAGCACGGTTTTATGCGCGCGTTCCGCGCCTGGCTCGACGAGCAGCAGGTGGCGCAGCGGCTGCTGGCGCTGGTGGACGGCGAACGCCGCCTGACCAACCTGCTGCACCTGGCCGAGCTGCTGCAAAGCGAAAGCCTGCAACGCCCCGGGCTGGAGCAACTGCTGAGCTGGTTCAACGCCCAGCGCAGCGCCGAGAGCCACGGTGAAGAAGCGCTGCTGCGCCTGGAAAGCGATGCCGAGCGGGTGCAGATCGTCACCATCCACACCTCCAAAGGCTTGGAGTACCCGCTGGTGTTCTGCCCCTACCTGTGGGACGGCGCCCTGCTGCGTCAGCATGAAGACATCAGCTGCCACGCTGACGACGGCACACCGCTGCTCGACCTCGGCGGCGAGCAGTTCGACCTGCACCGTGAACGCGCGCGGCATGAACGCTTTGCGGAAAAACTGCGCCTGGCCTACGTCGCCCTGACCCGCGCCCGGGATCGCCTCTGGCTGCACTGGGGCCCGGTGGACTGCAAACCGAAAAAGGACGGCAGCCTGGCCGACAGCGGCCTGCACAGCAGCGCCCTGGCCTGGCTGCTGCACGGCCGTGCGCTGCCCGGCGCGGATGCCCTGAGTGAACTCGGCGGCCACCTGCAAAGCCTCAGCCCCCAGGGGCTGCGTGGCGAAATTGAGCAACTGGTCAGCCGCAGCCAGGGGCAGATGGCCGTGCAGGCGCTACGCCAGGACGAGGCCAGCGCCAGCGGCGAGCAACGTGCCCCGGCGCCCGCGCCTCTGGCCAACCTGCAACGCAGCTTGCACAGCGCCTGGCGCATCGGCAGCTTCTCCGGCCTGGCTGCCGGCATGCACGTGGAAGCGCCAGACCGCGACGGTCTGGTGATACCGGCGGCCAGCGAACCCGGCAGTGGCTTTTTCGCCTTCCCCCGTGGCGCGCGGGCCGGTACCTGCCTGCATGCGATCCTCGAAGACTGGGCGCGCGACAAGGCGCCGCTCGCCGAGCTGGTCGAACCTGCCCTGAGCAGCCACGGCATCAGCGCCGACTGGACAGCCATCGCCCAGCAGCACTTGCAGCAGGTGCTCGATAGCGACCTCGATGGCCAAGGCTTGACCCTGGCCGGCCTGCGCGGCGCGCGGCGCCTGCCCGAGCTGGGCTTCACCTTCCCGGTGGCCGGCCTCGATGTGCAGCGCCTGCGGGCGATTCTCTGCGATCCGGCCCATGGCCTGAGCGAGCCAATGCGTAACGCCGCCGCACGCCTGGAGTTCGATCAGTTGAAGGGCTTTCTCAAGGGCTTTATCGACCTCACGTTCGAGCACCAGGGGCGTTGGTATATCGCCGACTACAAATCCAACTGGCTCGGCCCGGATGTCAGCTACTACGGTGGCACGCGGCTGGAGCAGGCCTTGGCTGCCGAACACTATTACCTGCAGTACCTGATCTACCTGGTGGCGCTGCGGCGCTTTTTGCGCCAGCGCCTGGTCGACTTTGACGGCAGCCAGTTGGGCGGTGCCTATTACCTGTTCCTGCGCGGCATGCCCACGGCCGGGGTGTACTTCTCGCGCCCGGCGGACAGTCTGCTGGATGCACTTGATTCGCTGTTTGCGGAGGGGCTGTGATGAGCGTGGGGGCAAACGCTAAATCCCAGGAGCCCGGCATGAGCATTGCCGATACTCCACTCGGCCCACTGGAGCGCGCCCTGGTCGGCAGCTTGCAGCGCCTCGACCCTGGGGCCACGCCGCTTGTGCTGGCCTCGGCGGCGCTGGTCTGCGCGGCGCTGGAGCAGGGCGACGTGTGCCTGCCCCTGGTGCGCCTGGCCGGGCGCCGCCCCTGGCCGGAGTTGCCCTTCGCGCTGCCGGCGCTGGACGCCTGGCACGCGCAATTATTAGCCTCGCCGCTGGTTGCCGAAGACGGCGGCTTCGCGCCGCTGCTGCTCGACCACGGCCGCCTGTACCTGGCGCGCTACCAGGCCTACGAACGGCAACTGGCCGCGCAGCTGCTGGCGCGCGCCGCCGACCGGCCGCAGGTCGATGAAGCCCGCCTGAGCGACAGCCTGACCCGGCTGTTTGCCTTCAACCAGCAGCAACCGGACTGGCAGCGTTTAGCCGCCGCCCAGGCCGTGCGCCGACGCCTGGCGGTGATCTCCGGCGGCCCCGGCACCGGCAAAACCACCACCGTGGTGCGCCTGCTCGCCGCGTTGCTGGAGCAGGCCGACACGCCTTTGGCCATCGGCCTGGCTGCGCCCACCGGCAAGGCGGCCGCGCGCATGGCCGAAGCGATTCGCGTGGCCAAGGCCAGCCTGCCGGTAAGCGAGGCGATCAAGGCCGCGCTGCCCGAGGAGGCGCGCACCCTGCATCGCCTGCTTGGCAGCCGTGGCGACAGCCCTCAGGTGCGCCACCACGCCGGTAACCCCCTGGCGCTGGATGTACTGGTGGTCGATGAAGCCTCGATGGTCGACCTGGCGCTGATGGCCAAGCTGATCGATGCATTGCCGCCGAACGCGCGGCTGATCCTGCTCGGCGACAAGGACCAACTGGCCGCCGTGGAGGCCGGCGCGGTGTTCGCCGAACTCTGCGAAGGCCGTGGCTTCGATGCCGAGGCCGCGGCGCAGTTGCAGCGTCTGACCGGCCAGGCGGTGCCCATCAGTGCGCCGACTTCGCGCCTGGGCGATGCCGTGGTGGTGCTCAGCCACAGCCACCGCTTTGCCGGTGACAGCGGCATCGGCGAGCTGGCGCGGCGGATCAATGCGGGCGACGTTGCCGGCACCCAGAGCCTGCTCAAGGAGCCGCGCAGCGACCTGCGCTGGAATGCCCAGCCCACCCCGGCCGAGCTGCTCGACCGCTTGGACCAGGGCTACGGCGCCTTTCTCGAGGCCGCCAAAGTCGGTGATCCGCAGGCTGCCTTTGCCGCGTTCAATGGTTTTCGTGCGCTGACGGCGCAACGCGAAGGCGTCTGGGGTGTGGCCGGTATCAACGAGGCGTTGGAAGCGCGGATCAAGCGGCGCAGCCAGGTGGCCAGCCGCGAGCGCTGGTATGTCGGTCGGCCGGTGATGGTGCGGCAGAACGATTACGCTCTGGGTCTGTTCAATGGTGACGTCGGCCTGTGCCTGCACACCGAGTACGGCCTGCGGGTGTTCTTCGAGGGCGAAGACGGCTACCGGCCGTTCGCCCCGGCGCGTTTGCCCAGCCACGACACGGCCTTTGCCATGACCGTGCACAAAAGCCAGGGCTCGGAGTTTCGTGAGGTGCTGCTGGTGCTGCCTGAGCAACCCAGCCCGCTGCTCAGCCGCAGCCTGCTCTACACCGGGATTACCCGCGCCAAGCAGCTGGTCGAGATCTGGGCTTTGTCGGCACGTCTGGCCGATGCCGTGGCCACTCGCGCCGAGCGCGCGGCCGGGTTGGCTGAGCGTTTGGCGCAGGCTGCGCCGAGTGCTCCGCCGCCAACCGCTAATGTCACTACGGCGCAGGATCAACTAAGCCTGTTCTGACCACGCAGAAACGACAACGGGGCCCGCAGGCCCCGTTGTCGTATGCCGGATCTTTTACTGCCCCGGCACATCCTTGCGCAGTTTGACCGGCTCGACGTCCTTGTTGCGGCGCGCGGTGCGCATCTTGATGTTGATCGCTTCGACCGCCAGCGAGAAGGCCATGGCGAAGTAGACGTAGCCCTTGGGCACGTGCACGTCGAAGGCTTCGGCGATCAGCACGGTGCCGACCACGATGAGGAACGACAGCGCGAGCATTTTCAGCGACGGGTGTTTGTCGATGAAATCGCTGATGGTGCCGGCAGCCAGCATCATCACCAGTACGGCGACGATGATTGCGGCGACCATGACCGGTACATGGTCAACCATGCCCACGGCGGTGATCACCGAGTCCAGGGAGAAGACGATGTCGATGATGGCGATCTGGATGATGGTGCCGATAAAGTGACGCCCGGCTGCGCCTGTTGCGCTCTGCTCGCTTTCATCTTCACCTTCGAGACCGTGGTAGATCTCGCTGCTGCTCTTCCACAGCAGGAACAGCCCGCCGAAGAACAGAATCAGGTCGCGCCCAGAGATGCCTTGGCCCAGCACATGGAACAGGTCGTTGGTCAGCTGCATGATCCAGCTGATCGACAGCAGCAGGCCAATGCGCGTGACCATGGCCAGGGCCAGGCCGAAGAAGCGCGTGCGTGCCTGCATGTGCGGCGGCATGCGCCCCACCAGGATGGCGATCATGATGATGTTATCGATGCCCAGGACGATTTCCAGGGCGGTCAGGGTCAAGAAGGCGACCCAGATTTCCGGGCTGCTCAGCCACTCCATGATGCGGTTTCCTCGCTGATAGTGCGTTGTGGTTGGTGACGCGCAGAAGCCGGCGCGCTGCCGGCTTCCTCAATAATGTCCAGGCGTGGCTTAAGGGTGGCCAAACAGCGGAAACACACCCAGTAACAAAGCGGCGAGCAGAATACACAGGCAGATCATGATCGCCCACTTCAATGTGAAGCGCTGATGGTCGCCAAACTCGATTTTGGCCAGGCCCACCAGTAGATAAGTAGAGGGCACTAGGGGGCTGAGCAGGTGTACCGGCTGTCCGACGATGGAGGCCCGCGCCATTTCCACCGGGCTGATGCCGTAGTGGCTGGCCGCTTCGGTCAACACAGGCAGCACACCGTAGTAGAAGGCGTCGTTGGACATGAAGAAGGTGAACGGCATGCTGACCACGGCAGTGATCACCGCCATGTAAGGGCCAAGCTCCGGCGGAATGATCGCCAGCAGGCTTTTGGACATGGCCTCGACCATGCCGGTACCGGAGAGAATGCCGGTAAAGATGCCGGCGGCGAAGATCAGCCCGACCACCGCCAGGACGTTGCCGGCGTGGGCCGCGATGCGCTCCTTCTGCTGCTGCAGGCAGGGGTAGTTGATCACCATGGCGATGCTGAAGGCGATCATGAACAGCACAGGCAGCGGCAGCAGGCCGGCGATCAGCGTGGCCATCAAGGTCGCGGTCAGCGCCCCATTGATCCACAGCAGTTTGGGTCGCCGCGCCTCGGGAAATTGCGAAACACTGATGTCGTCGTGGTTGGCCTGGTCATCCGGCAACTGCAGCACGCCCAGACGTGCCCGCTCGCGCTTGCCATAGACCCAGGCGACGGCGAACAGGGCCATGCAGCCGGCGATCATGGCCGGGATCATCGGCACGAAGATGTCCGAGGGATCGACATGCAGCGCGCTGGCTGCACGGGCAGTCGGGCCACCCCAGGGCGTCATGTTCATGATCCCGCCGGCGAGGATGATCAGCCCGGCCATGATCAGTGGGCTCATGCCCAGGCGGCTGTACAGCGGCAACATGGCAGCCACGCAGATCATGTAGGTGGTGGCGCCGTCACCGTCGAGCGACACGATCAAAGCCAGGGCTGCTGTGCCCACTGAGACCTTCAACGGGTCGCCCTTGACCAGCTTGAGGATCTTGCGCACGGCCGGGTCGAACAGGCCAGAATCGATCATCAGGGCGAAATAGAGGATGGCGAACATCAGCATCACCCCCGTGGGGGCAAGCTTGCCGATGCCTTCGAGCATCATCGGGCCGATGCCGGCGGCAAAGCCCCCGATCAGGGCGAAGACGATGGGCACGATGATCAAGGCAATCAGCGCGGAAAGACGCTTGCTCATGATCAGGTACATGAAGGTCATGACCATGGCAAAGCCAAGGAAGGTCAGCATGGGGACAGTCTCCAGGAAGCGCGGCGTGAGCTGGGGATCAGCGCGAGGCCATCAGCGGTTGGAGAGCAGGCACAGGGGCGGCACAGCGGTTTGCAAAGCACATGACAATCACCATTTTGTTGTTATCGGGATTGGCCGAGGCAGGGGCGTCGGCATACCGGTCTGAGTGCCGGCGTTGTGCGCATGCTAGAGGGGCAAGCTTTCAGCGAGCTGTCGCCGCGTAATTATTGTTACGGGGTATGTTGGGGCGTGATGGGTGGGTGCGGACTATTGCGGATAGCCCGCCAGGCGCCGCGCTAGGCGGCTTGTACCAGCAGCAGAATCAGTGCCAGGCTGGCCGCCGCCAGCAGGGTTTGCAGGGTGATGATGCCGGCCATCAGTTGGCTGTCACCGCCCAGCTGTCGGGTCAGCACGTAAGCTGTGGGCGCGGTGGGCAGGGCGAAAAACAGCACCAGCACGACACTTTCCATCGGCGGCAACTGCAGCGCCCAGGCCACACTCCAGGCGAGCAACGGCATGGCCAGCAGGCGCAGGACGCTGTTCCAGGCCAGAGCCGGGACTTCGCCGCCGAGCTCCTCCGGTTTCAAGGCTGCACCCACGCACAGCAGGCCCAAGGGCAGGCTGGCGGCGGCGAGTAGGCCAAGCAGGCGATCCGTGCCGCCGGGCAGACCGATGCCGCTGAGGTTGACCAGTGCACCGCCCAGGCAGGCGAGAATCAGCGGGTTCTTGATGATCGGCAGCAGCAGGCTGCGCGCGCTGACGCCGCGCTCGGCAGTCAGCGACCAGACCGACAGCACGTTTACCGTTGGCACCATCAGCGCCAGCATCAGCGCGGCCAGGGTTAGTCCCTCCTGGCCGAACAAACTGCCGACCGCGGCCAGGCCCAGGTAAGTGTTGAAGCGCAGAATGCCCTGACTGAAGGCACCGAAGCGGCCCGCCGGCCAGCCGCGCAGGCGGCGCACCAGCAGCAGCGCCAGCCAAGCGATGCCCAGGCCCAGCATCACGGCCAGGGCCAGACGCGGCAGCGCCGGGTTGTCCAATGGCGCTCGCGCCAGGCTGGAAAACAGCAGCGCCGGGAACAGGATGAAATAGTTGATGCGCTCGGCACCTGGCCAGAACGTCTCGTTAGGAAAGGCCCAGCGGCGCAGGTAGTAGCCGGCCACGATCAGGGCGAACAATGGCCACAAGGCCAGCAGCAGATCAATCACGGGAGCCCCCGGTGGTGGTAGGCGGCTATCTTGCGCAGCGCCCGGCTCGGGTGCAAGGTTGGCGTTAGTCACTCTGGGAGGTTGTATGACAGAACAGCATGACGGCGGTTGCCAATGTGGCGCCTTGCGTTACCGCTTCCAGGCTCCCTTGCAGGACATCGCGCACTGCCACTGCAGCATTTGCCGGCGCAGCACTGGCGGCATTGTCACCACCTGGATCAGCGTGCCGGCGGCGGCGTTTCAGTGGCTGCGTGGTACGCCTCAGGCCTATGCTTCGTCCGCGACCTGCACGCGCTACTTCTGCCCGACTTGCGGCGCACACCTGGCGCTTGCCACGACCCTTAGCCCAGAGACACTGGACGTGACCGTGGCCACCCTCGACGAGCCCGACCGCGCGGTGCCGGACCGGCATATCTGGGTGCAGAGCCGCCTGCCCTGGCTCGACTTGGACGATCACTTGCCGGAAGAGCAGCAGGAAGTGATTGAGTAGGGGCTGGATGGGTAGCTCGTAGCCTGGATCAGCACAGGGTAATCCGGGTTTCGCTCTCGCCGAGCGCACCTATTACCTGGCCGAGCTACGCACGGCTAAGTGCCCTGCTGCCGCTCAGGGTAACTGCACCCCACCACTGGCCTTGTGCAGGGCGCGCAGGTGTTCGCCGAGCGCGGCCAGGTTGGCTTCGCTGGCCTCTAGCTCGGCCAGGCGCTCTGGCTCCAGCAGGCTGCGGACTTCCTGGTCGAGGTCGTCATTGAGTTGGCGCAGTTGCTGTTGGCGCACCTGGCTTTCGTGCTCCAGGCGCTGCCACTCGGCGGTTTGCGGCAGGCCATAGCCGCCTTCGAGCAATTCCGCTGGGCGGCTGAGGAAGCCGCTGTTGGCAAGAATCTGCTCCAGCGCGCCGCCGGCTTTGTTCAGGGTTGGGTCCTGGGCGGCGCGGCCGGTCAGGTAGCGGCGTTTTAACTCGTCCTGGGCCAGCAGCAGTTGCCGACGCATCGCCGCCTGTTCGAGCAGCAGCAGGGCGGCGCTGGCGCGTAGATCGGCCTGGGCGAACCAGGGCAGGCGTGCGCTGGCGGGCTGGTCCAGCCAACTGTCGACGCTGGTTTGCGGGATCGGCAGGCGCTGGCTGAGCACCTTGAACATGGCCTCGTAACGGTCGCGGAAGGAGTCGAAGCGATAGCCCAGGCGCCGGGCTTCGGCGGCGTCATCGAGCACGCTGCGGTCGGCCAGGCCACGGGCTGCCAGGCTGTCGAGCAGCCCGTTGGGCAGGATGCTGTCGAGCGCTTGCAACTGCGGGTGCTGACTGCCACTGCGCAACAACTTCAGAGTTTCCACCGCGCAGTTGTTGGAGACGAAGAAATAGTCACCGTCGTAGCTCCAGTGCTGTTCGGCGGCGCGGGCCACCAGCTGTTCAAGTTGCGGCCGGTTCAGGGTAAGGGGAATCGAGGCCAGGCTGCGCAGCTCGACCTTGGTGTACTCCTCGATCACCTGTTCCAGCGGCAGAACGAACAGGCGTGACGGGTAGGCTCCGGTCAAACCGTCCCAACTGGACAGCTGCACATCGCCGACGAAGGCGCGGTAGGACAGTACCAGGTGCTCGTCCAGGTCGAGCCGACAGTCCGGCCCGCGGGGCCGCCCCGGTGCGCAGATAACCAGGCGCAGCATGCTGTGGCCCCAGCGGCTGGCCCAGGCCTGGTTGGCCTCGGCCAGCAGGTAGTCGACCTGGTAAACGCGTTCGGGGTCGATGCTGCCCAGCGGCGAGCGGGCGAAATCCCGGCCGGCATTGAGGTAGGCATAGCCTTCGGCACAGGCCGCTTGTTGCGCCGGCTGCCAGGGCGTATCGGCACTGCCGAAGTGCTCGCTCAGGTAGCGCGCCAGGGAGGGGCGGCGGCACGCATAGCTGGGGTCGAGGAGGAAGTACTCCATGTTTACCGCGACGAACTCGCGCGGGTTGCTCAACTCGTATGGGTCTGGCGTGCGCGCGACCTGGTGGTTGGTCTGTTCGCGCTCACCGCGGCGGCCGACCTGCTGCGGCCAGCCGGCCAGGTCGAGCAGGCGCGGGTCATCACTGAGGGTAAAACGGCGCGCGGTTTGTCCGCGGCAGTCCTCGGGCAATCCGACCTCTCCCAGGCTGCTGGCCCGTTGGCGGCAGCGTTGCAGGGCCTGACGCTCGCTTGCGCGCCAGTATTGGCCACGGTCGTAGAGGTGGGTCAGCTCGTGTAGCACCGTGGCCAGCAGCTCCTGGCGCACGGTGCCGTGGCTACGCTGGGTCTGGGTTTGCGCGGCACTGCCATCGGTCAGTGCAGCCAACAGACCGGCGTTCAGATCAATGCCAGTGAAGCGCCCGGCCTGGCCATAAATCGTTTCGGGTAGATCGCGCCAGCGCACCGCGACGGTACGGTCTAGCTGGCTAATAAGGTGCGGCGGCAAGGCCGCCATGGCTTCGTCGAGCAGCGTCTGGCTGGCTTGACGCTGCGCGGCACTCAGCGATTCGCCGTCGAGCTGCAAGTACAGCGCGGCCTGGCTGATGCTGCTCAGGCACAGCGTGGTCAGCAGCAGCCAGGCGCGGGCGAACCTCACAGCGCGAGTATGGCTTCGGCCAGTACTAGGTCGGAAGCCTGACGGGCTTCGGGAACTTCGGCGCGGATTGCCAGCAGCGCTGCTTCCAGTTGCGCACCGCGGATATCGCCTTCACTGGCGACAAAGCTGGCGGCGTCATCGCGGGCCGCGAGCACGACCTTGGAGTCACGGATCGAGGTGGTGGTGTCCGAGGTAAAGTTGATGGTGCGGTCGATGGCACGCACGATGATATTGCTGGTGGCGACCAGCGTTTGGGCCTGGGCGCTGCCTGCCATGAAAGCGAGGGCAGCCGTGGCGGCGAGCAATGAGCGGTGCATGTGCGAACTCCAAAAACAAAAGTCAGGGTTGGACGAGAAAATCGGGCCGCAGTTCCAGCCATGCAGCACGATCAGTACGCGGCTATCACGGGTCTGGTGGGCCCGGCGCCAGGCTAGCGGAATGCACTGTGCACGGCTAGCTGCGCTCGGCCGGTTTGGGGCGCTCAGGCGTGGGTTTAACGGCTGAGAATTGCCTGGGCCAGTTGCAGATCGCTGACGCTGGCCAGGCTGGGTGCAGCCTGACGCAGATGCTGCAGCGCCGCTTCCAGGCGCGCCCCGCGCATGCTGCCGGCAGTGGCGACGAAGCTGGCAGCATCATCACGGGCGGCGAGCACGACTTTGCTATCGCGCAGGGAGGAGCTGGCGTCCGAACTCGCCTCTGCGCTGGCAGCCAGGGCGCCACCCACTGTGTCTGTGGTGGCGATGAAACTGCTGGCGCTGGCAGCACTGGCAAGGCTCAGCAGTGTCGCGACAGCGAAAAAACGAAGGGTCATATCGGCATCCTGTTTAAGCCAGAGGCGCCTGGCCGCAGGCGCGGTGTGCAGGCCGACGTCGACGTTACAGGATTTCTACCGAGTAGAAACGCAGAAACCCGCTGGCAGACTATGACAGCGGGTTTCGTGAGTGTGCCGCGAGGCCAGGCTTAGCGCCAGAAGGGGCGGCTCAGTTCTGCTTGGCGTTGCGCTTCGCTGATACCGGCGTCGGCCAGCAGGCGAGCATCCAGACGCGCGAGTTGACGACGGCTGACGATGCGGCGCTGCCACAGCAGCAGGGTGGCCAGTACGCGCAGTGGCAGGGCACTGGCAGGGCGGCTTTCGTTAGACTGGAACAGCAGATCGGAACTGAGGGTACGTTCCATGGTGACTTCCTTCCGCTTGTGGCGGTACGTTGCGTGTGTGATGGGGCTATTTTCCATCTTGCGCAAGCAGCACAGTAGTCACAGCTGGCAGATATAACTGTCAAAATAGATAGTTTGCTTTGTAACTGTTTTGTCTGTTTTTAACGCAGCTGTATGGGTGATAAGTGAGGTCTACTGTAAATACAGAATAGGCAGGATTTATCACTGCCTTAGCCACGTATTTCAGGATTTTAGATGCGGTACAGTTTGGAATTGATTGGTCGGTGTTCCTGACCTGTTATTCAGTTTTTTATTTTGCGCGGCAGCATTGCGTCAACGGTCCTGGCAGGCAGAAAAAACCCGGCGCGAGGCCGGGTTTTGTTCATTCAGCAGGTGTTACTCAACCGCTTTGACCATGTCCTCAATGACCTTCTTGGCGTCGCCGAAGACCATCATGGTCTTGTCCATATAGAACAGTTCGTTGTCCAGGCCGGCGTAGCCGCTGGCCATCGAGCGCTTGTTGACGATCACGGTCTTGGCCTTGTAGGCCTCGAGAATTGGCATGCCGGCGATCGGTGACTTCGGATCATTCTTCGCCGCCGGGTTAACCACGTCGTTGGCGCCTAGCACCAGCACCACGTCGGCCTGGCCGAACTCCGAGTTGATGTCGTCCATTTCGAACACTTGCTCGTAAGGCACTTCGGCCTCGGCCAGCAGCACGTTCATGTGGCCCGGCATACGCCCGGCAACCGGGTGGATCGCGTACTTCACGGTGACGCCACGATGGGTCAGCTTCTCAGCCAACTCCATCAGCGCGTGCTGAGCACGGGCTACCGCCAGGCCGTAGCCCGGAACGATGATCACGGTGTCGGCGTTGGTCAGCAGGAAGGCCGCGTCGTCGCTTGAACCGGACTTAACCGGGCGCGCTTCCTTGGTGCCAGCTGGGCCGGCTTCTTCGGTCGCACCACCGAAACCACCTAGGATCACGTTAAAGAACGAGCGGTTCATCGCCTTGCACATGATGTACGAGAGGATCGCGCCGCTCGAACCCACTAGCGAACCGGCGATGATCAGCATCGAGTTGTTCAGCGAGAAGCCGATACCGGCCGCCGCCCAGCCCGAGTA
>JAHJYA010000022.1 GCA_018826895.1 Gammaproteobacteria bacterium
ATCAGGTCCAGGCCGTACTCGTTGACCATCTTCTCGCGGAAGCTGTACATCTCCTGAAACTTCCAGCGCGTATCGACGTGCATCACCGGGAACGGCAGCTTGCCCGGAAAGAACGCCTTGCGTGCCAGGTGCAGCATCACGGCGGAGTCTTTACCGATGGAATAGAGCATTACCGGGTTGTCGAATTCGGCGGCCACTTCACGAATGATGTGGATACTTTCCGCCTCCAGCTGTTTCAGGTGGGTCAGTTTATCGAGCATGGCTACTCACGAATGACGATGTGTTTAGGCCGGCGGGCCGTGGACGAGGGCGCACTCTAGCACAGCACCCGCTTCTATTCAGGAGCCCGGTTAGACCGAAACGATCTAGCTTTATACCTGCAGGAAAGGCCGTAATTGCGCCTCAGATTGGGTTTTGGCAGTCAATGAACAGGTGTTCAATCGCAAAACGTCGTGCCAGATAATCGCCCAACGCCTGCACGCCGTAACGCTCGGTGGCGTGATGCCCCGCGGCGATAAAGCTGACGGCATTTTCCCGGGCGCTATGGAACGTCTGCTCGGAGGCTTCGCCGGTCAGGTACAGATCAACCCCGGCGGCAATTGCTTGATCGATATAACCCTGACCACCGCCGGTGCACCAACCCACTCGGCGAATCATCTCATCGCCTTCGACCAGCAGCGGCTCACGACCCAGCACTTGATGCACATGGCGGGCGAAGTCACGCGGGCTCATGGCCTCCGCCAGCGAGCCGACCAGCCCCACCGTACGCGGATTACCCGGTTCCAGCGGGCCCTCCACAGTGATGCCGAGCTGGGCAGCCAACTGCACGTTGTTACCCACTTCAGGGTGAACATCCAGCGGTAGGTGATATGCCAGCAGGCTGACGTCGGCCGCCAGCAGCGCTTTCAATCGACGCTGCTTCATACCGGTGACGCAAGGGTTCTCGCCTTTCCAGAAGTAGCCATGGTGCACCAGCAGCACATCGGCATCCGCTTCGATGGCCGCTTCGATCAATGCTTGGCTGGCGGTCACGCCACTGACGATACGCCGAACCTGAGGACGCCCTTCGACCTGCAGACCATTAGGGCAATAATCCGCAATCTTTGCGGCATCGAGATAGCGGTTGGCTTCCTCGACCAGGGTTGTTAGCGCAATGGCCATTCTGATGTCCTTTATAAACGGATACATGGCGCTACTTTTTATTGCCTGGCGCGCCTCTATAATGGCGCACCTTAAGGGCCTGTTCCGGCCCTCGCAACCCTCAGGATTTCATCGATGCTCCAGGCCCTGCGTTTTCTTGGCTGGCCCCTGCTGACGGGTGTGCTGCTGGCACTGCTGATCATCCAGCACTACCCGCACTGGGTCGGTTTACCGAGCCAGGATGTCGAGTTGCGCCAAGCCCCCCTCTACAGCCGCAACCAACAGGGACCGGCCTCCTATGCCGATGCCGTGACCATCGCTTCACCCGCTGTGGCCAACCTGTACACCACCAAGTTCGCCAACAAGCCAACCCACCCGCTGTTCGAGGACCCGCAGTTCCGCAAGTTCTTTGGCGACAACCTGCCCAAGCAGCGGCGCATGGAGTCGAGCCTGGGTTCGGCGGTGATCATGAGCCATGAAGGCTACCTGCTGACCAATAACCACGTGACCGCAGGCGCCGACCAGATCGTGGTGGCGCTCAAGGACGGCCGCGAAACCCTGGCGCGGGTAATCGGCAGCGATCCGGAAACCGATCTGGCGGTGCTCAAGATTGACCTGCAGGACCTGCCCGCGATTACCCTGGGGCGCTCGGACAACATCCGCATCGGCGATGTCAGCCTGGCCATCGGTAACCCCTTTGGCGTCGGCCAGACCGTGACCATGGGCATCATCAGCGCTACCGGGCGCAACCAGCTGGGCCTCAACACCTACGAAGATTTCATCCAGACCGACGCGGCGATCAACCCGGGTAACTCCGGCGGCGCCCTGGTCGATGCTTACGGCAATCTGGTCGGCATCAATACGGCGATCTTTTCCAAATCCGGCGGCTCGCAAGGGATTGGCTTCGCCATTCCAGTCAAGCTGGCATTGGAGGTGATGCAGGCAATTATCGAGCACGGCCAGGTGATCCGCGGCTGGCTGGGTATCGAGGTGCAACCGCTGACCCCGGACCTGGCCGAATCCTTTGGCCTCGAAGGCCGTCCCGGCATCGTGGTGGCGGGTATCTACCGCGACGGCCCGGCGGCCAAAGCTGGCCTGCAGCCAGGCGATCTGATTTTCAGCATCGACGGCGAAGCAGCGGGTGATGGCCGTCGCTCGATGAACCAGGTGGCACGCACCCGGCCCGGCGAGAAGATCAGCATCGAGGTGATGCGCAATGGCAAGCCCATGACCTTGACCGCCGAGATCGGCGTGCGCCCGCCAGCCAACGGTGGCTGACCTCCACCGGATAAAAAAGCCGGCGTGGCCCTTGGGCGACGCCGGCTTTTTTCTGGCTGCGTGATTTACAAGCTGGCCAAGGCCTCCAACAGCGCCTGGTTCTGCTCGGGTGTGCCGATGGTGATACGCAGGAACTGATCAATGCGCGGCTTGTTGAAGTGCCGCACGATCACCCCCTGCTCGCGCAAGCCGGCCGCCAGCGCTGCGCCGTCCTTGTGCGGATGGCGGGCAAAGACGAAGTTGGCTGCCGACGGCAACACCTCGAAGCCCAGCGCCTGCATGCCCTGAACCACCGCCTCACGGCTGTGGATCACCTGCGTACAGGTCTGCTGGAAGTAGGCGCGATCCTCGAACGCTGCCGCGGCACCGGCGATGGCGATTCGGTCCAGCGGGTAGGAGTTGAAGCTGTTCTTGATCCGCTCCAACGCCTCAATCAGCTCCGGGTGCCCGACTGCCAGGCCCACCCGCAGGCCGGCCAGGGAGCGCGACTTGGAGAGGGTCTGGGTCACCAGCAGGTTCGGGTATTTATCCACCAGGCTGATGGCCGATACACCGCCAAAATCGATATAGGCCTCGTCTACCAGCACCACAGTGTCCGGGTTGGCCTGCAGAAGCTGCTCGATAGCATCCAGCGCCAGCAGACAACCGGTCGGGGCATTGGGGTTGGGGAAGATGATTCCACCATTGGGCCGCGTGTAATCCTCGACCTGAATCTGGTAATCCGCATCCAGAGCAATGGTTTCGTAGGTGATGCCATACAGACCGCAATACACCGGATAGAAGCTGTAGCTGATATCCGGGAACAGCAAGGGTTTACCGTGCTGGAACAGCCCATAGAACGCATGGGCCAGCACTTCATCGGAGCCATTGCCGACGAATACCTGGTTGAGCTCTACGCCGTAGTAATCGGCGACGGCCTGCTTCAGGCGTTCGCCGTTGGGGTCCGGGTACAGACGCAGCGCGTCGCTTACCTCAACCTGCATGGCCGCCAGCGCTTTGGGCGAGGGACCATAGGGGTTTTCATTGGTGTTGAGTTTGACCAGCTTGCTCAGCTTGGGCTGCTCACCCGGCACGTAAGGCACCAGGTCCTTGACGAAGGGGCTCCAGAATTTGCTCATCTGCCCTTCTCTCCTCAAATTCGTTGCGTTTTTGATGGGTACCGCGGCGCGATACCCACTCCACGTTTAGCCCTTGATGCGGTATTCGGCGCTACGGGCATGAGCCGTCAGCGACTCGCCGCGCGCCAGCACGCTGGCGACCTTGCCCAACTCGGACGCACCTTCGGCCGAGCAGTGGATGATCGACGAGCGCTTCTGGAAGTCGTAAACCCCCAGCGGCGAGGAGAAACGCGCAGTACCCGAGGTTGGCAACACATGGTTCGGCCCTGCGCAGTAATCGCCCAACGCCTCAGCGGTGTAGCGGCCCATAAAGATCGCGCCGGCATGGCGGATCAGCGGCAGGTATTGATCGGGGTTCTCCACCGACAGCTCCAGGTGCTCCGGTGCAATCCGGTTGGCCACCTCGATGGCCTGGGTCATATCGGCCACCTGGATCAACGCGCCACGACCCTCCAGCGACGTGCGGGCAATCCCCTCGCGCTCCAGAGTCGGCAGCAGTTTGGCGATGCTCTCGGCAACGCGATCAAGGAAAGCAGCATCCGGGCTGACCAGAATCGACTGGGCATCCTCGTCATGCTCGGCCTGGGAGAACAGGTCCATGGCGATCCAGTCCGGGTCGGTCTGGCCGTCACAGACCACCAGAATCTCCGACGGGCCGGCGATCATATCGATACCGACCTTGCCGAACACATGACGTTTGGCCGTGGCCACATAGATGTTGCCGGGGCCAACGATCTTATCCACCGGCGGAACACTCTCGGTGCCATAGGCCAGCGCCGCAACGGCCTGGGCGCCACCGATGGTGAACACGCGATCAACGCCGGCAATGCAGGCGGCGGCCAACACCAGTTCATTGAGCTCACCACGCGGGGTCGGCACCACCATCACCACTTCTGGCACACCCGCGACCTTGGCCGGAATTGCATTCATCAGCACGGACGAGGGATAGGACGCCTTGCCGCCCGGCACATACAAACCGGCGCGGTCCAGCGGGGTGACTTTCTGCCCCAGCACCGTGCCGTCGGCTTCGGTGTAAGTCCAGGAGTCCTGCTTCTGCCGCTCGTGGTACAGCCGTACGCGCTCAGCGGCTTTTTCCAGCGCCGTGCGTTGCTCGGGGGTGATCCGGGTCAGGGCCAGTTCCAGGCGCTCACGCGGCAGGATCAGGTCGGCCATGCTGGCCACATCCAGGCCATCGAACTGCCGGGTAAACTCCACCAGCGCAGCATCACCGCGCTCACGCACGGCCTTGATGATATCCAGCACCCGATGATTGACCGCATCGTCCGAGACACTTTCCCAGCTCAGCAGATGATCCAGGTGACGCGCGAAATCCTGGTCAGCAGCATTGAGTCGACGGATGGCAACGGGAGCAGTCATGGCAAAGCCTCATCAGGATGGCAAATCTCAGGTGCCGTAGAGTAACAAGCCCACCCGTGCGGGCACCTGAGAATTTGGCTATGACACGGATAGGTGTGCGCGACGTAATGCCGCGCTGAAGGGATTAGCCGCGGTGTCGTGCCTCGACCGCTTCGCGCAGCGTGTCGATCAGCGCCTGGATGCGCGCATGCTGCATCTTCATCGAGGCCTTGTTGACGATCAGCCGCGAGCTGATATGGGCGATCAGCTCCTGGGCCTCCAGGCCATTGGCGCGCAGGGTGTTGCCGGTATCAACCACGTCGATGATCTTGTCGGCCAGGCCCACCAGCGGCGCCAGCTCCATAGAGCCATACAGCTTGATCACATCGACCTGACGACCCTGCTCGGCGTAGTAGCGCTTGGCGACATTGACGAACTTGGTCGCCACGCGCAGACGCCCTTTGGGCTCTGGCGCACCAACCGCACCGGCGGTCATCAGCTTGCACTTGGCAATCTGCAGGTCCAGCGGCTCGTAAAGCCCCTGGCCACCGTACTCCAGCAGCACATCCTTGCCCGCTACACCCAGGTCGGCCGCGCCGTGCTCGACATAGGTCGGCACATCGGTGGCCCGCACGATCAGCAGGCGCACATCGTCTTGGGTGGTGGGGATGATCAGCTTGCGGCTCTTGTCCGGATTCTCAGTCGGCACGATACCCGCCGCCGCGAGCAGCGGCAGGGTGTCGTCGAGGATACGGCCTTTGGACAGGGCAATCGTCAGCATGGCATCAACCCGGCACACGGCGAATCTTGGCGCCGAGCAACTGCAGCTTCTCTTCGATGCACTCGTAGCCACGGTCGATGTGGTAGATGCGGTCGATCAGGGTGTCGCCATCGGCGACCAGAGCGGCGATCACCAGGCTGGCCGAGGCGCGCAGGTCGGTGGCCATGACTGGCGCACCCTTGAGCTTGTCGACGCCGGTGACGATCGCGGTATTGCCCTCAACCTGGATCTGCGCGCCCATGCGCGACATCTCGTAGACGTGCATAAAGCGGTTCTCGAACACGGTCTCGATCACCGTGCCGGTGCCTTCGGCAATGGCATTGAGGGCGATAAACTGCGCCTGCATGTCCGTGGGGAATGCCGGGTAAGGCGCGGTACGCAGGCTGACGGCCTTGGGCCGCTTGCCGTGCATGTTCAGCTCGATCCAGTCCTCACCGGTGGTGATTTCAGCGCCGGCTTCCTGCAGCTTGAGCAGCACGGCCTCAAGCGTCGTGGGGTCGGTGTCCTTGAGTTTGACGCGGCCACCCGTGGCCGCCGCAGCAACCAGATAGGTACCGGTTTCGATGCGGTCGGGCATAACGCTGAAGCGAGCACCATGCAGACGCTCGACGCCGTCGATGATGATGGTATCGGTACCCGCACCCTGAATCTTCGCACCCATGGCGATCAGGCAGTTGGCCAGGTCGACCACTTCCGGCTCGCGCGCGGCGTTTTCCAGCACGCTGCGGCCCTTGGCAAGGGTCGCGGCCATCATGATGTTTTCGGTACCGGTCACGCTGACGGTATCGAAGAAGAAATGCGCACCGCGCAGGCCACCCTCAGGCGCCTTGGCCTTGATGTAACCACCCTCGACATCGATGATCGCGCCCATGGCTTCGAGGCCACGGATGTGCAGGTCGACGGGACGCGAACCGATGGCGCAGCCACCTGGCAGGGCCACCTCGGCCTCGCCGAAGCGCGCGACCATAGGGCCGAGCACCAGGATCGAGGCGCGCATGGTCTTGACCAGTTCATAGGGCGCAACCAGCGTCTTGATCGCCCGCGCATCCACCTCGACCGCCAGCTTCTCGTCGATAATCGGCTCGATGCCCATGCGCCCGAACAGCTCGATCATGGTGGTGATGTCGTGCAGGTGCGGCAGGTTGCAGATGGTGACGGGCGCGTCGCCCAGCAGGGTCGCGGCAAGAATCGGCAGGGCCGAGTTTTTCGCCCCGGAGATGCGGATTTCGCCGTCGAGGCGCACGCCGCCGGTAATGATCAGTTTGTCCATGACTCTCTCGGTTTAGGAGCGCGCGGCCCAGTTGGCACGGCTGAAGAATTTCATGCTCACCGCGTGGATGCTGCCATCGGCAATCCAATGGTTGAGGTGAGCGTAGATCTGCTGCTGACGCTTGACCGGGCTCAGGCCGGCCAACTCATCGCTGATCAGATTCAACTGGAAGTTGCAGCCTTCGCCTTCAACTTCCACTTGGGTATCGGGGAGTTTTGCCTCCAGGAGGCTTTTTACGTCTTGGGCCTGCATGCTCAACCTCGAACGGCGCATTGATGAACGACAACAGAGCCGAGGCTCGCGGGTCGGGCATCATACAAAAAAAGCCGCGCGCCTGCGAACCTTGCCGACGCGCCGCCATAACCGGCAGCAGCCCCTCAGGCCTGCAGCGGGAGAATCTCCAGCAGCCCGGAGACCCCGGCAATCTGCCGCATATCCTCAGGCAGGGCACGCACCTCTAGGGTCTTGCCGAACGCCTGGGCATCACGCATGAAGGCCAGCAGCAGCGACAACCCGACACTGCTGGCGCGCAGTACGCCCGCACAGTCGATCACGCAGGTCGCACCCGCGCTCGCCTGCAGCAGACGCCGGCCGTCCTCACGGACCTGTGGGCCACTGCGATAGTCCAGCTCACCGCTGAGCAACAGCAGCCCTGGCGCTTGTTCGACAATACTCGCGCGACTCACGACTCACCCTTGGCCTGACGCGCACGGGCAACGGTGTCCGCCCAGGTGTCGATGACCTTGTCCAGATCATTGCCATTGGTCTGCATCGACTGAGCGAACTGATCGCGGAACAGCTTGCCGACGTTGATGCCATTGATCACCACATTACGCAGCTTCCAGGTGCCATCCTGGGCCACCATGGTGTAGGACAGCGGGTAGACTACGCCCTTGCCGTCGCGGATCTCCATGTTCACCGAGCTACGCTTCGGGTCCTGCGCACCGCTTACCGGCAATACGCGAATATCCTGATTGTCGTACTCCAGCAAGGCATTGCCGTAGAACTGCATCAGGCTGCGCTTGAAGCTTTCTTCAAAGCGCGTCATCTGCTCAGGGCTGGCCTGGCGCGAATAGCGCACGGTCATGACCCCGCGGGAAATCCCCTGCACATCCACCACGGGCCCAAGAATCTCGTTGAGCGCGTTATAGAAGGCATCCGGGTTGGCGCGGTACTGCTCTTTGTTAGTTTTCAGATCAGCCAGCAAGGTGTTGGTCGTCTGCTCGACCACCTGATGGGCCGATTGTGCCGCGTTCGCCACCAGCGGCAGGGCCGCCAGCAACACCAGCAGGCCGTTACGCACGAATGTGATCATCTCAGAGACTCCCGTTTAATTGGTTTCGTCTTTATTGACCGAATTGAGCAGGAATTTGCCGATCAGGTCTTCCAGTACCAGCGATGACTGGGTGTCATGAATAGTGCCGCCATCGGCCAGCACCTCTTCGTCCCCCCCCACACTGATCCCCACGTATTTTTCGCCCAGCAGCCCGGCGGTCAGAATCGAGGCGGTCGAATCGATGGGCAGGTTGTTCACGTCGCCGTCCACCTCCATGGTCACGCGCCCGGTGTAGCTGTCACGATCCAGATCGATAGCGGTGACCTTACCGATGGTAACCCCGGCCATGGTGACCTTGGCGCGTACGGTCAGACCAGCGATGTTGTCGAAATGGGCATAGACCCGGTAGGTGTTCTCACCCGTCACCACGGTCAGACCACTGACGCGAAGCGCCAGCAGCAGCAGGGCCAGCAGGCCTGCAAGCAGAAACAGCCCGACACCAATCTCCAGCGTGCGGTTTTGCATCAGAAATCTCCAAACATCAAAGCGGTCAAAATAAAGTCCAGCCCCAGCACGGCCAGCGACGCGTAGACCACGGTGCGCGTGGTCGCCCGGCTGATGCCTTCAGAGGTCGGCTCACAGTCATAACCCTGGAATACAGCGATCCAGGTCACGACAAACGCGAAGACCAGGCTCTTGATCAGCCCGTTAAGAACGTCTTCGCGAAAGGAAACACTGCTCTGCATATTGGCCCAGAACGAGCCTTCGTAAACACCCAGCCACTCCACGGCAACCATGGCGCCGCCCCAGATGCCCACCACACTGAAGATCATCGCCAGCAGCGGCATCGATATAAAACCGGCCCACAGACGCGGGGCAACTATGTACTTGAGCGGATCGACACCAATCATCGCCAGGCTCGACAGCTGCTCGGTGGATTTCATATTGCCAATCTCCGCAGTCAGCGCAGAACCTGCGCGCCCGGCGAATAGCAATGCGGTGACCACCGGCCCCAATTCCCGCAGCAGGGTCAGGGCCACCATCTGCCCGACCGCCTGTTCGGAGCCATATTTGGCCAGAATGCTGAACCCCTGCAGCGACAACACCATGCCGATAAACACACCCGACACGACGATGATCGCCAGGGACATGACGCCGATCGAATACAGCTGCTTAACCAGCAGCTGCAAGGCGTTACCCGAGGTACCGCGCCCGAACAGCGCGCGCACCAGAAAAATACACGAGCGCCCCAGCGTAGCGAGCACATCGATACCGGCACGCCCAAACAGGCGCAGCCGCTCGAGCGGAGATTGCTTGCGCATCAGCGCCCCCCCAGTAAATCTTCGCGGTAATTCGCCGCCGGAAAGTGAAACGGCACAGGTCCATCCGGTGTGCCCTTCATAAACTGACGAATGCGCGGATTATCCGAATTCATCAGCTCTTCTGGCGTGCCCTGCCCCAGCACCTGCGTATCACCCACCACATAGAGGTAATCGGCAATGCTGGCAGTCTCGGCCAGGTCGTGCGATACCACGATGCTGGTAATGCCCAGGGCATCGGTCAGCAGACGAATCAGACGTACCAGCACGCCCATGGCAATCGGGTCCTGCCCGACGAAGGGCTCGTCATAAATCAGAATCTGCGGATCCAGGGCGATCGCCCGGGCCAGCGCCACCCGCCGCTTCATGCCTCCCGACAGTTCATCGGGCATCAAATCCACTGCACCGCGCAGACCTACGGCCTGCAACTTCATCAGCACGATGTCGCGAATCATCTCTTCGGGCAGCTTGGTATGCACCCGCAACGGAAAGGCGACGTTCTCGAACACGTCCAGGTCAGTGAACAGCGCCCCACTCTGGAACAGCACGCCCATTTGCTTGCGCATGTCGAACAGCTCGCTACGCGACAGCTGCGGCAGATTCTGCCCGTTGACCCAGACTTCACCCTGCGAAGGCTTGAGCTCAGCACCGATCAGACGCAGCAACGTGGTCTTGCCGCACCCGGAAGGTCCCATAATGCCGGTGACCTTGCCGCGCGGCAGGCGGATGTCGATATCGTTGAATATGACCCGGTCGCCGCGCTTGAAGCTCACGCCTTTCAGCTCGACCGCGTACTCGTTCCCGGCACTCATCTGGACTCCTTGCGTACCTACTCCGTTACAGACGCACGTCCTCGCAGACAGGACACGGTGCCCGTCGGAGAGGGCCGAAAATGGCCGGGCACTATACCATTGCCGAAAGATCGCACCCAAGATGGAACATTTGCTTACGAGACAGGTTCTGAAGCGTTCAGCTGCCGTTCAGCCAATACGGTGATTTGAATGGTCAACGATTGGTGGGTGAGCCGCCTCGCCTTTACGGCTATAATCGCGCCTTTTATGCAGGCCAACGACGACGCTATGACCCAGACCAGCGACCTGATCCACTCCGCCCAACGCACCATCCGCCTGGAAATGGAGGCTGTCGAAGAGCTGCTACAGCGCATCGACGCCAATTTCGTGCGGGCCTGCGAGCTGATCCTCACCAGCAAGGGTCGCGTAGTGGTAGTAGGCATGGGTAAGTCCGGGCACATTGGCAACAAGATCGCCGCAACCCTGGCTAGCACCGGTACTACGGCTTTTTTCGTTCATCCAGCCGAAGCCAGCCATGGCGACATGGGCATGATTACCCGCGATGATGTCGTGCTCGCGCTGTCCAACTCCGGCTCTACCGCTGAAATCGTCACCCTGCTACCACTGATTAAACGCCTGGGCATCACCCTGATCAGCATGACCGGCAACCCCGACTCGCCCCTGGCCAAGGCTGCGGAAGTCAACCTGGATGCCCGGGTTAGTCAGGAAGCCTGCCCACTGAATCTGGCGCCCACCTCATCGACCACCGCTTCGCTGGTACTCGGCGACGCGCTGGCCATCGCCCTGTTAGAGGCCCGTGGCTTCACCGCCGAAGACTTCGCCTTCTCCCACCCAGGCGGTGCCCTTGGGCGACGCCTGCTGCTCAAGGTCGAGAATGTCATGCACGCCGGCGCCAGCCTGCCCAGCGTACAGCGCGGCACGTCGCTGCGTGATGCCTTGCTGGAAATGACCCAGAAAGGCTTAGGGATGACCGTGGTCCTCGAAGCGGATGGCAGCCTGGCTGGCATCTTCACGGACGGCGACCTGCGCCGTACCCTGGACCGCGAAATAGATGTGCGCAGCGCGCGCATCGACGACGTCATGACCCCGAACGGCAAAACCGCACGCCCGGAGATGCTCGCGGCTGAAGCCCTGAAGATCATGGAAGACCACAAGATCAGCTCACTGGTGGTCATCGACGACGAGCAGCGCCCCATCGGCGCCTTCAACCTTGGCGATCTGCTGCGCGCCGGAGTGATGTAATGAACCAAGAACTCACGCAACGCGCCAAGGGCATCAAGCTAGCCATCTTCGATGTCGATGGCGTACTCACCGACGGCAAGCTTTACTTTCTGGTCGATGGCAGCGAATTCAAGACCTTCAATACCCTGGATGGCCACGGCATCAAGATGCTCATCGCCTCCGGGGTAGCAACCGCAATCATCAGTGGCCGCAAGACCCCAGTGGTCGAGCGACGCGCGCAGAACCTGGGCATCGCGCACCTGTATCAGGGGCGCGAAGACAAGCTGGTGGTCCTCGATGAACTACTGGCGGAACTGGGCCTGAACTACGACCAGGTCGCCTACCTGGGTGACGACCTGCCCGACCTGCCAGTGATCCGCCGTGTCGGCCTGGGTATGGCCGTGGCGAGCGCCGACGGTTTCGTCCGCAGCAACGCCCATGGAGTCACTCAGGCGCGCGGCGGCGAAGGTGCCGCCCGCGAGTTTTGCGAGCTGATCATGCGCGCTCAAGGCACGCTGGAAACGGCTCAGGCCGCCTACCTGTAGGGTTGATACATATATGCTGCGCAAACTGCTCACCCCCACACTGTTCATCCTCGCGGCCGCCCTCGTGGCAGCACTCGGCTACTGGAACATCAACCCGGACAGCTTCTTCGAGCGCCCGGCTACGGCCAGCACCGAGAACGATATCGACTTCTACGCCGAGAATGCTCGCACCCTGCAATACCAGGTCGATGGCAAGCTGGAATACGAAATGACCGCTGAGCGGGTTGAACACCTCAACAGCAGCGACACCACCCTGATGACCAATCCACGCATGGACCTTTACCGCGGCAACGAATTGCCCTGGAAAGTCAGCAGTGCGCGTGGCGAAGTCGGACCTGGCGGTGACGAAGTCGAGCTGATCGACCAGGTCCGCGTCGAACGCACCGACGCCAAGGGCCGTCCGACCATCCTCACGACCAGTCGCCTGACGGTATTCCCGCAGAAGGAATATGCGCAGACCCAGCAAGCCGTTAGAATCGACGCGGCCAACGGGGTGACCACGGCACAAGGAATGAAAGCGTATTTGAATGACGGCAGGATGCTCCTGCTGTCCAACGTAAGAGGCCAGCATGAGGTTCGTTAAAACCTTCCCCCTTCTGCTCAGCTTGAGCGCGGCGCTCGGAAGCGCCAGTGCCTGGGCACTGCCTTCTGATCGCGAGCAACCGATTCGTGTCCAGGCCGACAGCGCTGAACTCGACGATAAGCAAGGCGTAGCGGTTTACCGTGGCGACGTAGTGATCACTCAGGGGACCCTGAAGATCACCGGTGACACCGTGACCATCACACAGAATGCCCAAGGCGACATCGAGGTCTTCACTTCGGTCGGCAAACCGGCTTACTACGAGCAGAAACCGGCCGTGGACAAGCAGATCGTCAAGGCTTATGGCCTGACCATCCAGTACTTTGCCGCTAACGAACGTATCGTACTGATCGACCAGGCGAAGGTCGTTCAGGAAGGTAATACCTTCGAAGGCGAGAAGATCGTCTATGACACCCAGCGCCAGATCGTCAACGCCGGGCGCGCCACAGGCAATAGCGTCACCACACCGCGTCCGCGCATCGACATGGTGATCCAGCCGAAAAACAAACCCGCGACCCAGGCACCTCAGTAATGGCAACCTTGAAAGCTCAGCATCTGGCCAAGAGCTACAAAGGCCGCCAAGTTGTCCGTGACGTCAGCCTGAGCATCGACAGCGGGCAGATCGTCGGCCTGCTCGGTCCCAATGGCGCTGGCAAGACCACCTGCTTTTACATGATCGTTGGCCTGGTGCAGGCCGATCAGGGTCGCGTACTGATCGACGATCTCGACGTCAGCCACCAGCCCATGCATGGCCGCGCCCGCGCAGGTATTGGCTATTTACCGCAAGAAGCTTCGATCTTCCGCAAGCTCAGCGTGGCCGACAACATCATGGCCATTCTCGAGACTCGCAAGGAACTCGACAGTGCGGCGCGCCACAAGGAACTGGAAAACCTCCTGCAGGAGTTCCACGTTACCCATATCCGCGACACGCTCGGCATGAGCCTGTCCGGCGGTGAACGGCGCCGTGTGGAAATTGCCCGCGCCTTGGCGACATCACCCAAGTTCATCCTGCTCGACGAACCCTTCGCCGGGGTCGACCCGATTTCCGTCGGCGACATCAAGCAGATCATCCATCACCTCAAGGCCAAAGGTATTGGTGTACTGATCACCGACCACAACGTCCGAGAAACCCTCGACATCTGCGAAACGGCGTACATCGTCAGCGATGGTCAACTGATCGCCGAAGGCAGTGCTGAAGCCATTCTGGCCAACCAATTGGTCAAGGACGTCTACCTGGGGCACGAGTTCCGCCTCTGAATGCGACTTTTTCGCGGAGTGATGGCTGCCAGCCCTAGGCAAACCGCTCGCTTTCAGGCATATAATTTGCTTCCTAGTGGCGCTTCGGCGCCCTGTAGTGGATTGCGCTCAGACGCCGGTAAATAAGGTCTGCAATGAAACCATCGCTAGTCCTGAAAATGGGCCAGCAGCTGACGATGACACCTCAGCTGCAACAGGCCATACGTTTGCTCCAATTGTCGACCCTGGACCTGCAACAGGAAATCCAGGAGGCATTGGAGTCCAATCCCATGCTCGAACGCCAGGAAGACGGCGAAGACTTCGATAACTCCGACCCCCTCGCCGACGGCGCCGAAAGCCCCACGCCAACAGCTGAGCAGGAGCCGCAATACCAGGACACCAGCTTCCAGGAGACCGCGCAAACCGTCGATAACCTGGAAGATGGCGAGTGGAACGAGCGCATTCCCAACGAGCTGCCAGTCGACACCGCCTGGGAAGACGTCTACCAGACCAGCGCCAGCAGCCTGCCGAGCAACGATGACGACGAGTGGGACTTCACCACCCGCACCTCCGCCGGCGAGAGTCTGCAGAGCCATCTACTGTGGCAACTCAACCTGGCACCGATGTCCGACAAGGACCGCCTGATCGCCGTCACCCTGATCGACTGCATCAACCAGCAAGGCTACCTCGAGGAAACCCTCGAAGAAGTCACCGAGGCCTTCGACCCGGAGCTGGACATCGAAATCGATGAAGTCGAAGCCGTGCTGCACCGCATTCAGCAATTCGAGCCTGCCGGTATTGCCGCCCGTGACCTGCGCGAATGCCTGCTGCTGCAGCTGCGCCAGCTGCCCGCACGCACGCCCTGGCTGGCAGAAGCCCAGCGCCTGGCCAGCGATTACCTCGACCTGCTCGGCGGCCGCGACTACAGCCAGCTGATGCGCCGCATGAAGCTCAAGGAAGACGAGCTCAAGCACGTCATCGACCTGATCCAGAGCCTCAACCCACGGCCGGGCTCACAGATCGAATCCAGCGAGCCGGAATACGTCGTACCCGACGTAATCGTGCGCAAACACAACGATCGCTGGCTGGTCGAGCTCAATCAGGACGCCATGCCGCGCCTGCGCGTCAACGCGCAGTACGCAGGCTTCGTCAAACGCGCCGACTCCAGTGCCGACAACACTTTCATGCGCAACCAACTGCAGGAAGCGCGCTGGTTCATCAAAAGCCTGCAAAGCCGTAACGAAACACTGATGAAAGTCGCCACGCAAATCGTCGAACATCAGCGCGGCTTCCTCGACTACGGCGACGAGGCGATGAAGCCCCTAGTGTTGCATGACATTGCCGAAGCCGTGGGTATGCACGAGTCGACCATCTCTCGAGTGACCACCCAGAAATTCATGCACACCCCGCGTGGCATCTACGAGTTGAAGTACTTCTTCTCCAGCCATGTCAGCACCTCCGAAGGCGGCGAATGCTCGTCCACGGCGATCCGCGCGATCATCAAGAAACTGGTCGCCGCGGAAAATGCAAAAAAGCCGTTGAGTGACAGCAAGATCGCTGGTTTACTGGAGGCACAGGGCATACAAGTGGCCCGTCGCACAGTTGCCAAGTACCGCGAATCGCTCGGCATAGCGCCCTCCAGCGAACGCAAGCGACTGATGTAGCACGGCACGACAGGAGGACTCGCGCAACACGGCTCGAAACACACCTGACGCTTTGTCATCCCTGCCCCGCCTTAAGGGTGCGGCCGATAACACGCTCAGGTCACTTCTACCAGAGTCTTCCCGGCCCCCAGTGTTCCGGCGGCCGGCACTTCAAGCCGGCCTCTTACACGCGGCAACAAGGAGAAAGCGGTATGCAAGTCAACATCAGTGGACACCAACTGGATGTGACCGACGCCCTGCGCGACTATATCGACGAGAAACTGGGTCGATTGCAGCGCCACTTCGACAAGATCACCAACGTGCAGGTCATCATGGAGGTCGAGAAGCTCAAACAGAAAATCGAAGCCACGTTGCATATTGCCGGCGGTGAAATCGTCGCCAATGCCGAGCATGAAGACATGTACGCCGCCATCGACCTACTGACCGACAAACTCGACCGACAACTCATCAAGCACAAGGAAAAGCAGCTCGACCGTCAGCAAGGCGCCATGGCTCGCTGACCTCGCTCACCTCCTATGATCCGACTTGAACATATCCTGACCCCCGGCCGTTCCCTGGTGAACGTGCCGGGCGGCAGCAAAAAACGTGTACTCGAACAGATAGCTAACCTGATCGCGCGTGAACTGCCTGATCTGGATGGCCAAGATATCTTCGAAAGCCTGATTGCCCGCGAAAAGCTTGGCTCGACCGGTTTCGGCAATGGCATCGCCATTCCGCACTGCCGGCTAACCGGCTGCTCAGCGCCCATCAGTGCTTTATTACGCCTGGATGCCGCAGTCGACTTCGATGCCATCGACGGGGCTCCAGTCGATCTGCTGTTCGTTCTGCTGGTACCTGAGGCAGCAACCGACGAGCACCTCGAACTGCTGCGCCAGATTGCCAGCATGCTCGACCGTGAAGATGTGCGCGAGCGCCTGCGCAGCGCGCCTGATAGCGCGGCGCTGTACCAGGTCGTCGTGGACGTACAAAGCAGTTATTAGAGACCGTTGTCCATGCGCTTGATCATCGTCAGCGGTCGCTCCGGCTCCGGCAAAAGTACCGCCCTCGATGTGCTTGAGGACAACGGCTTCTATTGCATCGACAACCTCCCGGCAGGCTTGCTGCCGGAGTTGGCCGAACGCGCACTGCTGCATACCGAGCTGCTGCACCCGCAGGTAGCGGTATCGATTGATGCGCGCAATCTGCCCAGCCAGCTCAAGCGCTTCCCTGAACTGCTCGATGAGGTTCGCGCACGCAATATTCGCTGCGACGTACTCTATCTCGATGCGGACGAGGAGACCCTGCTCAAGCGCTTCTCCGAAACCCGTCGGCGTCATCCGCTGACCAACGAAAATCGCTCGCTGGCTGAAGCCATCGCCGATGAGAGCCTGTTGCTGGGGCCGATCATCGACCTGGCCGACCTGAAGATCGACACCACGCACCTGAACCTCTATCAGTTGCGCGACAGCATCAAATTCCGCCTGCTCAATCAGCCAGAACCTGGCACGGCCTTTCTCGTCGAATCCTTCGGTTTCAAGCGGGGCATGCCGGTGGATGCCGATCTGGTATTCGATGTGCGCTGCCTGCCTAACCCCTACTGGAAACCTGAACTGCGCGACTTCTCCGGACTGGATCAGCCGGTAGTCGACTACCTCGCCGCGCAACCCGAAGCCGACGAGATGTACCAGGATATCTTCGCCTACCTGAGCAAATGGCTGCCGCGCTTTGCCGCCAGCAACCGCGCCTACGTCACCGTGGCCATTGGCTGCACGGGCGGCCATCACCGCTCGGTGTACCTGGCCAGCCGCCTCGGTGAGGCACTCAAACCCCTCCTGAAGAACGTTCAGGTTCGCCACCGCGACCTCAGCTAAGGACCTGCGATGCCGACCTGCGAAACCACCATCATCAACAAGCTGGGCCTGCACGCACGGGCCGCGGCGAAGTTTGTCGGCGTGGCCAACCAATTTCCCTGCCAGGTGAAGGTTGGCCGCAGCGCCGACAGCCTGGTCGACGGCAAAAGCATCATGGCAGTCATGATGCTCGCCGCCGGCAAGGGCACCACCGTGCACCTGCATACCGAAGGCGAACAGCATGAGCAAGCGTTGCAAGCCTTGCTCGAACTGATCGGCAACTACTTCGACGAAGGCGAGTAGCGCTAAGCGGGCTTCAGACCAGCGCGGTATCGAGCACCATCATCAGGCAGAAGCCTACCAGCAGCCCAAGACCTGCAACGCCTTCGTAGCCCCGCGCGCGCGATGCTGGGATGATCTCGCTTAGCACGACGAACAGCATCGCCCCGGCAGCCAGGGACAGGCCCCAAGGCAACAGTGGTGTTGCCACCCCCACCAGCCAGGCACAGAGCACCGCGAAGAGTGGCTCGACCAGCCCGGATGCGATACCGAACGCCAGCGCATGCCAGCGTGACAGACCCGCCGCGGCCAGCGCCAGAGCCACGACCAGGCCTTCAGGGACATCCTGCAACGCAATGCCCAGCGCCAGCCCCTGGGCTTCTGCCAACTGCGCACCCGCGGCAACCCCAACGGCCATGCCCTCAGGAATGTTGTGCAGAACAATCGCCAGCACGAACAGCCAGACACCGAGATCTACCCGTGGCGGCTGGGTCGACGCCGCTCGCGCCATGCGCTGCCCCACCCAGAACAGTCCACCAGCACCCAGCACCACCCCCAGACTTACCAGCAAGCCACCAGCCCAGGCATTCAGCCCTTGCTGTTGTGCTGCCTGCAGCGCCGGCAGCAACAGAGAGAACATGCTCGCCGCCAGCATCACCCCGCCCCCAAAGCCCAACAGCGTATCCATCAGGCGTGCCGACACGCTGCGCATAAACAACACCGGCAAAGCGCCCAGCGCTGTACCCAGCGCACACAGCAAACCGCCTTGCAGGGCGTGCCAGATAGGCGTCGGCAGACTCGCCTGTAAGCTCACCCAGGCCTGCTGAGCCAGTAATAGGCTGCCACCCAGCATGACGCAGCCTCCCACAAAGTAGCGCCAGGCACGGAGGTTAAACATCAGCAGATTCTGTTCGCGCATGCAGGCGACTCAGGCGCGGAGCGCATCGTGGTAACGACGGCTCACTTCAGCCCAGTCGACCACGTTATAGAAGGCCGCGATGTACTCCGGCCGACGGTTCTGATAGCGCAGGTAATAGGCGTGCTCCCACACATCGAGACCAAGAACCGGGGTCAATCCGTTCATCAGCGGGCTGTCCTGATTGCCCGTGCTGTGCACCACCAGAGTCTTGTCGACAGTCACACTGAGCCAGGCCCAGCCACTGCCAAAACGGCTCAGCGCGGCCTGGGTAAACGCCGCTTTGAACGCCTCGAACCCGCCCAGTTGAGTGTCGATGGCTGCTCTCAGCTCAGCCTCCGGTTCGCCGCCGCCCGTGGGGCTCATCACCGTCCAGAACAGTGAGTGGTTGGCGTGTCCACCGCCATTATTGATCACCGCCGCACGCACAGCCTCCGGCAGCTCTTGCAGGCGCGTGAGCAGCGTCTCGACCGGCAGCTCCGCCAGTGCATGACCATTGAGTGCCGCATTGAGATTATTGACGTAGGCCTGATGGTGCTTGCTGTGGTGGATCTCCATGGTCTGCGCATCGACATGGGGTTCCAGGGCATCGTAGGCATAAGCTAAGGGCGGCAAGGTATGGGGCACGGTGAACTCCTCAGTGATAGGTCGGTTGTACTGGCAATGAAAGGGGTGCACCGCGGGTAAGCGCGACAGGCGACGCTGATCGGCCATGCTCGGTGCTTACCTGCAACAGGCGCAGGTAGCTGTGGTTGCTGTTACGTAGCGCGGCATCGCGCAGGCCGGTACTGAGGCGCTCATCGCTCATAGCGCGCAGCAGGTGTTCGTGACAGGCACGCAGGTGCGCGATGGCGGCATCCGGGCGCTGCAGTTGCAGGTGCAGATCGGCCAGGTTGTGCTGCGACACAACCAGCGCTGCGACAGCCGCGTCAGGATCGGGCCAGCGGTCGAAGAGCACCTGTGCCAACGCCAAGGCTTGCAGGTACTGTTCCCGGGCATCAACCCAGGCGCCTTCGGCAAAATAACGATTACCAATTTGCATGGTGCGTTTCCAATGCTCCATCAGACTCGCCTCCTCGCCCTCATGGGCTGTCGTGAACGCGGTGTGCGGGCCGCTCAAACGCCGCCAGAAGTCAGGCGCACTGGATCGAGCATCCGCTGCAACTCATCGCGACTGAGATCGGTCTGCTCCAGCGCCACCTCGATAATCGGCCGACCTTCGCGGTACGCCTGCTTGGCGATTTCCGCTGCCTTCAGGTAACCAATCCGCGCATTGAGCGCAGTCACCAGAATAGGGTTACGCGCTAGCGCCTCCTCCAGCCGCGGACCGTTGACCTTGAAGCCGGCAATCGCACGATCAGCCAGCAAACGGCTGACATTGCTCAGCAATTGAATGCTGCCAAGCAGGTTGTGGGCGATCACCGGCAACATGACATTCAGCTCGAAATTGCCCGACTGCCCCGCCACGGCGATGGTCGCGTCGTTGCCGATCACCTGGGCAGCGACCATGGCTGTGGCCTCAGGAATCACCGGATTGACCTTGCCGGGCATGATCGACGAGCCCGGCTGCAGGGCCTCCAGCTCGATCTCAGCCAGCCCAGCCAAAGGCCCGGAATTCATCCAGCGCAGGTCGTTGGCGATCTTCATCAACGACACCGCGCAGGTCTTCAACTGGCCGGACAGCGCCACTGCCGTGTCCTGGGAGCCGATCAGGGCGAACAGATTGCGCCCCGGGGTGAAGGACTGGCCGGTCAGCCGATTCAGCTCGACGCAGAAACATTCGGCGAAGCGCACATGGGCGTTAACCCCGGTGCCGACCGCCGTGCCGCCCTGGGCAAGCGCCTGCAAAGCCGGACGCATGGCGTGCAGCAGTTCGATGTTGGCCTGGATCTGCTGCGCCCAGCCATCAAGCACCTGGCTCATGCGCACCGGCATGGCATCCATCAGGTGGGTACGCCCGGTCTTGACGAAACCCTGAACGGCCAGGGACTTGTCGCACAGCACCGTCAGCAGGTGGCCGAGTGCCGGCAGCAGGCGCTCGTTGAGCTCCATCAGGGCGCTGACATGAATACAGGTGGGGATAATGTCGTTGCTGCTTTGCCCGCAATTGACATGATCGTTGGGGCTGACCGGCGCACCGAGGATGCGTGTGGCCAGGCTGGCAATCACTTCATTGGCGTTCATATTGGTGCTGGTGCCGGAGCCGGTCTGGAATACATCCACCGGAAAGTGCGCCATGAAATCGCCTGCGAGTAACTCGCGACAGGCCGCCACAATCGCCTCGCCCTGGGCCGGCTGTAGCTGCTCAAGGTCAACGTTGGCCTGGGCCGCTGCGGCCTTAGCCAGAATCAGCGCACGAATAAAAGCACCTGGCATCAGCAGGCCGGATACCGGGAAGTTGTTCACCGCCCGCTGCGTTTGGGCGCCGTAGAGGGCGTCGGCAGGCACGGCCAATTCGCCCATGCTGTCGCGTTCGATACGGGTCTCGCGAGTCATGTCATGCATAGGGATTGCCCTCCGCCAGTTCGCTCAGGGAAAGCGAAGGTCGCATCGGCAGAGTCGCCAGGCGATTACGCAAGTGATTGAGCCGCGCCTGTTGTTCGCGGCTTTGCGCCAGGTGCTGCAACACATAGAGCGCGCGATAGCTTTGGTCCAGACACTGGCTGCGCCAATGCCAGGGCAGACCGGCATCACTGGCGGTATCGAGCAGCAGGCCCAGGGTGCTGCTCGCCATGCGCCAGGGGCACAGCTGGCCGCGCTCGATCAGTTGCCGACCCATGGCCCAATGCAATTCCAGCAGCCGGGGCTCATCCGGCCAGAGCGCGCAGCGAATGCGAAAGCCTTGCCAGGACCAGCACTCCAGACAACCCATGTGAGGTGAACCCGCGCCCATGCCGGCCTCCTTAATTGACATCGATTAACTTACGCTAACGATAATCAATATCAAATAGAGGCGTAAAGGACTTTATGACGACTGGGCGCTTGGGGCTTCGCGGATGGGCTAAAGCGGACGCCGGCCAGGGCGAGCCGGCACGGCAGAGAAAAGGCAGCCTGAGGCTGCCTGGAACCGGGGGATAACACAGCTGCAGCGCCAGGCTGTGTGGAGGGACCGGGCGGCGTTCCGCTTTACCCGCCACCTTTGCAGTGCCTCCACGATCAATCGTGAATAAATTCGCTCCTACAGAGAGCGACATATTATTTGTGTCGCGACCCTAGCTACCCGCCACAGTCATCCGCTCGATCAATACCGAGCCCGTGCGGATATTGCTGCGCAGCTCCAGGTCACTGCCCACGGCAACGATCTGGCGGAACATGTCGCGCATGTTGCCGGCGATGGTGACTTCCTGCACCGGGAACTGGATTTCGCCATTCTCCACCCAGTAGCCGCCGGCACCACGGGAGTAGTCGCCAGTGACCATGTTCAGCCCCTGCCCCATCAGCTCGGTCACCAGCAGGCCACGGCCCATACGGCGGATCAGCGCCGCCTGGTCTTCTTCGCCATGGCTGACGAACAGGTTATGCACGCCCCCGGCGTTGGCCGTGCTTGGCAGCCCCAGTTTGCGCCCGGAGTAGGTGCCCAACACGTAGGAGAGCAACTCGCCGCGCTCGACAAAGGATTTCGCATAGGTGGCCAGACCATCACCATCGAACGAGGCGCTGCCCAGGGCACGAGGGATATGCGGGCGCTCATCGAGGCTCAGCCATTCCGGGAACAGCTGTTGGCCAAGGGTGCCTTCCAGAAACGACGACTTGCGGTACAGATTGCCGCCCGAGATCGCCCCAAGAAAACTGCTGAACAGCCCGGTGGCCAGCTCTGCGGCAAACAACACCGGCACCTCGCAAGTCGGCACCGGACGAGCGCCCAGCCGACTGACCGCCCGTAGTGCGGCGCGCTGGCCGATCCCGGCGGCATCCGCCAGGCGCTCGCCCTGACGGTTGACGTCATACCAGTAGTCGCGCTGCATCTGCCCTTCGGCCTCGGCGATCATCACGCAACTCAGACTGTGCCGCGTGCTCGCATAGCCGCCGACGAAGCCGTGGCTGTTGCCATACACCCGGCAGCCCTGGTGGGTGCTCAGCGTGGTGCCGTCGGCATTGCGGATCCGCGCATCGGTGTCGAAGGCCGCCGCTTCGCAAGTCAGCGCCTGCTCGATGGCCTGCTCAGGGGTGATCTCCCAGGGGTGATAGAGGTCCAGCGGCGGCAGCTCACGGGCCATCAGCGCGGCATCGGCGAGGCCGGCGCTTTCATCCTCGGAGGCATGCCGGGCAATTGCCAGCGCAGCCGCGACGGTTTCGCGAATCGCTGCGTCGCCGGTTGCCGAGGTGCTCGCCGAGCCCTTGCGCTGGCCCAGGTACAGGGTGATGCCGAAGCCTTGGTCGCGGTTGAACTCGACGGTTTCCACTTCGCGCTGGCGCACCGAAGTCGACAGGCCTTGCTCCAGCGACACCGCCACTTCACAGGCACTGGCGCCCTGACGCCGCGCTTCGTCGATAATCTGCTCGACCTGAGCCTGCAAGGCGGGCAGCGCCTGGGGGCCGATCACATCTGTTGCACTCATAACCACTCCGATTCTGCACATAGCCACAGGCGGCACGCATGGCGCCGCCGGCATTCGATTCGTCCTGCAGCTTGAAGCTTGCGGCTTGAAGCTGCCCCTACTGCTATCATGACGACGTTTTCCATTGGACCGTCCCCATGTCTGAATACCTCGATGACTTCTCCGGCGAGAAGAGCAAAACCCAGATCAAGCGCGAGCTGCACGCGCTACAGGATCTCGGCCAGCGCCTGACCAGCCTGAAGCCTGACCTGCTGAACAAACTGCCCCTGACCGACGCCCTGCGCCGGGCACTGGAAGAGGCACCCAAGCACACCGCCAATGCGGCCAAGAAGCGCCACGTCCAATTTATTGGCCGGCTGATGCGCGACCAGGACGTCGAGGCCATCCTCACCCTGCTCGACCAGGTCGACGCCTCCACACGTCAATACAACGAACGCTTCCACAACCTCGAGCGCTGGCGCGACCGCCTGATCAATGGCGATGACGCCACCCTCGAGGCCTTCGTCGGCGACTATCCTGACGCCGACCGCCAGCACCTGCGCCAACTGATCCGCCAGGCTCAGCACGAAGCCGCGCAAAACAAAGCGCCGGCTGCCTCGCGCAAACTGTTCAAATACATCCGCGAACTGGACGAGACACAGCGCGGGTTGCGTTAATCAGCTCCCCGTCCCACCGACCGTGATCGCATCGATCTTCAACGTCGGCTGGCCAACGCCAACCGGCACCGACTGGCCGTCCTTGCCACAGGTGCCGACGCCGCTGTCCAGGGCCAGGTCGTTACCGACCATCGACACTTTGCTCATGGCCTCCGGGCCGTTGCCGATCAGGGTTGCGCCCTTGACCGGAGCGGTGATCTTGCCGTCTTCGATCAGGTAGGCCTCGCTGGTGGAGAAGACGAACTTGCCGCTGGTGATGTCGACCTGACCACCGCCGAGGTTGGCGCAGTAGATGCCTTTTTTCACCGAGCGGATGATTTCTTCCGGGTCGCTCTCGCCGGCCAGCATGTAGGTGTTGGTCATGCGCGGCATCGGCAGGTGCGCGTAGGATTCGCGGCGGCCGTTACCGGTGGGTGCCACGCCCATCAGGCGGGCGTTGAGCTTGTCCTGCATGTAGCCCTTGAGGATGCCGTTCTCGATCAGCGTGGTGCACTGGGTCTGGGTGCCCTCGTCGTCCATACTCAGCGAACCGCGGCGCTCGGCCAGGGTGCCGTCGTCGACGATGGTGCAGAGTTTGGATGCCACTTGCTGGCCGACCTTGCCGCTGTAATTGGAGCTACCCTTGCGGTTGAAGTCGCCTTCCAGACCATGGCCGACCGCCTCGTGCAACAACACACCAGACCAGCCGGCGCCCATCACCACCGGGAAGGTGCCCGCAGGCGCGGCGATGGCTTCGAGGTTGACCAGCGCCTGGCGCAGCGCCTCACGGGCATAGCCCATGGCGCGGTCTTCGTTCATGAAATAGCGGTAATCGGTACGCCCGCCGCCGCCGTGACCGCCGCGCTCGCGCCGGCCGTTCTGCTCAACGATCACGCTGACGTTGAAACGCACCAGCGGGCGAATGTCAGCTCCCAGGCTGCCATCGGTGGCAGCCACCAGAATACGGTCCCAGACCCCGGCCAGACTGACGGTGACCTGCTTGATGCGCGGATCGAGGGCGCGGGTGGCCTGATCAACCTGCTTCAACAGTTCGACTTTTTGCGCACGGTCAATGACATCAAGCGGGTTACCCGGCGCATAAAGCGCCGTCACCTGTGGGCTGCTAAAGGCCTGCACGCGACCCTCCTGCCCCGCCCGGGCAATTGAGCGCGCGGCCCGCGCGGCCTGGCTCAGGGCTTCGGCGGTGATCGCATTGCTGTAGGCGAAGCCGGTCTTTTCCCCGGACTGCGCACGCACGCCAACCCCTTGATCGAGGTTGAAGCTGCCCTCCTTGACGATGCCATCTTCCAGCACCCAGGACTCCGATACCTGACTCTGGAAATACAGGTCGGCGGCGTCGATTCCCGGCCCCGCCAATTCGCCGAGTACCCCGGACAGTTGCTCGATGGCCAAGCCACCGGGTGCCAGCAGGTGTTCACTGACGGACAACAGCATCTCGCTCATAACTACTCCAAACCTGGCAGCCGCGGTTCGGCCGCTGCAAAAAATCGTTTATGTCGGATCACCGGCATGCGCTGGCGCAACGCAGCCTGCTCACTGGCGTCCACGGCGGCGAGCAACACCGCCTCGCCTTGGGCCTGCTCGGCCAGCACTCGGCCCCAGGGGTCGACAATCGCACAATGACCAAAGGTCTCACGCCCGCCGGAGTGCACACCACCCTGGGCGGCCGCCAACAGGTAACACTGGGTTTCGATCGCCCGGGCACGGATCAGCACCTGCCAATGGGCTGCGCCAGTCACGGCAGTAAAAGCCGAGGGAGCGCTGATCAGCTCGGCGCCGGCATCGCGCAACAGTCCATAGAGTTCAGGGAAGCGCAGGTCGTAACAGACCGTCAAGCCCAGCCGCCCGACTGGTGTATCGGCCACCACCACCTGCTCGCCATGGGCGTAGTCATCGGACTCACGGTAACGGCCGCGACTGTCCGCCACGTCGACATCGAACAGGTGCAGTTTGTCGTAGCGCGCCGCCGTCTGGCCTTGGTCGTCGATTAACAGCGAGCACGCCCGCACCTTGGCATCAGGCTGTCCCTGGGGCGGCAAGGGCAGCGTGCCGGCGACAATCCACAGGCCCAGCTCACGGGCCGCCTGGCGCAACCAGGGCAGAATCGGCCCCTCGCCAAGCGCTTCGGCACGCCCCAGCGCGGCCAGGTCGCGACGGCCCATGGCGGCGAAATTTTCCGGCAGCACGGCGAGGCGCGCACCGCCGGCTGCAGCCTGTTCGAGGCAGCGGCGGGCGCAGTTCAGGTTCTCGATGACATCCGTCTGGCTGACCAACTGGATTGCCGCGACCGTCATGCAGGCACCTCGCGCAAGGCCTTATGCAGGCTCACTGGGGCTTCTCGAAGGGTTTGTCGAAGGTGATGTCCGGCTCCTGCAGCGGTCCCCGGACGTTGTACTGCACACTGGCGAAGCGCGCGACCCGGTCGCCGAGCAGCTTGTCGACCACGAACAGTGCGCCGCCAATCGCCGGCGCGCCAACGATCAAGGCTGCCAGCGGCAGGTTATTGGTGACGGGCAGGGTGACCAAGGCTTTGGCATCAATACGCTGATCGACCATGTCGAGGGTGCCATTGAGTTCCAGGTTACTCGACGGGCCCGTCAGGGTGATCGGCGTGCGCGTCTGGAAGACCCCGACATCGGCATCCAGCAAACCCTTGATACGGTCGTAACTGAGGCCTTTGCCAAACAAGTCGGAGAAGTCCAGGCGCAAACGCCGGCCAATCGAGTTGAAGTTGAGCAAACCAAACACCCGCAGCGCCTGGGCCGAGCCCTGCACTTCGACCAACTGGCCTTTGCGCAAGGCGGCGTCCATGCTGCCGGAGAACCGCTTGAGGCTGACCCAGGCCGGCGAGCCCGGCCAATTGCCATCGACATCCAGGCGGAAGCTTTCACTGGTCACGGTGGGCGCGAAGCCCCAGGCCACCAATACATCCTCCAGGGCCTTGCCCTGCAAGCGGCCTTTGTACCAACTGCGGGTCGCGCCAGGTGTGCCACGCCAGCCCGCCTCGCCGCCCAACTGCAAGCCTTTGAGGCCAATGTCCAGGTCGCGGAAGATCACTCCGTCGGCCTGAGGCCGGGCCTTCAGCGACCAGGCACCCAGCAACTGCTCGCCCTGCATGACCTGGGCGATGCGCAGGTCCAGGGCAGGCACGCTGCGCGGGTCGAATTCGGCCAGCGGGTCGGGGGTATCGACGGCTTCGGCATCCGCGCCACGCACTTCAGCAGCAGGCAGCCGCAGGTAATCGAGGTTGGCAACGATAGGCACGCCATCGGCCTCCGGCAGCTCGATTCGGCCCTTGGTCAAGACACTCTCGACACCGAGCGACCAGCCTGCTGGTCGCGGCTGCAGATCGACGGCCAGGCCGTCGATCTGGGTGCCAAAGCCGCTGAAACGGGCAATGTTCAGTTGCACAGCCTTGAGCAGTTGCTGGGCGTCGCCCCGGTCTACCGAGCGGTAAGGTTCCAGTGCCGTCTGCCAGGTCGACAGGTCCAGCTCGCTCAGACGCCCGCGCACCCACAGCCCGGCCGTGCGCGGCAGAATCGCCGGGCCGTCGCCCAGGCGCAGCTCACCCCGCCCCTCACGAATCCGCCCGGCAGGTGCGGCGAACGCCAGGCTGGCCAGGTTGGCGTAATCGAACCAGTAACCTTGTTCGGCGCCAGCAAAGGTCATCCGCCACTCGGCATCGCGGCTTTCACCAGCAGCCTTGCCGAACGGGGCCGGCAAGTCGACAGCCAAGCCCTTGAGCGATGACTGCACCCGCAGCTCTTTATTGTTCTGCCCCAGGGTGAGGCGCAGTTGGTAAGGCAGTTGACCGCTCAGCGGCAACGCCTGACGCACGCCGAGCCACTCGGTCAATGTCGCCAGCGGCAACCGGCCATTGGCGTCCAGGCGGCTAACGGCCTGACCATTACGGCCTTCCGCTATGGCCTTGCCTTGCACCTGAGTGCCCAGTAACTGGGCCCGGATAGCTGGCGCACTCAGCCCGCGCGCGGTGTCATAACGGAACGCACCATGGATATCGCTCAACGCCAGCACCGGTTGCGGCAGATTGAGGCTGGCGCCTTCGGCGGCAAAGTCGACCACCACTGTCGGCGCCAGTCCTTTACGCAGCGGCAGGTCGAGGTCCAGCGCGCCTTGTAGCGCCCCGCTGCCCTGCCAGTCGGCGAAGGTCTGTGCCGTGCCCAAAGGCGCCTGCTGGAGAATCTGCAAGGCGTCCTCGACACTGCTCTGCAACTCGGCGGTCAGGCGTAGACGCGGTGCCTGGCCCGGCGTCACGCTGGGAATGTCCGCGCGGACATCGCTCACGCGACTCTCGAGAATCTGCCCCTCGGGAACGCGCACGCGCACCCCTGAATCTTCGACGAAGACCTGTCCGCGCGCTTCGCGCAATACCGGCCAGCCTGGCTGGAAAGCCAGTTCGGCGCCTTCGACATCAAAGTACAGGCTCAGGCTGCGTGCCGCGGCATCAGCTCCCTTGTTCAGCGAACCCTGGTACTGGAAAAAACCCTGATTGATGCGCCCGCCACGTATCGCGGTTTGCAGCCACTCGGCCAGGGCTGGGCTGAGCCCGGGCGAGCGCGTCGGCAGGTACTTGGCCGTGTGGGCCGCGTCCCCCTCGCGCAGGCCGACGCGCAGGTCCATGTAATCTTCCGCGGCAGGGTCGCGGCGCAGGCGAATCAGGAAATCCCCGGCGATCTCGCCCTCCTCGCCGCTCACACGCAGATAGGGGCTGCGCAGGGTGAAAGCCTCGTCGTCGAGCTGCCAGAGCAACCGGGCATGGGCTTCGGGGTAGCGCCAAGGCTCGGGGAACAGGGTTGTCAGGTGCAGCATGAAGTTGCGCGCGTCCAGACGCAGCTCACCACTGGCCAGGTCGCCCTGCACACTGCCGCTGACATTTTCCGCAGCAGGCGACGCCTGGTAAGCGGCAAAGCCAACGGCCTCCAGGTTCGCAGCAAACTGCAAGCGCTGAGCGCCCTCACGCGCCGGGCGATAATCCAGCGACAGCTGGGCTACCCGACCATGAGGCTTGAGCGTCGCCAACAGCGTGCGGGCTGTCTCCGGCAGCGGTGCCAGGGCCTCGACCAGCGGCACCAGCGGAGCGATATCCAGCCGATCGACGCCCAAGCTCCAGCGTTCTTCATGGGCCGCGTTATCGCGCTGCTGCACCAGACCCACGCGCACGTCGCCCCAGCGGGTTTCGCCCTGGCTGAAGGCCAGGTCGTCAACGATCGCCTCGAAACCCTGGTCGCTACGCTGGAAATGCGCGTTGAACGACAAGTCCTGCAGCGCTACGCCTTCACGCTCGACGTAGTGGCCGGCAACCTGCGCGGCATTCAGGCGGGCACTGACACGCTGCACCTGGGACTCGGCCCAAGACAACCACAGATCACCACCGGCCTGTAGCCGCTCCAGGCGCCAGTCGCGCGTCAGACTGGCCGGCAGCCACTGCGCCCAGTCGCTTTGCGGCAGGCTGACATAGAGTTCGGCTTCGGCCTCACGCCACGTCTGCGGCTGTAGCCGTGTACGCAGCTGCAGGGCCAGGGGCTGTCCGTCCGGCAGGCGCAGACGACCGTCCAGGCGCTGACTGCGCATGCCGTTGCGCAGGCTCAGGTTGATATAGGTGAGGGTCTGCGCGGAAGCGCCGAAGGGCTCCACAGTCAGTTGACTATCGAGCACCGAGACCCGCCCAAGGGCCTGGGCGGCCTCCAGTACGCGCGCGATATCCGGCGGCGGTGCATCATCGCGCTGCGGTAGGCCCTTGAGCTGCCAGGCGCCGGCTTCGTCCTGCAGCAGCGCGAGGCGCACGCCTTCGAGTTCGAGGTTGGCGATACGCGGCTGGCGCGCCAGCAAACTACCCAGCACATCGGGCACCAGGCGCACCTGGTCCAGATGAACCGCCTGTTCGCCCTCGCCCAGTTCGACATCATGGGCGATCAGCAGCGGCGCGAACCCCTGCCAGCGGCCTTCCAGGCTGCCAATGCGCAGCGGCTGGCCAAGGGCGTCGCGGGCACGGGTCTCGACCTCCTGCTGGTACTCGGCGACCAGGGGCGCCAGTTGCCGGCCCAGGCTCACGTAGAGCGCGGCACAAACCAGCACGAGGGCGCACAACCCCAGCCCCCAGCGCAACGCTGCCGCCAATACGCGTGCTAGTGCGCTCATACAGTCAGGCCTTGCAGGCGCTCAGGTTCGATCAAAGCAGCACCACGTCGTACTGTTCCTGGGAGTACATGGTTTCCACCTGGAACTTGATGGTGCGGCCAATAAAGGCTTCCAGATCAGCGACGTTCCCCGACTCCTCATCGAGCAGGCGGTCGACCACCTTCTGGTTGGCCAATACGCGATACCCCAGCGGCTGGTAAGCCCGCGCCTCACGCAGAATCTCGCGGAAGATTTCGTAGCAGGTGGTCTCCGGGGTTTTCAACTTGCCGCGGCCCTGACAGGCACTGCAGGGCTCGCAAAGCACTTGCTCGAGGCTCTCGCGGGTGCGTTTGCGGGTCATCTGCACCAGGCCCAGCTCGGTGATACCGATGATGTTGGTCTTGGCATGGTCGCGTTCAAGCTGCTTCTCCAGGGTACGCAGCACCTGGCGCTGATGCTCTTCATCTTCCATGTCGATGAAATCGATGATGATGATCCCACCCAGGTTGCGCAGGCGCAGCTGGCGGGCAATCGCGGTAGCGGCTTCCAGGTTGGTCTTGAAGATGGTTTCTTCGAGCGTGCGATGACCGACGAAAGCGCCCGTGTTGACGTCGATGGTGCTCATTGCCTCGGCCGGATCGATCACCAGGTAACCACCGGATTTGAGCGGCACCTTGCGCTCCAGAGCTTTCTGGATCTCATCCTCGACGCCATACAGATCAAAGATCGGCCGCTCGCCGGGGTAATGCTCAAGACGGTCGGCGATTTCCGGCATCAGCTCATCAACGAACTGAGTGATTTTGCCGAAGGTTTCCCGTGAGTCGACGCGGATCTTCTCGGTACGCAGGCTGACCAGGTCGCGCAGGGTACGCAGGGCCAGGCTGAGGTCTTCGTAGATCACCGATGGCGTAGGCGCGGTCTGCCGTTGCCCAGCCAGTTGATCCCAGAGGCGCCGCAGGTAACGAATATCGATGAGGATTTCTTCGGCCCCGGCGCCCTCAGCGGCAGTACGTAGGATAAAGCCGCCGGCCTCTTCGATGCCTTCGGCGGCCACGCAATCGGCCACCACCTGCTTGAGCCGTTCACGCTCGGTTTCGTCCTCGATTTTCAGGGAGATACCAACATGCGCAGTACGCGGCATATACACCAGGTAGCGCGAGGGAATCGACAGGTGGGTGGTCAGGCGCGCGCCCTTGCTACCGATCGGGTCCTTGGTGACCTGCACCACCAGGCTCTGCCCCTCGTGGACCAGCGCACTGATGCTCTCCACCGCACTGCCCTCGCGGCTGGAAATTTCCGAGGCATGGATAAAAGCAGCCCGCTCCAGGCCGATATCGACAAACGCCGCCTGCATGCCAGGCAGCACGCGCACTACGCGGCCCTTGTAGATATTGCCGACGATGCCGCGGCGCTGGGTGCGTTCGACATGCACTTCTTGCAGCACGCCGTTTTCGACGACCGCCACGCGCGATTCCATCGGCGTGATGTTGATCAGTATTTCTTCACTCATGCGTCCATCTCTTTTGAGCAGCGCGTCGGGGGGATCACCCGCCCAAGCAAGCGTCTAACTATGGACCGGCACCTGCTGCCAACATTCGATGGCAAATGCCTCCAGCATTTCGGCAGTTTCACACAGGGGCAAACCCACCACTGCGGAATAACTGCCCTGCAACCGGCTGACGAAAACGGCCGCCAACCCTTGAATACCATAACTGCCCGCCTTGTCGCAGGGTTCACCGCTGGCCCAGTAGGCCGCAAGCTCAGCGTCACGTAGCGGCCGAAAGCTCACCTCGCTGACCACCACACGGGACTCGACTCGCTCGCAGCTGACCAGGGCCACGGCCGTCAGCACCTGGTGCGTGCGACCAGACAGCGCGCGCAGCGTTTCCAGCGCATCGTCCTGATCGCAGGGTTTGCCGAGGATCCGGCCGTCGAGTACCACCGCCGTGTCGGCGCCCAGCACCACAGCCTGTTCGGGCGAACCCAGAGCATCCAGTCCGGCCTGGGCTTTCGCTCGGGCCAGGCGTTCTACATAGACGCCGGGGGCTTCGCCTGGCAATGCATTTTCATCAATGGGGGCGATTTGTGTGCGAAACGGCACGCCGATCTGAGTCAGCAGCTCGCGGCGGCGCGGTGAGCCCGACGCCAGGTAGAGGGTGGCCATGCAGACATCTCCAGCGGACAGCAGGCGCTGGCACAAAGGCAGCGCCGCCGTGATTCAGTTGACCCCGAGACGCAAGTGCAGAGCGCGCAACAAGGTACACACCCAGGGCCAAAGCAGCGCACTGACCAGCGCCGGCAGGACAAACGCCAGGGTCGGCGGCCGGCTGCCGGTCAGTGCGTTGAGCCAAAGATGCAGCAACTGGGCGAGGCCGAACACCACCATCAGCACCATGCTTTGCTGCCACATCGGGAACATCCGTAGGCGCTGGTGCAGAGTCAGCACCAGAAATGTGATCAGCGTGAGGATCAACGCGTTCTGCCCCAGCAGCGTGCCATTGAGCACATCACCGAGCAAACCGATGCACCAGGCGGTGGTCATGCCCACCCGATGCGGCAACGCCAGCACCCAATAGGTGAGAAACAGCGCGAGCCAGAGCGGCCGGCCGATTTCCATGAATTTGGGCAAGGTGGCGACGCTGAGCAACAAGGCCAGGCCAAGACTGGCCCAGATGGCCCAGGTATTGCGCGCGCGGGCGGCGATCATGGACGCGTCTCCGTGGCAGGCTCGGCGGGCGCCGCGGCAGCAGGCGCGGCCGGCTGCTCAAGCGCTTGCCGATCTGCGGCTTCCTGAGCTTCGGCCGAATCGATAGCGCGCTGCTCCGGTGTGCGTGGGTCGGTAAACACCAGCAGCATATAGCGGCTACGGTTGAGATTGGCCGTTGGAACCGCGCGTACGATGGCGAAGGGCTGACCAGAGTCATGGATAACTTCGGTCACAGTGGCTACCGGGTAGCCAGCCGGGAAACGCTGTCCAAGGCCGGAGCTGACCAGCAGATCACCCTCCTTGATGTCAGCCGTATCGGCGACATGGCGCAACTCCAGGCGCTCGGGGTTGCCCGTGCCGGTGGCAATGGCGCGCAGACCGTTGCGATTGACCTGCACCGGAATGCTATGGGTGGTGTCGGTCAACAACAGCACCCGTGCGGAGTAAGGCATGACTTCGACCACCTGCCCCATCAAACCGCGAGCATCGAGCACCGGCTGGCCCAGCATCACGCCATCGCGACTGCCCTTATCGATGAGGATACGGTGGGTAAAGGGGTTGGGGTCGATACCGATCAGCTCGGTAGCCAGCACTTCGTCATCGACCAGCGCGGCGGAGTTGAGCAACTCGCGCAGACGCACGTTCTGCTCGGTCAGGGCCGCCAACCGCTGCAGGCGCCGCTGCATCATCAACTGCTCGGTCTTGAGCCGCTCGTTCTCGGCGACCAGTTCGGTACGCGAGCTGAGCTCCTGGGTCGCGCTGTCCCACAGGGTCACGGGCAAGCGCCCTAGCCAGTACACAGGCTCAACGATCAACCCCAATTGGCTGCGTGCCGACTGCAGCACGGTCAGGCGCGCATCGACCACCATCAGCACGGCCGACAGCACAGCGAACACCAACAGGCGCACGCCAAGCGAAGGACCTTTGGCAAATAGCGGTTTGATGAGCGGCTCCTTAGTACGTCAGCCAGCAAACAAAAGGCTGCAAGCGGATGAGAACCCGGCTTGCAGCCCGAGATGGGGAACGTTGCGTTACTCCGAAGACAGCAGATCCATGCTGTGACGGTCCATCATCTCCAGCGCCTTGCCACCACCACGGGCGACACAGGTCAGCGGGTCTTCGGCGACAATTACCGGCAGGCCAGTTTCCTGGGCCAGCAGCTTGTCCAGATCGCGCAGCAGTGCGCCGCCACCGGTCAGCACCAGGCCACGCTCGGCGATGTCAGACGCCAGCTCCGGCGGCGACTGCTCCAGCGCGCTCTTAACTGCCTGAACGATGGTCGCCAGGGACTCCTGCAGCGCCTCGAGCACTTCGTTGGAGTTCAGGGTGAAGCTGCGCGGTACGCCTTCGGCCAGATTGCGACCACGCACGTCAACTTCACGCAGCTCACCACCGGCATAGGCGGTGCCGATTTCCTGCTTGATCCGCTCTGCCGTGGATTCACCGATCAGCGAACCGTAGTTACGGCGCACGTAAGTGATGATGGCTTCGTCGAAACGGTCGCCACCAACGCGCACAGACTCTGCGTAAACGACACCATTGAGGGAGATCAGCGCGATTTCAGTGGTACCGCCACCGATATCGACGACCATCGAACCGCGGGCCTCTTCGACCGGCAGGCCGGCACCGATGGCAGCGGCCATCGGCTCTTCGATCAGGAACACTTCACGGGCACCAGCACCAAGGGCCGACTCACGAATAGCCCGGCGCTCGACCTGGGTGGACTTGCAGGGCACGCAGATCAACACGCGCGGCGACGGCTGCAGGAAGCTGTTTTCGTGCACTTTATTGATGAAGTACTGAAGCATTTTTTCGCAGACGCTGAAGTCGGCGATCACGCCATCCTTCATTGGGCGAATCGCAGCGATGTTGCCGGGGGTACGGCCGAGCATGCGCTTGGCCTCGGTGCCGACTGCTACAACGCTCTTCTGGTTGCCGTGGGTACGAATGGCGACGACCGACGGTTCGTTCAGGACGATGCCGCGCTCGCGCACGTAAATAAGGGTATTGGCAGTGCCCAGGTCGATCGACAGATCGCTGGAAAACATGCCACGCAGTTTTTTGAACATGGGATAGGGACCCTAGGCAACGCGTGGGTAAAGGCAAGCGCGGAAACACGCAGGTAAAAAGTGCGGCAAACTCTAACAACGGCAGGGATTTTGAGCAAGGCGCCAATATGGTAGATTGCCGGCTTTTACGGGCTTCTGAGCCCATCATCGCGGCCTTTGACCGCACGCTCACGGCATCCGTTCCCTGCCCTCACGTGGCGCGACGAACTGTCGCTTGTCCTACGGCTGCCGCCGTTTCCCTGGAGAACCGCAATGGCGCTTGAACGCACCGAGGTGGAAAAGATCGCCCATCTGGCCCGACTTGGCCTCAATGAAGGCGAAATTCCGAGCACGACCGAGACGCTCAACAGTATCCTCGGTCTGATCGACCAGATGCAGGCGGTCGACACCACCGGCATCGAACCCCTGGCCCACCCGCTGGAAGCGACCCAGCGCCTGCGCGCCGATCAGGTCACTGAAAATAATCAGCGCGATGCCTATCAGGCTATCGCTCCGGCTGTAGAAAACGGTCTGTACCTGGTTCCGAAAGTCATCGAGTAAGGAAAGCGCCCCGCCATGCATCACATGACCCTGGCCGAGATCGCCCGCGGACTCGCCGACAAGCAATTCTCCGCCGAAGAACTGACCCGCAGCCTGCTGACCCGTATCCAGCAGCTCGACCCGCAGCTCAACAGCTTTATCACCGTCACTGCCGACCAGGCCCTGAGCCAGGCCAAAGCGGCCGACGCCCGCCGTGCGAACGGTGAGAGCGGCGCCCTGCTCGGCGCACCTATCGGCCACAAAGATCTGTTCTGCACCCAGGGCGTGCTGACGTCTTGCGGCTCGAAGATCCTGACCGGCTTCAAGGCCCCGTATAACGCCACGGTAGTGGAGAAGCTCGCCAGCGCCGGCACCGTGACCCTGGGCAAGCTGAACATGGACGAGTTCGCCATGGGCTCGGCCAACGAGTCCAGCCACTACGGTCCGGTGAAGAACCCCTGGGACCTGACCCGCGTACCGGGCGGTTCCAGCGGTGGCTCGGCTGCTGCAGTGGCGGCGCGCCTGCTACCGGCGGCTACCGGCACCGATACTGGCGGTTCGATTCGCCAGCCCGCAGCGTTGACCAACCTCACCGGGATCAAGCCGACCTACGGCCGCGTCTCGCGCTGGGGCATGATCGCCTACGCCTCCAGCCTCGATCAGGGCGGCCCACTGGCACGCACCGCAGAAGACTGCGCACTGATGCTGCAAGCCATGGCGGGTTTCGACGCCAAGGACTCGACCTGCGTCGATCAGCCGGTTGACGATTACCTCGCGGCCCTCAGCCAGCCGCTCGCCGGCCTGCGCATTGGCCTGCCGAAGGAATACTTCGGCGCGGGCCTGGATGCCCGTATCGGTGAGAAGGTTATGGCCGTGGTCGACGAGCTGAAAAAGCTCGGCGCGAGCGTTAAAGAGATCAGTCTGCCGAACATGCAGCACGCGATCCCCGCCTACTACGTAATCGCCCCGGCCGAAGCCAGCAGCAACCTGTCGCGTTTCGACGGCGTGCGCTTCGGCTACCGCTGCGAAAACCCGGTCAACCTCGAAGACCTGTACAAGCGCTCCCGTGGCGAAGGCTTTGGCGCGGAAGTCAAACGCCGCATCATGGTCGGCACCTATGCGCTGTCCGCCGGTTACTACGACGCCTACTACATCAAGGCGCAGCAGATCCGCCGGTTGATCAAGAACGACTTCGTCGCCGCCTTTAGCGATGTCGACGTAATCCTCGGCCCAACCACGCCGAACCTGGCCTGGAAACTCGGCGAGAAGAACAGCGATCCAGTCGCCGCCTACCTGGAAGACATCTACACCATCACCGCCAACCTGGCCGGCATCCCCGGTCTGTCGATGCCAGCGGGCTTCGTCGACGGTTTGCCGGTCGGCGTGCAGTTGCTCGGCAACTATTTCCAGGAAGGCCGCCTGCTCAATGTCGCCCACCAGTACCAACAGGTCACTGACTGGCACACCCACGCACCGAGCGGATTCTGAGGACGACTGAACATGCAATGGGAAACCGTAATCGGGCTGGAGATTCACGCCCAGCTCAGCACCCAATCGAAGATTTTCTCCGCCAGCGCCATTGCCTTTGGTGCCGAGCCCAACACCCAGGCCAGCCTGGTTGACCTGGGCATGCCCGGCACCCTGCCGGTGCTCAACGCTGAAGCCGTGCGCATGGCCTGCAAGTTTGGCTTGGCCATCGACGCCGAGATCGCGCCGCAGAACATCTTCGCCCGCAAGAACTACTTTTACCCGGACCTGCCTAAGGGCTACCAGACCAGCCAGATGGACCACCCCATCGTCGGCAAGGGCTTCCTCGATATCACCCTGGAAGACGGCACCCAGAAGCGCATCGGCATCACCCGCGCACACCTTGAAGAAGACGCTGGCAAGAGCCTGCACGAAGACTTCCAGGGCATGAGCGGTATCGACCTCAACCGTGCCGGCACACCGCTGTTGGAGATCGTCTCCGAGCCGGACATCCGTTCGGCCAAGGAAGCCGTGGCCTACGTCAAGGCGATCCACGCCCTGGTGCGCTACCTCGGCATCTGCGACGGCAATATGGCCGAAGGCTCGCTGCGCTGCGACTGCAACGTCTCGGTACGGCCCAAGGGCCAGGCCGAGTTCGGCACCCGCGCCGAGATCAAGAACGTCAACTCGTTCCGCTTTATCGAAAAAGCCATCAACCACGAAGTACAGCGGCAGATCGAGCTGATCGAGGATGGCGGCAAGGTGGTGCAGGAAACCCGTCTGTACGACCCGAACAAGGATCAGACGCGCTCCATGCGCAGCAAGGAAGAAGCCAACGACTACCGTTACTTCCCCTGCCCCGATTTGCTGCCGGTGGTGATCGAACAAAGCTTTCTCGATGAAGTGCGCGCCAGCCTGCCTGAGTTGCCGGTGCAAAAGCGCGAGCGCTTCCAGGCAGAGTTTGGCCTGTCCGCCTACGACGCCGACGTACTGGCCGCCAGCCGCGAAATGGCCAACTATTTCGAGGCAGTCAACGCTGTCTGTGGCGATGCCAAATTGGCCGCCAACTGGGTGATGGGCGAGCTGTCCAGCCTGCTCAACAAGGACAACCTGGACATCGAGCAATCACCGGTGTCGGCCGAGCAACTGGGCGGGATGATCCTGCGCATCAAGGACAACACCATCAGCGGCAAGATCGCCAAGATGGTCTTCGAGGCCCTGGCCGCCGGTGAAGGCGCGAGCGCTGACGCGATCATCGAAAGCAAGGGTCTCAAGCAGGTCACCGACTCCGGCGCCATCGAAAAGATGCTAGACGAGGTGCTGGCGGCCAACGCCGAGCAGGTCGAGCAATACCGCGCGGCCGATGAAGCCAAACGCGGCAAGATGTTCGGATTCTTCGTCGGCCAGGCCATGAAAGCCTCGAAAGGCAAGGCCAACCCGGGCCAGGTGAACGAACTGTTGAAGAACAAGCTCGAAGGCTGAGGCCGAAGCGCAATAAACGACGCCGGGCACGCCCGACGTTGCTTTGTGAGCAGTATGGCCAATGGGAGCCCACATGCGTCCGTTACCGATTTTACTGATTGCTCTTGCCCTGCTGAGCGGTTGCGCCAGCCAAGGCTCGATTGATGCCTCCGGCTACCGGGGCGAAGGCCAGGCGTCTTATTACGGCGCGCGCCACCACGGCAACAAGACGGCCAGCGGTGAGCGCTTCGACCAGAACGCCCTGACCGCTGCTCATCGCACCCTGCCCTTTGGCACGCGCGTGCGGGTGACCAACCTGCGTAACGAGCGCAGCGTGGTGGTGCGCATCAATGACCGCGGCCCCTACGCCCGCGGGCGGGTCATCGACCTGTCGCGCAAGGCCGCCGAGCAACTGGATATGATTCGCGCAGGCGTGGTGCCCGTGCGGGTCGAACAGCTGCAATAAGCCCGCGCCTACAACCACGAGGATTGACTGTTTATGACTGTAATGACCGCCGTCTACCTGATCGCCGGGCTGGTGCTGCTGGTCGCAGGGGCCGACGTGCTGGTACGCGGTGCCGCCAAACTGGCAGCACGCTTCGGCATTGCGCCGCTGGTAATCGGTCTGACTGTGGTGGCATTCGGCACCAGTGCACCGGAAACAGCCGTTAGCGTACAGGCCTCGTTTGCCGGCAGCGGAGATCTAGCGATTGGCAATGTGCTGGGCAGCAATATCGCCAACGTTCTGCTGGTGCTGGGCTGTACTGCGCTGATCGCGCCGCTGGTGGTATCACGCCAGCTGATCCGACTCGATGTACCACTGATGATCGGTGCCAGTCTGCTGGTCTACGCCCTGGCCTGGGACGGCCAGCTCAGCCGCCTTGATGGCGCGTTACTGTTTGCCTGCGTGGTCATTTACACCACGTTCTTGATCATCAGCAGCCGCCGTGCGGCAGTCAGCGAGGATGACGAGTTCGCCCGCGAATTCGGCCTCAAGGAACCCAGCACGCGCTTCGCCTGGGTCCGCGATCTGCTGCTGATCGTGCTGGGCCTCGGTCTGCTGGTGGGTGGCTCGACGCTGCTGGTCGAAGGCGCAGTCAGCCTGGCCCGCGCCCTCGGCTTGTCAGAGCTGATCATCGGCCTGACCGTTATCGCCATCGGCACCTCGCTGCCAGAGCTGGCCACCTCGGTACTGGCGGCCTTTCGTGGCGAGCGCGACATTGCCGTGGGTAATATCGTCGGCAGCAACATATTCAACCTGCTGCTGGTACTGGGCAGTGCATCGCTGGTTTCGCCGGCGGCCATTTCCGTTTCACCCAACGCTCTGGCATTCGACTTCCCGGTGATGATCGCCGTCGCGGTGGCCTGCCTGCCGATCTTCTTCTCCGGCTTTCGTATCAACCGCTGGGAAGGCCTGCTGTTTCTGACCTATTACGCCGCTTACATCGGCTACCTGGCGCTGTTTGCCACTGGCCGCCCACAGGTGAACGCCTTCGCTGATGCCATGCTCGGCTATGTGCTACCGCTTACCGCCATCACCCTGGTGGTGGTCGCTGCCCGCGCCTGGAAACGCCACGGTTTTTCTGACACTGGAGCATGACGATGACTGACACACGGCAGCAGGGCTTACAGGTTCGCCGCGAAGTGATGGGCGACGCCTATGTCGATCGGGCACTCGATAACGCCACCGACTTCACCCAGCCACTGCAGGATTTCGTCAATGAACACGCCTGGGGCGGCGTCTGGACCCGCGAGGGGCTGGACCGCAAGACCCGCAGCCTGATTACCCTGTCAGCCCTGACTGCACTGAAATGCCCCCAGGAGCTCAAAGGTCATGTACGGGGCGCACTGAACAATGGCTGCACGGTTGAGGAAATCCGCGAGACCCTGCTGCATTGTGCGGTGTACGCCGGCGTACCGGCGGCAATCGACGCTTTTCGCGCCGCTCAGGAAATAATCGAAGAGCACCTGGCGACGCGTTAGTCAGATCCAGCCGGCCCACTGCAGCAGCAACAGGCCAAGGTTGGTGGTCAGCACCGCCATCAGCGTGGTGATCACGATGATCGCCGCGGCCAGCTCATGATTGCCATTCACCGCCCGGGCCATGACGAAACTGGCCGCCGCGGTGGGGCTGGCGAAGTAGAGGAAGAGGATCGCCAGGTCCGCCTCGCGAAAGCCGTATAACCAGGCGCCCAGGGTGGCCAGCAGCGGCAGCCAGAGCATCTTCATCAAACTGGAGCTGAGCGCAATGCCGCTGCTGGCGCGTAGCGATGCCAAGCTGAGGGTGCCACCTATGCAGATCAGCGCCAGCGGCAAGGTCATCTGCGCGAAGTACTGGCCGGAAATCAGCATCCAGCCCGGTAGCGGTAGCTGCCAATAGGCGAAGGGAATCGCCAGCAGTACGCCGATAATCAGCGGGTTGCTCAGCACACTCTTGCACAGCGTCCAGGGGTCGGAGCGGGTCTCGGGGCTGTAGATCGCCAGCACGATCGAGGACAGGGTGTTGTAACAGAGGATCACCACGCCGCCGAGTACGGCCCCCACCGACAGGCCGTAATCCCCATACATGCTGGTGGCCAGTGCCAGGCCAATGATGCCGTTGTTGCCGCGAAACGCACCCTGGGTGTAGATGCCGCGGTCAGCCTGAGGGATCCGCCAGATCGCCCAGGCCCAGGCGAGCAGGAAACAGACCAGCGTGGCGCCGACGAAATACAGCAACAACGCCGGCCGCAGCGCCATGCTCAGGTCAGCCTTGATGATGCCGAGAAACAGCAGCGTCGGCATGGTGCCGCGAAACACCAGGGACGAGGCGGTGTTGATAAAAGCGGTATCAATCCAGCCCAGACGCTTGAGCGCAACGCCAAGAAACAGCATGGAGAACACCGGTGCGGTGATGGCGAGGGTCTGCTGGAAGACGGCAAACATGGAAGGCACCGGGAGTTATCTGACAACACATGTTAGCTGGCTAAGCATTGCCCGGCTACCGTAGGTGGCGCAATCCAGCCCATGGGCTGTGGGAGCGAACGGGCGACGTTGCACTTTAGCCGCGACCTCTACAGTGCTTTCAAGATCTATCGCGAAGAAAGGCTAGGCGCGCCCTTCGCGCCTACATGTCCAAAATCAGCGGCGTACGGGACGCTTCTGCAGTTTGCGCTGCAGGGTGCGCCGGTGCATGCCCAAGGCGCGCGCTGTGGCGGAGATATTGCCTTCGTGCTCGCTAAGCACGCGCTGGATATGCTCCCACTGCAGGCGGTCCACCGACATGGGGTTTTCCGGCACCAGGGTGTCGAGATCCGCATGCTGGGTCAGCAGAGCGGCCAACACGTCGTCAGCATCGGCCGGCTTGCACAGGTAGTTGCAGGCGCCACGCTTGATCGCCTCCACAGCGGTGGCGATGCTCGAATAGCCGGTGAGGATAACCACGCGCATCTCGGCATCCAGCTCAAGCAGCTTGGGCAGCAGCACCAGGCCCGAGTCGCCCTCCATCTTCAGGTCGAGCACGGCGTACTCCGGCAGGTCGGCCTCGGCCATGGCCAGCCCTTCCTCGGCAGAGCCGGCAATGGATACGCGTAAACCACGTCGACTCATGGCGCGCGCCATGACCCGGGTAAACGTGGGATCGTCGTCGACCAGCAGCAGATGCGGCTGCTCTTCGCCGTCGAACAGGGATTCGGTCTCGTCAGTCATGATCAGGTCCTGCTGTAGGCACGCGGCAATTTCAGTTCGGTGAGCGTACCGCCTTCCTCGTGGTTGTACAGTTTTACCGTACCCCCGGCGCGGGTCACGCTGGCCTGGCTGAGAAAAAGCCCCAGGCCGAAGCCCTTGCCCTTGGTGGTGAAGAAAGGTCGGCCCAGCTGCTCGGCAATCGCCAGCGGCACCCCGGCACCGAAGTCACGAATACTCAGGCGCAGCCACTGGTGATCCCAGTCCAGGCGGATGTCGAGCTTGTCCGGGCAAGCATCGGCGGCATTATTCAATAGATTGAGCAGCGCCTGGGTAAGGTCGGCGGGCGGCATCATGCGCGGCGGCGCGCCACGGCCCAGGCACTGGTAGCGGTAGCTGGCCTCGGGGCGCATCAGGTGCCAGCGGTTGAGGGTGGTTTCCAGCCATTCCACCGAGGATTGCTCGACCACAGCCTGGCGGCGGTCGGCTTCGGCGGCGCGAACCAGTTGCTGCAGGGTTTCCTTGCACAGCTTGACCTGCTCCTGCAGCACCGCCAGATCCTCCTGCAACAGCGGGTCCTGGTGCTCGCGGCGCAGCTCCTTGATCAGCACGCTCATGGTTGCCAACGGCGTACCCAGCTCATGGGCCGCGCCCGCCGCCTGGGTCGCCACGGCGAGCAACTGCTGGTCACGCAGGCCCTCCTCGCGGCGCTCGGCGCGCAACTCATCCTGATCGCGCAGTTCCTCGGCCATCTTTGCCACAAAAAAAGTGATCAACGCCGCTGCCAGGGCAAAGCTCAGCCACATGCCGTAGATCAGCAGGCTTTCGCGCGGCCCGGGTGGCAACTCCAGCGGGTGCGACCACACCAGCAACAGCGTATAGCCGGCCAGCGCCAGACCCGACAGGGTGATGGTGAACAGCCATGGCAGGGTCGCTGCAGCGATGGTCAACGGCACGAGATAGTAGGAAACGAAGGGGTTGGCCGAGCCACCGGAGTAATACAGCAACACGCTGTGGATGATCAGGTCGAAGCCCAGTTGCACTGCGTATTCCTGCTCGGTCACCGGCCAGGGGCCGCGCAGGCGCAAAGCGGTCCCCAGACACAGCACCAGCGACACGGCCAGGGTCATGCTGAGCTCGGTCCAGGGCAGCGGCAGCAAGCCGGATTTGTAGGCCAGACCGACCGAGCCGGCCTGGGCCGCGAGCACCAGGATACGGATCAGGGTCAGGCGCCACAGGTTCTGGCGACTGGCCGACAGCAGTTGGACGGGTGCGAGCATCAACAATCCTCTACGCTCTATCTGAGCCTGGCGAGTATAACCAAGCGTACCGATGCGCTACTGCGGCAACACGCCGCAGCGATTCTAGGCTCTGTTCTCATTTCGTCGTGAACCGCCTTGCTGCGAACGAAACGGCAACAGACCCTATAGAAGGATCGCCTCTGAAAATCGGCGGTCAGATAGTGGCAGATATTTTTTCAACACGGATTAACCCGAATCGGTCATCCGCCTCGTCTACCCTTGTGAACGCGGCCAATGGGCCGCATACGTCACGGATAAGGAATCACCATGCAGCCACTGTCCCGTATTGCCACCGCCCTGGCCTTGAGCATTGCCGGTCTGTTCAGCATCGCCGCTCAGGCCGATGAGCCGCGCTACAACCAGATATCCATGAGCACTCAGGTCAGCCATGAAGTGGCCCATGATCTGATGCAGGTCACCCTGTACACCGAAGCCCAGCAAAAGGATCCGGCCACTCTCGCCGCGGAGATCACCCGTACCCTCAATGCCGGGCTGACCCAGGCCCGCGGTGTGAAAGGCGTGAGCGTGTCCCAGGGCAGCCGCAACAGCTATCCGGTGTACAGCGAGAAAGGTGAGGAAATCATCGCCTGGCGTGAGCGTGCCGAGATCCGCCTGGAAAGCGCCGATTTCGCTGCCCTCTCAAAGCTCACTGGCGACATGCTGAAAACCCTGAAGATGGGCGGCATGAGCTTCAGCATCGCCGACGCCACACGCAAGAAAGAAGAGGACACGCTGATCAAGGACGCCGTCGCAGCCTTCAAGGAGCGCGCGCAACTGACCACCGATGCGCTGGGTGGCAAGAGCTACAAGCTGGTCAGCCTCGGTCTCAACAGCGGCGGTTTCGTCCGCCCGCCAATGCGTATGGAAGCCATGAAGGGCGCTTCGTTTTCCAGCGATAGCGTGACCCCGGAAGTCGAGGCGGGTACCAGCCAGGTAACACTGAGCGCTGATGGTGTTATCGAAGTACAGATGTAATTGAGGTAATCCCCGCGCTGAGCACACTCAGCCATGAGGTTGCGAACACTGTCGCCAACCTCATGGCAACACCCCGCCTGATTTTCGGCACACCCCGTGCATAGCTTCCAACAAGGTCTGGGGCTCGTCACGATCTGACACGCCACGCTTCCCTGCAGCAGACCCCTCACGGAAAACACAATAAACATGAGGTAGCCATGCACAAGAACGCCTTTATCCAGGCTTTTGTTGCCGCCGGCTTGATCGCCAGCGCCCCCTTCGCCCAGGCCGCCAGCACGCTGGTGTACTGCTCCGAAGGTAGTCCAGCGGGCTTCGACCCCGGGCTCTATACCACCGGCACCGATTTCGATGCAGGCGCAGAAACCGTCTTCAATCGCCTGTCGCAGTTCGAGCGCGGTGGCACTGCCGTCACGCCTGGTTTGGCGGAAAAGTGGGACATCAGCGATGACGGTCTCACCTACACCTTCCACCTGCGCCAAGGCGTGAAATTCCACACGACGGACTACTTCAAACCCAGTCGCGAATTCAACGCCGATGACGTGCTGTTCACCTTCAACCGTATGCTCAACAAGGACGACCCGTTCCGTAAGGCCTACCCGACGGAGTTTCCGTACTTCACCGACATGGGTATGGACAACAATATCGCCAAGATCGAGAAGCTCGACGATCACAAGGTGCGCTTTACCCTCAACACCGTTGATGCGGCTTTTATCCAGAACATGGCCATGAGCTTCGCATCGATCCACTCGGCCGAGTATGCAGACCAGTTGCTCAAGGCTGGCAAAGCATCGGACATCAACCAGAAGCCCATCGGCACCGGCCCGTTCGTGTTCAGCCGTTACCAGAAGGACGCGCAGATTCGCTACAAGGGCAACAAGGAATACTGGCTCCCCGAGGACGTGAAGATCGACAACCTGATCTTCGCCATCAACACCGACCCGTCCGTTCGCATGCAGAAGCTGCGCGCCGGCGAATGCCATGTCAGCGTGTTCCCGCGCCCAGCCGACCTGGAAACACTGAAGAAAGATCCAAAACTGCAGATGCCCGAACAGGCTGGCTTCAACGTCGGCTACCTGGCTTACAACACCGAGCACAAACCCTTCGATAAGCTTGAAGTACGCCAGGCCATGGACATGGCGGTGAACAAGCAGGCGATCATCAACGCCGTGTACCAGGGCGCCGGCCAGGTGGCGGTCAATGGCATGCCACCGACTCAGTGGTCCTATGACGACACCATCAAGGACACCCCCTACAACCCGGAAAAGGCCAAGGAACTGCTCAAGGCCGCTGGCGTGCCAGAAGGCACCGAAATCACCCTGTGGGCCATGCCCGTGCAGCGCCCGTACAACCCCAACGCCAAGCTGATGGCCGAGATGCTCCAGGCCGACTGGGCCAAGATCGGCATCAAGGCACGTATCGTCAGCTACGAGTGGGGCGAGTACAACAAGCGCGCCAAGGCCGGCGAGCATGACGCGCTGCTGATCGGCTGGACCGGTGACAACGGTGACCCCGATAACTGGCTAGGCGTGCTCTACGGCTGCGACTCCATCGGCGGCAACAACTACAGCCGCCTGTGCAACAAGGAGTTCGACGGGCTGCTGAAAAAGGCCAAGGCGATCAATGATCGGGAGGAACGCACGGCGCTGTACAAACAGGCCCAGCATCTGCTCAAGGCCGACGTGCAGAACACGCCAATCGCCCACTCCACGGTGTATCAGCCAATGAGTACGCGGGTTAAGGACTTCAAGATAAGCCCCTTCGGAATCAACTCCTTCTATGGTGTGAGCATCGAGTAACGCAGTCGCGCAAATGAAAACGCCCGACCAATTGGCCGGGCGTTTTTGTTTCTACGGGCCGGTTAGGCACTGAACCCGAATGGGTCATCCACCGAATGGCTAGGCTGGGTAAACCAGCGTGGGCCGTTGGCGGTCATGTAGAAATGATCTTCCAGGCGGATGCCGAACTCGCCCGGCACGCAGATCATCGGTTCATTGCTGAAGCACATGCCCTCTGCCAGCGGGGTGTTATCGCCGTCGACCAGATAAGGCCCCTCGTGAATGTCCAGGCCGATGCCGTGGCCGGTACGGTGCGGCAAACCTGGCAAGCTGTAGCCAGGTCCAAGCCCGCTCGCCTCCAGGCTACGCCGCGCCGCAGCGTCCACCGCCGAACAGGGTGCTCCCAGGGTGGCCGCCTCGAACGCCGCCTGCTGGGCCGCTTTCTCTTTGTCCCAGAACGCGCGCTGGCGCGCGCTGGGCGTGCCGAAAACGTAGCTGCGGGTGATGTCCGACAGGTAGCTGTGAACCTTGCAGCCGGTGTCGATCAGCACCATGTCGCCGTCCTTGAGCCGCTGCGCATGCTTGACCCCATGGGGGAAGGCACTGGCCGTACCAAACAGCACAATGCAGAAGATCGAGCCTGGCGCACCGACACGGCGATGGGCCTGGCGGATGAACTCGGCGACTTCGGTGGTGCTGATGCCTTCATGGAGGATGCTCGCAGCCGCCTTGTGTACTTCCAGGGTCATGTCCTTGGCACGTTGCATCAGGGCGATTTCGGCGGGCGATTTACACTGGCGGCAGGCCGTGGTGATGCGCCCCGCGTCGACGAAACGGTAACCGCTGGTCAGTTGGCGGATCCCCTCGAACATGAAAAAAGGCAAGGAAGAACAAATACCTAGCTGCGGCTGCGCACCATCATTGGGCAAAATTTCCAGGCGCTTCAGGCAGTTCAGAAGCAGCGCATAAGGGCTTTCATGTTCCTGCCAGGTATTGATCACGCCGGGCACGACCTGGAAGTCGCGTATCGTGCCCTCCTCGAACGCCGGCGCCAGATACTCCAGTGCGCCGCTGGCCGGCAGAATTGCGCCGACCATGCGCTCGCTGGCATTCCACTGCACGCCCGTGAAGTACTGCAAGTTGCTGCCTGCAGCAAGAAACAGCGCGGCGATGCCCTGCTCGCGCATCAACACCTGAGCCCGTGCGATACGCGCCTGGTACTCCGCCTCGCTGATTGGCAGCGCGCCGGCCATCATGTCCTGCAGGCGCGCCAAGGCCTGCTCCGGCGTGCTGCCGCCCACTCCCAGTGTCATTTGCCCATCCTCGTCTGAAGCCCACAACGCACATCGTCGCTGGCAATTCGCTGCGGCAAAATTTAAGTCCAACTTAAATTTTGGTCAAAGTTTTTTTCAGTTGGACTTAAAAGGGCGCCCACACGTGGCTGAAGTCCCTGTTGCTCATGGCTATACTGCGACGACTCGAATAGCGAACCACTTCCATGACCGCAGATCGCATTGGCGAACGCTTGCGCCGCTACCGGCGGGCCGCCGGCAAGACCCTCAATCAAGTAGCGGCCGACGCAGGCCTGACCGCCAGCTTCCTGTCTCAGGCAGAACGCAACCTCACCGGCGTATCGCTGTCGTCGCTGGCGAGCATCGCCAAGTCGCTCGATATACCGCTCAACATGCTGTTTGACCAACCCGCTCAGGTGCAGCCGGATTCCCACGTCAACGAGCGGGTGCGCTACACCGTAGGCGGCCAATTGCTGGCCTACGAGCGCCTGTCCAGTACCTTTCCCGGCAACTCGATCAATGCGGTGAAGATGAATATCCCAGTGGGCTATCAGTCGGAACTGATCGCCCATGAGGGCGTGGAGTTTTCCTACGTGCTCAGCGGGCAGATCGTCTACACCATCGAGGGTCGCGAGTATCCCCTTGGCCCCGGCGACTCAGTGCATTTCGATGCCGGCAAGCTGCATCGCCTGGCCAATATCGCCGATGCTCCGGCCGAAGTGCTGACCATGACCACCATGGCGCTATTCGGCGACCACCCTGCCAACGAGTGATTTTTTGCTCCAATTCGGGGCAATTATGCGCAATGTTAGTGCTGCTTAATTTTTGTTGACCGCAATTTCAGCATGACTTAATTTCGAGCTCGACCCGGTGGGCTATCCGCCTTCACCGCATTCCGAGCTCGCGCTGAACCCAGGCGCGAACAAAAAGAAAAAGAGGTTCGCATGCGCATGTCTCCCCTGTGCAAGGCCCTGCTCACCGCAGGCCTGCTCACCAGTGCTTCGTTCGCCCAGGCCAGTAACCTGGTGTATTGCTCCGAAGGCAGCCCGGGCGGTTTCGACCCTGGCCTGTACACCACCGGCACCGACTTCGATGCCTCGTCGGAAACCATGTTCAACCGCCTGGCCGAGTTCGAGCGCGGCGGTACCAAGGCGCAACCATCGCTGGCCACCTCGTGGGATATCAGCGAAGACGGCCTGACCTACACCTTCCACCTGCGCGAAGGGGTCAAGTTCCACAGCACCGACTACTTCAAGCCGACCCGTGACTTCAATGCCGACGACGTGCTGTTCACCTTCCAGCGCATGCTCGATCGCGACCACCCGTTCCGCAAGGCGTACCCCAGCGAGTTCCCGTACTTCACCGATATGGGTCTGGACCAGAACATCGCCAAGATCGAGAAGACCGATGACAAGACCGTGGTCTTCACCCTCAACGCCGTAGACGCCGCCTTCGTGCAGAACCTGGCGATGAGCTTCGCCGCCGTGCACTCGGCCGAATATGCCGACCAGTTGCTCAAGTCCGGCAAGGCGGCAGACATCAACCAGCAACCTATCGGCACCGGCCCGTTCGTGTTCAGCCGCTACCAGAAGGACGCGGTGATCCGCTTCAAGGGCAACAAGGAATACTGGGCGCCCGAGCAGGTGAAGATCGATAACCTGATCTTCTCGATCAATACCGATGCCTCGGTGCGTACCCAGAAACTGCGCGCCGGCGAATGCCACGTCACCCTCAACCCGCGCCCGGCCGACCTCCAGGGCCTGCAAGCGGACAAAAACCTCAATGTGCCGACCGAGCCGGGCTACAACCTCGGCTACATCGCCTACAACGTCACCCGCGCACCGTTCGACAAGCTCGAAGTACGTCAGGCGCTGGACATGGCGGTGAACAAGTCAGCGATCATCGATGCCGTGTACCAGGGCGCCGGCCAACTGGCCGTGAACGGCATGCCGCCGACCCAGTGGTCCTATGACGAGTCGATCAAGGACGCGCCCTACAACCCAGAAAAAGCCAAGGAGCTGCTCGAGGCCGCCGGAGTGAAGGAAGGCACCGAGATCACCCTGTGGGCCATGCCTGTGCAGCGCCCCTACAACCCCAACGCCCGGCTGATGGCCGAAATGCTGCAGAACGACTGGGCCAAGGTCGGCATCAAGGCACGCATCGTCAGCTACGAGTGGGGGGAATACATCAAGCGCGCCCATGCCGGCGAGCACGACGCCATGCTGATTGGCTGGACCGGCGACAACGGTGACCCCGACAACTGGCTCGGCACCCTGTACGGCTGCGCCTCGGTAGACGGCAACAACTTCTCCAAATGGTGCGATGCCGAATACGACAAGCTGGTGGTCGCCGCCAAGCGCGTCACCGATCAGCAAGAACGCAGCGAGCTGTACAAGCAGGCTCAGGTGGTGCTCAAGCGTGAGGTGCCGATTACCCCGATCGCCCACTCCACCGTCTACCAGCCGATGCGCGCCAGCGTGAAAGGCTTTCAGATCAGCCCCTTCGGGCGCAACAGCTTCATCGGTGTGAGCAACGACTGATAGCTTTCGCGCACCGCCTTTAAAACGGTGAACCCGGGCAACGCCCGGGTCCCGCCGTGGTCGAACAGCTAACCTGCAACGTGGGCGCAGGAATCGCCAGAATTCCAGGCTGCTCGATACCGTTTTGATTAGGAGTTACCCACCGCATGCTGAGTTTCATCGCGCGCCGCCTGGGCTTGCTGATTCCCACCTTCTTCGGCATCACCCTGCTGACCTTCGCGCTCATTCGCATGATCCCCGGTGACCCCGTGGAAGTGATGATGGGGGAACGCCGTGTCGACCCGCAGATGCACGCCGAAGCCATGGAGCGTCTGGGTCTGAACAAGCCGCTGTACGCCCAGTACCTCGACTACATCGGTCAATTGGCCCGTGGCGATCTGGGCGAATCGCTGCGCACCCGCACCAGTGTCTGGGGCGAGTTCACCACCCTGTTCCCCGCCACCCTTGAACTGGCTCTGGCCGCTCTGCTGTTCGCCGGCAGCCTGGGGGTGATCGCCGGGGTGATCGCGGCCCTCAAACGCGGCTCGCTATTCGACCACGGCGTGATGGGTATTTCCCTGGCCGGTTATTCCATGCCGATCTTCTGGTGGGGGCTGCTGCTGATCATGTTCTTCTCGGTGTGGCTGGGCTGGACGCCGGTTTCTGGGCGTATCGACCTGCTCTACGACATCCCGCCAGTGACCGGTTTCATGCTCATCGACACCCTGCTCTCCGGTGAGGAAGGCGCGTTTGTCGACGCCCTGCGCCACCTGATTCTGCCGGCCATCGTGCTCGGCACCATCCCGCTGGCGGTGATCGCCCGCATGACCCGCTCGGCGATGCTCGAAGTGCTGCGCGAAGACTATGTACGCACCGCCCGCGCCAAGGGCCTGTCGCCGTCCCGTGTGGTGTTCGTGCATGGCCTGCGCAATGCGCTGATCCCGGTGCTCACGGTGTTCGGCCTGCAGGTCGGCGCGCTGCTGGCAGGCGCTGTGCTGACCGAAACCATCTTCTCCTGGCCCGGAATCGGCAAATGGCTGATCGAGTCGATCGGCGCCCGTGACTACCCGGTGGTGCAGAACGGCATCCTGCTGATCGCCTGCCTGGTGATCCTGGTCAACTTCGTGGTGGACATCCTGTATGGATTGGCTAATCCACGTATTCGCCATCAGAAATAAGGAAGGCGCCGTGCACGACTACACCGATTGCGTAGGGTGGATGACGCTTCACCCATCCACCCTCACGACACCCGACTGGTGGATGAAAAAAGCGTCATCCACCCTACAGGATGCACGTCCATGACCACCTCCACCCCACTCGACCAGAGCCTGCTCTATCCCTCGCCGATGAGGGAGTTCTGGCAGGCCTTCGCCCACAACAAGGGTGCCGTCGCCGGACTGGGCTTTATGCTCGTGCTGATTATCTGCGCGCTGTTTGCCCCCTGGCTCGCGCCCCATGCGCCCAGCGAACAATACCGCGACTTTCTGCTCACGCCGCCGGCCTGGCTCGAGGGCGGGCAGTGGCGTTTCCTGCTCGGTACGGACGAGTTGGGCCGCGACCTGCTCTCGCGGCTGATCCATGGCGCGCGCCTGTCGCTGCTGATCGGCCTGGCCTCGGTACTGCTGTCGCTGATTCCCGGGGTTTTGCTGGGCCTGGTGGCTGGTTTCTTCCCGCGTCTGCTCGGGCCATCGATCATGCGCCTGATGGACGTGATGCTCGCCCTGCCCTCACTGCTGCTGGCGGTGGCCATCGTCGCCATCCTCGGCCCAGGCTTGATCAACACCATCTTCGCCATCGCCATCGTCTCGCTGCCGGCTTATGTGCGCCTGACCCGCGCGGCGGTGATGAGCGAGCTGGACCGCGATTACGTCACCGGCGCCCGCCTGGCGGGTGCTCGTCTGCCTCGGCTGATGTTCGTCACCGTACTGCCCAACTGCATGGCACCGCTGATCGTGCAGGCCACCTTGAGTTTTTCTTCGGCGATTCTCGATGCCGCCGCCCTGGGTTTTCTCGGCCTCGGCGTACAACCGCCCACACCCGAGTGGGGCACCATGCTCGCCTCGGCACGTGACTACATCGAACGCGCCTGGTGGGTGGTCACTCTGCCAGGGCTGACCATCCTGCTCAGCGTGTTGGCGATCAACCTGATGGGCGACGGGCTGCGCGATGCGCTGGACCCGAAACTCAAGAACGCCGCCTGAGGAGGTCTGCATGCACAACGTCAACTCGATGCGCGCGGCGCACCCATGCCCACCGGAGCGCCACCCATGAGCCTGCTGGATATTCGCAACCTCAGCGTGCGCTTTGGCAACGCTAATGCCATCCCGGTGGTCGACGGCCTAGACCTGAATGTGCAAGCCGGCGAAGTGCTGGCGATTGTCGGTGAATCCGGCTCCGGTAAATCGGTGACCATGATGGCGCTGATGGGCCTGATCGACGCCCCCGGCATCGTCAGCGCCGACAGCCTGCGCTTCGACGGCACCGACATGCTGCGGCTCAAGGGCCGTCAGCGTCGGCATATCGTCGGCAAGGACCTGGCCATGGTTTTTCAGGACCCGATGACCGCGCTCAACCCCAGCTACACCGTGGGTTTTCAGATCGAAGAAGTGCTGCGCCAGCACCTCGGTCTCAAGGGCCAGGCCGCCCGCCAGCGCGCCCTGCAACTGCTCGAACGGGTGGAAATCCCCGCCGCGGCCAGCCGCCTGGATGCCTACCCGCACCAGCTTTCCGGCGGTATGAGCCAACGGGTGGCGATTGCCATGGCCATCGCTGCCGAGCCCAAGCTGCTGATCGCCGACGAGCCGACCACGGCCCTGGACGTGACCATTCAGGCGCAGATCATGGAGCTGCTGGTCAGCCTGCAACGCGAACAGAACATGGGGCTGGTGCTGATCACCCATGACCTGGCGGTGGTCGCCGAAACCGCGCAACGGGTCTGTGTGATGTACGCCGGGCAAGCCGTGGAGATCGGCAACGTGCCGCAGCTGTTCAGCGCCCCCAGCCACCCCTACACCGAGGCGCTGCTCAAGGCGATCCCCGAACACAGCCAGGGCCAGCGCCGCCTGACCACCCTGCCCGGCATCGTTCCCGGGCGCTACGACCGTCCGGCGGGCTGCCTGCTGTCGCCACGCTGCCCCTATGCCCAGGCCCATTGCCGTGAACAACGCCCCAGCCTGGATGCCCATGAGCGTGGCGCGGCGCGCTGCTTCTACCCGCTCAACCTGACTGCGGAGGTGGCCTGATGAATACTGTCCTGACTGCCCGAGACCTTACCCGCCACTACAGCTTGTCCCTCGGGCTGTTCAAGCCCGCCGCCACACTCCAGGCCCTCAATGGCGTGTCTTTCGACCTGGACGCCGGCCGTACCCTGGCCGTGGTCGGCGAATCCGGCTGCGGTAAATCCACCCTGGCCCGCGCCCTGACGCTGATCGAGGAACCCAGCTCGGGCTCGCTGCAGATCGCCGGGCAAGAGGTGACTGGCGCCAACAAGTCGCAGCGCAAGCAACTGCGCCGCGACGTGCAGATGGTCTTTCAGAACCCCTATGCCTCGCTCAACCCACGGCAGAAGATCGGCGACCAGTTGGCCGAACCGCTGCTGATCAATACCCGCCTGAGTGCGGCCGAACGGCGCGAGCGGGTGCAGGCGATGATGCAGCAGGTGGGCCTGCGCCCCGAGCATTACCAGCGCTACCCGCACATGTTCTCCGGCGGCCAGCGCCAGCGCGTGGCCCTGGCCCGGGCGATGATGCTGCAACCCAAGGTGCTGGTGGCAGACGAGCCGACCTCAGCGCTGGACGTGTCGATCCAGGCCCAGGTACTCAACCTGTTTATGGACCTGCAGGAACAGTTCAACACCGGCTACGTGTTTATCTCGCACAACCTCTCGGTGGTGCGCCATGTCGCCGACGATGTGCTGGTGATGTACCTCGGCCGCCCGGCGGAAATGGGCCCCAGCGAGCTGATCTACAGCCGCCCGTTACACCCATACACCCAGGCGCTGCTGTCGGCGACGCCCACCATTCACCCCGACCCGAACAAGCCGAAGATAAAACTCAGCGGTGAACTGCCCAACCCCCTGTCGCCGCCCAGCGGCTGCGCCTTCCATCAACGCTGCCCCCATGCCAGCGAACGCTGCACGCTGGAACGCCCGGCGCTACGCCCGCTGGACGGGCGCCAAGTGGCCTGCCATCACGCCGAGGAACTGAGTTAGTAAACATCCCGCCGATAGCGGCCGTCCTCGACCAACGCCTGCAGCGCCGTCTCGCCGAGCAGCTCGCGCAGCACGCCATCCACCTCAGCCGCCATGCCCTGCAGGCTGCCGCAGACATAGAGCGCCGCACCGGCCTGCAACCAGCTGCGTAACTCATCGGCGGCCGCGCGCAGACGCTGCTGCACGTACAGCCGCTCGGCCTGATCGCGGGAAAACGCCAGGTCCAGGCGCGCCAGGCTGCCATCAGCCAGGTAACCTTGCAGCTCGTCCCGGCAGTAGAAATCATGGGCTGCGCTGCGCTCACCGAACAGCAGCCAGTTGCGCCGCTGGCCGGCCGCAACCCGCGCTCGCAGCAGGCTGCGCAAACCGGCCAAACCCGTGCCGTTGCCGATCAGGATCAACGGGCGGTCATCACTCGGCAGGTGGAAACCGCGGTTGTTTCGCAGCCGCGCCCGCAGTTGCTGGCCTAAAGGTGCATAAACAGTCAGCCAGCCCGAACCAAGACCCAGGCTGCCATCGGCCTGGTGCTGCTGACGCACCAGCAACTCCAGCACCCCATCGGCCGGCAGAGAGGCAATCGAATAATCGCGCCGCGGCAGCGGCTCAAGTGCCTGCAGCAGCGCCTGCGGCGCCAGCCCGAGCAGTGCCTTGGCATCTTCCGGCAGCACACACTCAGCCAGTACATTGCTCAGCAGGCGCCCCTCACCGTCGTGACTCACCTGCTGCTCTGCCAGGCCAAGGCTCTGCATCCACTCATGAACCCGCGCCGGGGCCTGGCACACCTGCACCTCAAGAATGTCACCGGCCTGCCAGGTACAGGGCTGCAACGGTTGCAGGCCGACCAGGTAAGTGGGAGCACCCAGACTGCCGGGGTTCAGGCACTCGCGGCTGACCAGGCGCCAGGTTAATAGCGGCTCGACCGCTGCCTGCACCTGCACCCCGGTCAACGCGCCCAGCTGGCTGCGCCAGTGGTCCAGTGCCTGGGCATCACCGGCATCGACCTGCACCGGCTCGAACAGGGTCTGCGCGCCCTGTTGCTGCAACCAGCCGCGCACCCGCTCGGCGAAGCCGCAGAATTGTGGGTAATGCCGGTCGCCCAGGGCCAATAAAGCGAAGCGCAAGTGATCGAGACCTAGGGCCTGGCCCAACACGCGTCGCTCGAAAGCCCGTGCACTGTCTGGCGCCTCGCCATCGCCAAAGGTGCTCACCACGAACAGCGCCCGGCGCGCCTCGCGCAGCGTCTGCTCGCCCAGTTGACTGAGCGATTGAACCTGCACCGGATGCCCGGCAGCCTGCAGGTGCGCTGCGCTCTGCCAGGCCAGTTGTTCGGCAAAACCACTCTGGCTGGCGAAACCGATCAACCAGGTCTCACCGCCAGCAGCGCCACCCAACTCACCCTGGGCGGCACGGATGGCCCGCTTCTTACGCCGCCGATCGAGGTACAGCAGCCAGCCGGTCACAGCGAACAGCGGCATGGCCAGGCTCGCCAGCAGCATCAGAATGCGCCCCGGCAAACCGAAGAACTCGCCCACATGCAGGGCGTAGACGCTGGCCAGCAACTGCGCGCCGAGCGGTTTTTCGCTGTAGCGCTCGACCCGGCGGACCACGCCGCTGGCCGGGTCGAGGCTGAGCTGATCAAACGCACGCGGGTGTGCCGCGCCTTCGAGCAGGTAAAACACCGTGGCTGGCTGGCCACCCAACGGCGGCAGGCGCAGGTTGTAGGTGTGCAGTTGTGGGCCTGCCGTATTGCGGATCGCGGCCCACACAGCGGTGTAATCCACCACCAGCGCGGGCCCATCCAGGGGCTCGGCAGGCGGCCGCCCACGCCCTGCACTGCGGCGCTCGCCCGCCTGGCCTGCTGGCGCATCGGTCAACAGACGCTGCACCCCGTCGCGATACCACTCGTAAGACCAGAACAATCCGGTCAGCGCGGCCAACAAATAGAGCGCCAGGCACCAAGTCCCGGCCACCGCGTGCAGATCCCAATTGAAGCTGCGGCCCTTGCGGGCCCAATCCAGGGTCAGCCAGGCGCGCCAGCTAGCCGCCTGGCGTGGCCAGCGCAGGTACAACCCGGACAGACAGAAGAACACCAGCATCAGCGTGCAGGCGGCGGTGATCTGCTTGCCGAACTCGCCTAGGGCGAGAAAACGATGCAGCTGCAGCATCAAGTCGAAGAACCCCTGCCCGCGCAGCTCGGGCAGTTGCGCACCGCTGTAGGGGTCAACATAGCGCGACGCACCGCGGCGCTCCCCCGCGGGTGGAGTAAAGAACACGCGCGCTGGGCGCTCGCCGGTGACATCCACCCATAACCCTGCCACCTGGGCGCCACTCTCACGCTCGGCCCGCGCGACCAGTTCGCCCGGGGTCAGTACAGGCCCCGCCTGCTGCTGTATCACCTGCGGGTTGAGCAGTAATAGCAGCTCATCGCGAAATGCATAGGCCGCGCCCGTTACCCCCATCAGGGCCAACACCAGGCCGCCGGTAATACCGAACAGCCAGTGCAGTTGAAACACGGTTTTCTTGAACACCTGACACCCACGACAGCGGCGAAGACAAGCGCGGAATATTAGACGAGAACCAGTTGCAAATGTATTGATTTCCCATGTCCTGACAAAAGCAGACCCGCCCCTTACGCCGCCATTTACAAAATTTACACCTCCCCCTAGGCCTTGCCGGCTCTGGCTTTGCGCCCATTCACCGAGCAACGGGATAGGTCTCCGGGAGAAACGAATTGAACCTTATTTGCAAGTCATTACCATTCGCTCGCTTTCTCATACCGATAATCGCTTTGCTTCAGGAGCATTCACGATGTCTTCCCTGCCTGCCCGTACCGCCCTCGCCAGCGCCATTGCCCTCACCGGCGCTGTCAGCGTCCACGCCAACGAGCCCATCGCACTGCAAGATGTCGTGGTCAGCGCCGCGGGCTTCGAGCAGAAGGTGACCAACGCGCCGGCAAGTATCAGCGTGATCTCCCAGCAGGACCTGCAGCAGAAACGCTATAACAACTTGGCTCAGGCACTGGGCGATGTGGAAGGGATTGATATCGGCCAAGGCACCGGCAAGACCGGCGGCCTTAACATCAGCATTCGCGGCATGCCGAGCCAGTACACCCTGATTCTGATCGATGGCCGCCGGCAAAACGCCGCAGGTAACGTCACCCCCAACGGCTTTGGCGAAACCTCGACCAGCTTTATGCCGCCACTGTCGGCAATCGAGCGTATCGAAGTAATCCGCGGCCCAATGTCCACACTGTATGGCTCCGACGCCATGGGTGGGGTGATCAACATCATTACCCGCAAGGTAGGCAAAGAGTGGACGGGATCCATTACCCAGGATTACACCTATCAAGAGAACCGAGAATTCGGTGACACCCGCAGCAGCAGCGTATATGCCAGCGGCCCGTTGGTAGAAAACCTGCTAGGCCTTCAGGTCCGCGGCAGCCTGTTAAACCGAGAAGAGTCTGAGCTGAGCTACGGCAACGGCAACGGCATCGACGTCAGCAAACGCGGCCCGTCACCGGTCGAAGGCCGTAACAACACCTTGGGCGCCCGCCTGACCCTGACTCCCAACGAAAACCACGATTTTGGTCTTGATGTAGAGCGCGGCCGGCAAACCTACAACAACGATGAGTGCCAACTCGGCACCCTGGACGGACAAAACAATAGCTGTACAGCGACCACCACAACCGCCAACGGCTATACCGACGAACAACGTTTCGAACGTGAACAAATCGCTCTGACGCATACCGCACGCTTGGGCTTTGGCACCCTGGACTCCAGCCTGATGCACAACACGACCGAAACCATTGGACGCACAATTCCGGGCACCATCGGTTTGCCGACGGCGGTCCCAGGCGCCATTGGTGGTGCTGATCGTGAACTGAAGACCACCAACCTGGTCTTCGATACCAAGCTCGCCGCACCCATCGGCGAACACCACATCGGCACCATTGGTGCTCAGTGGTGGGATGCCGAGATGACCGACGGCATTGCCCAAACCGACTTCGAGCAGAAAACCTGGGCGGTCTTCGCCGAAGACGAGTGGCGCCTGCGTGACGATCTAGCCCTGACCCTGGGCGCCCGTTACGATGACCATGAAAGCTTTGGCGGGCATGTCAGCCCGCGCGCCTACCTGGTATGGAACACTACCGACTACTGGACGCTCAAGGGCGGCATCAGCCGGGGTTACCGCACGCCAGACCTGAACGACCTGCACAGCGGAGTCAATGGCGCCACCCGCCAGGGCCAGGTCATCACCATCGGCAACCCGAATCTAGAACCAGAGACCACCACCAATACCGAGTTCGGCATCTACTTCGACAACCTGGCGGGCTTCAATACCAACGCCACCTTGTTCCACAACAAGTTCAAAGACCGGATAGCCGAAGGTGATCCAGTCCAGATCAGCGGCCAGGCTGGTATTCCTGATGGCAGTTATGCCCAGCAGGTCAACATTGACGAAGCCATCACTCAGGGCCTCGAGCTGGCCGCTAGCTGGACCTTCATGCCCGCCTGGACACTCTCGGCGAACTACACCTATACCGACAGCGAACAGAAGAGTGGGGAAAACAAAGGACAGCCACTGACCAACACCCCCGAGCATTTGGCCAACGCCAAACTCAACTGGCAGACCAGCGACCGCCTCAACTTGTGGCTGAAAACCGAGTACCGTGGCGAGCGAGCACGCTTCACTTCCTCCTACGAAAACCTGGCCAACACCAACGGTTCCTACTCCACCAACCAGTCGATCTACGACAGCCTGGGCAAGAACACCAAAGCCTATACCCTGTTCCACCTGGGCGGTTCCTACCAAGCCACGGAAAACCTGACGCTCAACGCCACCATCTACAACCTGCTGGACAAGGACTTCGTCAAAGGCCGGGCCTACTCCACCTACACCACCCCCAACGGTGCAGGGGTTGGTGGTGGTGTCGCCAACGGCACGGCATACGGCACCGACTACTCCCAGAGCACCCAGTCCACCACCGGGGTAATGGAAGAAGGCCGCCGCCTCTGGCTCTCCGCCAACCTGACGTTCTAAGTCACTCGCCGCTGCACGGTTCGCTGCGTCAGTCTCGGAGATTGGCGCAGCGAATCAAGGGCAGCACTAATGAGAACGTATAGTGTTGGTAAATATTTCCCGTCTTCTTCTGCCGCCTCCTAGAATCGCCGGCCTTTCCCCTCCGAGCGAACGGCAATGAAGGTCTCCCTCAGTTTCGGCACCCTGCGCCAGTGGCACTGGATCAGCTCAGCCCTGTGCCTGGTCGGCATGCTGCTGTTCGCTATCACCGGCATCACCCTCAACCATGCCGCGCAGATCGAAGCCCGCCCCAGCGTCACGCTACACCAGGCGCAATTGCCCAAGCCCCTGCAGAACCAACTCCTGGCGGTCGACCCGCTGCCCGAGAACCTGCCCGCTGCACTGCGCACCTGGCTGGAGGCTGAACTGGCCATCGACCTGGCCGGCCGCGAGGCTGAGTGGGAAGACGGCGAGCTGTACATCGGTCTGCCACGCCCGGGTGGTGATGCCTGGCTAAGTCTGGATCTGATCAGCGGCGAGCTGCTCTACGAATCCACCGACCGTGGCTGGATCGCCTATTTCAACGACCTGCACAAAGGCCGCCACAGCGGCGTGGCCTGGTCCTGGTTTATCGATGTATTCGCCGGTGTCTGCGTGCTGTTCTGCCTCACCGGCCTGTTGCTGATGCAGCGCTACGCCAGCGGGCGCCCGACCAGCTGGCCGGTACTCGGCCTGGGGTTACTGGCGCCGCTGCTGCTGGCGCTACTGTTTATTCACTGACGAGGTGTTCATGCGTAAACCCCTGCTGTACGGCCTGGGCAGCCTGTTCGCGGCGCCCGCTCTGGCCGCTGAAATGAGCCTGAGCGTGGAGATCCCGCGTCTCGACGTCGCCGAATACCACCGCCCTTACGTGGCCATCTGGCTGGAAGGTAGCGGCCAGCAACACGTGGCCGACCTGGCGGTGTGGTACGACCTCAAGCTGGCCGATGCCGAAGGCGAAAAGTGGCTCAAGGACCTGCGCCAGTGGTGGCGTCGCAGCGGCCGCAACCTGCAGATGCCAGTCGACGGCATCAGTGGCGCAACCCGCGCCGTGGGCACTCACGCGCTGCAACTGAACGACCAACAGGGACCACTCAAAACACTGGCCGCTGGTGACTACCAACTGGTGGTGGAAGCCGCCCGCGAAGTCGGTGGCCGCGAACTCCTGCGCCAGCCATTCAGTTGGCCGCCGCAGCAAAACCGCACGGAAAGCGTCCAGGGCCAGCACGAGCTGGGCGCCATCACCCTCGAACTGAAACCCTGAGAAATCACCATGAAAATGACCTACAAATGGGCAGCCCTGACCCTGGCCTTGTGCCTGCCACTCTCCGCCCAGGCCCACCGTGCCTGGATGCTGCCCTCGGCCACCGTACTCTCCGGTGACGAGCCCTGGATCAGCGTCGACGCCGCCGTGTCCAACGACCTGTTCTACTTCGAGCACTTCCCGCTGCGCATCGCCGGTATCGGCGCGCTGGACCAGGCCCCCGCCGGCGGCCCACCGGGCATGCGCCCACGCCCAGCCGCCGTTCTGCAGGTGCTCGCGCCCGATGGCAGCCAGCTGCAGCCGCGCAACGGCGCCATCGGCCGCTACCGCAGCACCTTCGATGTGCAGTTGCCGCTCAAGGGCACCTACAAGCTGGCCATCGCCAACCAGGGGCTGTTCGCCCGTTACAGCGAAAACGGCGAAAACAAACGCTGGATGGGCAAGGCCGATGAACTGGCCAAGGCCATCCCCGCCGATGCCAAGGACCTGGTGGTGACCCAGAACGACAGCCGCATGGAAGTCTTCGTCACCTCCGGCGCGCCCAGCGAGACCGTGCTGAAGCCAACCGGCCAAGGATTGGAACTCAAGCCCGTGACCCACCCCAACGACCTGTTCGCGGGTGAAGCGGCCACATTCATCTTTCTGCTCGACGGCAAACCGGCCGCCGATGTCGAGGTCAGCGTGATCCCCGGTGGCAACCGCTACCGCGACCAACTCGGCGAGATCAAGACACGCAGCGACGCCAACGGCCAAGTCAGCATCACCTGGCCGAACCCTGGCATGTACTGGCTCGAAGCCGAGCTGAGCAGCAGCGAGAACGTCGCCAAACCGGCCACTGAACGGCGCGCCAGCTACAGCGCCACGCTGGAAGTGCTGCCGCAGTAAGCCCTACGCCGCTCACAGGAACATGTCCGTGTTGCTGTGAGCGGCGCCGTTTCCCCTCTGCCGAGAGTGCCTTGCCCTGATCACTCGCGCCCACCTGCGGCCGCTCTGGCTGCTCAGCCTACTGCTGGTCCAACCTGCCAGTGCCGCAACGGAACCTGCCACGCCAACCCGACTGCTGACGGCCAGCCAGTTGGCGGTGAGCATTCGCCAGCAGCGACCCGATCTGCCCGTGCGGCAGATTCAGGTGCCCGGCGACCCGCAGCAGCCGGCCCAGGTCAGCTTCGCCAATGGTCAGCAGGCGCTCGTGGCACGCAGCAGCGGCGCCCTGCTGAGCGCGCCACAAGCCGGCAGTAACAGACGTCCGCTGACACCCATGTCATGGGCTCTGCTGCTAAGCCTGTTGTACCTGGCCGGATGCCTGGGAATCGCCTGGCGCTGGCGTCGCCGGCATCCGCAGAGCAGCACGCCCAGCCCGTTGCTCATCAGCTACGCCAGCCAGGGTGGCCAGGCCGAGCGCCTGGCCCGCGAGGCTGCCAGCTACCTGCAGGCCCACGGCCAACCCGCGCGTCTGTTATCGCTGGATCAAGTCGATGCGCAGGTGTTGGATGACAGCCGTCAGGCATTGCTGGTACTCAGCACCTATGGCGACGGCGAAGCACCGGACAACGCCGCCCGCTTCGCCCGCCAACTGCTCGGCCGCGACCTCGCCCTCAGCCACCTGCGTGTCGGCGTGCTCGGACTGGGCGACCGCCACTACCCGCACTTCTGTAGGTTCGCCAAACAGGTCGAGCATTGGCTGCGACGCAACGGCGCGCAGCCGCTGTTCCCGCCACTCTGGGCCGACCAGTTGGACCCAGCCACGTTGCAACAGTGGTCCCAGCATCTGGGGCAGCTGGTCGGCGACAGCCAGTTGCCGCCCACGCAAACGCCGTTACTGAACGTCCACCTGACCGAGCGCCAGTGGCTCAACCCATGCAGTCCCGGTGCACCGGCTTATCGCATTTGCCTGCACACGGACGCGCTGCCGGATTGGCAGGCGGGCGATGTGCTGGAGCTCAGACCCCAAGCACCCGCTACTCAGGTGACAACCGCGCTGCAACAGCTGAACCTGGCCGCCAATTGCCTGATTGACGGTGTGCCGCTGGCCGTGCACCTGGCGCAACGCCAACTGCCCACCGACGCCAACGCCTGGCAAGCGCTGCGCGCACTAGACGCCGACGCCGTGCTCGCACGCTTACCGTTGCTGCCGCTGCGCACCTATTCCCTGGCATCGCTGCCGGCCAACGGCGAGCTCGAACTGCTGGTGCGCCTGGTGACCCTGGCCGATGGCCAACCGGGCCTGGGCTCCGGCTGGCTGTGCCAGCACGCACCGCTCGGCGCCGCCATGCAGGTGCGGTTGCGCGCCAACCCGGCGTTTCACCACCCGCCGACAGCCACTCCGCTGATTCTGATCGGTGCCGGCACCGGCCTGGCCGGCCTGCTCGCTCACCTGCGTACACGCCAACCCGGCGCGGCAGACACCTGGCTGCTATTCGGCGAACGCAGCCCAGAGCATGACCGCTGGTACAGCGACGCGCTGCAGCAAGCGCTACAGGATGGTCGACTGCAGCACCTGGACTGTGCCTTCACCCGCGCCGAACCGGCGCAGTACGTGCAAGACCTGCTCAGCCTGCACAGCGAGCGCCTGCGCGCCTGGCTCGCACGCGGCGCGGCACTCTATGTCTGCGGTCGTCTGGAAGGCATGGGCCAGGGTGTCGAACAACGCCTCATCGACCTGCTCGGCGCCAGCACCGTCGACGACCTGCGCACCAGCGGCCGCTACCGCCGTGACCTGTATTGAGCACACAAAACCCGCACACAGCAAAACGCCGCGACAATGCGCGGCGTTTTCATAAAGCGATAGCGTAGTTGCTGCTGCAGCGTCGATCTGAACGGTGTAGGAGCGAATTTATTCGCGATTATGCTGCGAACTTCGCCCCTACAACGTATTCAACCCGTCCCCTCCAGCAGAAGCCTTACAGGAAGAACGACTTCAGCGGCGGGAAGCCATTGAACTCAACAGCGCTGTAGCTGGTGGTGTAGGCACCGGTGGAGAACCAGTACAGACGATCACCGCTGGCCAGGTTCAGCGGCAGGCCGTACTTGTAGTGCTCGTACATGATGTCGGCGCTGTCGCAGGTCGGGCCGGCGATGACCACTTCTTCCATCTCACCCTTCTTCTCGGTCCAGATGGGGAATTTGATGGCTTCGTCCATGGTTTCGATCAGGCCGCTGAACTTGCCCACATCGGTGTACACCCAGCGTTCCACGGCGGTACGCGATTTGCGCGCGACCAGCACCACTTCACTGACCAGCACACCGGCGTTGGAGATCAGCGAGCGGCCCGGCTCCAGAATGATTTCTGGCAGGTCATCACCGAAGTCATCCTTGAGGAAGCGGATGATTTCTTCGGCGTAGGTTTCCAGGCTGTTGGTGCGGGTGATGTAGTTGGCCGGGAAGCCGCCGCCCATGTTGATCATCTGCAGGACGATGCCGTCTTCTTCCTTCAGACGCTCGAAGATCACCTTGACCTTGGCCACGGCGGCGTCCCATACATCGATGTCACGCTGCTGCGAGCCGACGTGGAAGGAAATCCCGTAAGGCACCAGGCCCAGTTGCTTGGCCAGAATCAACAGGTCCATGGCCATGTCGGTCTGGCAACCGAACTTGCGCGACAGCGGCCAGTCAGCCGAGGTCGAGCCTTCGGTAAGGATGCGCACGTAGATCTTCGAACCCGGCGCGGCCTTGGCGATATTGCGCAGGTCGGCTTCGGAGTCGGTGGCGAACAGGCGCACGCCCTTCTCGTAGAAGTAGCGCACATCGCGGGCTTTCTTGATGGTGTTGCCGTAGCTGATGCGCTCCGGGCCAACGCCACAGCCCATCACCTTGTCCAGCTCATAGATCGAGGCGATGTCGAAGCTCGAACCCTTGTCCTTGAGCAGGTTGATGATTTCTACCGCCGGGTTGGCCTTGACCGCGTAATAGATCTTGGCGAATTCGAAACCGGCGCGCAGGTCATCGTAGGCTTTGCTGATGATGTTGGTGTCGATCACCACGAACGGGGTTTCGTGCTGATCGGCGAAGGCCTTCATCTTCTGAAAAGTGGCGGGTGCGTAATAATCTTCGACCTTGATCGACATGCTTGGACTCCAATGGCAAAACCAGAAACACATGAATTCGGGCAGCAAAACCTGCGACAGGTTCAACAGCCCAACGGGGGTGTCCGCAACTAACGTTGCCGACATGAACGCCTGATCAGTTTCCCCACTTTGGTTCGCCTACTTCCCAAGGCATGTCGCCGAGTACCACAAGGGTCTCTCGTCGTCAGTACTTGAGCCGGATGGATCGTTGCCAGCATGGACGTTCGGCCGCGGACTTTAAGACCATGCGCCCCTCAGATCAACCGGAAATTACCCCTATTTACAACAGCGCCACGCAACGTTCCGGATATCGCACAAAACGCGCTGGAATGCTGAACGCACGCGGGGTACAGCCTGTTCGGCCGGGCATTTCCTGCAGCCTAACCCGGACGTGTTTCATTGCCATTGCAATACAAGGTTGTCCACCTGCGCAAAACCTTGCAAATGCCGCCGCACTACCTCCTGCAACTCTGCCATTTCGTGCGCACTCGGCGCCGTACAGGTCAGGTATAGAGCGTCATCATCAGCCTGCAGCACGCACTCGCCGATAGAAAACAGCAGGCGCCCTTCATTCTCACTGCAGTGCACCTCGACCTTGTGGGCGAAATGCGCGCACAGGCGGCGCAGCAAGCGCGATGCCTGCTCATGGGAGAACTGGCTATAACTGCTCAGCATGAACGATGCGCTCCGAAATCAGTGGATGGTCCGCCAAGACCAGAGGAAAACCCTGCGAACACTGCTCGATCCGCGCCTCGATGGCGTAAGCGTGGCGCAGCCAGGCGGCATCCAGCACCTCGCCTGGAGCACCGAAGCGATAATCACCATTCGGCGCCAAAAACAGCACGCGGTCGCAGAAACGCAGTGCCAGGTTGAGGTCGTGGCAGGCCAGCAGGGCAATCGCGCCATCATCGCGGCAGCGCGCGGCAACGCACGCCAGTACGCGCAATTGCCAGTGCAGGTCGAGCGCGCTGGTGGGCTCGTCGAGCAATAGCAAGTGCGGTTCGCCGACCAATGCCTGGGCCAGGCCAACCAACTGGCGCTGGCCGCCGGACAAGCGATCCATGCGCTGCAGGGCCAGGGGCTCAATGCCCAGCTGTTTGACGATGGTCGTGACACGGGCGGCCAACGCGTCGCTGCCCAGCTGCGCGCAGCGTGCGCGCGCAGCCGCTTGCAGCGCTTCATAGGCGAGTAGCGACGTAGCCTGCGGCAGTTGCTGCGGCAGGTAGGCCACCCGTGCCTGCTGACGCCAGGGCGGCACGCCGCTCAGCGTCGCGCCAGCCAATATCGCCTGCCCCTGACAGGGCTGCAGACCAGCGAGGGCGCGCAGCAGCGAAGACTTGCCAACACCATTGGGACCGAGCACAGCAACCAGGCTGCCGGCCTGGATAGACGGCAGACTCAGCGCATGCAGCACCCTGCGAGTGCCGTAGGCCAGACCGAGACCCTCGATTTGCAGGCTCATGCGCTACGCCCCCGCGCCAGGATCAGCACGATAAACAGCGGCACGCCAACCACCGCAGTGACCAGCCCCACCGGCAGGATCACCCCCGGCAACAGCGCCCGACTGGCCAACGAGGCCAACGACAGCAGCAAGGCGCCGGCCAGGGCACTGCCGGGCAAGTAGAAGCGGTGGTCCTCGCCCAGCAGCAAGCGCGCCACATGGGGGCCGACCAGGCCGATAAAGCCGACCTCGCCGACGAAGGCCGTGGCCACCCCGGTCAGCAGGCTGACCCGCAGCAGTACGGCCGTACGCAGCCAGCCAACGCGAATCCCCAGGCTGCGCGCCTGCTCCTCACCGCCGCGCAGGCTGGTCAGCGCCCAGGCCTGACGCAGCGCCAGCACCAGGCACAGGCCAAACACCAGGGTGACCAGCGCCACCCGCTGCAGGTCGGCGCGGGCCAGGCTACCCAGGGTCCAGAAGACGATCTGCTGCAGCGCATCGGCATCAGCGAGAAACTGCAGCAAACCAACCAGGGCATTGAGACCAAACAGCAAGGCGATACCGAACAGCACCAGGGTATGCAGTGCCTCGCCGAGCAGCCGCGCCACCAGCAACAAGAGTAGACAGGAGAGAAAGGCGCAGGCGAACGCCGCCAGCGGCAACAGCAGATCGGCGCCCAGGCCGCCCAGGTTTGGCCGCAGCAGAATCACCAGCGCCGCGCCGAGGGTGGCCGCTGCGCCGACACCAAGGGTGAAGGGGCTGGCCAGCGGGTTGTTCAGCGCCGTCTGCATTTCTGCGCCGGCCAGGCCCAGGCTGGCGCCCACCACTAGGGCCATCAGCGCATAAGGCACGCGCAGCTCCAGGATGATCACCGCCTGCGCCGCATCCAGGCGCCCTGGCTGCAGCAGGCCCCGCGCCACATCCCACCAGCCCAGGCCAGCCGGGCCAGTCGCCAGGTCGGTAATAAAACTGGCCAGCACCAGCGCCGTCAGCACACCCAAGCACAGCCAGCGGCTCAGCAAGGTGCGCCGATAAGCCCGCTGCAGGCTGTTGGCTGCAGGCATCATCTGCTCGTTCATAGGCTGATCCAGTACTGACCGTCCAACGCCACCGGCTGGAACTCGGCATAGAAGGCGGCCAGCGTCTGCTGCGGGTCGAGGTCGGCGAAGGCCTCGGGGTGCAGCCATTTGGCGAACACCTGCACCGCGACCACGTTGAACGGGCTGTTGTAGAAGCCATGCCAGATGGCATGCGCCCTGCCCTCACGCACCGCAGCCAGGTGCTGCAGGCCACCGCGACTCAGCAGCCGCGCCAGCGAAGCACGCGCCGGCTCACCCGCCACACCTGGGCCGAGGGCGATATAGGGCGCGCCTTCGGCGAGGCTGTCGGCCGAGCCCACGGCGCTGGCGATATACAGCTCCGGCGGCTGGCTGAGCAGCAGCTCCAGGCTCAGGGTACCGGCATGTCCAGGCAGCAGCGCGCGAGCGATGTTCTCGCCGCCGGCTTCTACCAGCAGGTCGGCGAGCATGCCGCGCGCCATACTCTCGCAGCAGCCATCGCCGAGACCGGCCCGACTGTGCAGAAACACCCGCGGTCCGGCGCCCTGCGGCAGACGTTGACGCACCGCCGCCAGTGACTCGGCATGGGCGCTATTGAAGGCCTCAGCGCGTGCCTGGCGGCCCAGCGCACGGCCGAGCAAGGTCATGCTAAGCGGGGTATTGAGCAACGGCTGCTCGCGGAAATCGACAAACAGCACCGCCACACCGGCACGCTGCAACTGCTCGACCATGCGCCCCTGGGTACTGCCCGGCCCATGCCCGGAGAGGCTGAAGATGGCCAGGTCCGGACGCAGTGTCAGCACCTGCTCCAGGCTAAAACTATCGGCCGAACCCTGGCCAATGCGCGGCACCGCAGCCAGCGCGGGAAACGCCTGCTGGTACTGCCGCGCGCTGCCTGGGTCGACCAGTGCTAGGTCAGCCGGCATGCCGACCAGGCGCTGCAACAGCTGCTCGCCTTCGAGAACCGCCAGCACCGGCAACAACCGGCCTTCGCCGAGGACGATCCGCTCGACCCGCTCAGGCACCTGCACCTGGCGTCCAGCCAAGTCGGTCAGCACCTGCGCCTGCAACGGGGTCAGCACCGCCAACCCCAACACAACCCCCATGATCAGCTGGCGCATCAGATACGCCACGCCACACCCAGGCGCAGTTCGCGACCCGGTTCGTAAGAGCCGCGGATGCCCTCATAGTCAGGAATGTGCTCGAAGTCTTCGTTGCTGGCGTGGTCCAGGTACTGCTTGTCCAGCAGGTTCTTCAGGGTCAGGGTAAAGGTCAGGCGCTCGGGCATGGCCTGCCATTCGGCATACAGGTCGTGGACGCCGTAGCCGGGCTTGGCCACCGTGCCCACACCCGTGTGCAGGCTATCGATGCCGCGCACGAAGCGACCCTGCCAGCCGAGGTTGAGACTGTCGCTGGCGCGGTAATCAGCGAAAGCGGTCCAGGTGTCGCCGAGGCTGGTGCCCAGGCCGTTGTACTCATAAACGTTAAGACGCTCACCGTCCAGGCGCGCATCGTTGTGGTGGTAGCTCAGGCCCAGGCTGAGCTGCTGCCAGTGGTAGGCGGTACTGAGCAACACACCCTTGGTTTTCAGGTCGCCGACATTCTCATACAGATTGGGCCGGCCGATGGGGTCGGCGATGGCGTCCTTGATGCGGGTAACGTAAGCCTTACCACTCAATTCCCAACCGCCGTCGCGGTAGTCGAAGCCGACCTCTTCGGTGCGTGCCTTCTCCGCCTTCAGGTCCGCGTCGTTGCCAGATACATCGAGCTTGAACGCATCACGCACCTGCGGGCCGCGCAGTGCCTGAGCATGGCCAGCAAACAGGGCCAGCTCAGGGGTCAGTTGGTAGCGCAAACCGAAGTTGGGGCTGAGACCTTCTTCGCTGAAGCGCTGCTTGTCGCGATCATCAAGTGTGTAGCGGTCATAGCGCAGGCCGGCGTCCAGTTGCAGGCGCGAGGTGAGCTGGTAACGATCCTGCAGATAGAGGCCAAGCACATCGCCGTCCTCATGATCCAGCTCGCGGTCGCCCTCGGGGCCGAGGGTGGTGCGATCGTCGCGGTAGTCGACGCCGTAGGTGAGCTGGTGCGCGCCAAGGAGGCTGGTATTACGCAGGTCGAAACCGCTGCTGCGGGTATCGCCGAAATACAGGCCGAAGCGTCCATCCTGCTCCAGCTCGTTGGTGGTGTGGTAGGAGGTCAACTCGACATCGAACAGATCGTTGTTTAGCGGCTGCCAGGCATAGTTGAGGGTCCAGGTCTCGCGCTCGGTGCTCAATGGGTAGAGCGCGTTGAAGCCGCTGGGAATCCACTGCGGACGCTGGCTGCGCTCACCTTCGTCGAGACGTTTCTCGTAGCTCAGGCGCAGCGTTTGCTCATCGCTGAGTTTGCCCACCAGCTTGGCGAAGCCGAGCTTCTGCCGCGCTGCCGTGCCGAGCACGTCGTCGTTGTTGCCGTCTTGGTAATCGTTCTGGTCCTGATAGGTGGTCATCGCCAACGCTGACCAGTTTTCGTTGAAACGGCCGAATACGCTGGCGCTGCTCTTGTAGCCCTCGCCATTGCTGAAATAGCCATTCTTGAGCAGGGCACCGACGGACTCACCTTCACGCAGCAGGTCGTCCGGGTCTTTGGTAACGAAGCGCACGGCGCCGCCCAGCGCACCGGCACCGGCGGTGGCATCGCCGGTACCCGCTTGCACCTCGGCTCGCTTGAGCAGTTCAGGCTCGATACCGATACGCCCGGTGTGGTGGAAGGTCTGCCCCGGCTGACTGGCGCCGTCGATGGTGATATTCAGCAGGGTGTCTTCCAGGCCGCGCAGGTAAAGCTTTTGCGCCACGCCGGGGCCGCCCGCCACGGAGACCTCGGGATTGGACTCGAAGACTTCCTGCAAATCGCTGGCCTGATAGCGTTGTAACTGCTCGGCTTCGACACTCTCGTTACGGTCGGCAGCGACGCCGGTAATCTGCTGCGCCTGAAGTTCAACAGCAGGCTCGGCACTCTGAGCTGACAGTGCACCGAACAGGCTGGTGCAGGTGATGGCGCCCAATAGGCTCAGGCGGTAAGGGCAGTGCGGCATGGTGGTTCCTCCCCAGGAAAGATGTGAATATTTCGCATTTGCGAATTCTCATCATCACCCCCAGGCAAGGGAATCACTTTTACAACTGTTACACACCGGCATGGGGCAGGCGCAACTCCATCAGTAAACCGCCAACGCGGCGGTTACAGGCGCGAATGCTGCCGCCCGTGGCGTTGATCTGACGCTGCGCCAACGCCAGGCCCAAGCCGAAACCGGCGCGCTCGCCCGCCCCACGAAAGAACGGCTGAAAGATCCGCTCCAGCCATTGCTCGGCGACACCTGGCCCTTGGTCGGCAACGCTGAGCAACCAGGCATCCCCCTCCTGGGTCAGGCTGACTTCGACCTGACCGCCCGCGGGGGTGTGATCCAGGGCATTGCGCACCACATTTTCGATGGCCTGGCCCAGGGCGCGACTGCTGCTGCCGTGCAGCGGTGCGCTGTCCGGTAGCTGGCAGACGATGTGCCGGTCCGGGTACTCGAACCGCGCATCGTCGAGGATGCTGTCGATCAGTTCGGACAGATCGAGGTTCTCGTCGCGCAGCTCGGGCCGCTCATTCTCCAGCCAACTCAGGGTCAGGGCGTCTTCGACCAGACGGCGCATGCCGGCGCAATCACTGCGGATGCGTTCGAGCAGGCCCGCCCGGTCAGCGCCCTGTTCGGCCAGGCTTACCGCCATTTCGATGCGCGTGAGCGGGGTGCGCAGCTCATGGGACATATCCGCCAGGCGCTGACGCTGGTCAATGATCAACTGCCCGGTGCGCGCCGCCATGGCATCGAAGGTCTCGGCCAGACGCGCCAACTCATCGTTACGTGAGCCAAGCAATGAGCGCACGCGTACATCCAGACGACCCTCGCTGAACTGCCGGGTGGCCTGTTCCAGACGGCTTAGTGGCTGCATCAGATGGCGGTAGAGCACCAGACAGACAATCAGTAGCAGCACCAGCGGCACCACCAGTTGCAGCAACAACTTGGCATAGTGCCAATACAGACCGGGGCGCATGCGCTGCGGCAACTGGATCAGAAAGCGCACCTGGCCGTCGCTGAACGGGATATCCATGATCGGGTTTTCATGGAAATACAGGTGGATCTTCCAGCTCAGGTCACGGCCCAGGGTAAAGCTCTCGACGAAACGCTCCGACAACACACTGCCGGCCAACGGTCGTACCTCGGACTCGACCACAGCGGCCCAGGTCTGCTCCTGTTGCTGCAGCGTCTCCAGCCAGCGTTTGAGTGCGGCATGATCACCGGCGCGGTACAAGGCTTCCGCTTGTTCGGCATAGTGGCGCAAGGTGCGCTGGTGCTCAGCATCGATAAAGCTCATGCGCTCTTCGGTTTGCCAGGCCACCCGGGCGATCACCCAGAACAGCACCACGCTACCCAAGGCGATGACCAGACACAGCTTCCAGAACAGGCGGCGATTCATGTGAACGCGTAACCGCGACCGTGCAGGGTCTGCAGGCGATCAGCACCCAGCCCGGCATCGGCCAGGCGCCGGCGAATGCGGCTGATGTGCATGTCCAGGCTGCGATCGTACTGGCTGTATTCGCGCTCCAGGGCCATGCGGTACAGGTAAGGCTTGCTCAGCGCCTCGCCGCGATGAGTCACCAGCAGCCAGAGCAGACGAAACTGCAGCGGCGTCAGTGCCAGGTCGCAGTCGCCGACACACGCCTGCTGGCTGTGGCGGTCCAGATGCAGGGCATCGAGTTGCACCTGCTGCGGTTGCGCGCCACGCGTGGTCTCTGGCGCACGACTGCGGCGCAGTACGGCGTCAATACGCAGCTGCAGCTCGGTGATGTTGAACGGTTTGGGCAGGTAATCGTCGGCGCCGTGGCGCAGGCCACGAATGCGTTCCTCCTCGGCACCACAGGCGGTGAGCATGATCACCGGCGTCTGCTGTTGTTCGCGCAGCCGGCGCAGCACGGCCAGGCCGTTGATATCCGGTAACAGCACATCGAGCAGGAGCAAGTCCGGCGGCTCGGCAAGGGCCATGCTCAGCCCGGCCTCACCCAGATGGCTCGCCTTGGTCGCATAACCCTGGCCGCGCAGCAGCTCGCCGAGCTGGGCAGCCAGGGTGCGGTCGTCCTCGATGATCAGAATGCGGCCCAGGCTGGTGGTCATAGCAGCGTGCTCGGCGGGAAAGCATGCAAAATATAATAATTCTCATCTGCACGCCATTAGCCGATACGCCTGCGCCACCGATCGTGCACTGCAACGTGCCATCACGGCCTCGCCCGCACCCCCGACAGGCACGAGAACGACGGGGGCCGTGCGCGATCCGGCTGATTCGGGGCACTGCCGCCCAGTGGCATGCTCGCTGCAAAGGCTCTGCACATCCACGTCCGTAGTCTTGGAGAGTGCCATGCATACGCAGTCCGCCTACCCGCCCCGCAATGCCGTCAAGCAGGATGCACTCGACAACACCATGGGCCAGATCAAAAAGCTGGTCAGCGACCTGGAACACAACGCCAACGAGATCAGCGGTATCGTCAATGTCATCCGCGACGTGGCCAAACACACCAACCTGCTGGCCCTCAACGCGGCCATAGAAGCGGCCCGTGCAGGAGAAGTCGGACGCGGTTTCGCCGTGGTAGCCGATGAAGTACGTGCCCTCGCCCAACGCACCGCCACGGCCACCAGCGACATCGCGCAGAAGGTGCAGAACATCGGCGTGGACACACGCAATGCAGTAAAAGGCGTCGAACTGGCCGAGCGCGATGCGATGCAGGAAACCGCACACCTGCTGGCCGCCCAGGAAGCGGCCCGCCTGGAAACTCGTTTCGCCAAGCTGGCCGCCACTCTGCATGGCCTCAAGCGCGTGATCGAAAGCCTGAAACAGGCCAACCTCGGCCCGCAGCGCGAAGCGATCAACGCGGTAATGGCAGCCAACCTGAAAGCCGACAAGGATGTGCTGGCCTACTCCTGCTGCCTGGAGGCCAACGTGCTGGATGGCCGCGACAGTGAGTTCTGCAGCGCGCCGGGGCACGCCCCTGACGGCCGCTTTATCCCCTACTGGAACCGTGGCCAGGGCTCAATCGCTCTGGAGCCATTGGCCGACCACGACAAACCCGGCCTTAACGACTGGTATGAAATACCCCGGCGCAGCAACCATGACCTGATGATGGAGCCCTACGACTACTCCGTGAATGGCCGTAGCGTACGCATGACCTCGCTGATGGTGCTGGTAAAGTTCAACGAACGCTTTGCCGGCGTACTCGGCGCCGACTTCGCCCTGGACAACCTGCAAAAGGATTTGTCTGAGCACAAACCGCTGGGCGTCGGCTACCTGGCGCTGCTGTCGACCGCAGGCTCCTACATCACCCATCCGGACCCGGTCTGGGCCGGCAAGAACGCCAGCGACCTGAACAGTGACGCGCGCCAGGCGATCAAAACCGGCAAGGCCTACCGCTATGTGCAAAACAGCGATCTGGTACGGGTGTTCTGCCCGGTCAATACCGGCGTTGCGCAAACGCCCTGGGCGCTGATGGTGTGTTTCAGCATCGAGGCGGCACTCAAGGCCCAATCCGGCGCCTGAGCGGCGATTCAGCGAGGCGTCTGGCGTCAGCAAACGCAGCGGGCATCCTGTATACTTCGCGGCCAATTTCCAGCTCCACGATCAGGTTCCCGCATGACCACCCAGGCCGCCGAAGTCGCCAAGCGCCGCACGTTCGCGATCATTTCCCACCCCGACGCCGGTAAAACCACCATTACCGAAAAGCTCCTGCTGATGGGCAAGGCAATTGCCGTGGCCGGTACGGTGAAGTCGCGTAAATCTGACCGCCATGCGACCTCCGACTGGATGGAAATGGAGAAGCAGCGCGGTATCTCCATCACCACCTCGGTGATGCAGTTCCCCTACCGCGAGCACATGGTCAACCTGCTCGACACCCCCGGCCACGAAGACTTCTCGGAAGACACCTACCGCACCCTGACCGCAGTGGACTCGGCGCTGATGGTGCTCGACGGCGGTAAGGGCGTCGAGCCACGCACCATCGCCCTGATGGACGTCTGCCGCCTGCGCGACACGCCCATCGTCAGTTTCGTCAACAAGCTCGACCGCGATATCCGCGACCCGATCGAGCTGCTCGACGAGATCGAAGCGGTCCTCAAGATCAAGGCCGCGCCCATCACCTGGCCGATTGGCTGCTACCGCGACTTCAAGGGCGTGTACCACCTGGCCGACGACTACATCATCGTCTACACCCCGGGCCACGGCCACGAGCGCACCGAAACCAAGATCATCGAAAAGCTCGATTCGGATGAGGCCCGTGCCCACCTGGGTGACGAGTACGAGCGCTTTGTCGAGCAGCTTGAATTAGTGCAAGGCGCCTGCCATGAATTCGATCAGGACGAGTTCATGAACGGCCAGCTGACCCCGGTGTTCTTCGGCACCGCCCTGGGCAACTTCGGTGTCGACCATGTGCTTGATGCCGTGGTCGATTGGGCGCCCAAGCCGCTGGCGCGGGTGGCCAACGAGCGCACCGTGGAGCCGGTAGAAGAGAAATTCAGCGGTTTCGTGTTCAAGATCCAGGCGAACATGGACCCGAAACACCGCGACCGCATCGCCTTTATGCGCATCTGCTCGGGCAAGTACAGCCAGGGCATGAAGATGCGCCACGTACGCACCGGCAAGGACGTGCGCATCGGCGACGCCCTGACCTTCTTCTCCAGCGAGCGCGAGATGCTGGTCGAGGCCTATGCCGGCGACATCATCGGCCTGCACAACCACGGCACCATCCAGATCGGCGACACCTTCACCGAAGGCGAAGCCCTGGGCTTTACCGGCATCCCGCACTTCGCTCCGGAGCTGTTCCGCCGCGTGCGCCTGAAAGACCCGCTGAAATCCAAGCAGCTGCGCCAGGGCCTGCAGCAACTGGCCGAAGAAGGCGCGACCCAGGTGTTCTTCCCCGAACGCAGCAACGACATCATCCTCGGCGCCGTCGGTGTGCTGCAGTTCGACGTGGTCGCCAGCCGCCTGAAAGAGGAATACAAGGTCGAGTGCGGCTACGAGCCGATCACTGTCTGGTCAGCGCGCTGGATCGAGTGCAGTGACAAGAAGAAGCTCGAGGAATTCTCCAACAAGGCGGTGGAAAACCTCGCCCTGGACGGCGGCGGCCACCTCACCTACCTGGCCCCGACCCGGGTCAACCTGAGCCTGATGGAAGAGCGCTGGCCGGATGTGAAATTCCGCGCCACCCGCGAACACCACTGACAGGAGGCCCGCAATGCGGGCCTTCTTCTTTTACGGCGCAGCATCTTCATCAAGGGTCCAGGCCACCAGCGAATCGCCGATGCGCGTGCCGAACGAGCCGTGTCCGCCGGCCATCACCACCACATACTGCTTGCCGGTCTTCTCCGATACATAGCTGATCGGCGTGGCTTGCCCACCCGCTGGCAGGCGATCCTTCCACAGCTCTTCCCCGGTGCGCAGGTCGTAGGCCCGCAGGTAGTAATCCAGGGTCCCGCTGAGAAAACCCACACCACCGGCGGTGATCAGCGGCCCGCCCAGGGCCGGTACGCCGACGCTGAAAGGAATACCCAGCGGTGCACTGTCGCGGCTGGTGCCGTTCTTGTGCTGCCAGACCTTTTCCATGCTGCGCAGATCCACGGCGGTGACGTAGCCCCAGGGCGGCGACTGGCACGGTAAGCCCAGTACCGACAAGAAGGGCTCCAGGCTGACCATATAGGGCGCGCCCAGGTTGGGTTGCAGGCCCTGCTCACCGCCGCCCATGCGGGCGTCTTCCGGCACATCCTCACGCTTGACCAGGCGCGAGACGAACGCCAGGTAGTTCGGCGCGCCGAACAGCATCTGCCGCACTGGGTCGACCGCCACCGACGGCCAGTTGAACACCCCGACGTTGCCCGGATAGATCAGCGAGCCCTGCTCCGACGGCGGCGTGAAATCCCCCTCATAGCGCAGCTGGCGGAACTGGATGCGGCACATCAGTTGGTCGAACGGCGTACCGCCCCACATGTCACGCTCGCGCAGCGCCTGCTCGGGCGCATAGCTGAGCGCCGAAGCCGGCTGGGTCGGCGCAGTGAAATCGCCTTCCACCGTGCCCTGAGGCACCGGCTGCTCGCTGACCGGCACTATGGGTTCGCCAGTGCGCCGATCGAGCACATAGAGATCGCCACGCTTGGTCGGCTGGATAATCGCCGGCACCGTACCCTGGGGGCCGTCGATATCGACCAAAGTGGGCTGGGACGGCAGGTCGCGGTCCCAAAGGTCGTGGTGCACGGTGCGAAACTCCCAGCGCACCTGGCCGCTGGCCAGATCCAGGGCGACCAGCGCAGCGGTGAAGCGCTCGGCCTCGGGGGTACGCGGTACGGCCCACTGGTCGGGCGTCTGATTGCCCGTGGGGATATACACCAGCCCCAGGGTTTCGTCCGCCGTGGCGATGGTCCAGGAGTTGGGCGTGCTGCGCACATAGGTCTCGCCCGCCGGCAAAGGCTCGGTGACATCCGGACGGCCGGGGTCAAAATTCCACACCAACTCGCCCGTGCGCACGTCATAGGCACGGATCACCCCACCGGGGGAATCCACCGCACCGTTGTCGGTTACCGAGCCACCCACGATCACCAGTTTCTCGGTGACTACCGGCGGTGAAGTCGGCAGATAGACGCCTAGGGCGTCGTCGCCCAGACCGACCTTGAGGTCGACCATGCCGCCTTTGCCGAAGTCCTCACAGGGCTGGCCATCGTGCAGGTCGAGGGCGTACAGCGTCGCGTCATTGGTCGGCAGGAACAGACGCTGCGTGCAACGCTCGACCGCTTGCGCGGATGCCACCGGGGTACGTTGCCGGGTGTCGCTGGGCACGATGCTTGGCTCGCGGGCCTGCGCCGCCATGACCGGCTTCGCGGGCTCGGCGTAGGCCGCCGCATCGTGATAGGCCAGGCCACGGCAGGTCATGTGCTGGTAGTACTCGGCCTGCCGGTTGATGGCCGGATCGAAGCGCCAGCGCTCCTCGCCGGTATCGGCGTCCACCGCGATGGCAATGCTGTGCGGGGTACAGATAAACAGGTTGTCGCCGATCTTCAGCGGCGTGACCTGATTGGTCAGCTCGCCTGGGTCGCCCTCACCCGGCAGGTCGCCGGTGTGGAATTCCCAGGCCTTTTTCAACTGACCGACATTCTCCGGACTGATCAGATCGGCCGTCGCGTAACGGTCGCCACGCCCTGAACCGCCATAGGCGCTCCACTCACTGGCCGAGCGACCGGCCTGCGCCGCCGGGTTACCGCCGGCCAGGCGCGCGCTGTCGAAGGTGCCATCCAGGCGATGGTAATCCTGGGTCAGCGAGTAGCCGGCCATGGTCGCACCGAGCAGCAGACCCAGCCCGAGCAGCCCCGTTGCGCCGTCACGCCAGTAAGGCTGCGGGCCGATATGACGATTGATAAACGGCAGGAACAACCACAGACCGAGCAGGCACCAGAGGTCGATACGCGGCGCCAGCTGCCACCAGTCGAAGCGCACCTCGAACACTGTCCAGGCCAGGCTCGCCAGTAGCAACACGGCGTACAGCCAGAGCGCAGCACGCTGACGTCGACGGATCAGCACACCCACCAACAGCAGCCCCACGCCCGCCAGCAGGTAGTACCAGGAGCCACCCAACCAGGCCAGATAGACCCCGCCCAAGGCCAGCAGCCCGCCCATCACACCTGCCACCCAGGCCGTCAGCACCACGCGCAGCGGTTGTGCAGCGTATCCGTCCGTCATCGCTCTCTCCATTTTCTGCCAGCCCGCCGACGACGGACACCTGCTCAATGGATAGGGAGCAGCCGCGAGAGTTCAGGGATTCTGCGAGTAGAGGTGCATGGTGCTCGGGCGTATCACTTGCGGGGAGGCACGACGCATGAAATAAGGTTCTGCGCGTAATTTGGGAAAAAGCGCTGGCTGGCACCGAACTGGCAAGTTTGTGTGCAGTTCGTCAAGTTGCGCGGCATAGCCCATTACTGCGTGTGCTGAACGTTTGGGTTGCGCCCCTCACGGGCGCCACACCTTTCTTGCTTGCCCAAGAAAGGTGTGCCAAAGAAGGGCACCCCGACATCCGGGTTTCGCTGCGCGAAACTTCCCTCGCTCCGGTGCTGCTCCGGGGGCCGGCTTACAAGGGCCATCCATGGCCCTTTAAGCCTCTCGCCGCATCCATGCGGCTCGTCCCCCTACGCAACACCTACGCTTGGCCTCCTGACGGGACCGGGTCGCGAGCTTGCGAGATTTCCACAAGATCAAGCACGGCGGCGTCTGGCTTTTTGCTTTTGCCCTTGAATCGCGATCGTGCAGACGACGCCCAAAGCCCCTTCAGGAGGCCGAGTGGAATCGCCGCGTAAGGGGTTGAGCGACATGGATGTCGCGAGAGCCACGCTGGGCCATGGATGGCCCTTCGTGGCGGACCCCTGGAGTGGTGATGGAAGGAGGGAACCCCGGCGCAGCCGGGGCCGGATGGTGGGGTGCCCTTCTCTTTGGTTACTTTCTCTTGGGCAAACAAGA
>JAHJYA010000023.1 GCA_018826895.1 Gammaproteobacteria bacterium
TCGCATCTCATGCCTTGCCTCGCGCTAAAACTGGCTCCGGCGCGGCCGCGAACGAAACGGGAACAGACCCTAGGAGCGGCTTTAGCCGCGAATGCTTATGGAGGCGTCGACGCGCTGCCGGCATAACGACGGTAGCGCATCGGTGGCATGCCAAACCAACGCAGGCAGGCTTTGTGGAAGCTGCTTGGCTCGCGAAAACCCAGGGTTGCAGCGATGTATTTGAGTGGCCTGGCGGTGTGGCACAGCAGGCCGTGGGCGGCCTTGAGACGCGCTTCATCCTGCAATGCACTGTAGGTGAGCTGTTCGCGCTCCAGACCGTTCTGCAGGCTGCGCGGGCTGATCGCCAACAGTCGGGCGGTGCTGTCCAGGCTGCAGGGAAAGCCCAGGGCGAGCTGTTCTGCCAGGGTGCGCCTTGTACGGGCAGCGAGGGAGCCATTCAGCGCTTCCTGAACACAGGTCCGCAGGTATTCCTGGTGCTGAGCGTGCAGTATCGGGTTTGCCGTGGGCAAGGCCAGGCGATTGATGTCGATGCTGAAGGTCATGCTGTTATGCGGTGCGGCAAACACCAGATTGCAGCCGAACAGCGCTTGCAGTTGGCGGGTGTCCGCCGGCCGTGTGTAGCTGAACGCCACTTCCAGCGGCATAACTTTCTTATACGGCCACAGCCAGTGGATCAGCCCCAGGATGAGGGCGTGGCCCATGTCGAGGAAGGTACGCGGTGCGTTGCCTCCGCTCGTCACGGTCTCGATGCCGAGCAGGCGCACGTACGTATCGGTTTGTTCCAACAGCAGTTGCGAGCCATTGGTGACGAGCACATGGTGATCGACCATGCACTGCAGCGCTGCACCCAGGGTCGGGCTGGACAGCACGGCATAGCATTGCGCCCCCAGGGTACTGGGGTGCGCGTGGGCATAAGCGCTTAGGCCAATATCCGGGTTTTGTGCCAGTGCAGTGGCGTGATCCAGCAGTGGGTAGACGCTCGCCAGCTTGACGGGACTGCCCTCGGCCAGGGCGTTGAGCAACCCTGCATCAGCCTTGCTCAGCAGTGCCTGCAGGTTAATACCCTGGTTTAACAAGGCTTTGGTCATGAGTTGCAGGCAGGCGGGCGACAGGGTGTACATGGCAGCTCTGGGCGATGGCGGGGCGCTAATGGTAAGGGCAGGCCCGGGAACTCGCCTATTGCCGGTCTGCCAGCGCTGAGCCGCGGTACGTTGGGACCGCTAACTGGGGTCTGAGGACACTTCTCAAGCGCTGGCTTCGCCCCTAGTCTTCGCCTTTACGTTATGTCCGCCTCGGTGCTGTACCGGCCACTGCTCTTTTGTCGATGGCGCTGCTCCTATCTCCTTGCAGCCCTAGAGTCTGTTGCCGTTTCGTCGCAAGCCGCGAACGAAATGGCAACAGACCCCAGCAGTGTGCCCCTCAAGGATGTTCCCCCATGCTGGCCAATTTCCGTCATCCCTCTGCCGACGAGTGCGTCGAGCACAAGCGCATTCGCTTTTTTTATGCCGAACTGCAGCGCGGTCAGTTTCATTTGCACTACCAGCCCGTGGTTTCCACACAGGCTTTGCAGCCGCTCTACGGCGAAGGCCTATTGCGCTATTGCAACAGCGTATTGGGCTTCAACCCATTTAGCCTGCTGGAGGACTACGGGGTGATGCGTCATCTGGACCATTGCGTGGTCCAGCACCTGATCGCAACGCTCCAGGCCAACCCCGGCCTGCACCTGGGCTGCAATATCTCCGCCCAGAGTGCGGCCTTCGATGAAGGCTGGGAGCGCACCCTGGCGACGCTCACCGCCGCGCCGCAGCTGGCCGCCCGCTTGATCATCGAGATTACCGAGAGCACGGCGTTCTCCAATATCGCCCATGCGGTGGACTTTGTGCGGCGCCTGCAGGGCGTTGGTTGTCGGGTGGCGGTCGACGATTTCGGTTCAGGCTTCGGCACCCTGGAGTTCATCCAGAAATGCCAGCCGGACATCATCAAGGTCGACCAGGGTTATGTGCGCCGTGCCCGTGACCAGGCGCTGTCGGAGAAAACCCTGGAGCACCTGGTCGGGCTCTGTCGCACCCTGGCGCCGGTAGTGGTGGTCGAGGGCATCGAAACCATTGGCGACCATGCGCTGGTGCTCAGGGCCGGCGGTGAATGGGGGCAGGGCTATCTCTTCGGTCACCCCAGCGCGACCCCCGATGGGCTGGCGGACAACCTGCCGATTGCCGGTTAGCCTCGCCCGGTAGCGCACCTCTGCACGGGCGTGCGGCCAGCACCGAAGACGCGCCAGGCACTACCAATGCCAGTGCCAATTCCTCCCAAAGTACCATTTGGCCCCCGGCGCTCGGGGGGCTTAATGGGGCTGCCGGAATGTGCCGGCGTCGATAAGAAGAGGACCGCGCCATGTGGACGAAACCCGCGTTTACCGACCTGCGTATTGGTTTTGAAGTGACCATGTACTTCGCCAATCGTTGAGCCGTTTTGCCCCGGCATTGCCGGGGCATCCCACTCGGCATCCTGTCGGACGTGCCTATGTACATTCAGATTCTCGGCTCCGCCGCTGGCGGTGGCTTTCCCCAATGGAACTGCAATTGCCGCAACTGCCGTGGCCTGCGCGATGGCAGCGTACGGGCAGAGCCGCGTACGCAGTCGTCGATTGCCCTCAGTGACAACGGCCAGGACTGGATTCTGTGCAACGCCTCGCCGGATATCCGCGTGCAGATCGAAGCCTTTCCCGCCCTCAATCCGGCGCGGCACCTGCGCGACAGCGCGATCGCCGGGATCATCCTGCTCGACAGCCAGATCGATCACACCACCGGCTTGCTGACCTTGCGCGAGGGTTGCCCGCATCAGGTCTGGTGCAGCGAGATGGTGCACCAGGACCTGACCAGCGGTTTTCCTCTGTTCAATATGCTCAGCCACTGGAACGGTGGTCTGCAGCACAAGCGGATTGGCCTGGATGGCGAGGCCTTCAGCATCCCCGGCTGCGCGAACCTGGCGATCACCGCGATCCCTCTGCGCAGCAGCGCACCGCCGTATTCGCCGCACCGTGGCAACCCGCACCCAGGCGACAATATCGGCCTGTTCGTCGAGGATCGTCGCAGCGGCGCTACGCTGTTCTACGCGCCTGGCCTGGGCCAGGTCGATGAGCCACTGCTGGCCTGGATGCGCCGCGCAGACTGCCTGCTGGTCGATGGCACGCTATGGCGCGATGACGAAATGCGCGTATGCGAGGTCGGCGACAAGCTCGGCAGCGAGATGGGCCACCTGTGCCAGAGCGGCCCCGGCGGCATGATCGAGGTGCTCGATGGCCTGCCGTCTGCACGCAAGATCCTTATCCATATCAACAACACCAACCCGATTCTCGATCTCGACTCGCCCGAGCGCGCCGAGCTGGGCGCGCACGGCATCGAGGTCGCGTTCGATGGCATGAGCATCCACCTGTAACAGGCCGATAAGAACAACATGGAGTGCCGATGAGCCAGACTGCTGCCATGAGTCCTGCCGAATTCGAGCAGGCGCTGCGCGCCAAGGGCGCGCTGTATCACATCCACCACCCGTTCCATCGCGCCATGTACGAAGGGCGCGCCAGCCGCGAGCAGATCCAGGGCTGGGTGGCCAACCGGTTCTATTACCAGGTGAATATTCCGCTCAAGGATGCGGCGATCCTGGCCAACTGCCCGGATCGCGACACTCGCCGTGAGTGGGTCCAGCGCATTCTCGATCACGATGGTGCGCCAGGCGAGGCGGGCGGTATCGAGGCCTGGCTGCGCCTAGCCGAATCGGTGGGCCTGGATCGCCAGCAAGTGCTGTCCCAGGAGCTGGTGCTACCGGGGGTGCGCTTCGCCGTCGATGCCTACGTCAACTTCGCCCGCCGCGCCAGTTGGCAGGAGGCGGCCAGCAGCTCGCTGACTGAACTCTTTGCTCCGCAGATCCACCAGTCGCGGCTCGACGCCTGGCCGCAGCATTACCCCTGGATCGACGCCGGCGGCTACGACTATTTCCGCACACGCCTGAGCCAGGCGCGCCGCGACGTGGAACATGGCCTGCGTATCACCCTTGAACACTACCGCAGCCGCGAAGCCCAGGAGCGCATGCTGCAGATCCTGCAGTTCAAGCTCGATGTGCTGTGGAGCATGCTCGATGCCATGAGCATGGCTTACGAACTGCAGCGCCCGCCGTATCACACGGTGACGGCCGAGCGCGTCTGGCATCGGGGGATCGCGCTATGAAGCCCAAGCCATTGGTGCGTACTACAACGGAGCCGACATCATGACAACCGCCATCCTGCCCAAGGTGCCCGCTATCCGCCGCGGCTTTCGCCTGCAATTCGAGCCGGTGCAGAACTGCCATGTGCTGCTCTACCCGGAAGGCATGATCAAGCTCAACGACAGCGCCAGCGAGATTCTCCAGCAGATCGATGGCAGCCACAGCGTCGGCCAGATCATCGCTGCGCTGCGTGAGCGCTTCCCCGATGTGCCTGGTATCGACGAAGACATTCTGGCCTTTATGGAGGTCGCCAGTGCTCAGTTCTGGATTGAGCTTCGCTAAGCCGGGCCACGAAGCGGGGCCGCCGTTGTGGTTACTGGCCGAGCTGACTTATCGCTGCCCGCTGCAGTGCCCGTACTGCTCCAACCCGCTGGATTTCGCCCAGCAGGGCGCCGAGCTGACGACTGCGGAGTGGATCGAGGTGTTTCGCCAGGCCCGTGAGCTGGGCGCGGCGCAGCTGGGCTTTTCCGGCGGTGAGCCGCTGGTGCGCCAGGACCTGGCCGAGCTGATCAAGGCCGCTCGCGATCTGGGCTACTACACCAACCTGATCACCTCTGGCATCGGCCTCACCGAGGCGCGCATCGCCGAGTTCGCCGATGCTGGGCTGGACCATATCCAGATCAGCTTCCAGGCCGCCGACGAGGAGGTGAACAACCTGCTGGCCGGCTCGAAGAAGGCCTTCGCCCACAAGCTGGCCATGGCCCGTGCGGTCAAGGCCCACGGCTACCCGATGGTGCTGAACTTCGTCACCCACCGGCACAACATCGACAATATCGAGCGGATCATCGAGCTGTGCCTGGAGCTGGAAGCGGACTTCGTCGAGCTTGCCACCTGCCAGTTCTACGGCTGGGCCGAGCTCAACCGCGCCGGCTTGCTGCCGACCCGTGCCCAGCTCGAGTGGGCCGAGCGCATCACCCACCAGTGGCGCGACAAGCTGGCCGCGGAAAACCACCCGTGCAAGCTGATCTTCGTCACCCCGGATTACTACGAGGAGCGCCCCAAGGCGTGCATGAATGGCTGGGGCAATCTGTTCCTCGACATCACTCCGGATGGCACCGCGTTGCCTTGCCACAGCGCGCGGCAGTTGCCGGTGCAGTTTCCCAATGTGCGCGAGCACAGCATCGAGCATATCTGGCGGCATTCCTTTGGTTTCAACCGCTTTCGCGGTGATGACTGGATGCCCGAGCCGTGCCGCAGCTGCGACGAGAAACACAAGGACTTCGGCGGCTGCCGCTGCCAGGCCTTTATGCTCACCGGCGATGCCAGCAATGCCGACCCGGTGTGCAGCAAGTCCGCGCACCATGGCGTGATTCTCGCCGCCCGTCAGCAGGCGGATGATGCACCGCTGGGCCTGGACGCCCTGCAGTACCGCAACGAGAAGGCCTCGCGGATCATATGCAAGGTCTGAACGATGTGGATGCGCTCTGGAGCGCCGAACAGGCCGCCGCGGCCAGTACCGATTTTGCCGAGCTGCACGCTGCCCATGGCGGTGTGCTCTGGGTGGCGTTCGACCCGCAGCAGGCGCGCTGCGGGTTGTTCTTCTGGCGTGACGGCTGTTGTCGGGAGCTGACGCCGCCTGGGTTTTCCGTACGCAGCCGCGTCTACGAATATGGTGGCGGCGCTTGCTGCGCCACCGAGCTGGGCGTGGCCTTCGTCAACGAGCCTGATCAGCAGATCTACCATCTGCCGGTGGGGCGTTCCGTAGGAGCGGCTTCAGCCGCGATTTCTCCTGATTCATCAGGCCTCGCGGCTGAAGCGGAATGCCGCCCAGCCGCTCCTACGAAGCATGAGCCGCTGGCGCTGACGTCTCGCGCCAATTGCCGTTATGGCGATCTGTCCTTCGTGCCCGCCTGGCAGGCGCTACTGGCCGTCGAGGAGAGCCACGAGGTCGGTTCGGTCGTGCACCGTCTGGTGCGCATCGGCCTCAATGGCAAGCGCGACGTCCTGGTCGAGGGCGCTGATTTCTATGCTGCGCCTGTAGCCGATGCTGACGGCCAGCGGCTGGTCTGGATCGAGTGGGATCGCCCCAGCCAACCCTGGGTCGCCACGCGCCTGTGTCAGCGCGAGTCGGGCCAGCGCAGCCGTGTGCTGGCCGGGCAGGCGGGCGAAGAATCCCTGCAGCAGCCCCGTTTCGACCCGCACAACCGCTTGTGGGTATTGAGCGACAAGGCCGGTTGGTGGCAGCCCGCATGCATCGATCTCGACATCGGGCTGCAGGCTGCGCCCTACGATCACGCGCTGGCACCCTGGCAACTCGGTGCTCGAACCTTTTTGCCGCTGGGAGACGAGTTGCTGCTGACGCGTTTCGAGCAGGGTGTCGGTGTTCTTGTGCGCTGCGCTACGACACCCCACGCGGGTATGACCGCAGAGAGCATGCTGGGCAAAGGCTTCACCCGTTTTCGCTGCCTGGCGGCCGATTCGCAACACCTCTACTGTATCGCCGCCGCGCCAGATCGCCTGTCCGCCGTGCTGGCGATTCGCCGAAGCGATGGCACGCTGCGCATACTCGCTGGCGGCGAGCAGCCTCTGCCCGAAGAACGGCTGAGCCGCCCCGAACCATTCGATTGCGATCTGGGCGAGGGCGAGCGTTGCCATGGCTTTTTCTACCCAGCGGTTGCCTGCGAAGAGCGTCCACCGCTGGTGATCTTTTTGCACGGCGGGCCGACCTCGGCCTGCTACCCGGTGTTCGACCCGCGTATTGCCTTCTGGACGCTGCGTGGTTTCGCCGTACTCGACCTCAACTACCGCGGCAGCAGCGGCTATGGCCGCGCCTATCGCCTGCGCCTGGCTGGGCAATGGGGCGAGCTGGAGGTGGCGGATATTAGCGCCGCCATCGCGACGCTTGCAGCCAGCCAGCGCATCGACCCGCAGCGGGTGTTTGTCCGTGGGGCGAGTGCCGGTGGCTTCAGCGCGCTGCGGGCCTTGGTCGAGCTGCCGCAGTTGCGCGGCGGCGCCAGTCTCTACGGCGTCAGTGACCCGCTGGCGCTGCGCCGGCTGACCCATAAGTTCGAGACGGATTATCTGGATTGGCTGATCGGTGACCCCGAGCGCGATGCCGAACGCTACCAGCACCGCAGCCCCGTGCTGCAGGCCGAACGGATCAAGGTGCCGGTGATTTTCTTCCAGGGTGGGTTGGATGCCGTGGTGGTGCCGAGCCAGACCGAGGCCATGGTCGCGGCATTACGCCAGCGCGGTGTGGCGGTTGCCTATCACCTGTTCGCCGACGAGCGCCACGGTTTCCGCCAGGCCGCGAATCTGGCCGAGGCCCTGAACGCCGAGCTGACTTTCTATCGGCAATGCCTGGGGTAAGCCCGTGGCTATGTCCCAGTGCTGGGTTGCACGGCGACGATGCTTTTGTGGGAGCCGCACCCCGCGGCGAATGCCCTGGACAACGCTGATGTAGCGCAATGGCTGCAATCGCTTCGCCCCGGGGCGAGGCTCCTACGCGTGTTCGGCGGTTTATCTCGATGCAATTGGGACATAGCCAAACTCGTAGGGGCTGTTCGCCCTTGGTGCAATTGCATTAGGGCGCCGATGCAGTACGCTGGCGACATTCGATAACAACAAGAAACAGGCGCTTCCATGAGCCAAGCCTTGAGCCAACTGCGCAAGTTCGTCTCGCCCGAAATCATCTTTGGTGCCGGCTGCCGGCATAACGTCGCCAACTACGCCAGCACCTTCGGCGCGCGCAAGGTGCTGGTTGTCTCGGACCCCGGTGTCGCCGCTGCCGGTTGGCTCGGTGATGTCGAGCGCAGCCTGCAGGGGCAGGGCATCGACTACTGCGTCTACACCCAAGTCTCGCCCAACCCTAGGGTCGAGGAGGTGATGCTGGGTGCCGAGATCTACCGAGCCAACAACTGCAACGTGATCGTCGCCATCGGCGGCGGTAGCCCGATGGATTGCGCCAAGGGCATCGGTATCGTGGTTGCCCACGGTCGCAATATCCTCGAGTTCGAGGGCGTCGACACCATCCGCGTGCCCAGCCCGCCGCTGATCCTGATCCCCACCACGGCCGGCACCTCGGCGGACGTCTCGCAGTTTGTGATCATCTCCAACCAGCAGGAGCGGATGAAGTTTTCTATCGTCAGCAAGGCCGTTGTCCCCGACGTCTCGCTGATCGACCCGGAAACCACCCTGAGCATGGATCCTTTTCTCAGCGCCTGTACCGGCATCGATGCGCTGGTGCATGCCATCGAGGCGTTCGTCTCCACCGGCAGCGGCCCGCTGACCGATACCCACGCGCTGGAGGCGATGCGCCTGATCAACGGCAATCTGGTGCAGATGATCGCCAATCCCCACGACATCGTCCTGCGTGAGAAGATCATGCTGGGCAGCATGCAGGCCGGCCTGGCGTTCTCCAATGCCATTCTCGGCGCCGTGCATGCTATGAGCCACAGCCTGGGCGGCTTTCTCGACTTGCCCCACGGTATGTGCAATGCCGCACTGGTCGAGCACGTGGTGGCCTTCAACTACAACGCCGCGCCCGAGCGCTTTCGTCATGTGGCCGAGACCCTGGGTATCGACGTGCGCGGCCTCAACCACCTGCAGGTGCGCCAGCGCCTGGTCGACCATCTGGTGACCTTCAAGCAGGCCGTCGGCTTCCACGAGACCCTCAAGCTGCATGGCGTGTCGATGAGTGATATTCCGTTCCTCTCGGCCCACGCCATGGAAGACCCGTGCATCCTGACCAATCCGCGTGAGTCGAGTCAGCGCGATGTCGAGGTTGTCTATGCCGAGGCCCTCTGACGCCGGCGCCAGCCAGCGCGAAGCGCTCAACAACCTGCTCGGGCTGGGCAGCCACTCGGCGCGCAAGAGCCATTACCCAGAATTGCTGGCGCGCCTGGAGGAGCTGGAAACCGAGCGCAACCGCTACAAGTGGCTGTTCGAGCACGCTGTGCATGGCATCTTCCAGGCCAGCGTGCGCGAAGGCTTGCTGGCCGCCAACCCGGCCCTGGCGCGCATGCTCGGCTACGAGGACCCGCGCGAGGTGCTCTGGTCGCTCACCGATCTGGCCCGCGATCTGGTGGTCGGCGGCGAGGCCGAGCTGCAGCATATCCGCAGTGCCCTGCGCGATGGCCCGGGGCTGTTTGCCTACGAGACGCGCTTGCGGCGCAAGGATGGGCGGATCATCGAGGTGATGATGAACCTGCTGCTCAAGCCCGATCAGGAGGGCGTGTTCGAGGGGTTCGTCGCCGATATCACCGAGCGTAAGCAAGCCCAGCAGCGCCTGGTGCTGCTCAACGAGGAGCTTGAAGCACGGGTCAGTGCGCGCACCGCCGAACTGCAGGAGGTAAATGCCAACCTGCAGCGGCAGATCGTCGAGCGTGCACGTATCGAGCAGGCGCTGCGCGAGGCGCGCGATGCTGCCGAAGAGGCCAACCGCAGTAAGGACAAGTACCTGGCGGCGGCCAGTCACGACTTGCTGCAGCCGCTGAATGCCGCTCGCCTGCTGATCTCCACCCTGCGCGAACGAGCGTTACCGATGGCGGAGCGGACCCTGGTCGAGCGCAGCCACCAGGCCCTGGAAGGTGCCGAAGACCTGCTCACCGATTTGCTCGACATCGCTCGCCTGGACCAGGCAGCGATCAAACCGGATGTGGATGTCTACACCCTGGACGAGCTGCTGGCGCCGCTCGCCTCGGAGTTTCAGCCGGTCGCCGAGGCCGCCGGCCTGGGCTTGCGCGTCCGCCTGGGATCGTATGCGCTGCGCACGGACTTTCGCCTGCTGACGCGCATCCTGCGCAACTTCCTCAGCAACGCCTGCCGCTACACCGAACAGGGCGGCGTGCTGCTTGGCGCGCGCAAACGCGGCGACAGCCTGGAGCTGCAGGTCTGGGACACTGGGCGCGGCATCGCGCAACACCAGATGGGCGATATCTTTCTGGAGTTCAATCAGCTGGATATTGGCCACTCGACCTCGCGCAAGGGCGTGGGGCTGGGCCTGGCTATCGTCGAGCGTATCGCGCGGATCCTCGGTTATCCGCTCAGCGTGCGTTCGCAGCCGGGGCGCGGTTCGGTGTTCAGCATCCGCGTACCGCTGGCCTGCGAGCCCGGTACGCGCCCGGTCATCCGAGCCTTGCCGATCCAGCCTGTAGGTGACCCCTTGCCTGGGCGCCGGGTGCTGGTGCTTGATAACGAACCGAGCATCCTGCACAGCATGGCGGCGCTGCTCGAGCAGTGGGGCTGCGAGGTGGTCTGCGCGCCCGACCAGGCCAGCGCGCTACAGGCATTGCAGGGCCGTGCGCCGCAAGCGATTCTCGCCGACTTCCACCTTGAGCATGGCGTGCGCGGTTGTGAGGTGGTGGCCCACCTGCGCGCGCATTTTGCCGCGCGCATCCCGGCGGTGATGATCACCGCCGACCGCAGTGACAGCTGTCGCGGTGAGTTGCAGCGCATGGGCATGCCGCTGCTGAACAAACCGGTCAAGCCGGGTAAGCTGCGCGCCGTGCTCAGCCAGATGCTGGTCGAGCCTTAGTGCCGCGACACAAATAACTTAGTCGCTCTCTGTAGGAGCGAATTTATTCGCGATTGATCGTGGAGGCGCTGCAAGCGTCGCGGCTAAAGCGGAACGCCGCCCGGCCCCTCCCACGCGACCTGGCGTTGACCGACATTTGATTCGTATCGTGCACTAGGGCCCAGTGCGTAGGGCGTCACAGCGCTGGCCTATGGCTATGTTTTTGTTGAACCAGGGGCCCTGTGCAGCGGTCTAGGTGAGGTCAATCAGGAGAACCTCACCATGCAAAAACAATCGATGTTCCGCCGTCTCGCTGCCATGCTCGCGGTATTCCACGTACTGATGGTCGTTCAGGTGCCCATGGCCAATGCGGCGATGGTTGGCACCGCCGAAGTGATCAACGCCCAGCAGGAGCAGGTCGATCGCCAGCAACTGCTGAGCATGCTCGATGACCAGGGGGTGCAGGACAAACTGCAGGCCATGGGGGTTGAGCGTGATCAGGTCGAAACCCGCATCAACAGCCTGACCAATGCCGAACTGGCGCAGTTCAACCAGCAGCTGTCCGAAGCACCGGCTGGTGCCGGCGTGCTGGGTGTGATCGTGTTGTTCTTGGTTATCTTCATCATCACCGATATGCTCTGCGCGACTAATGTCTTCAGTTTCGTGAAATGCATAAATCGTTGATCGACCTGCGTTACCTGCCATTGCTGTTCGCTGTACTGCTGACCGCCTGCGCGAAGTCTCCGGTGTTGCCACCGGAAGCTTCGCGTTTGCCTGAGCGGGTCGAGCTGAGCAGCGTGCCTTTCTTCCCCCAGAGTGCGTACCAGTGCGGCCCGGCTGCGCTGTCGACGATGCTCAATCAGCGCGGTGTGGTCACCAGCCCAGGGCTGCTCAAGGATCAGGTATTCATACCGGGTCGTGAGGGTAGCCTGCAGGTCGAGATGGTCGCTGCGGCGCGTAGCCACGACATGCTGGTGTATCCGCTGCAGCCGAAGCTCGAAGCCGTGCTGGAGCAGGTCGCTGCCGGCAACCCGGTGCTGGTGCTGCAGAACCTGGCGCTGGACTGGTACCCCATGTGGCATTTCGCCGTGGTGGTCGGTTACGACCAGCGCGAACGCACGCTGATTCTGCGCTCGGGCACGACTCGTCGCGAAGTTACTGCGTTCTCGACTTTCGATCGCACCTGGGCACGCGGCAAGCGTTGGGCTGTGCTGACCCTGCCGACCGATACGCTGCCCGCTGCAGCGGACGCGCAGACCTGGCTCAAGGCCGCCAGTGATCTTGAGGAAACCGGGCGCGTCGACGCCGCGTTGCGGGCTTACCGCACCGCGGTCAAGCAGTGGCCAGGCAATGCCACGGCCTGGTTTGCCCTAGGCAATCGTCAATACGCGACGGGTGACAAGCAAGCGGCCGAAGCCTCGCTGGCCAAAAGCGTGGCGGCGCAGCCAGATTTTGCTTCGGGCTGGTTCAACTACGCGCAGGTGCTCGATGAGCGCGGTTGTTCGGTTGCCGCTGCTCAGGCGCAACGCTGCGCCCAGGCGCTGGCTCCGCAGGACAGCCGTTTTGCCAAGACGCCTGCTGGGCAGGGTAACGCTCAGTGTGTGCTGGTCGCACGCTGTCCTGCGCAGTAAGCAATGCACCATAAAGAACGGCGCCTTCGGGCGCCGTTTTTCATGGCGATGCTGGAGCCTTGTATCGGGTTCTTCGCGTAATTTGGGGGGATTGTTGGTTGACACTGGACTGGCAAGTTTATGTGCGTATCGACAGAAGGCTTGGCATGGCGCATTAACGCGTGTGCTGAACGTTTGGGTTGCGCCCCTCACGGGCGCCACACCTTTCTTGCTTGCCCAAGAAAGGTGTGCCAAAGAAGGGCACCCCGACATCCGCGTTTCGCTGCGCGAAACTTCCCTCACTCCGGTGCTGCTCCGGGGGCCGGCGTACATGGGCCATCCCTGGCCCATTACGCCTCTCGCCGCATCCATGCGGCTCGTCCCCCTACGCAACACCTACACTCGGCCTCCTGACGGGACCGGGTCGCGAGCTTGCAAGATTTTCACAGGACCGCGTATGGCGGCGTCTGTCTTTTGCTCTGGTTCTTGAATCGCGATCGTGCAGACGACGCCCAAGTCCCCTTCAGGAGGTCGAGTGGAATCACCGCGTAAGGGGTTGAGCGGCATGGATGCCGCGAGAGCCACGCTGGGCTATGGATGGCCCTTCGTGGCGGACCCCTGGAGTGGTGATGGAAGGAGGGAACCCCGGCGCAGCCGGGGCCGGATGGTGGGGTGCCCTTCTCTTTGGTTACTTTCTCTTGGGCAAACAAGA
>JAHJYA010000004.1 GCA_018826895.1 Gammaproteobacteria bacterium
ACATGGTGGTGCACTCCTGCCACGGCATCACTCGAACTCCTCATTCGAAAGATTCCGTAAGCCTAAATGCGTTACCTATGTCTCCCGACACCTGTTACCTATGTCTCCCGGCTGAACACACGGCGCACCCTACGGCCCGTTACAGGCCGTCGAGGTAACGCTCCACATCCAGCGCGGCCATGCAGCCAGCACCTGCCGAAGTGATCGCCTGGCGGTAGACCGAGTCAGCCACATCACCGGCCGCGAATACACCGGGGATATTGGTCGCAGTGGCATTGCCATCACGCCCGCCATTGACCACCAGGTAACCATCCTTGAGCGTCAGCTGCCCTTCGAACAGTGCCGTATTGGGGGTGTGGCCGATGGCGACGAACAGCCCGTCGACCTTAAGGTCTTCCAGCCGGTCATCCTTGTAACGGATACGCACACCGGTGACGCCCATGTCATCGCCCAGCACCTCATCCACTTCGGCATGCAGCCTGAGCACGATCTTGCCCTCTGCCACGCGTGCCTGCAGCTTGTTCTGCAGAATCTTCTCTGCCCGGAAACTGCCACGACGGTGCACCAGGGTGACCTTACTGGCGATGTTGGCCAGGTAAAGCGCCTCCTCCACTGCGGTATTACCGCCCCCGACTACCGCGACCTCACGATTGCGATAGAAGAACCCATCGCAAGTCGCGCAGGCCGAGACACCCTTGCCCATAAACCGCTCCTCACTGGACAGCCCCAGGTAGCGCGCACTGGCACCGGTGGCGATGATCAAGGCATCACAGCTATAGGTGGCGTTGTCACCGACCAGGGTAAACGGCTTGCCGGCCAGGTCCACCGCGTTGATATGGTCGTAGATGACCTCGGTCTCGAAACGCTCGGCATGGGCCTGCATGCGCTCCATCAGCGCCGGCCCAGTCAGGCCATGGGCGTCACCCGGCCAGTTATCCACCTCGGTGGTCGTGGTCAGTTGACCACCGGCCTGCAAGCCAGTGATCAGCAGCGGTTTGAGGTTAGCGCGAGCGGCATACACAGCGGCGCTGTACCCGGCCGGCCCAGACCCCAGAATGATGACCCGAGCATGGCGTGCAGCAGACATGTACAACTCCTGCCGGCGCGGGCCGGCGTTGAATAAAAGGGGACGCACCAAAGCCTGGGGAAGGCATGCATGCGGAACGTCCCGGGAAACGGCTGTCGAATGCCGGCAAGCCTACGCAGGCCCTTTGCACAACGGAAATACCCATTACCAATGCGTGACATAGAAGCACCCTATGGCTCGCCACAGCGGTGTCATGAAGGCCTCCCGCAAAGCCGGTATGATCGCGCCATTACTTCCTTGGAGCTCCCTATGCCCGCCCCCGTCCTGACCGGCCCACAATACCTCGGTGAAGGCCTGAAACTGGTGCTCAGCCCTGGCCTGCGGCTGTTCGTACTGCTGCCGCTGACCATCAACCTGGTGCTGTTTATCGGGATCATCAGTGTCGCGATGCAGCAGTTCGGCGGCTGGGTCGACACTTTTATGCCCACCCTACCAACCTGGCTGGCGTTTCTCGAATACCTGCTGTGGCCACTGTTCGTGGTGCTGGTACTGCTGATGGTGTTCTTCACCTTCACCCTGCTGGCGACCATCATCGCCGCGCCGTTCAACGGCTTTCTCGCGGAAAAGGTCGAGACAGTGGTGCGCGGCGAAGACACCTTTCCGCCCTTCAACTGGACCGAACTGGTCGCCATGGTGCCGCGCACCCTGGGCCGCGAAATGCGCAAGCTCGGCTACTTTCTGCCGCGCGCCCTGGGCTTGCTGATTCTCTCGTTCATTCCAGTGGTCAACCTGATCGCCGCACCGCTGTGGGTGCTGTTCGGTATTTGGATGATGGCCATCCAATACATCGATTACCCCGCAGACAACAACAAGATGAGCTGGCAGGACATGCTCGCCTGGTTGCGTGAGAAGCGCTGGCAGAGTCTGGGCTTTGGTGGCGCCACCTACCTGGCCCTGCTGGTACCCGGCCTGAACGTGCTGATGATGCCGGCGGCAGTGGCAGGTGCGACGCTGTTCTGGGTGCGCGAGCGTGGTTGACGAGCGGCGCGTTTAGCCGCTTCACTGCAGCTCACGCCCTCCATCTGCGGGACACACCATGACCGCCCACGCTGCGGACGAGACCCTGGATATGCTGATTGTCGGTGCCGGAATATCCGGGATCGGCATGGCCTGCTACCTCGAACGCTTGCGGCCCAACACGCGCTATCAGATTTTCGAAGCACGCGAACGTCTGGGAGGCACCTGGGACCTGTTTCGCTACCCCGGCATTCGCTCGGACTCCGACCTCTACACGTTCGGCTTCGCCTTCAAGCCATGGACGGGCGACAACGCCATCGCCGATGCCGCTTCAATCCTGCGTTACCTGCGCGGAACCACGGTGGAATATCAACTCACACGCCATATCCGCTACGGCCAGCGCGTACAGAGTGCCAACTGGTGCAGCGAGCGGGCCTGCTGGGAGGTGATCGTCGAGGACCTGGCGACCCGCGAGCAACGTAGCCTGAGTTGCCGCTGGCTGTTCGGCGCCGCCGGCTACTACCGCTACGAAGCTGGCTATACACCGTCATTTCCCGGCATCTCGCGTTTTAGCGGACCAGTGATCCACCCGCAACAGTGGCCCGCCGAGTTCGACTACGCCGGCAAACGCATTGTCGTGATTGGCAGCGGCGCAACCGCTGCCACTCTGGTGCCGACCCTGGCAAAGACCGCCGGCCATGTCACCCTGCTGCAACGCACGCCCTCGTACGTGCTCAGCCAACCGGCCCAGGACCGTGTCGCGCTATGGCTGCGCAAAGTGCTGCCGGCCATGCCCGCCTATCGCCTGAGCCGCTACAAGAATGCGCGCCTGGCCCTGCTGTTCTGGCGTTTCTGCCGCCGTTTCCCGACGGCAGCACGGCGGCTGATCCGCTACCTGACACGCCGGGCGTTGCCCGCCGGCTATCCCGTAGACGAGCACTTCAACCCGCCCTATCAACCCTGGGACCAGCGCCTGTGCCTGATCCCCGATGGTGACCTGTTCAAGGCCCTGCGCGACGAGTCGGCCTCCATCGTCACCGAGCAGATTGCCACCTTCACGGAGACCGGCATCACCCTGCAATCAGGTAAGACCCTGGAGGCCGATATCATCGTGACCGCCACCGGCCTCGATGTGCAGCTATTTGGTGGCATCCAGCTCAGCGTCGACAGGCAACCCGTGGCGTGGAAGGACAAGGTAGCCTACAAGGGCATGATGCTCTCAGAGGTGCCCAACTTCGCCTTTGCCCTGGGTTACACCAATGCCTCCTGGACCCTCAAGGTTAGCCTGCTGTGCGAGCATTTCTGCCGCCTGCTGACGCACATGGACACACACCGGTACAGCGTTTGCTGCGCCAAACCACCTGCCAATCTACCCACACGTCCCTTGCTGGATTTTGCCGCCGGTTACGTGCAACGCGCCTTGGACAGCGTCCCGCGGCAAGGCTATTGGGAGCCCTGGCTGATGTCGATGGACTACTTCGATGACATCAAGCGCCTGCGCAAGGGGCCGGTGACCCACCCGGATTTGCACTTTTCCAGCGCAAACGGCAGGCCGCCAGGGCAGGCAACCGATGGTCATGCAAACGCAACATAAGTGTCACGCGGCCTACACTGGCCAGGCGCACAGTGACAAATATGAATCAAGCCCCCCTGTTCGTCGCTTTGATCAGCGAAACCTACGCGCCGGAAGTCAACGGCGTCGCCAACACCCTGGCCCACCTGGTGACAGGGCTGCGCGCTCGCCAGCACCGGGTGCAACTGGTGCGCCCACGCCAGGGCCAGGAACTGCCACTGCGCAGCGATGACCAGTTGCTCACCCGCGGCTGGCCGTTGCCGGGTTATCCGGGGCTGCAGTGGGGCCAATCGTCGATGCATACCCTGCTGCGTCACTGGCGCCGGCAGCGCCCGGATGTGCTCTATATCGCCACCGAAGGCCCGCTCGGGCTATCTGCCCTGCGCGCCGCGCGGCGCCTGGGGATTCCGGTGGTCAGTGGTTTTCATACCAACTTCCAGCATTACACCGGGCACTATGGCCTGAGCCTGCTGACCCGCTTGATGACCCAGTACCTGCGCTGGTTTCACAGCCGTACCCAGGTCACCCTGGTGCCCAGCGCCAGCCAGCATCTGGAGCTGACCCGCCGTGGCTTCGAGCGCCTGGCGCTGATGGCGCGCGGAGTCGACAGCCAGCTGTTCCATCCGTCTCGGCGCTCGGCCGCGCTGCGCGCGCACTGGGGCCTGGACGAACAGGCAATTGCCGTGGTGCATGTCGGCCGTTTGGCCGCCGAAAAGAACCTTGGCCTGCTGGTAACCTGCTTTCGCGCCCTGCAGCAGCGTTACCCGCAGCGCCAGCTGCGCCTGATTCTGGTGGGGGACGGCCCGCAGCGCGCCTGGCTGCAGGCGCAGGTGCCGGAAGCGCACTTTGCCGGCGTGCAGCGCGGCGATGCCCTGGCCAGTCACTATGCCTCCGCCGACCTGTTCCTGTTCCCCAGCCTGTCGGAGACCTTCGGCAACGTGGTGCTCGAAGCACTGGCCAGTGGTCTCGGCGTGGTGGCCTACGATCAGGCCGCAGCGGCCCAGCACATCCGCCATGGCCACAACGGTGCACTGGCCAGCAGCGCCGATGCCGACGAATTTATCGAGGCCGCCGGCTGGCTTCTGGAAACCCCGGAAACCCTGCGCCGCGTGCGCCTCAACGCCCGCCAGCACGCGGCCCGACAAGGCTGGCCGGCCATCGTCGAGCAGTTCGAGCGACACCTCTACAGCGCCCTCAAGCCCGTCAACCCCGTACCCGCCGGACACCCGGAACCGCGCTAGGGTCGCGACACACGTAATAGGCTATGCCCTAATTGGCTGTTTTAGCCCTGCAGCGCCTGTGTGAACCCCCGAACACGCGTAGGAGCCCCGCCTCGGGGCGAATCGATTGCAGCCATTGCGCAAAATCAGCGATGCCCATCCATGGCATTCGCCGCGGGGCGCGGCTCCTACAGAAAGCATCGTTGCCGTGCAATACAGCACTGGAGCATAACGAAATGATAGGTCCCTATCTGCAACGAAGGGCCCGGCCAGAGCCTAGCGCCGCTAGGCTAGAACGTCAGATCAGACAGCCGCCAGACCTCGAACGCTGGGGTTTCATAAGGATGGCTGCGCTTGAGCGCCTTGACCGCGTCATGGATAAGCTCGTCAGCCACCACCAGCTCGACCTTCCACTCCACGACATGCTCCAGCACCTGTGCTTCGCCAATAAACGGCTGGCTACCCGGCAACGGCCGAAACTGCCCCTGCCCCGCCACCTGCCAACAACACTGGTCATAGCCGCCCAGACGACCAGCCCCGGTGGCGAACACCGCCGTCTTGACGAGCTCCAGGTGGGAGTCGGGAACGTAGAAGCAGAGTTTGTACATCGTCATCCTCACAGACGTCAGCAAGCGCCAGGCACATTGGCCTATGGACAGTAGACCCTGGCAGATGAAAGGGATTCAGCCCCGCAGAAAGCGGCGCAGCGACCAACCTTTGGCCGCGACAGATTGATGCCGGCCATCGCAATAAGGCAATTGTTTGGAGCGCCCGCAGCGGCACAGGATCAGCTGCATACGCCTTGGCGGCAGCAGCGTCAGGCCCTGTGCACAACCCTCTAAGCAATCAGGCAGGTTGGGCGAACGCCCACAGCGGCAGAGCAGCAATGGCACGCCAGGTTCGACCTGGCGCACCTCAGGCAGCATGAGCGCAGGGCCATCGGTCATGGCCGCACGCTCAACCGGTCAGTCCACCCAGACGCGGGCGTTGCGGAACATGCGCAGCCAGGCGCCGTCTTCCTGCCACTCGTCTGGCTTCCAGGAGTTCTGCACAGCGCGGTACACCCGCTCCGGGTGCGGCATCATGATGGTCACGCGGCCGTCGCGACTAGTCAGGCCGGTGATCCCGCGCGGCGAGCCGTTGGGGTTGGCCGGGTAGGCCTCGGTGACCTTGCCGTGGTTGTCGATAAAACGCATGGCCACAGTGCCGGACAGGTCAGCTTCGAGCAGGGCTTCTTCGCTCTCGAACTCGGCATGGCCTTCGCCGTGGGCGATGGCGATTGGCATACGCGAACCGGCCATGCCCCGCAGCAGGATTGAGGCCGATTCCTGCACCTGGACCATGGCCACGCGCGCCTCGAACTGCTCCGAGCGGTTACGCACGAAGTGCGGCCAGAACTCGCTGCCCGGAATCAACTCGTGCAGATTGCTCATCATCTGGCAGCCGTTGCACACGCCGAGGGCGAAGCTGTCCTTGCGTTCGAAGAACGCCTGGAAGCCGTCACGGGCGCGGGCGTTGAACAGGATCGACTTGGCCCAGCCTTCGCCAGCACCCAACACGTCGCCGTAGGAGAAGCCGCCGCAGGCAACCAGACCCTTGAACTCGTCCAGGCTGACGCGACCGCTGAGGATATCGCTCATGTGCACGTCGATCGCGTTGAAACCAGCGCGGTCGAAGGCCGCGGCCATTTCTACCTGGCCATTGACGCCCTGCTCACGCAGCACTGCCACTTTCGGCCGCACACCCTTCTTGATATAGGGCGCAGCGATGTCTTCATTGACGTCGAAGCCCAGCTTGATGCTCAGGCCCGGGTTGTCTTCTTCGAGCAGCGCGTCGAACTCCTGCTCGGCACACTTGACGTTGTCGCGCAGGCGCTGCACCTGGTAGCTGGTTTCCGCCCACTGACGCTGCAGCAGACGACGCTGGTCGCTGAACACCGGCTGATCGTGGAAACGAATCGACACATCACCGTTGTTCAGCGGCTGACCGATGACCGATACGCAATCGGCCAGGCCGGCCGCGCTGAACTGCGACAGCACTTCGGCGGTGGCGTCCTGATGCACCTGGATCACCGCGCCCAGCTCTTCGTTGAACAACACGGCTGGCAGTTCGCTGACGTTATCCGCCAGCGCATCGAGGCTCAGGTTAAGGCCGCAGTGCCCGGCAAAGGCCATTTCCAGCACGGTGACCAGCAAGCCGCCGTCGGAGCGGTCGTGGTAGGCGAGCAGGCGACCATCGGCGTTGAGCCCCTGGATCACGGCGAAGAATGCCTTGAGGTCTTCAGCGTCATCGACATCCGGCGCCTGCTTGCCCAGCTTGCCGTAGACCTGGGCGAGGATCGAAGCGCCGAGGCGGTTCTGCCCGCGGCCGAGGTCGATCAGGATCAGGTCGGTTTCGCCCTTGTCCATGCGCAGTTGCGGGGTCAGGGTGCTGCGAATATCGCTGACCGGGGCAAAACCGGTGACGATCAAGGACATCGGCGAGGTGACGCTCTTGTCGACGCCGTCATCCTGCCAGCGGGTTTTCATCGACATCGAGTCCTTGCCCACCGGGATGGTGATCCCCAGGGCCGGGCACAGCTCCATGCCCACGGCCTTGACCGTGTCGTAGAGGCGCGCGTCTTCGCCTGGGTGGCCGGCAGCGGCCATCCAGTTGGCCGACAGTTTGATGTCGGAGATTTTCTCGATGCGCGAGGCGGCGATGTTGGTCAGGGTTTCGCCGATGGCCATGCGCCCGGAGGCGGCAGCATCGAGCAATGCCAGCGGCGTGCGCTCACCCATGGCCATGGCTTCGCCGGTGTAGACGTCGAAGCTGGTAGCGGTCACGGCGCAGTCAGCCACCGGCACCTGCCAGGGGCCAACCATCTGGTCGCGGGCGACCAGGCCGGTAATGGTGCGGTCACCGATGGTGATCAAGAAGCTCTTGCTGGCGACCGCCGGGTGATGCAGCACGCGGCCGACAGCCTCGGCCAGAGGTAGCGCCGTGGCGTCGAAGTCATCGCCCAACTCGGCTTCGCGGGTCACCGAGCGGTGCATGCGCGGCGGCTTGCCGAGCAGCACTTCGAGCGGCATGTCCACCGGCGTGTTGCCGAAATGGCTGTCGGTAACGGTCAGTTGCGGCTCTTCGGTGGCTTCACCAACGACCGCGAACGGGCAGCGCTCGCGCTCACAGATGGCCTGGAAGCGCTCGAAATCCTTGGCGCTGACGGCCAGTACATAACGCTCCTGGGACTCGTTGCTCCAGATCTCGTGCGGGGCCATGCCCGGTTCGTCGTTGGGCACGTTGCGCAGTTCGAAGCGGCCACCGCGACCACCGTCGTTGACCAGTTCCGGGAAGGCGTTGGAGATACCACCGGCGCCGACGTCATGAATGAAGGCGATAGGGTTGGCGTCGCCCAGCTGCCAGCAACGGTCGATGACCTCCTGGCAGCGGCGTTCCATTTCCGGGTTTTCGCGCTGTACCGAGGCGAAGTCCAGGTCCGCCGAGCTGGCACCGGTGGCCACCGACGAAGCGGCGCCGCCACCCAGACCAATGAGCATGGCCGGGCCGCCGAGCACGATCAGCTTGGCGCCAACGGTGATTTCGGCCTTTTGTACGTGGTCTTCACGGATGTTGCCCATGCCGCCGGCGAGCATGATCGGCTTGTGGTAGCCGCGCACTTCGTCGCCATGGGGCGTGCTGATCGATTGCTCGAAGGTGCGGAAGTAGCCGGTCAGCGCCGGACGACCGAATTCGTTGTTGAACGCGGCGCCGCCCAGCGGGCCTTCGATCATGATGTCCAGCGGCGTGACGATGCGCTCGGGCTTGCCATACGCCTTTTCCCACGGCTGTTCGAAGCCTGGGATGTTCAGGTTGGAAACGGTGAAACCGGTCAGGCCAGCCTTCGGCTTGGCGCCGCGGCCGGTGGCGCCTTCGTCGCGAATCTCGCCGCCAGAACCGGTGGAAGCACCGGAGAACGGAGAAATCGCCGTTGGGTGGTTGTGGGTTTCCACCTTCATCAGGATGTGCACCGGCTCCTGCACCGCGCCGTACTGGCGGGTTTCAGAATTGGGGAAGAAGCGCCCGGCGGTGTGGCCGACGATCACCGAGGCGTTGTCCTTATAAGCGGACAACACGTTCTCGCTGTGCATCTGGTAGGTGTTCTTGATCATGCCGAACAGCGACTTTTCTTGGGCTTGGCCGTCGATGTCCCAGCTGGCATTGAAGATTTTGTGGCGGCAGTGCTCGGAGTTGGCCTGGGCGAACATCATCAGTTCGATGTCGTGCGGGTTGCGCTTCAGGCCCTGGAAGGCGCTGACCAGGTAATCGATTTCGTCTTCGGCCAGTGCCAGGCCCAGCTCGACGTTGGCCTGTTCCAGCGCGGCGCGACCACCACCCAACACATCAATCGCGGTTAGCGGCTTGGGCTCGGCATGGCTGAACAGCTCTGCGGCGCCTTCCAGTTGGCTGAGCACCACCTGAGTCATGCGGTCATGCAGCAACTGCGCGACGTGCGCCGTCTGGGCATCGTCCAGCTCGCCGGTGACGTAGTAGGCGATACCGCGCTCCAGGCGCTGGATTTTCGCCAGACCGCAGTTGCGGGCGATGTCACTGGCCTTGCTCGACCAGGGCGAGATCGTGCCGAAACGCGGCAGAGTAAGGAACAGACGCCCGCTGGGCTCCTGCACCGGCACGCTGGGGCCGTACTTCAGCAGTCGGGCCAACACCTGCTCTTCATCGGCGCTGAGCACACCGGTAACCTCGGCAAAATGCGCGAACTCGGCATACAGGCCAGTCACAGCGGGAACTTTGCCGGTCAGTTGCTCAAGCAATTTACCGTGGCGAAAAGCAGAAAGGGCGGGAGCGCCGCGCAGGATCAACATCGGGGACAGCCTCTGGGAAGGGGGTGTACTTTGAGGCCGCGTATTCTAGCCTAAAGCGCAGGTTGACGGCACCTGCAGCGGACGACCCGTGTGCGCGCCATTCGCTAGCAGAGAAGCGCCCCGCTGTCGAGATATGGCGCGCCAGTGGCTTTGCGTATACTGCGCTGATGTTTGCCCAATCTGCGTTCCGCAAGCGCTCGGCCTGCTGGCTATCAGCGATCGGAATCCTCCTGCTGCTCGGTGGCTGCGCTGAAGAACCCAGCGCACTCGAACGCGTACAGGCGGAGGGTGTACTGCGCGTGATCACTCGCAACAGCCCGGCAACTTATTTCCAGGACCGCAACGGCGAAACCGGCTTCGAGTACGAACTGGTCAAACGCTTTGCCGACGACCTGGGCGTCGAGCTGCAAATCCAGACCGCCGATAATCTCAACGAATTGTTCAGCAGCTTGGGCAAGGAAGGCGGCCCCTCATTGGCGGCTGCCGGCCTGGTAGAAAGTGAAGGCCGCCGCAGCATGGCGCGCTTCTCCACGCCCTACCTGGACGTCACCCCGCAGATCATCTACCGCAACGGCCAACGCCGGCCGACCCGCGCCGAAGACCTGATCGGCAAGCGCATCATGGTGCTCAGGGGCAGCAGCCACGCCGAACAACTCGCCGCCTTGAAAGTGCAGCAGCCGGAACTGGCCTATGAAGAGTCATCGGCCGTGGAAGTGGTCGACCTGTTGCGCATGGTCGATGAAGGGCAAATCGACCTGACCCTGGTCGACTCCAACGAACTGGCCATGAACCAGGTGTACTTCCCCAATGTGCGCGTGGCCTTCGACCTGGGCGATGCCCAGCACCTGGCCTGGGCCGTGGCGCCGGGCGAGGACGCCAGCTTGCTGCAGGCGATCAACAGTTTTCTACAGCGCGCCCAGGAAAACGGCAGCTTGCAGCGCCTGAAGGACCGCTATTACGGTCACGTCGACGTGCTCGGCTATGTCGGCGCCTACACCTTCGCCCAACACCTGCAGCAGCGCCTGCCGCGCTACGAAAAACACTTTCGTCAGGCCGCCCAGGCCAACGACCTGGATTGGCGGTTGCTCGCCGCCATGGGCTATCAGGAATCACTCTGGCAACCCAACGCCACCTCCAAGACCGGCGTACGCGGCCTGATGATGCTGACATTACGCACGGCTCAGGCCATGGGCGTGTCAGACCGCCTGAACCCCAAACAGAGCATCGACGGCGGCGCCAAATACATCGTCCACGTCAAGGAACAGCTGCCCGAGAGCATTCAGGAACCGGACCGCACCTGGTTCGCCCTGGCAGCCTATAACGTCGGTGGCGGCCACCTGGAAGACGCGCGCAAGCTCACCGAAGCCGAAGGCCTGGACCCGAACAAGTGGCTGGATGTGCAGAAGATTCTGCCGCGCCTGTCGCAGAAACAGTGGTACAGCAAAACCCGCTACGGCTATGCCCGTGGCGGCGAGCCGGTGCATTTTGTGCGCAACATCCGCCGCTACTACGACATCCTCACCTGGGTCACCCAGCCCCAGCTCGAAGGCGACCAAGTGGCCGAAAGCGGCCTGCACATGCCAGGCGTCAACCCCGAGAAGCCCCAGCAGGACACCCCGCCGCTGTAGGCGATGGCGCTATTCCGCGCTTGGGCACCTGTAGGAGCGAATTTATTCGCGATAAATCGTCGAAACGCTGCAGGCGTCGCGGTAAAGCCGCACCTTATAGAAAAGAAAACGAACATCAGCGCGCCTCACGCCGCGCCTTGAAGAACGCACTCAACGCCGCACCGCATTCCTCGCCCAATACCCCGCCCTCGACCAGCACCCGGTGGTTGAGAAAACCCTGGGTAAAGAATTCGCCCCGACTGTGCGCCACCCCTGCTTTAGGTTCACTCGCGCCGTACACCACCCGCTGCACCCGCGCATGCACGATCAACCCCGCACACATGCTGCACGGCTCCAGCGTCACGTACAGGGTGCTGCCGGGCAAGCGGTAGTTATCCAACGCCCGGGCGGCCGCACGAATCGCCACCATCTCGGCATGGGCGCTGGGGTCGTGGGTGCTGATCGGGCAATTGAAGCCCAGCCCGACCACCTCACCGGCGTGCACCAGCACCGCCCCCACCGGCACCTCGCCCAAGGCCGCGCCCAGCGCCGCCTGCTCAAGGGCCAGCTGCATAAAGTGCGTGTCGCGGCTTCGATCGATGATTAACGGCTGGCGCATCAGACCACCTCGATAGCGGCCATCAGGCCGGTTTCCATATGGTCGACAACATGGCAGTGGAACATCCAAACGCCGGGGTTATCGGCGACGAAGGCGATGCGCGCGGTTTCGTTTTTGCCGAGCAGGAAGGTGTCGGTAAAATACGGCTTGATGCGTCGCCGGTTGGAGTCGAGCACCTTGAACGTCATGCCGTGCAGGTGAATCGGGTGCTGGTACTGGGCCATATTGCGCAGCACGAAAATATAGTGGCCATCGCGCTTGAGCGTGGCGATGGGCCGATCGGCACAGGTCTTGTCATTGATGTCCCAGGCCTGCCCATTGATCTGCCAGTAGCGCGCCGGCGCATTGCTGTTATCCGCCAGCATGGCTGCCCACTCGAAGTTGAAGCGCAGGGTTTCGGCCTGCGCCAGATCCGGCTCAGCCACCGGATTGGCTGGCAAGGCCGGCGGCCAATCGGCAGGCGCGGCAGTACTCGGCTCACTGACCAGGGTCGCCAGGCGCAGCGGGCCGTTACGCAGCGACATCGTCTCGCCGGCTGCGGGCACACGCAGGGCCAGGTCTAGACGCATACCGGGGCCAAGCCAGTACTCCTTACCCAACGGCCGCGGCGCGACCGGGTTGCCATCCAGGGCGTAGATGCGTGCGTCACCGCCCGGCAGGTTAAGGCGATAGGTCACGGTGTTGTCGACATTGATCAACCGCAGCCGCACGATCTGGCCAGCCGGCAGCGCCAACTCGGGCAGCGGCTGGCCATTGATCGTCGACAAGCGCCCGCGCGTGCCTTCACGCGCCGCCTCGCGCGGCACCATAAATTCGGTGAAAGCCCCCACCTCGTCGACATGCCAGCTTTTCAGGCACAGCGTGCGCTCATGGGCAAACCCAGAGTCCGCGCGCTCCTCGACAATCAGCGGGCCAACCAGGCCACGGCCAAGCTGCTCGCTGCTGCTGGTGTGCGGGTGGTACCAGAAGCTGCCGGCATCCGGGGTGATGAACTGGTAGTCGAAATACTCGCCCGGCAACACCGGCAACTGCGAGACATAGGGCACACCGTCCATCTCCAGCGGCAGGCGGATGCCGTGCCAGTGAATGGTGGTCGGCACCTCCAGCTTATTGATAAAGCGCACGCGCAGCCACTCGCCCTGCTTGGCGCGAATTTCCGTGCCCGGCGCCTGCCCGCCATAGGCCCAGGCCGGGGTGGTATGCCCTGGCACCAGTTCCAGATCGAGCGGCGCGGCGATCAACTGATAATCGTACTCGGCCGCCACCAACGGGCGCCCCAGCCAATAGCGCGCGCCACCTGCACCCAGGCCGACCACGGTCAAACCGGCCAGGCCAGCCAGTATCTGTCTACGGGTAAACGCCATCGAACTCCCCACTGCCCGACCATGCGCCGAGCGTCTTCACCCAACCGATTGGGCGCTGCAAATGCGGTATCTTCTCATTTTCAGCCTGACAAAGACGAGCCTGGCAGCGAGTCCGGTTGCCGCAGGGAATCTCAGCCTCTTATTTATGGCGATGTCCAAATGCAGTGTTACGCGGCGACGCTGCTTTTCGTAGGAGCCGCGCCCCGAGGCGAATGCCATGGGCAACGCCGAAGCCACTGGATGGCTGCAATCGATTCGCCCCGAGGCGGGGCTCCTCCGCGTGCTCGCTGACTCACCCGAATGCTGCGTTAGGGTTTGCAAGGACCGCAACACGGTTTGGGGGCATAGCCTTTTTGGTTTATCGCGTCAGCGCCAACTTGACGCCAAAGCCGAGCAGACATAAGCCCGCCAGGCGCTCCAGCAGACGGCTGACCCGGCGATTGGCGCGCAAGCGCGTGGCCAGGTGATGGGTTATCAGTACCGCCAACAAGCCATAGAAAAACGTCAGTACAGCCACGGTCACGGCCATAAAGCCGAACGTCAGCATACCCTGATGCTGCTGGGGGTCGATAAACAGCGGGAAGAACGCCATGTAAAAAATGATGGCCTTGGGGTTGAGCACACTGATCAACAGGGTTTGCCGAAAGTAGTCGCGCGGCCGGATCTCAAGTACCGCAGCAGCCCCAGGCTTGGCCAGCAGCATGCGCACGCCGAGCCAGACCAGATAGCACGCCCCCAACCACTGCACCGCACTGAACGCCGCCGGATAAGCCGCCAGCAACGCCGCAACCCCCGCCAGCGCCAGCCACAACAGCACCTGATCACCCAATATGATCCCCAGCGTCGACGCCAACCCGCCACTCACGCCACCTTTACCCGTGGAAAGCACCAACGCCAGATTGCCCGGCCCCGGAATCATCAGCAGCACCACGAACGTCACCACGAAGGCGGCGTAGTCGGTTACACCCAGCATTGCGTCTTCTCCTCATACGGACAGGCCTGAAACGAACAGGGGCAGCCGAAGCTGCCCCTGGATGAATCACTCCCACTCGATGGTTGCAGGCGGCTTGCTCGACACGTCGTAAGTGACGCGCGAAATGCCTTCGATCTCGTTGATGATCCGGCCGCTGACGGTTTCCAGCAGCTCGTAGGGCAGGTGCGCCCAGCGGGCGGTCATAAAGTCGATGGTTTCTACCGCACGCAGGGCCACGACCCAGGCGTAACGACGGCCATCGCCGACCACGCCGACCGATTTCACCGGCTGGAACACCACGAACGCCTGGCTAACCTTGTGGTACCAATCGGCCTTGCGCAGTTCTTCGATAAAGATGTGGTCAGCGCGGCGCAGCAGGTCGGCGTATTCCTTCTTCACTTCACCGAGGATGCGCACGCCCAGGCCTGGGCCGGGGAATGGGTGGCGGTAGACCATGTCGTAGGGCAGACCGAGTTCGAGGCCGAGGCGGCGCACTTCGTCCTTGAACAGTTCGCGCAGCGGTTCGACCAGCTTGAGGTTCATTTCTTCTGGCAGGCCGCCAACGTTGTGGTGCGACTTGATTACGTGGGCCTTGCCACTCTTGGCGCCCGCCGACTCGATCACGTCCGGGTAGATGGTGCCCTGGGCGAGGAACTGAATGTTATCCAGCTGGCTGGCCTGGGCATCGAACACGTCAATAAAGGTGCGACCGATGATCTTGCGCTTCTTCTCCGGGTCGGCTTCGCCGGCCAGGTTGTCGAGGAACTGCGCTTCAGCGTTGGCGCGGATCACCTTGACGCCCATGTTCTCGGCGAACATGGCCATCACTTGCTCGCCTTCGTGCAGGCGCAGCAGGCCGTTGTCGACGAACACGCAAGTCAGTTGGTCGCCGATGGCTTTGTGCAGCAGCGCCGCGACCACCGAGGAGTCCACACCGCCAGACAGGCCGAGCAGCACGTTGGCATCACCCACTTGGGCGCGCACCTGGGCGATGGCGTCTTCGGCGATCTTCGACGGCGTCCACAAGGCTTCACACTCGCAGATGTCGAGAATGAAGCGCGACAGGATGCGACCGCCCTGCTTGGTATGGGTCACTTCCGGGTGGAACTGCACGCCGTAGTAACGACGCTCGTCGTTGAACATGCCGGCAATCGGGCAGCTCGGGGTGCTGGCCAGGATGTGAAAGTCTTCTGGCATCTTGGTGACCTTGTCACCATGACTCATCCACACGTCGAGACCGAACAGGCCATCGGCGTCTACGTGGTCTTCGATGCCGTCGAGCAGGCGGCTCTTGCCGACCACATCAACACGGGCATAGCCGAACTCACGCAGCTCGGAACCCTCAACCTTGCCACCCAACTGCTCGGCCATGGTCTGCATGCCGTAGCAGATACCGAAGACAGGCACACCGAGGTCAAATACCGCTTGCGGGCAGCGCGGGCTGTTGGCTTCGTGCACCGACTCAGGACCACCGGCGAGGATGACGCCTTTGGGTGCGAATTCGCGGATCGCTTCGTCGTCCATGTCGAACGGATGCAGTTCGCAGTACACGCCAATCTCACGCACGCGGCGAGCAATCAGTTGGGTGTACTGGGAACCAAAGTCGAGGATCAGGATACGGTGAGCGTGAATGTCGAGGGCCATGACTAATTCTCGTCAGTGGTAAGCAGAAACAACGCGGGGCTGTCGATAACAGCCCCGCTTAGTGATGTTGCCGAAGCATCAACCTACGCGGTAGTTCGGTGCTTCCTTGGTGATCTGCACATCATGCACATGGGACTCGGCCATGCCGGCGCCGGTGATGCGCACGAACTCGGGCTTGGTGCGCATCTCTTCGATGGTGGCGCAGCCGGTGTAACCCATGGAGGCGCGCAGGCCGCCGGTCAGCTGATGAACGATGGAACCCATGGCGCCCTTGTAGGCCACACGGCCTTCGATGCCTTCAGGAACCAGCTTCTCGGCACCGGCGGAGGAGTCCTGGAAGTAGCGATCCGAGGAACCCTGGGCCTGGGACATGGCGCCCAACGAACCCATGCCGCGGTAGGCCTTGTAGGAACGGCCCTGGAACAGCTCGATTTCGCCCGGAGCTTCTTCAGTGCCGGCGAGCATGGAGCCGATCATCACGGCAGAGGCGCCAGCCACGATGGCCTTGGACAGGTCACCGGAGAAGCGGATACCACCATCGGCGATCAGCGGGATACCGGTGCCTTCCAGCGCGGCAGCAACGTTGGCCACAGCGGAGATTTGCGGTACACCCACACCGGCGACGATGCGCGTGGTGCAGATCGAGCCTGGGCCGATACCGACCTTGACCGCGTCAGCGCCGGCCTCAGCCAGGGCCAGGGCGGCAGCGCCGGTGGCGATGTTGCCGCCGATCACCTGCACCTCGGGGAAGTTTTGCTTGACCCAGCGCACACGGTCGATCACGCCCTTGGAGTGACCGTGAGCGGTGTCGACGATGATCACGTCAACACCGGCATTGACCAGCGCGGTGACGCGATCAGCTGTGTCGGCACCGGTACCAACCGCTGCACCCACACGCAGACGACCCTGGTCGTCCTTGCTGGCCAGCGGGTAGGCCTTGGCTTTTTCGATGTCCTTGACGGTCATCATGCCCTTGAGGTGGAAGGCGTCGTCGACGATCAGCACTTTCTCGATGCGGTGCTTATGCAGCAACTCGCGAACGGCTTCCTTGGCGGCGCCTTCCTTGACGGTGACCAGACGCTCTTTGGGTGTCATCACTTCACGCACGGTGGCGTCCAGGCGGTTCTCGAAACGCACGTCACGGGAGGTGACGATACCGACCAAGTCACCGTTGCTCAGCACCGGCACGCCGGAAATGTTGTGCAGGCGAGTCAGCTCGAACAGGTCGCGTACGGTGGCGTCGGCCTCGATAGTGATCGGGTCCTTGACCACGCCGGCCTCGAACTTCTTGACCTTGCGCACTTCAACCGCTTGCTGCTCGACGGTCATGTTCTTGTGGATGATGCCGATGCCGCCTTCCTGGGCCATGGCGATGGCCAGGCGCGCTTCGGTGACGGTGTCCATTGCAGCGGACAACAGCGGAATATTGAGCTCGATACCACGGGTCAGACGCGTCTTGAGGCTGACATCCTTCGGCAGAACTTCGGAATAACCTGGAATAAGTAGAACGTCGTCGAAGGTAAGAGCTTCTTGACTGATACGCAGCATGGCGGGGGCTCCCGAGCGGGAAATTGGAAGCGCGCCATTATACCCAGCGCAAGCGCTTCACTCAATGCAAAGAATGCCCTATCGCGGGGCAATTAGCCGCACGACGCAAACATGGAAACGGCTGGCGGAACGCGCATACAATAATGATTCTCATAAACGCCCGCACTCGAGATGCAAATGCCCGCCACCTTATTTCCGCGCGCCCCCTACCTGCTGTGCCCTGCCCTATTCCTTGCGGCGCTCCCTGCCGGCTCTGCGCTCGCGGCCTCGGCTGCGGAAAACCTGCAACTGCCCAGCGTCGAAGTCGTCGCACCGCGCAGCAGCGACGAAGGCTACAAAGCGTCGAACGCCAGCACAGCAAGCAAATCCGACACACCACTCAAGGAAGAGGCCCAGTCGGTGCAGGTGGTCACACCGCAGACCATCGAGGATTACCAGGTCAAATCCCTGGACGATGCGATGAAGTTTGTCAGCGGCATGACCCAGAGCAATACCCTGGCCGGCACCCAGGATGGCTTCGTCAAACGCGGCTTCGGTGATAACACCGACGGCTCGATTCTGCGCGATGGCGTGCGCTCAAGCCTGTCGCGCAACTTCGACGCCACCACTGAGCGCGTAGAAGTGCTCAAGGGTCCGGCCTCACTGTTATATGGCGCACTGGAGCCGGGTGGGCTGATCAACGTGATCAGCAAGAAGCCGGATTACAGCCTGCACTCGACGGTCGCGGCCGAGTATTCGAGCTTTGGCGGCGGCAACCTGTCCGTCGACACCACTGGGCCACTGGGCGACAGCGGCTTCGCCTACCGCCTGGTTGCCGAGCGCCAGCATGAAGACTACTGGCGTAACTACGGTAGCGATGAACGTAGCCTGATTGCTCCCTCGCTCAGTTGGACCGGCGAGGACCTGCGCATCGACTTGTCCTATCAGTACAAAACCTTTTCCACCCCTGTGGACCGCGGCACCGTGTTGATCGGCGATCGAATTGCCAATACCCGCTACAACCGTCAGTTCGGTGAAACCTGGGCGAAAAGTGAAGGCACCGACCAGATCGCCAGCGCCCGACTGGAATACCAGCTCGACCCGGCGTGGAAAACCCGCGTGAGCTACAGCTGGACCCAGGAAACCTACGATTTCGCCGAAGCGATCCCTACCGCCGGCCAACCCAACCTGGCCACCACTGGCACCCTGCGCCGCCGCGCCAACGGTGCCGAGTACAACAACCAGGTGCAGTACCTTGCCTGGGACTGGATCGGCGACACCCGCCTGCTGGGGCAACAGCATGACCTGCTGATCGGCCTCGACCACGAACGCGTCGAAAACTTTCGCGGCGATACCTACCGCGGCACTACCAACAATGATGGGCTGAACATCTATAACCCGAACTACGGCAGCCTGGCTGAGTCTCGCGAGCTGAGTACGGAACAGAGCGACCGTACCGACCGCGTTCAGTCCACCTCGTTGTATGCCAAGGACAATTGGCACCTCAATGAACAATGGATTCTGGTCCTCGGGGGGCGTTACCAGCACTACGAGCAGTTGCTTGAGCAGGGCCTGGGTAGCGATTACGAGCGCCTGATCGACGACAACGGCGATACCTTCCTGCCGTTCGCCGGCTTGGTGTACGCCCTCTCCGAGCAAGTCTCGCTGTACGCCAACTACAGCGAATCCTTCAAACCCAACCAGTCGGACAGCCAGGCCGATGCCGGCGCCTACAAGCCCGAGACCGGCGTCAGCCGCGAGCTGGGCGCGAAAATCGATATCAACCCAGCCCTGAGCGCCAACATCGCCCTGTTCGACATCGAGAAGGAGAACGTGGTGGTGACCCTCAACGGCGATAGCCAGGCCGCCGGCAAGGTCGGTTCACGCGGTGTTGAAGTAGACGTGAACGGGCGCATCGCCGAGCGCTTGAACCTGATCGCCACCTACGCTTACACCGATACGGAGCTGCTCGACGACCCGGATAACAAAGGCAATGAACTGGTCAATGCCGCGAAGCACATGGGCAGCCTTTACCTGACTCACGATCTGGCGTTGCCCAGCCAACTTGGCGCGTGGCGCATCGGCGGCGGCGCGCGTTATGTCGGCAAGCGCGCGGTGGACAACGCCAACAGCGCCTGGCTGGACAGCTACACCGTCGCCGACGCCTTCGTCTCTTGGGAAACCACCCACCTGCTGGGCGAGACAACCCGCCTGCAACTCAACTCCAATAACCTGTTCGACAAGCAGTACTACCCTTCCAGCGGCGGCAACCTGCGCATCGCCGTAGGCGAACCGCGTGAGCTGCGCCTGTCGGCCAGCGTCGACTTCTGATCAATAAGGCTCAGGGACGAGCCCCCTAAACAATGACCTCGACCTGCGCCAGCGGATAGCCTAAGCGCTCGCCAAACTCCTCAACAAACGCCGGCCGCAGCCCGGCCTCGGCCCAGCCGTTAAAGATAAAACCCAGATTGGAAAAGCCGCAGGGCTGCAGAAACAGAAAGCCGTTGATATCGTCTTCATGCCCGCACTCGGGGCAGGCGAAATGATCGGTTTCCCCCGGCCACCATTGCTCAAGGCTGTCGAACAACGGCACCCCGATCTCGCGTCGGCACGCCGGGCAGCCGGCCTCTTCAAGAAAGTCACGGGTCGGCGTGTAGATGCTGCGTTGGGTGATGATTTCCAGCCCGTTCAAGCGTTCGCCATAGGGCAGCAGTGCCGGCCTTTCGACCACCTGCCGAGCCCCCGGAGCGATGGCATAGGCCATACCGTTAGCGCCGATGCCACAGGTAGTGGGTAAGGCCTCGACGATCTCCCGCTTGACCAGCCAACGCAGGATCGCCCGTGCCTTCGCTTCATGGGCAGGTACGCTGGAGGCGCGGGGGACAAGGATGCACTGGGTGGTCATGGTGGCTCGCAACAGCAGAAACAGAGCCGGCAGTTTAACAGCCCAGAGCGGCGCGCTGATGGCCACCTGTAGGCGCGAATTTATTCGCGAAACCATTGCGAATAAAAGCCAATGCCGTGACACCCATCAAATGTTGGTCAATGCCGGATCGCGCGGGAGGGGCAAGGCGGCGCTCTGTTTTAGCCGCGAGGCGTTCAGCGCGTTCAAGGATTATCGCGAATGAATTCGCGCCTACACCAAGCTGAGCAGAGCCGTTGCGCGGCGCCTATGAAGCGTTACGCGGCCTGGCCTGTGTAGGAGCGAGGGGGCGCCCAGCCTTTATTCGCGATGATGTCGTCCATTTCGCGAATATCGACTACATGCCCCTACGCAACCGAGCACGGCTGCGGCCGCCCCCAATAACGCGCACGCAGGCTGTCGTACGCCCAGTTAAAGCCCATGGTGTAGGGCAAGAAGAACAGGATCAGCGCAAGATCCAGCATCAGCGCTTGAAACAGGCTGATCGACAACCACCAGGCGGCCACCGGCACCAGCACCACGATCAGCCCCACCTCGAACAACGACGCATGAATCAGCCGCGCCCACAGCCCGCGCTGAAAGCCGAGGCGGGCTTGGGCGCGGTCGAATAGGGCGTTGAACAACATATTCCAGAGCATGGCGATGCTGGAAAACATCAGCGTCAGGATCCCCAGGTGTGCCAGCGACTTGCCCATCAGCCAAGCCAACGTCGGCGCACACAACACCACCGCAATGAACTCGAAGGCCAGCGCATGGGCAATGCGCTCGCGCAGGGAGCGCGGTGTCGGGCTGGTCGATTTTTGCATAGCGTGCACCTCATGAATAACCACAACGGCGGCTATGATCATCGGTATTATTGCCACAAACAAACCAACTACCATCGGCGAAACCGATATGAACCTGTCCCCCGAATCCCTGCAGGCCTTTGCCCAAGCCGCCAGTTGCGGCTCGCTCAGCGCGGCGGCACGGCGTCTGGGCAAGAGCCAGTCGACCATTAGCGAAGCCGTCGCGCGGCTGGAGCTCGACCTGGGCGTCGAGCTGTTCCACCGCGGGCCGCGCCGCCTGGCGCTGACCGAGGCCGGCTCCAGCCTGCTGGCTCATACCGAGGACGTGCTGGCCGCCAGCGACCGCCTGGCGCGCCACGCTGCACGCCTGGCTGGCGGCCAGGAGGCCGGCCTGACCTTGGCGCTGTCCGACGCCTACCAACCCAAGCAATACGAAGCACGCCTGCTGGAGCTGGACCAGCGCTTCCCCGACCTGCAGTTCGAGAGCGTGATTGCCGAGCACGCCGACGTCATCGACCTGGTCTGCCAAGGCCGTGCCCAGCTCGGTCTGCTCGCCGCCCAGCCCAATTATCCGCCACACATTGCCCACGCGCGCCTGGCGACCAGCGGCGAGTTCGCCCTGTTCGTCGCGGCCGGCCACCCGCTGGCCGCCCTGCCCGAGGTCACCGAGCAAGACCTGGCCCGCTGGCGCCTGTTGCGTTTGAGCAGCGTGACCACCAACGACCCGCCGGCCGACGACCTGCCGAGCAGCGGCGGACGTTGCTGGGCCGCGCCGGATTACCTGATGCTGCTGGACATGGCCCGCCTCGGCTTTGGCTGGGCCGAGCTGCCGCGCCAACTGGTCGACAGTTACAGCGCCGGCGCCCTGCATGAGCTGCGCATCAACGGCTGGCCGCGCCGGGTCGCGGTGGATGTGGTCTGGTCGCGCCAGCATGCACTCGGCCCGGTCGCCGCCTGGTTGCTGGAGCGCCTGCTCGCCGACGTCTGAGAAGGTCGCGCTGCCCGCGCGCTCGGCTTATCATGCCGCCCCATGATCAACGATCCCTTTGCACGCCTGAACCTCGACCGCGAGGTGCTCAGCGTCAGCCAACTGAACAACCGCGCCCGTCTGCTGCTTGAAGATGTCTTCAGTGGTATCTGGGTCGAAGGCGAAATCTCCAACCTGGCGCGGCCGGCCTCCGGGCACGTCTATTTCACCCTTAAGGACGGCCAGGCCCAGGTGCGCTGCGCACTGTTCCGGCAGAACGCAGCCAAGGTGCGCCAGGCCCTGCGTGACGGCTTGGCGGTCAAGGTGCGCGGCAAGGTGTCGCTGTTCGAGGGCCGTGGCGATTATCAGCTGATTCTCGACACCGTCGAGCCGGCTGGCGATGGCGCCCTGCGCCTGGCCTTCGAGGCGTTGAAGGACAAACTCGGCGCCGAAGGACTGTTTGCCGCCGAGCGCAAAATCGCCCTGCCCCGCCACCCCACACGCATCGGCATCATCAGCTCGCCCACCGGCGCAGTGATCCGCGACATTATCAGCGTGTTCCGCCGCCGCGCGCCGCAGGTCAAGCTGACCCTGATCCCCACCGCCGTGCAGGGCCGCGAGGCCACCGCGCAGATCGTCCGTGCCCTGCAACGGGCGGACGCTCAAGGCTTCGACGCGCTGATCCTGGCCCGGGGCGGCGGCTCCCTGGAAGACCTCTGGTGCTTCAACGAGGAGCCGGTGGCACGGGCCATCGCCGCCTGCGCCACGCCTATCGTCAGCGCCGTGGGCCACGAGACTGATGTTTCCATCGCCGACTTCGTCGCCGACGTGCGTGCGCCAACGCCTTCGGCAGCCGCCGAACTGCTGGCCCCGGACAGCAGCGAGCTGGTGCAGCGCCTGCACAGCCTTAAACGCCGCCTGCTGCTGACCCTGCAGAGTCGCCTGGCGCGCGAGCAGATGCGCCTGGACGGTTTGCGCCGGCGCATCCGCCACCCCAGCGAGCGCCTGCGCCAGCAGGCACAGCGTCTCGACGACCTGGACATGCGCCTGCAGCGCGCCCTGGAGCGCAGGCTCAACCAGCGCCGTGAGCGCCTCGCGCACTTGTCCACCCGCCTCGCCGGTCAACACCCCGGCCGCCAGTTGGCGCTGCTGCGCCAGCGCCTCGACAGCCTGGCCGCGCGCCTGCCCCGCGCCCTGGGCGAAGGGATGAAAGACCGCCACCAGCGCTTACAGAGCCTGGCGCAAACCCTCAACGTGGTCAGCCCGCTGGCCACCCTGGGACGCGGCTACAGCATCCTGCTCGACGAGCGCGGCCGGGCGATTCGCCAGGCCGCCGACACCCGCCCCGGCCAACGCCTGAAAGCCCGCCTGGGCACAGGCGAACTGGACGTGCGGGTCGAAGACAACCATGTGCAGCCGGCCACCTTGTCGCTGCTCGACTGACCATTACCCACGGTGGATGAAACACGCGTCAGCTACGCGCCCCGATCCACTCTACACAAGGCTACCCATGCGCTGTTTCTCGATTCTGCTGATGCTGTTGCTCACCCTGCCCGCCCATGCCGAGGGCTTTATCAGCCGCCTGCTCAACAAGCCCGTACCGGGCGGCGTGGCCGTGGTCGACTTAGGCCCAGGGCCTGCCGCACCGGCTGTGCGTTACCAGGGTAAACCGGTGCTGACCATTCACGAAGACGGCCAACGCTGGATCGCCATCGTCGGCATCCCCCTGAGCGTCAAACCCGGCCGCCAGCAGATCAGCCTCGACGATGGCCGCCAGCTCAGCTTCGAGGTCGGCAGCAAGACCTACGTCGAACAACGCATCACCATCAAGAACCAGCAGCAGGTCAACCCGAACGCGGCCAACCTCAAACGCATCGAGCTCGAGCTAGCAGAACAGACCCGCGCCTACCGGCAGTTCAGCCCGCGCCAGCCGAGCAACCTGCTGTTCGACAAGCCGGTCAACGGCCCGCTGTCCAGCCCGTTCGGCCTGCGCCGCTTCTTCAATGGCGAGGAACGCAACCCGCACTCCGGGCTGGATTTCGCCGCCAACCGCGGTACGCCGATCAAGGCGCCAGCGGCCGGCAAGGTGATCCTGGTGGGCGACTACTTCTTCAACGGCAAGACGGTATTCGTCGACCATGGTCAGGGCCTGATCAGTATGTTCTGCCATCTCTCGGAGATCGGCGTGAAGGTCGGCGACGAGTTGCCCCGGGGCGGCGTACTCGGCAAGGTCGGCGCCACCGGCCGGGCAACGGGCCCGCACCTGCACTGGAACGTCAGCCTGAACGACGCCCGCGTCGACCCGGCGATTTTTATCGGCGCCTTCAAACCCTGAGGTGAGCATGCGAATCCGTGCGGCAACCAGCACCCTGCTGCTAATCGATATCCAGACCCGCCTGTTCCCCGCCCTGGATGACGGCGATGCGCTATTGGCCCACAGCCATTGGCTGTTGCAGATCGCCCAGCGCCTGCAGGTGCCGAGCCTGCTGACCGAGCAGTACAGCAAAGGCCTGGGGCCAACCCTGCCAATCCTGCGCGAGGCACATGCGCCAGGCAGCATCGTCGAGAAGCTGCATTTCTCGGCGGTAACCGAAGGCGAGCTGTTACAGCGCCCAGGTGGCGAGCGCGCGCAGTTCGTGGTGTGCGGCGCCGAGGCCCATGTCTGCGTGCTGCAAACCGTACTCGACCTGTTGGCTCAGGGCCGCGGGGTATTCGTCGTGGTCGAGGCCGTCGCCTCACGCAAGGTCAGCGACAAGGCCTTGGCCCTGGCGCGCATGCAGCAGGCTGGCGCAGTGCTGGTCTCGCGCGAGATGGTCGCCTTCGAATGGCTGGACAAGGCCGGGGATGAGCGCTTTCGCGAGATCAGCCAGGGCTTTCTGCGCTGAGCGTCTTCTGTCATGTCATCGCGGCAGCATCGCGAATAAAAGCTAGGCGCCCCCTTCGCTCCGACAGGGACGCGACAGCCAGTACAGACAAACCTTTGTTAAGGTACGCGCCGCCCAACCCGGATGGGCGGCATCGGTAAAGAACACCCGAGGAGTTTATGAAAGAGCATTACACCGCGGCCCTGGCATGGGTCGAACACTACCCCGAACTGCACAGCCTGATCAGCCTGAGCCTGTTACTGTTGGCAGCCTGGATGGCCAACTGGGTGGTCAAGCGCATCCTGATTCGCGGCCTATACCGCGCCCTGGCAGCGACTGCGATCGGCCAGGACCAATCGCTGGCGGAATCCAACATCATCGCGCGCCTGGCCAACGTGGTGCCGGCCATCGTGCTGTCGAGTGGTATCGCCCTGGTACCGGAATTACCCGAGGCCGTGGTCACCGTCACCCAAAATGTCTGCAGCGCCTTTATCGTGTTGACACTGGCACTGGCCATCAGTGGCGTACTCAGCCTGGTCAGTGCGCTCTACCAACGCCGCCCCGACGCGCACCTGAAGCCGATCAAGGGTTACGTGCAGGTGGTGAAGATTTTGGTCTTCGCCATTGCCACCATCCTGATGATCGCCACGCTGATCGATCGCTCGCCGCTGATCCTGCTATCCGGTCTCGGCGCCATGGCTGCGGTACTGATGCTGATCTTCCAAGACACCCTGCTGTCGCTGGTGGCCAGCGTGCAGATTTCCTCCAGCGACATGGTACGCGTCGGCGACTGGATCGAGATGCCGCAGCTCAATGCCGACGGCGACGTGATCGACATCGCCCTGCACACGGTCAAGGTGCAGAACTTCGACAAGACCATCACCACTATCCCGACCAAGCGCCTGATCAGCGACCCATTCAAGAACTGGCGCGGTATGCAGGAGGCCGGCGGCCGCCGCATCAAGCGCTGCCTGTACCTCGACCAGACCAGCGTACGTTTCCTCAGCCCGGACGAGATCGCCCGACTGCAGCGTTTCCTGCTGCTGGGTCAGTACCTGAGCAGCAAGCAAAGCGAGCTGCTGAGCTGGAACGCCGAGCTGGCCGATGCTGCCCAGGAGCCGGCCAACACGCGCCGGGTGACCAACCTCGGCACCTTCCGCGCCTATATCGAGCACTACCTGCGCCAGCACCCTGGGATCAACCAGAGCATGACGCAACTGGTGCGCCAGCTGCAGCCCACGGCAGATGGCCTGCCCCTGGAGCTGTATTGCTTCACCAATACCGTGGCCTGGGTGCCCTACGAGAGCTACCAGTCGGACATTTTCGACCACCTGCTGGCGATCCTGCCGGAGTTTGGCCTGCGGGTGTTCCAGCACCCCAGCGGCGCCGACATGCGCGAGCTGCGCCCCGCACCGGCATCCTGAGTGGCCAGGATGGGGCGCCGCAAGGCGCCTCTATAAAACCCCCAAATGCAGCAATAAAATTCCACCAGAGCAGCTTTATTGGCGGTAATCACCATTTTTACAGCAATGCTTGCCAGCTTTACCCAGCCTGAGTAGGGTTGGCGCTATGACGACTTCGCAAACCCTCATCCTGCTGCGGCAACACGCCAACCTGTGCCTGGTTGCCCAGCGACTGCGTGGCTGAACGCACGTCCTCACCTTTGCTTTGCTAACCGTTTTCGTTCGGCCCCGCCGCCCCAAGGATTTTTCCATGAGCATGCTCAAAGACCCTTCGCAGAAATACCGCCCGTTTACCCAGATCCAGATTCCAGACCGCACCTGGCCGGACAAGATCATCGACAAGGCGCCGATCTGGCTGTCCACCGACCTGCGCGACGGTAACCAGTCGCTGATCGAGCCAATGGATGCCGAGAAGAAGATGCGCTTCTTCAAGTGCCTGCTGGCCGTAGGTTTGAAGGAAATCGAAGTGGGCTTCCCGTCCGCCTCGCAGACCGACTTCGACTTCGTCCGCGAACTGATCGAAGGCGGCCATATCCCTGACGACGTGACCATCCAGGTGCTGACCCAGGCCCGTGACGACCTTATCGAACGCACCTTCGAGTCGCTCAAGGGCGCGAAGAAGGCCATCGTCCATTATTACAACGCCTGCGCACCGAGCTTCCGCAAGATCGTCTTCAACCAGGACAAGGCTGGCGTCAAAGCTATCGCCGTTTCCGCCGGCACCACCATCAAACGCCTGGCCGATGCCGCACCGGAAACCCAGTGGGGCTTCGAGTATTCGCCGGAAGTGTTCAGCAGCACCGAGATCGATTTCGCCGTCGAGGTGTGCAACGCGGTGATCGGCGTGTTCCAGCCGACCCCGACGAACAAGCTGATCCTTAACCTGCCGGCGACCATTGAGTGCGCCACGCCGAACAACTACGCCGACCAGATCGAGTGGTTTGGCCGCCATGTCGACAAGCGCGACAGCGTGTTGATCAGCGTGCACACCCACAATGACCGTGGCACCGGCGTCGCTGCTTCGGAACTGGCCGTGATGGCCGGCGCTGATCGCGTCGAAGGTTGCCTGTTCGGCAACGGCGAGCGCACCGGCAACGTCTGCCTGGTGACATTGGCACTGAATCTCTACACCCAGGGCGTCAACCCGGAACTGGACTTCTCCGATATCGACGCAGTGCGCAAGGTGGTCGAAGACTGCAACCAGATCCCGGTGCACCCGCGCCATCCGTATGTCGGCGATTTGGTCCACACCGCTTTCTCCGGCTCGCACCAGGACGCCATCCGCAAGGGCTTCGCCCAGCGCCAGGACGGTACGCTCTGGGAAGTGCCTTACCTGCCAATCGACCCGGCCGACATTGGCCGCGATTACGAGGCGGTAATTCGCGTCAACAGCCAGTCCGGCAAGGGCGGTATCACCTTCCTGCTGGAGCAGGAGTACGGCATAAATCTGCCACGCCGCATGCAGATCGAGTTCAGCCAAGTGGTGCAGAAGGAAACCGACCGCCTCGGTCTGGAAATGACCGCCGCACAGATCTACAAGCTGCTCGAAAGCGAGTACCTGCAAGCCACCGCGCCCTACGCCCTGAAAGGCCACCGCCTGCAGGAAGAGAACGGCACTACGGCGGTCGATGTGCAAGTCAGCGAAGCGGGTGAAAGCCACCACTGGCGCGGCATCGGCAAAGGCCCGCTGGAAGCCCTGGTGGCCGGCCTGCCGGTCGCGGTAGAGATCATGGACTACTCCGAGCACGCCATCGGCGCCGGCACCAACGCCAAGGCAGCGGCCTATATCGAGCTGCGTGTCGACGGGGGACGTGCCCTGCACGGCGTGGGTATCGACGAGAACATCACCACTGCAAGCTTCCGTGCGCTGTTCAGCGCCCTGAACCGCGCGCTCAAGCAGAGCGACGCACAGGCTGCCTGAGGGTATCCATAGCGTTGATCAAACCCGCCTTACGGCGGGTTTTTTCTGGCCGATATTCTGGAGCGGGACGAGCGTCTAGAGAGTGCCCACGCCTCTATCCGTAGGAGCGAAGGGGGCGCCTAGCCTTTATTCGCGATAAATCTTGAAGATGCTAAAAGCGCTGCGGCTAAACCGCATCCCCACGCGCATCAACACCACAACATCCCATCGCAGGTAGGTCACTCGGCCATCGTCATTTTCTGCGCCTAGCTCAGCCCTGCTGCTGCCAGTGGCTGCGGCCCCAGGTGCACATGGCTTCCAGCACGGGTTTGAGTGTCGCGCCATGGTCTGTCACCCGGTACTCGACCCGTGGTGGGACTTCAGCAAACACCTTGCGACTGATCACCCCGGCACGCTCCAGCTCGCGCAACTGCTGGGTCAGCATCTTTTCGGTGATATCCGGCACACGCCGCTTGAGCTCGGAAAACCGCAGCGCGCCAGAAAGCAGGTGGTAGACCAGTACGGACTTCCACTTACCCCCAATGACCTCGAGCGTGACCTCGACCGGGGTGTTGTAGACCTTGTCCCCCGCCACCAAACGTTTGTCTTCAGTAGGCTGGAGGGTGATTTCGCTCATTATCGTATTACCTCAGGGTAAGTGACGTTCAGACTCGTACGTACTTGTTGTTTACGAAGCCACCTCCATAATGACCGCCATGGCCTATTTCGGCCAGTGCATCCTTGTCTGGAGGCTTCATGTCTACCGATCATTTGCTTGCTCCGCTGCCCCTCGGCCCGCTCACGCTGCCCAACCGCGTGGTCATGGCACCCCTGACCCGCCAGCGCAGCCAGCAGCCGGGTAACCTGCCCTACGCCCTGAACGCCAGCTATTACGCACAACGCGCCAGCGCCGGATTACTGATCAGCGAAGCCACCCAGGTTTGCCCCCAGGGCCAGGGCTACGCCTGGACGCCTGGCATTCACAGCGAGGCCCAAGTCGCCGGCTGGCGTCAGGTCACCGAAGCGGTGCATGGCGCCGGTGGGCGCATCTACCTGCAACTCTGGCACGTCGGGCGGATCTCCCACCCCTTGCTGCAGCCCGGTGGAGCCGACCCGGTCGCGCCCTCGGCAATCCAGGCCAATGCCGAATGCTACGTGCAGGAAGCCGATGGCAGTCACCACAAGGCACCTACGGCCAAGCCTCGCGCCCTGGACCTGGCAGAGTTGCCCGAAGTGGTTAGCGCCTACGCGGAGGGCGCACGCAATGCTATGCGCGCGGGTTTTGACGGGGTCGAAGTGCACGCAGCCAATGGCTACCTGCTGGACCAATTTCTCTGTTCCAACAGCAACCAACGTGACGATGCCTACGGCGGCAGCGCGGCGAACCGCGCGCGCCTGGTACTGGAAGTAGTCGATGCAGTGGTCACGAGCGTCGGTGACAGCCGTCGCGTTGGCATACGCATTTCGCCCATGGGCACCTTCGGCGACATGCACGACGCCAACCCGCTGGAGACCTTCAGCTACCTAGTCGAGCAGTTGAACAGCCGCAACCTCGCCTACCTGCACGTCAACCGGCCGGACTGGCTGGGTGGCAGTTTCAAGGGCTTCGATCAGTTGCTGCGCAGCCTGCGCGCGCTGTATACCGGCACCTTGATTCTGGCCGGTGGCCAAAGCGCAGAAAGCGGTGAGCAGGCGATTGCCGAAGGGCTGGCCGATCTGGTGGCCTACGGTCGTCCGTATATCGCCAACCCCGACCTGGTCGAGCGCTTCGCCCAAGGCGCGGCGCTGAATACGCCAGATGCCGCGACCTTCTACGGCGGCGGTGCCGAGGGCTATACCGACTACCCGACGCTCGGCTAAGCGCTCATCCAGCGACCCGGCACAGGCCGTTACGCGGGGTCGCTGGATGTACTCGCCAGGGAGAACGCATCGGCATCCTGATACGCCGGAAAACGTTCCCGGTAGGCCGCCAGCGCGGCGGCCTGCAGGCGCACACGGAATACACCATCGGCCGCACCCGGCTCAAGCAGCGCCTCGCCCTGAAAGTCCAGCACCTGGCTGTCGCCGCTGTAGGCGTGACCCTTGCCGTCTTCGCCGACACGGTTCACCGCTGCCACGTAGCAGAGGTTTTCGATGGCCCGCGCCGGCAGCAGGCGGTTCCAGTGATTGCGTCGTGCCGCTGGCCAGTTGGCGGTGTACAGCAGCAGATCGGTGGTATGCGCATCACGGCTCCACACCGGGAAGCGCAGGTCGTAGCAGATCAACGGCCGCACCCGCCAACCCTTCACCTCCAGCAGCACCTGCTGATCGCCCGCACTGTAATGCTCGTGTTCGCCGGCCATACGGAACAGATGGCGCTTGTCGTAATGCGCCATGGAGCCATCCGGGCGCGCCCAGAGCAGACGATTGCGGTAGCTGCCATCGGCAGCCTGGATGATCAGGCTGCCAGTGACCACCGCCTGCAGCGCCTGGGCCTGTTCGCGCAACCACTGACTGGTCGGGCCCTCTTCCGGCTCGGCCAGGGCAGCCGAGTCCATGGAAAAACCGGTGCTGAACATTTCCGGCAGAACGATCAGGTCGGCGCCACGAGCCTGCGCCAGTAACCCCTGAAAATGCTCGCGGTTGGCAGCAGGCGCCTGCCAGGCCAGGGTGGTCTGCACCAGGGCAATGTCGAGATCGGCTTTAGCGTTCATGACAACTCCGTAGGGCGAATCGGGTTAGATCGCGCACAGCTTCTCGGCGGCCTGGCGCAGCGTGTCTTCACGCTTGGCGAAACAGAAGCGGATCAGACGCAGATTGGCCGGCGGCTCTTGATAGAACACCGACACCGGAATGCTTGCCACGCAATGCTCGCGGGTCAGCCACTCCGCCATGGCAACATCGTCCAGGTCATCGCGAATCGCCGAGTAGTCTGCAAGCTGGAAGTAGGTGCCGGCGGTGGGAGTGAACTGCAGGCGCGAGCCGGCCAGCTGCTGGCAGAACAGGTCGCGCTTGGCCTGGTAGAACGCCGGCAGCTCATTGACGTGCTCGGGGTGCGCGGCCATGTAATCGGCCAGTGCCCATTGCAACGGGGTGACACAGCAGAAGCTGACGTACTGGTGCACCTTGCGCAGCTCGGCGGTCAGCGCTGGTGGCGCCACCACATAACCGGTTTTCCAGCCGGTAACGTGGTAGGTCTTGCCGAACGAGCTGACCACAAAGGCCCGCGCGTACAGCTCCTCATGGGCAAGCACGCTGGCGTGCTGAGCCCCATCGAAAACCAGGTGCTCGTAGACCTCGTCGCTGAGCAGATAGATGTCCCGCCCGCGAATCAGCGCGGCGAGGCGATCCAGGTCGTCACGGCTGAACAGTGCGCCGCTGGGGTTGTGCGGGCTGTTGATAACGATCAGCCGGGTGCGTGGGCTGATGGCATCGCTCAGGCGCTGCCAGTCGATGGCAAAGTCCGGCAAGGCCAGCGGCACATGCACGCAATGCCCGCCAGCCAGAACCGTCGCAGGCTCGTAGCTGTCGTAGCAGGGATCGAAGACGATCACCTCGTCACCCGGGCGGATCAGCGCATGAATCGCACAGAAAATGCCCTGCGTCGCGCCGGGCGTGATGGTGATTTCCAGATCGGCGCTGAGCATGCGCCCATAGCTGCGCGCGATCTTCGCCGCGACCTGCTCACGCAGGGCAGGCAGCCCGGCCATGGGCGCGTACTGGTTATGCCCGGCCGCTACGTGCTGCGCCACGGCATCACGCAGCGCCTGCGGCCCGTCGAAATCCGGGAAACCCTGGGACAGGTTCAGCGCACCGGTTTCGGCAGCCAGCTGCGACATGCGGGTGAAAATAGTGGTGCCTACGGTGGGGAGTTTGCTCTCGAACATAGCGCGGGGTCTGGCCATCTGGCGAAGGATCGGGCAGCGACGCGTTGCGTCACCAGCGGGCGCCGAAGCATTCGCGGCGGGCGGCCGTAGAACGGGGCGAACACGCAGAATAGCCCATCCCCAAGATGCACAAAAGGCACCCGAAGGTGCCTTTTTCATGCTGCCAGGAGACCCTTAGCGCTTGTCTTTGCGCTTCTTCTCGGCCTTCTTGTGGTGGCTCATCAGGCGGCGCTTCTTGTTCACCTGACGATCCGTGAGGGTGTTCTTGTTGCCCTCATACGGGTTCTCACCACCCTTGAACTCGATGCGGATAGGCGTACCGACCAGCTTAAGTACCCGACGGTAAGTGTTTTCCAGGTAACGGATATAGGACTTGGGCACCGACTCGACCTGGTTACCGTGGATCACGATCAGCGGCGGGTTGGCGCCACCGAGGTGGGCGTAGCGCAGCTTGATGCGACGGTTGTTGACCATGGGTGGTGCGTGGTCGCTCACCGCATCTTCGAGAATCTGCGTGAGGCGGTTGGTCGGCCAGCGGGTGATCGCCGACTTGAACGAGGCCTGCACCGACTTGTACAGGTTGCCCACGCCGGTGCCGTGCAGCGCCGAGATAAAGTGAATGTCGGCAAAGTCGACGAAGAACAACCGACGCTGCAGCTCGACCTTCACGTAGTCGCGCTCGCTGGGCTCCATGCCATCCCACTTGTTCAGCGCGATGACCAGAGCACGACCGCTTTCCAGGACGAAGCCAAGCAGGTTGAGGTCATGGTCAACCACGCCTTCACGGGCGTCCATGACGAACACCACGACGTTGGAGTCCTGGATCGCCTGCAGGGTTTTCACCACCGAGAACTTTTCCACCGCCTCGAAGATCTTGCCACGGCGACGCACGCCGGCAGTGTCGATCAGGGTGTACTTCTCTTCATCGCGCTCGAACGGGATGTAGATGCTGTCGCGCGTCGTCCCGGCCTGGTCATAGACGATAACCCGCTCTTCACCGAGCATGCGATTGACCAGGGTCGACTTGCCGACGTTGGGCCGGCCGATGATCGCCAGCTTGATGCCGTCCTTCTCGCTCGGGCCGGGAATGCGCTTGGCTTCCTGACCTTCGAGGACGATTTCCTCTTCCTCGCCTTCTTCCGGCTCGGTGGCATCCTTGGGGAATACCCCAAGAACCGCTTCAAGCATCTGGGTGATGCCACGGCCATGGGCGCCGGCAATGGCCAGGGACTCGCCCATACCCATGCTGGCGAACTCGGCACGCGCCAGATCGGGATCAAGGTTATCGACCTTGTTGATCACCAGAAAGCTGCGCTTGTTGCGGCGGCGCAGGTGCTCACCAATCATCTGGTCGGACGCCGACAGGCCCGCACGCGCATCCACCAGGAACAGCACAGCATCGGCTTCTTCGATGGCCTGCAGCGACTGCTCGGCCATCTTTGCGTCGATGCCCTCCTCGTCACCGGAAATGCCACCGGTGTCGATGACAATGTAGGTGCGCCCTTGCCACTTGGCCTCACCATATTGGCGATCACGGGTCAGACCGGACAGGTCGCCGACAATCGCGTCGCGGCTTTTGGTCAAGCGGTTAAAGAGGGTGGACTTGCCGACATTGGGGCGGCCCACCAGGGCAATTACGGGAACCATTAGGCTCTCCACTTCGTTATTTCAATAAATACAAAAGCCGCTGCACGGGCAGCGGCCGGAATTCACACGACCGACTCGGCTAGGCTTTCTTCAGAGGGAAGCCTAGCCGAATGGTCTGCAACGGCTTACTTGATCGTCAGAGCGACCAGGTTGCCACCGTTGCCATAGGCATACAGCCAGTCACCGACCACCAGCGGACGAGCCCGCAGGCCATCGCTGTCGATGCGGATACGGCCGACGAAACGCCCGTCTACCTGGCTGATCAGGTGCAGATAACCCTCCAGATCGCCAAAGGCCACGTAGCTGGAGAATACTTCTGGTGCCGACAGTTGCCGACGAGCCAGCGCATCGTTGCTCCACAATGCCGACGCCGAACGCTCGTCGATACCTTCAACGGTACCGCTGGCCATATTGACGTAAACGGTGCCGAAACCCTGGGCCACGCCCACCGAGCTGGAGGCTTCGCGCTGCCACAGCATGCGCCCGCTTTCCAGGTCCAGCGCCGCTACACGGCCCTGATAGCTGACCGCATACAGAGTGCCGCCGGACAGCAGCAGACCGCCGTCGATGTCGACCACGCGATCCAGTTCGGAACGGCCTTGCGGGATGGCCACACGCTGCTCCCATACTGGGATGCCGCGCTGCGCATCAAGGGCAATGACCTTGCCAGTCGACAATCCGGCTACGGCCAGACGATTGGTCAACACCGGGCTACCGGTGCCACGCAGAGTCAGCACGGCCGGGGTGTTCTCGAAGATCCAGCGCTGGCTACCGGTGCTGGCATCCAGGGCGATCAGCCGATCATCCTGGGTTTGCACCAGCACGATATCGCCATTCACTGCTGGCGGCGCCAGCACTTCACTGGTCACCCGCGCACGCCACTTCTCTTCACCGCTGTAGGCATCCAGGGCGATCACATCGCCCTTCAGGGTGCCGACCAGTACCAGGCCGTAGCCTGCACCGATAGCCCCGGACACTGGCAGATCGAGTTCTTCTTTCCAGTTGACCTTGCCGGTGATGCGATCCATGGCGACAACCAGGCCTTCCACGTCGGCAGCGAAGATCTGCTCGCCATCGACTGCCGGGACCAGCATATTGAATGTCTCGCCCTGGCCTTCGCCAATCGAACGACTCCATTCCTTTTGCAGCACCACTTCTTCTTCGAAGTCGGGCAGTTCGGCCGGGGGCAGTTCCTTCTTGCTATTGCTGCTGCAACCCACGACCAGAACGGCCAGGGCCAGCAGTGCCGCATTCTTCCAACGCATCACGTCACGCATCCCCTTTCGCCAGGTCGTCGATCTTCATTTGCAGGGCGCCTACCGCGGCGTCTTCCGACAACGCAGCCTTGGCCTTTTCATACGCAGCATGGGCGTCATCGGTGCGACCGCTCTGTACCAGCAGGTCACCTTTGAGTTCTTCACGGCTGGCCAGGAACGCCTTTTCAGTATCGCCGTCGAGCAGCGCGAGTGCTTCGTCGGCTTTGTCCTGGGCAGCCAGAACACGGGCCAGACGCTGACGCGCCAGCTCACCAAGGTTGGCATCGGCAGGCTTGTCGACGATCGCGCGCAGCTCACTGGCGGCATCGTCCAGCTTGCCGGACTCAACCGCGACCTTGGCCACGAACAGGCTGCCGTACTGGGCGTACTGGGTGCCGCCGAAATCGTTCTTCAGCTGGTTGGCAAACTCCACCACTTTAGCCGTATCGGCCTGGCCACTGGGCGCCAGGGCCGCTTCCAGCAACTGCTGGTAAACGATCGACGCGCCTTCGGCCTGGTTGCTCTGATATTTCTGCCAGCCCTGCCAGCCGAATACGCCCACCAGCGCCAACACCACGCCGATCACCAGCGGCATGCCGTTACGCTGCCACCAGTCCTTGATTACCGCCAGGTCTTCATCATCGGTACGCGAAACCACCCCAATACTCCTATTCGCTAAATCGCTTAAGCCTGCGTGGTGCAGGATGCCAGATGATCGGCCAATGCCGACCAGGCGATGCTTTGTTGTTCTCCCTGGCCCCGCAGCGGCTTGCAACCTACCACTTGCTGGGCCAGTTCGTCTTCACCCAGTACCAGGGCGTAGAGCGCGCCGCTCTTGTCCGCCTTCTTCAACTGGCTCTTGAAACTTCCAGCACCGGCGTTGACCTGCAGGCGCAAGGCCGGCAAGGCGTCACGCAGGCGCTCGGCCAATGCCAGGGCAGCCAACTCGGCCGGCTCGCCCAGAGCGCACAGGTAAAAATCGACCTGACGGGCAATTTCTGCCGGCACTTTACCCAAGGTTTCGATCAACAGCACGAGGCGTTCGATACCCATGGCAAAACCGACCCCAGCGGTAGGCTTGCCACCCATCTGTTCGACCAGGCCGTCGTAACGCCCGCCGGCACACACGGTGCCCTGGGAACCGAGTTCGGTGGTGACCCACTCGAACACGGTCTTGCTGTAGTAATCCAGGCCACGGACCAGTTTGGGGTTGATCACATAAGGCACACCGGCCGCATCCAGACGCGCCTTCAGGCCTTCAAAATGCACCCGCGACTCTTCATCCAGGTAATCCGCAAGCTTAGGTGCATTGACCAGCAACGCCTGGGTTTGCGGTGCTTTACTGTCGAGTACCCGCAGCGGATTAGTGCCCATACGGCGCTGGCTGTCTTCGTCAAGCTGATCGGCATGGGCGGTGAGGAACTCGACTAGCGCATCGCGGTACACCGCACGGGCAGCACTGGTGCCAAGGCTGTTGAGCTCCAGGGTCACCGCATCACGGATGCCGAGCATCGCCCACAGGCGCCAGGTCAGCACGATCAGCTCGGCATCGATGTCCGGGCCGTCGATATTGAAGACTTCCACACCAATCTGGTGGAACTGCCGATAACGCCCCTTCTGCGGACGTTCGTGGCGGAACATCGGGCCGATGTACCAGAGTTTCTGGGTCTGCCCGCCACCGCTCAGGCCGTGCTCGAGCACCGCCCGCACACAGGCGGCGGTGCCCTCGGGACGCAGGGTCAGGGAATCGCCATTGCGGTCTTCGAAGGTGTACATCTCCTTCTCGACGATATCGGTGACCTCGCCGATCGAGCGCTTGAACAGCTCGGTGAACTCGACGATGGGCATGCGCATCTGGCGATAGCCGTAACCGTCGAGCAGACCGGCAACGCGACCCTCAAAGTAGCGCCAAAGCGGCGTCTGATCGGGGAGGATGTCATTCATGCCACGGATGGCTTGCAGGGGCTTGCTCAATTCATTTCCTTAGCGCTACAGATGCGCGTCAGCCGCGTACGATCACGGCAGCGTCGGCAGCGACCTTCTCGGCGGCCTTCTCGCGGATCAGCTTTTCCAGCTCATCGACCAGATTGTGGTTGTTCAATTTTTGTGCAGGCTTGCCGTCGATGTAGATCAGGTTGTTCGGCGAACCCCCGGTGAGGCCAATATGCGCCTCCTTGGCTTCGCCGGGACCGTTGACCACGCAACCGATCACCGCGACATCGAGCGGCACCAGCAGGTCTTCGACCCGCTGTTCCAGCTCGTTCATGGTCTTGACCACGTCGAAATTCTGCCGCGAGCAGCTCGGACAGGCGATGAAGTTGATCCCGCGCGAGCGCAGACGCAGCGACTTGAGAATGTCGAAGCCAACCTTGATCTCCTCGACCGGATCGGCCGCCAGGGAGATGCGGATGGTATCGCCAATGCCATCGGCCAGCAGCATACCCAGGCCCACGGCGGACTTCACCGTACCGGAGCGCAAACCACCCGCCTCGGTGATACCCAGGTGCAGGGGCTGCTCGATCTGCTTGGCCAGCAGGCGGTAGGCCGCAACGGCCATGAACACGTCCGAGGCTTTCACGCTGACCTTGAAGTCAGGGAAGTTCAGGCGGTCCAGGTGCTCGACATGGCGCAACGCGGACTCCACCAGCGCCTCGGGAGTAGGCTCGCCGTATTTCTTCTGCAGGTCCTTTTCCAGGGAACCGGCATTCACCCCGATACGAATCGGAATGCCTTTGTCGCGCGCCGCCTCGACCACCGCCCTGACCCGGTCTTCGCGACCGATATTGCCGGGGTTGATACGCAGGCAGTCGACACCCAGCTCAGCCACGCGCAGGGCGATCTGGTAATCGAAGTGGATGTCGGCGACCAGCGGCACACTGACCTGCTGCTTGATCCGTCCGAACGCCTCGGCGGCGTCCATGTCGGGGACCGAAATACGCACGATATCGGCGCCGGCATCCTGCAGACGGCGCACCTGGGCCACGGTCGCGGCCACATCATTGGTGTCGGTATTGGTCATGCTCTGCACGGCAATGGGGGCATCCCCACCTACCGGCACTGAGCCGACCCAGATCTTGCGCGACACGCGACGCGTGATCGGCGATTCGCAATGCATGGCTTACAACCCCAATTTCAGGCGTGCGGTTTCGCCCGAGACGAACGGCGACACGTCGACAGACGTGCCGTTGTAGCTGACCTGTGCACCACGGGCATAGCCCAGGCGCAACTCCAGCGGCGCCTTGCCGACCACATCCAGGCTGTCGCCGGCACGCTTGAGCGCACCAAACAAAACTTTGCCATCGGCGTCGGTAACCTGGGTCCAGCAGTCTGCGGTGAACACCACGCTGACGCGTCCCTGACCGGCGGCGACAGCCGGTGCAGCTTCGCTAGCTGGCGCGACAGGGGCGGCCTCTGCCGCGGGTGCCGGCACGGCGGGAGCCTCGGCAACAGGCGCTTCGCTGCCTGCAGCGGCGGGAGCATCACCAGGAGCCTCGGCAGGCGCATCACCGGTGGCTTCCTCGGCAGAAGGCGCCATCGGCAGGCTCAACTCGGCATTGTCCTGGGCAGCAATCACGGCCTGATCTTCGGGCTCATCAAGCGGGTGAATCTGCGTTGTGCCATCGGCACTGTCGACCACGATATGGCCACTGCCTACCGCGGCGCTCTCGACCTGCCAGCTGCCCTGCTGCTGCCACCAATAGAAACCAAGCGCGGCCAAACCGGCCAGCAACAGGAAACTCACCACACGCAGGATGTGCTGCGAATAGCGGGCAGGCTCCTCGATGCGACCCAGGCTGTGCACATTGGCGCCTACCGAATCGGTACCGGTGAATTGGTCGAAATCGATCACCAGGCGTTCCTGGTCGAGCCCCAGCAGCTTGCCGTACGCGCGGACATAGCCACGGGCAAAGGTGACGCCGGGCAGCTTGTCGAACGCACCGGCCTCGATCTGTGTCAGGCGCTGGCTCGTCAGATTCAGGCGTGCGGCGACATCCTCGACGCTCCAGCCCTTCTGTTCACGGGCTTCGCGCAGGGCATCGCCCGGGTTGATCCGCGCGCTGGCGACTACTTCGGGTTGCTGCGCTTTCATCGTTGCTCCGACAAATATTGCTGATACTCCGGCGTACCGGGATAAAGACGTCTCAACTGCAGCCCCAGGCTGGCAGCGCGATCACGATCTTCGAAGATCGTCGCCAGACGCGTACCCAGCAACAGGCTGGCCGGGGTCTGCTCGCTCAAGCTGCTGAACGCATCGTAATAGCGCTTGGCGTCCACATAGTTTTTGTCTTCGTAGGCCATCACTGCCAACTCAAACTGAGCCCGAGGCTGACGGCTGTTAAGACGCAGCGAACGCTGGAAATAGGTTCTTGCCTCTTCACGCTGCTTGAGCATCATGGCGGTCATGCCGAGGTTCTCGAAAATCCGCGAACGCTCGGGGTAAAGCGTGTCCTGAGCGGCCTGCTGATAGCGCTCGTAAGCTTCCTTGTAGCGTTTCTGTTCGAACAGAAAACTGCCGTAGTTGTTCAACAGACGCGGGTCGTTACGACGCTGGGACAGGGCCTTGAGAAAATGCTCGTCAGCCAGCTTGGGCTCCATTTCAATCTGGAACACCAGCGCCAGCGCTGCGTGAGCATCGGCACTTGAGGGATCAAGCTCCAGCGCACTTTTGAGGGGCACCTTGGCGCGCTCGCTGGAGCCTTGCTGGATGTAACCGATACCGAGCTGAATGTAGGCATCACGTGCCTCGTTGCGACCTTTTTCGGTTCTCATCGGATCGACATCACCCGTCGATACGCAGCCTGCCAGCAGGCTGGCGGCTAACAAGAACAGCGCTGGGCGCACACTCATGGAAATCCTCCCTAGGTTCGATTTGCAGCAGAAAGCGGCGTCTCAGCCTCACTGTTCAACTGGCGTACGGCAATGTAGCGCTCGCTGCGGCGCGTGCGGTCCATCACCTGCCCGACCAGTTGACCACAGGCAGCGTCAATATCCTCGCCGCGGGTGGTGCGTACGGTGACATTGTGCCCGGCTTTGTGCAGCAGGTCCTGAAAACGGCGTATGGCATTGTTACTGGGCCGTTCATAACCCGAGTGCGGGAAGGGATTGAAGGGGATCAGATTGATCTTGCACGGCATATCGGCCAGCAGAGCAATCATCTCCTCGGCGTGCTCGACCTTGTCGTTGACATCTTTAAGCAGGGTGTACTCGATGGTCAGCACACGCTTCTCACCCAACCGCGCTACATAGCGCTTGCAGGCAGCCAGGAGCATTCCCAGCGGGTATTTCTTGTTGATCGGCACCAACTGATTGCGCAGCGCATCATTGGGCGCATGCAGCGACAACGCCAGGGAAACGTCGATGACTTCACCCAGCTTGTCGATCATCGGCACCACGCCCGAGGTAGACAGGGTCACCTTGCGCTTAGAGATGCCATAACCGAGGTCATCCATCATGATCTTCATGGCGGCGACCACGTTATCGAAATTCAGCAGCGGCTCGCCCATACCCATCATCACCACGTTGGTGACGGCACGGTCGATCTTCGCCGGGACACTGCCGAAGGATTTGCAGGCAATCCACACCTGGCCAATGATCTCGGCCGCGGTCAAATCGCTGTTGAAACCTTGCTTGCCGGTGGAGCAGAAACTGCAGTCCAGGGCACAGCCAGCCTGTGAGGACACACACAGGGTACCGCGCGAGCCTTGGGGAATGTACACCGTCTCGACGCAGCTGCCCGACGCCACACGCACTACCCACTTGCGCGTGCCATCGGTAGAAATATCTTCGCTGACCACTTCCGGGCCGCGAATTTCGGCAGAGGCCTCGAGCTTTTCGCGCAAGGCCTTGCCGACATTGGTCATGGCGGCGAAATCATCGACGCCAAAGTGATGGATCCACTTCATGACCTGACCGGCACGGAAACGCTTTTCCCCGATACTGTCGAAGAATTGCTCCATCTCTGCCTGGGTCAAGCCCAGAAGATTGATCTTGCCGGTCGTTGTGGTCATGGTTTCACCCTCACTCCATTCGCCTTAGCGAATGCGCGCGCAAACTTCGGTGGATGCGAAGAAGTAAGCGATTTCGCGAGCAGCGGAAGCTTCGGAGTCGGAACCATGAACGGCGTTTTCGTCGATGGACACGGCGAAATCAGCGCGGATGGTGCCGGCAGCGGCTTCTTTCGGGTTGGTAGCGCCCATCAGCTCACGGTTTTTGGCGATAGCGTCTTCACCTTCGAGAACCTGAACGATGACCGGACCGGAGGTCATGAAGGCCACCAGGTCTTTGAAGAAGCCGCGCTCGCTGTGCTCAGCGTAGAAGCCAGCGGCTTCGCGGTCGGACAGCTGCACCATTTTCGAAGCAACGACGCGCAGGCCGGCTTTCTCGAAACGAGTAACGATCTCGCCGATTACGTTCTTGGCAACAGCGTCGGGCTTGATGATAGAGAAGGTACGTTGAACAGCCATGTGAAACTCCAGAAACAATTGAGTAAAGCGAAAAATTAAACCCGCGAATTATACGCGGGTTCCGGTTAAATGCGTAGCGCGGTGCCAAGCAGTGTCAGTCGGCTTCTTCGATCCAGGCCGCCTGGATCGCCTCGAGCACCTTTTCCCCCGCACGTTGCGGGTCATCGGCAAACTCGGGAAGCGACACGACCCAGCGATGCAGGTCGACAAAATTGATGTAGCGCGGATCAACATCCGGCTTGCTTTCGGCCAGCTGGATGGCAATTTCCAGCACATCAGTCCATTTCAGGCTCATGACAACTCCAGGATCAGTGCGGCGCTTCGGCAGCGTGATTCAGCGAATACTTGGGGATTTCGACCGTCAGGTCTTCGTTACCCACAATCGCCTGGCACGACAGACGCGACTGCGCCTCCAAGCCCCACGCCTTGTCGAGCATGTCCTCTTCCAGCTCGTCCGCTTCATTCAGCGACTCGAAGCCTTCGCGGATCACACAGTGGCAGGTGGTGCAGGCACAGACACCGCCGCAGGCGCTTTCGATCTCGATGTGGTGCTCATGGGCCACGTCGAGAATCGACGTACCCGGCTCAACATCAACGACCAAACCCTCCGGACACAACACCGCGTGGGGCAGGAAAATGATCTGCGGCATGCTTATTCCTCAATCTCGTTAAGACTACGGCCCGCCAGGGCGGCTTTGACCGTAGCGTCCAGGCGCCGCGCAGCGAAGGCGTCGGTGACCTGAGTCAGGCGTTTGGTCTGCTGTTCGATGGCCAGGCCATCGCTGCCGGCCATCAGTTCGCGCAACTGCTCCATCTGCGCCGCGATGGCGAGACGCTCTTCATCATCGAGCAGGCGCTGACCATCAGCTTCCAGGGCGGCCTCGACCGCCTCGAGCAGGCGCTGGGCATCGACCTGCTGCTCGCGCAGCACGCGCCGAACCTTGTCATCGCTGGCGTTCTGGAAAGAGTCCTGCAACATGCGGGTAATCTCGCCATCGGTCAGCCCGTAGGACGGCTTGACCTGAATGCTTGATTCGACGCCCGAAGCTAGCTCGCGGGCCGAGACACTGAGCAGGCCATCGGCATCGACCTGGAAGGTCACACGAATCTTCGCCGCCCCGGCGACCATCGGCGGAATGCCGCGCAGCTCGAAGCGCGCCAGAGAACGGCAATCGCTGATCAGCTCGCGCTCGCCCTGCAGCACGTGAATCATCATGGCCGACTGGCCGTCTTTGTAGGTGGTGAACTCCTGGGCGCGCGCCACCGGGATCGTGGTATTGCGCGGAATCACTTTCTCCATCAGCCCGCCCATAGTTTCCAGGCCAAGCGACAACGGAATCACATCGAGCAGCAACAGCTCTTCGCCATCGGCGCGCTTGTTACCTGCCAGGGCATCAGCCTGGATCGCAGCACCAATGGCCACCACTTGATCCGGGTCGATATCGGTCAGCGGCTCGCGCCCGAACAGCTCGGCCACCGCCTGACGCACACGCGGTACACGGGTGGAGCCGCCGACCATGACCACCGCTTCGACCTCATCAAGCTCGATACCGGCATCACGGGTAGCGCGACGGCAAGCCTTGAGGCTGCGCGCCAGCATCGGCTCGATCAGCGCATCGAACTGGGCACGGCTCAGCGCGCCCTGCCACTCGCCATAAACCAGCTGCGCGACGTCCGCGCTGCTGAGCTGCTCCTTGGCATCGCAGGCAGCCTGCAACAGACGGCGCTGCTCACCAGGATCGAGATCGGCAGACAAACCTGCCTGCTCGACGATCCAGCCGGCGATCGCGTGATCGAAATCGTCACCACCCAGGGCGCTATCGCCACCGGTGGCCAGTACCTCGAACACGCCGCCAGTGAGGCGCAGAATGGAAATATCGAAGGTCCCGCCGCCCAGGTCATAGATCGCCACCACGCCCTCGGCGTGCTGATCGAGACCATAAGCGACCGCTGCTGCAGTGGGTTCGTTAAGCAGACGCAGAACAGTCAGGCCAGCCAGACGCGCGGCGTCTTTAGTGGCCTGGCGCTGGGAGTCATCGAAGTAGGCCGGCACAGTGATCACCGCACCAACCAACTCGCCACCCAGCGCCGTCTCGGCGCGCTGGCGCAGCACCTTGAGAATATCGGCCGACACTTCCACCGGGCTTTTCGGGCCCTGGGCGGTGGCAATAAACGGCATGTGCGACTCGCCCTCGACAAAGCGATAGGGCAGTTGATCACCCAATTGCTTGACGTCCGCCAGGCCACGCCCCATCAGACGCTTGACCGACAGCACAGTATTCAGCGGATCGCGCGAGGCCTCAGCCTTGGCCTGCGCTCCCACTTCAATGCGGTCGGCGTGATAGCGCACGGCGGACGGCAGGATGACCTGCCCCTGCTCATCGGAAATAGGCTCACAGAGGCCGCTGCGCATGGCAGCGACCAGCGAATTGGTGGTGCCCAGGTCGATCCCCACGGCCAGACGACGCTGGTGTGGCTGGGGGCTCTGGCCGGGTTCAGCGATCTGCAGTAAGGCCATGGTCATCAGTGCTTATAGGCTGGCGGGCATGCTTCACGGGCACACCGGCATTAATCGTCGAGGCGCTCTTCGAGCTGACGCACCTCTTGGGACAACTTGTCGAGAAACTGCATGCGGCGCATCAGGCGTTCGGCCTGTTCACGCTGTGCCGGCTCATCCCAGCACTCGGCAAATGCCTCGCTCAACGCCTGCTCGGCGCTTTTCAGGCGACGCTTGAACGAGGCCACACCTGCCAGATCTGCACTGTCCTGCAAGTCTTCGAGCTCTTCGCGCCACTGCATTTGCTGCATCAGGAACTCGGGGTCCTGCACCGTCACTTCCAACGGCAACTCCGGCCCGCGCAGGGTCAGCAGGTAGCGCGCGCGCTGCGGCGCACTCTTCAGCGTGCTGTAGGCCTGATTCAGCGAGGCCGACTGTTCGAGCGCCAGGCGCTGCTCGCGCTCAGAGGCATCGGCAAAGCGATCCGGATGAACGGCACGCGCCAGTTCGCGGTAACGCACGGCAAGCTGGTCGAGGTCCAGACGGAAGCTCGGCTGCAGATCAAACAGAGCAAAGTGACAAGGACTTCCCACACGCGCCTCAGATATTGAAGCTTTCGCCGCAGCCGCATTCGCCGCGCACGTTGGGGTTGTTGAACTTGAAGCCTTCGTTCAAGCCTTCCTTGACGAAGTCCAGCTCGGTACCGTCCAGGTACACCAGGCTCTTGGGATCGATGATCACCTTGACCCCGTGGCTCTCGAACACCTGGTCTTCACTGGCGGTCTCGTCGACGAATTCCAGTACATAGGCCAGGCCCGAACAGCCCGTGGTCCGCACGCCAAGGCGAATGCCCTCGCCCTTGCCGCGCCCATCGAGCGAACGCCGCACGTGCTGGGCGGCCGCTTCAGTCATGCTGATCGCCATCGAAACCTCCTTTAAACCAAACCTTTCTTCTGCTTGTAATCGCGCACGGCCGCTTTGATGGCGTCCTCGGCGAGCACGGAGCAGTGAATTTTCACCGGCGGCAACGCCAGCTCTTCGGCGAGCTGAGTGTTCTTGATGGTTTCGGCCTCATCCAGCGTCTTGCCCTTCATCCACTCAGTGGCGAGGGAGCTGGAGGCGATGGCCGAACCACAGCCGTAGGTCTTGAACTTGGCATCTTCAATCACGCCCTGCTCGTTGACCTTGATCTGCAGACGCATCACGTCGCCACAGGCCGGCGCACCGACCATGCCGGTCCCGACATTCGGGTCCTCAGCATCCATCTTGCCGACGTTGCGCGGGTTCTCGTAGTGGTCGATGACCTTTTCACTGTAAGCCATGTTGGTATTCCTTCCTCATCAGAGAGTCGCTCTTGCTCGGCGACTACTTAGTGCGCCGCCCACTCGATCTTGGAGATGTCGACGCCGTCTTTGTACATATCCCAAAGCGGCGACAACTCGCGCAGCTTGGTGACTGCCTCGCACACTTTCTGCGCGGCATAATCGACCTCTTCATCAGTGGTGAAGCGGCCGAAGGTAAAGCGGATAGAACTGTGTGCCAGCTCGTCATTGCGGCCCAGGGCACGCAACACATAGGACGGCTCTAGCGAGGCCGAGGTACAGGCCGAGCCGGACGAAACCGCGAGGTCTTTGAGCGCCATGATCAGCGACTCACCCTCAACGTAGTTGAAACTCAGGTTGAGGTTGTGCGGCACACGAGCAGTCATGCTGCCGTTGACGTACAGCTCTTCCAGGCCATCAACTTGTTTAAAGAAACGATCGCGCAGCGCCAGAATACGCAGGTTCTCCTGGGCCATTTCTTCCTTGGCGATACGGAATGCCTCACCCATGCCGACGCACTGGTGGGTGGCCAGGGTGCCGGAGCGCATGCCGCGCTCGTGACCGCCACCATGGGTCTGCGCTTCCAGACGGACGCGCGGCTTGCGACGCACGTAAAGCGCGCCAACGCCTTTCGGACCGTAGGTCTTGTGTGCAGAGAAGGACATCAGGTCGACCTTGAGCTTCTCCAGGTCGATTTCCACCTTGCCGGTCGACTGGGCCGCATCGACATGCAGGAAGATGCCGCGCGAGCGGGTCAACTCACCGATTGCGCCAATGTCATTGATCGTGCCGACCTCGTTATTCACGTGCATCAGCGACACCAGAATGGTGTCTTCGCGCAGCGCCGCCTCGACCATGGCTGGAGTAACCAGGCCATCTTCGCCGGGCTCGATATAGGTCACTTCAAACCCTTCACGCTCGAGTTGGCGGGTGGTGTCCAACACCGCCTTGTGCTCGATCTTCGAGGTAATGATGTGCTTGCCCTTGCTGCTGTAGAAGTGCGCAATACCCTTGATTGCCAGATTGTTCGACTCGGTCGCACCCGAGGTCCAAACAATCTCACGCGGGTCGGCATTGACCAGCTCGGCCACCTGGCGACGGGCATTCTCCACCGCTTCTTCGGCTTTCCAGCCAAACACATGGGAGCGCGATGCCGGGTTACCGAAGTTACCGTCGACCAGCAGGCAGTCGCTCATTTTTTGCGCAACGCGCGGATCGACCGGCGTGGTCGCGGAGTAATCAAGGTAAATAGGCAATTTCATCAGTTCTCTCCTATCAGGTCGGGCCACGGCAGGCCTGCCTCTGCCATCAATCGACGACAGACGCTTGTATCTTGTCCAGCTGCGGCGTCCTGCCGTTGCAACGGCGCTGATCCTGGCGCTGGGCGACTTCTTGTACTTCGCGGCGAGTGACCAGATCGGCCAGACTGATGCCGCTGAGAAACTCATGAATCTGCTGACTGAGGTCACACCACAGGTGATGAGTCAGACAGGTGTCGCCAGCATGGCAATCACCCTGCCCCTGGCAGCGCGTGGCATCGACCGACTCGTTGACCGCGTCGATCACCTCGGCTACCTGAATCCCCTGCATGGCCCGCGACAGCTGATAACCACCACCCGGACCACGCACACTGGAAACCAGATTGCCGCGGCGCAGCTTGGCGAACAGCTGCTCCAGATACGAAAGGGAAATGCCCTGACGCTCAGAGATATCGGCGAGGGAAACCGGCCCATGCTGCGCGTGCAACGCCAGATCCAGCATGGCAGTGACGGCGTATCGGCCTTTAGTAGTCAGTCGCATCGGAGGGTAACCACGGAATCACAATGTAACGCGAGTATGCAATTCCCGAGTATTTAAGTCAACTATAAGCCCGATAGTTTTAGTCGGGTTTAGCAGCTGTGAAGGGCGCATAGGATAGCAAACCGCCGCGCCCCTTGCATCAGGCGCGCGGCGCCTCACCGGGGTCACGGCAGACCCCGGCGAAGTCCTCGTCGCGCAGGGCCGGCAAGTCCTTTGCGCAATAGTCGCTGCCCAACCCCTGCAAGGCCTTGCACATGCCTTCCAGACGCCCATCGACGGCATGCAGATGATCGAGCAACTGACCAATCGCCCGCGCCACCGGGTCCGGCATGTCCTGGCCAACGCCGTAAGCGTCGAACCCCAGTTTGCTGGCCATGGCCTGACGCCGCTCGGCCTGCTCGTCATTCAGCGGCACGATAATGCGCGCCGGGATACCGACCGCCGTGGCGCCCGCCGGCACAGCCTTGGTCACCACGGCATTGGAGCCAATCTTCGCACCAGCACCCACCGTGAAAGGCCCCAGCACCTTGGCACCAGCGCCGACCACCACCCCATCTTCCAGCGTCGGGTGGCGCTTACCCGCATCCCAGCTCGTTCCGCCCAGGGTTACCCCTTGATAGAGGGTGACGTCATCGCCGATCTCGGCGGTTTCCCCGATGACGATGCCCATGCCGTGGTCGATGAAAAAGCGTCGACCGATACGCGCGCCCGGATGAATCTCGATACCGGTCATCCAGCGTGCAAAGTTCGACACCACTCGCGCCAGCCACTTCCACTCGCGCTGCCACAACGCGTGCGCCGCCCGGTGCAGCCAGACGGCATGTAGACCGGGATAGCAGGTCACCACCTCGAGCGTGTTGCGCGCCGCCGGGTCACGATGAAATACACTTCGCACGTCTTCACGCATTTGTTCAAACATCGCCCTGCCCCCGCTTGTGATGCTTGCCCTGCGCCGCTTTCAAGGTTTCCGTCAGCACGCCACGCAGGATATTCATTTCCAGTCTACTGATGCCTGCACGGCCATACAGGCGCCGTAGCCGACTCATCAGATGACGTGGCTTGGCCGGGTCGAGAAAGCCGATCTCAACCAGCGTCGCCTCCAGGTGTGCATAGTAGGATTCCAGCTCATCCGCCGTAGCCGGCTGGCTATTGAGCTCGGTCGTACCCTCTACCTTGGCCATCTTGCTCGGCAAACCTTCGGCCGCCAGCCAGGCCATGCGTACTTCATAACAAAGCACCTGGACCGCCGCTGCCAGATTCAGCGAGCTGAACGTCGGATCGGACGGGATGTGCACATGGTACTGACAGCGCTGTAGCTCTTCATTGGTCAGCCCCGCGTACTCACGGCCGAAGACCATCGCGACCTCACCACCGATTGCCGCCTGCTCACAGGCAGCGCTACCGCACTCGCGCGGATCGAGCATCGGCCAGGGAATACGACGATCCCGCGCACTGGTGCCAACGACCAGGTTGCAGCCCACCAAGGCCTCCTCCAGCGTCGCAACGACCAGCGCAGAATCAAGGATATCGGTGGCGCCAGACGCCCGCGCATTGGCTTCGTCGCTAGGAAAGTCGATTGGATCGACCAGGACCAGGCGCGACAGCCCCATGTTTTTCATGGCGCGCGCGGCCCCCCCGATATTGCCGGGATGGCTGGTGTTGACCAGAACCACTCGAATGTTCTGCAGCAAAACAGGCGCTCACATGTCTGGCGAAGGGGCGTCAAATCTTACAGAAGCACCGGGACCAATGCCATGCAACGCGCAGACACCTCTTCATCTGCCGAGGGTCTGTTGCCGCTTCGTTCGCAGCCGCGCCGGAGCCAGTTTTAGCGCGAGGCAAGGCACGAGATGCGAAGTTTAGCGGGCTAAATGAGCCATCGAGAAACGCTGCATCGCGCTAAAACTGGCCCGACCCTACGGGTTGCGCGCCAAATCTCGCCATGCGTTGTTGGAGGACTTGGCAAGGGAACAACCATTACCTGCGCCCTCCGCCTAGCCTGGCGAGATTTTGCGCGGCAACGCGGCTCGCGACGAAACGGCAACAGACCCTATTTTTTCTGCTAACATGGCCGGCTTTCTTTAACGACCCAGGTGAACATCCATGCAGCCCATGCTGAATATCGCGCTGCGCGCAGCCCGTAGCGCCGGTGAAATGATCTTCCGCTCGATCGAACGCTTGGACGTCATCTCGGTCGACGAGAAAGATGCCAAAGACTACGTGACCGAAATCGACCGCTCGGCCGAGCAGTTGATCATCCAGGCGCTGCGCAAGGCCTACCCGACCCACGGTTTCCTGGGCGAGGAAGGCGGTCTGATCCCCGGCAGCGGCGAAGGCGCCGACTACCTGTGGATCATCGACCCACTGGATGGCACCACCAACTTCGTACGCGGTGTACCGCACTTCGCTGTGAGCCTGGCGTGCAAATACCGTGGTCGCCTGGAGCATGCCGTGGTCATCGACCCAGTGCGCCAGGAAGAATTCACCGCCAGCCGCGGCCGTGGCGCCGCCCTCAATGGTCGCCGCCTGCGCGTCAGCCCGCGCAAGAGCCTGGAAGGCGCCCTGCTGGGCACCGGCTTCCCGTTCCGCGACAGCCAATTGGACAACCTGGACAACTACCTGAACATGTTCCGCAGCCTGGTTGGTCAGACCGCCGGCGTGCGCCGCGCCGGCGCTGCGAGCCTGGACCTGGCCTACGTTGCTGCCGGGCGCTTCGATGCGTTCTGGGAGTTCGGCCTGTCGGAGTGGGACATGGCTGCAGGCGCACTACTGATTCAGGAAGCAGGCGGCCTGGTCAGCGACTTCAGCGGCGGCCACGAATTCCTCGAGAAAGGCCAGATCGTTGCCGGCAACACCAAGTGCTTCAAAGCCGTACTCACAGCGATCCAGCCGCACCTGTCGGCTTCGCTGAAGCGCTAACCCGCAAGTAGAAAACCGGCACTAAGCCGGTTTTTTTACGCCCATGAAAAAGGCGCCCACTAAGGCGCCTTCTTCATATCTGTCTAATGCTTATTGCGTGGCCAACACCAGCTTGCCGTCTTCGACCGGAATACGGCTGCCCGGGTCTTTTTCCATACGGACCTGGCCGACCTTGCCGTCAAGCTCGTATTTGACGTTGTAACCCACCAGCTTTTCACTGGTATCAGTCACAGTGCTGCAGCGAGTTTCGGTGGTGGTGTAGGTATCACCTGCCTGCATGTTGCCCTGCACCTGATTACCGGCATAACCACCGCCGACAGCGCCTGCGACCGTAGCAATCTTCTTGCCGGTACCGCCGCCTACCTGATTACCGAGCAAGCCACCAACCACTGCACCAATGGCGGTACCCGCAATACGGTGCTGATCCTGCACGGGCTTCTGGCGCGTTACCGCGACGTCCTTGCACACCTCACGGGGTGTACGGATGGTTTCGTTGATCGGCTCCACCGCAAGCACCTCGGCGTAATCCGGACCACCCACCAGGCTGTAAGTGGCAACAGCACCACCGGCGGTTACACCGACAGCACCCAGTACCGCACCCACCAGCAAAGACTTGTTCATAGCTAACTCCTGACTCTCTTTTATCGGCTTTTCGCCTTATACCCAGCCTTGGACAGGGTTAAGGCGCTGCAAGTTCAGCCAGACGTGAATTTGCCTGAACCTGCAGAGCCAAAAGCACTCAGGGCCGCTCGTCGACTTCTTCTGTCGCCACCGGCGGAATCAGGTCATCGACACTCAGGTTCAGCCAGATCAGCACCACGTTGGCGATATACACCGACGAGTAGGTACCAGCGAACACACCAATGAACAACGCAAAGGAGAAACCGAACAGGTTATCGCCGGCAAACATCAGCAGCGCACCAATCGCCAACAGCGTGGAGATAGAGGTGGCCAGGGTGCGCAGCAGGGTCTGGGTGGTCGAGATGTTGATGTTCTCGATCAGCGTCGCCTTGCGCAGCACGCGGAAGTTCTCACGTACGCGGTCGAAGACCACGATGGTGTCGTTCAGCGAGTAGCCGATGATCGCCAGCAGCGCAGCCAGCACTGTCAGGTCGAAGGTGATCTGGAACAACGCCAGTACACCCAGCGTGACGATGACGTCATGCACCAGCGAGACGATGGCACCCAGCGCGAACTTCCACTGAAAGCGGAAGGCCAGGTACAGCATGATGCCGCCCAGAGCCAGCAGCATGCCGAGGCCGCCCTGGTCACGCAGCTCTTCACCGACTTGCGGGCCGACGAACTCGACTTTCTTCACCTGCAGCTGATCACCACCCTGCTGCAACACGGCCGCGACCTTGTTGCCCAGCTCAGGATCATCGCCCTGCATGCGCACCACCACATCGGTAGTCGCACCGAAGCTCTGCACGATGGCATCGCCAAAGCCACCTTCGGCCAGTTGTGCGCGCACTTTGCCCAGGTCTGCAGGCTGCTCATAGCCCAGCTCGATCTGCGTACCGCCAGTAAAGTCGAGGCCGAAATTCAGGCCCTTGAACGCGACGGCAGCAATGGCCACCAGCGTCAGGACCACGGTCATGGCGAACGCAAGATTGCGCACGCCCATGAAATTGATCGTACGGTTCATGTCAGCCCCTTAAATCCACAACTTCTTGAAGTCACGGCCGCCGTAGATCAGGTTGACCATGGCACGCGTCACCAGAATCGCGGTGAACATTGATGTCAGGATGCCCAGCGACAGTGTCACAGCAAAGCCCTTGACCGGCCCGGTGCCCATGGCGAACAGAATGCCGCCGACCAGCAGTGTGGTCAGGTTGGCGTCGATAATCGCCGAGAACGCCCGGTCAAAGCCCTCATGGATCGCGCGCTGCACCGACAACCCATTGGCAATTTCCTCACGAATCCGCGAGAAGATCAGCACGTTGGCGTCCACCGCCATACCCATGGTCAGCACGATACCGGCGATACCCGGTAGGGTCAGGGTCGCACTCAGCAGCGACATCAACGCCAGCAGCATGACCATGTTCAGCGCCAGAGCCACCGTTGCCAGCACACCGAAGAAACGGTAGATGGCAATGATGAACAGCGACACGAACAGCATGCCCCACAACGAAGCACTGACACCCTTGGTGATGTTGTCAGCGCCCAGGCTCGGGCCGATGGTACGTTCTTCGGCGAAGTACATCGGCGCAGCCAGGCCACCAGCACGCAGCAGCAGAGCCAGTTCACTCGACTCGCCCGGACCATTCAGGCCGGTAATACGGAACTGGCTGCCGAGCGGCGACTGGATGGTTGCCAGGCTGATGATGCGCTTCTCTTCGGTGAACACCGGCACCGCTACTTCCTGCTCGACGCCATCGACCAGCTCACGCGTGTAACGCGTGCTTGGCTTCTGCTCGATGAAGATCACCGCCATGCTGCGCCCGACGTTATTGCGGGTGGCGCGGTTCATCAGGTCGCCGCCATGGCCATCGAGACGAATATTGACCTGCGGCCGGCCATTCTCATCGAAACTGGCCTGGGCATCGGTCACCTGGTCACCAGTGATGATCAGCTCACGCTCAAGCTGCGCCGGCGGGCGACCCTCTTCACGAAACTCGAAAGCCTCGGTCGAGGCACGCGAAGCATCCGGGCCTGCGGCCAGACGGAACTCCAGGTTGGCGGTCTTGCCGAGAATACGCTTGGCTTCAGCGGTATCCTGTACACCCGGCAGCTCGACGACGATACGGTTGGCGCCCTGGCGCTGGACCAGCGGCTCGGCCACGCCCAGCTCGTTGACCCGGTTGCGTACTGTGGTGAGGTTCTGGCGGATCGAGTATTCGCGAATCTCTGCCAGCTTGGCCTGGGTCAGAGCCAGACGCAGAACCTGCTGACCACCGCGCTCGGCAGCGGTCATTTCGAAATCGGTGAAGTCTTTGCGGATCAGGCTCTGCGCCTTCTCCAGACTATCGGCGTCGACAAAGCCGAGCTGAATCGCGCCATTGAGTTCAGGCAGGCTGCGGTAGCGCACACGCTCCTTGCGCAGCAGGCTCTTGACCTCGCCTTCGTAAACCTTACGACGAGCTTCGAGGGCTTTCTCCATGTCGACTTCCAGCAGGAAGTGCACACCACCGGAGAGATCCAGACCCAGCTTCATCGGGCTGGCACCAATGCTGCGCAACCAGTCAGGCGTGGTCTGCGCCAGGTTCAGCGCGACAACGTAATCGTCGCCCAACGCTTTGCGCACCACATCCTTGGCCGGCAACTGGTCTTCGGCATTGGTCAGGCGCAACAGGCCACCGCGGCCCGCTTCAGCCACTTCCTGACCTTTGACCTCGATACCGGCTTCGCTCAGCGCACGGCTCGCGCGCGCCAGATCGGCCTGTTCGATCAGCTTGGCGCTGCTGGTGCCGCTGATCTGGATTGCCGGATCATCCGGATAGAGGTTAGGCGCTGAATAAATGAAGCCGATCGCCAGCACAGCCAGGATCAGCAGGTATTTCCAGAGTGGGAATCTATTGAGCATGACGCCGCCCGTTATGACGCGGGGCGCCTGAAGCGCCCCGTCGAATGGTGAAAGTGTGCAGCTTAGATAGCTTTCAGCGTGCCTTTGGGCAGGGTCGCCGCGATGGCTACTTTCTGGATCTTCAGCTCGACGGTCTCGGACACTTCGATCACAACAAAGTCATCAGTAACCTTGTTGACCTTGCCGGCGATACCGCCGCTGGTCACCACTTCGTCACCCTTTTGCAGGTTGCCGAGCAGGTTCTTGTGCTCTTTGGCGCGCTTGGCCTGGGGACGCCAGATCATCAGGTAGAAGATGACCAGGAAGCCGAGCAGGAAAACCCACTCAAAACCGGAACCAGCCGGGCCGGCCGGAACAGCGCCATCAGCGTATGCAGCAGGGATCAAAAAGTTCATGTAGCACTCCTGTAAAAAGGGGGATCAGAAAAAGGTCTGTCATCAGTCCAGCGGCGGCACTGGCAGGCCCCGCCGGGCGTAGAAGGCGTCGACAAAGGCGGCCAATGTACCCTGTTGAATAGCCTCACGCAAACCAGCCATCAGGCGCTGATAGTGGCGTAAGTTGTGGATTGTATTGAGCATACTGCCCAACATTTCACCGCACTTGTCGAGGTGATGAAGATACGCCCGCGAGAAGTGTTTACAGGTGTAACAGTCGCAGGTCGAATCCAGGGGTGAGTCGTCATGGCGATGGAAGGCGTTGCGGATCTTCAGCACGCCGGTTTCCACGAATAGATGGCCGTTGCGCGCATTGCGCGTCGGCATCACGCAGTCGAACATGTCCACGCCGCGGCGCACACCTTCGACCAGATCCTCCGGCTTGCCCACCCCCATCAGGTAGCGCGGCTTGTCGGCCGGCAACTGGGCAGGCAGGTAATCCAGGACCTTGATCATCTCGTCTTTCGGCTCACCGACCGACAGGCCGCCAATGGCATAACCGTCGAAACCGATCTGCTCCAGCCCATCCAGAGAGACCTTGCGCAGCTCTTCGTACATGCCGCCCTGGACGATGCCGAACAGCGCAGCCGTGCTGTCGCCATGGGCTTCCTTGGAGCGCTTGGCCCAACGCAGGGACAGCTCCATGGAGCGTTTGGCCACATCGAACTCAGCCGGATAGGGGGTGCATTCGTCGAAGATCATTACGATGTCCGAACCCAGGTCACGCTGCACCTGCATCGACTCTTCCGGCCCCATAAACACCTTGGCGCCATCCACCGGCGAGGCGAAGTACACGCCCTCCTCCTTGATCTTGCGCATGGCGCCCAGGCTGAACACCTGGAAGCCACCGGAGTCAGTGAGGATCGGCCCCTGCCACTGCATGAAATCGTGCAGATCACCATGCTTCTTGATGACCTCAGTGCCCGGACGCAGCCACAGGTGAAAGGTATTGCCGAGGATAATCTGCGCGCCCGTCGCCTCGATATCGCGCGGCAGCATGCCCTTGACCGTGCCATAGGTGCCGACCGGCATAAAAGCCGGCGTCTCGACCACACCACGCGGGAAGGTCACACGCCCACGGCGCGCCTTACCGTCGGTGGCCAACAACTCGAAAGACATGCGGCAGGTGCGCGTCATAGAACATCCTCGGGACCGCGGGGCGCGGGGTTGCGGGTAATAAACATGGCATCGCCATAACTGAAGAAGCGATAGCCCTCGGCCACCGCTGCCTGGTAGGCCGCCATGGTTTCGGGGTACCCGGCGAACGCCGACACCAGCATCAGCAGGGTCGACTCAGGCAAGTGAAAATTGGTGACCAGAGCATCGACCACATGCAGCGGACGTCCTGGATAGATAAAGATATCGGTGTCGCCACTGAACGCCTGCAGCTCACCGCTGCGCGCCGCACTTTCCAGCGAGCGCACACTGGTGGTACCCACGGCAATCACCCGACCACCGCGTGCGCGGCAAGCTGCGACGGCATCGACCACGGCTTGATCGACCTCCAGCCACTCGCTGTGCATGTGGTGGTCCTCAATGCGCTCGACGCGTACCGGCTGAAAAGTGCCTGCCCCCACATGCAGAGTCACGAACGCCGTGGCCACGCCCATCTCGGCAATAGCCGCGAGCAGCGCCTGATCGAAATGCAACCCGGCAGTGGGCGCGGCAACCGCACCCGCGCGCTCGGCGTAGACCGTCTGGTAACGCTCGCGGTCGGCGCTGTCATCGGCCCGGTCTATATAAGGAGGCAGCGGCATATGGCCGACACGCTCAAGCAGCGGCAGAACCTCTTCGCTGAAGCGCAGCTCGAACAGCGCATCATGCCGGGCGACCATCTCGGCCTCGCCACCGCCATCGATAAGAATCATCGAACCCGGTTTGGGCGACTTGCTCGCGCGAACATGGGCGAGTACGCGATAGCTATCGAGCATCCGCTCAACCAGAACTTCCAGCTTGCCGCCGCTGGCCTTCTGCCCAAATAACCGCGCCGGAATCACCCGGGTGTTGTTGAACACCATCAAATCGCCCGGACGCAGGTACTCCAGCAAATCGCTGAACTGACGGTGGGCGAGCGCACCCGTAGGCCCGTCAAGCACCAGCAGGCGACTGGCGCGCCGCTCAGCCAGCGGGTAACGAGCGATAAGAGCGTCAGGCAGCTCGAAGTGAAAATCGGCAACACGCATGATGGCTATAAGGGGTCATTCAGCAAGGGTGCAAGAGCTTACCGGAAATGCTGCACGCTGACCACGCAAGTGGATTGACCAACCTCAATACCATCCCTATACTGCGCCGCCATTGTGCCCCGGTGGCGGAACCGGTAGACGCGGCGGATTCAAAATCCGTTTTCGAAAGAAGTGGGAGTTCGAGTCTCCCCCGGGGCACCATTCTCATCAGCCAGGCTGGCATCCACGCCAGCGGCTAGCAGACAACCCTCGAGTTGTCGCAAACCTCTCCGAAACAACCCATATCAGCCATGCTACAGCGCGGCCTGGCAGGGGTTGGCATTTGCCTTTGAGTTGGCGTAGAGTTCGGCCAACTGTGTTTGCATGGGTCGCCGTGAATCGTGACCTGGTGCAGTAGATCTTCAGATCCGCTACATCCCGCTCGACTTCTATTACTCCTTGCAACCAGTTTCAGCCCTCCGTTATTCGGATGGAGGCTGTCATTAACTCAAGTTCCAAGGAAATTCAGACATGTCGAATCGTCAGAGCGGTACCGTCAAGTGGTTTAACGACGAAAAAGGTTTTGGTTTTATCACGCCTGAAAGCGGTCCGGATCTGTTCGTGCACTTCCGCGCGATCCAAGGCAACGGCTTCAAGAGCCTGAAAGAAGGCCAGAAAGTCAGCTTTATCGCGGTGCAAGGGCAAAAAGGCATGCAGGCTGACGAAGTGCAAATCCAGGAGTAATCCTGCCGCACTGAAAACCCCTGATGGTGACATCAGGGGTTTTTTTATGCCCCGACCCGGCTACCCTGTGAGCCCGCCGCAACTGCCATACGAGCCTGACCATGTCCAACCACTTGCTGAGCCCGCAGGGCAACTACCCCGCCGCCGGCCTGATCCGCCGCCTTGCTGCCCTGTTCTATGACTTTTTACTCTGCGTGGCCCTGGTCATGGTCGTCACCCTGATCTACCAACAGGGCGTGCTGCGCCTGATTTATGGTGGCGAGACGCTAATGGCCATGTCCCAGGCCGGCCAACTGGACCGTGACCCGATCCTGGCCAGCCTTGTATTACTGAGCCTGTTCGCCTTCTTCGCCAAGTTCTGGACCCACAATGGCCAGACCCTTGGTATGCAGGCCTGGGGCCTGCGCGTGCAGAACGCCGACGGTCGCGCGCTCGATCTCTGGCAGGCGCTGCTGCGCTTCGTCGTGGCGATCGGCTCCTGGCTGTTCGTGGGCCTCGGCTTTCTCTGGATTCTCTGGGACAAGCAGAAGCGCAGCTGGCACGACATATACTCCGACAGCTGCATCGTGCAACTGCCAAAGAACGCACACAAGAAATAACAGGCATGAAAAAGCCGGCAAAAGCCGGCTTTTCAGTACCGCCACTGCGCCCTATCCGGCTCGACGCAACAGCCAGGCACCGGCCAGCGCGCAAAGCGCAGCCGGCAGCAGCACGGCGACCAGAGGCGAGAAGCCGAACACCAGGCTCGACGGCCCCAGCAGATCCTGAGCGATACGGAACACGAAGCCCACCAGCACCCCGGTAAACACGCGCTGGCCCAGGGTGACCGAACGCAGCGGGCCGAAGATGAAGGAAATCGCCATCACCACCAGGGCTGCGGTCACCACCGGCTGCAGGATCTTGGTCCAGAATGCCAGCCAGTACTGCCCGTTGTTCAACCCCTGCTCGCTCAGGTACTGGATGTAACGCCACAGCCCGGTAATCGACAGCGCCTCAGGCTCCAGCACCACGGTGCCGAGCAACTGCGGCTCGAGTTCGATATCCCAGCGCTCGGTCGGCAACTTGACCACCTCACTGCTGCGCTCGCCAAAACGCGTGGTGGCGACATCTTCGAGCTGCCAATGATCACCCTGAAACTGCGCGCGCCGGGCGAAGCTGGCCGACTGCATGCGGCGCTCCTCGTCGAACTGATAGCGCGTCACCCCAAACAGCACGCCATCCGGCTGCACGGCGTTGATGTGCACGAACTCCTGCCCCTGACGGTGCCACAGACCACGCTTGGCACTTTGCGCTTCGCCGCTACCCTGAGCCATGGAGCGATTCGCCTGGGCGACGTTCTCGCTCCAGGGCGCCAGGTACTCACCAATCAGCACCCCGACCAGCATCAGGACCAACATCGGCCTCATCACCGCCCAGACGATACGCGAGATGGACACCCCCGCCGCGCGCATGATGGTCAGCTCACTATTGCTCGCCAGAGTGCCGAGGCCGATCAGGCAGCCAATCAGCGCAGCCATGGGCAGCATTTCATAGACCCGGCGCGGCAGCGTCAGCAGCACATACCAGGCGGCGTCGAGCAGCCCATAGCTGCCCTCCACATCCCCCAACTCATCAATGAATGCAAACAACAGGGCCAGGCCGACAATCACGCCGAGCACACCGAGAATGGCGAAGAACACCTGCGTACCGATATAACGATCCAACTTAACCACGGGCCATCTCCTGTCCCACACGGCGACTCGCCCACTTCAGGCGCAAGGGTTCCCAATACAGCAGCAACAGGCCAATCGCCAGGAAGATGCCATGCACCCACCAGAGCCCCAGGGCCGGCGGAATGCGGCCTTTATCCAGGGCGCCGCGGGCAGCGATCAGCAACGCCAGGTAAGCCATGTACAGCAAAATGGCCGGCAGCAATTTAAGGAAGCGGCCCTGGCGCGGATTGACCCGCGACAGCGGCACCGCCATCAGCGTCACGATAAACACCAGCAACGGCAACGACAGACGCCACTGCAACTCAGACTGATGCCGCAGGCTATCGCTGCCGATCAGCTGGGAAGTTGGAATCGCCTCGCGCTCGCTGATGTCAGCGTTAACCGAAGGCTTGGGTAACAACACGCCATAGGTGTCGTACTGAATCGAGCGGTAATCGGCCTGACCGGGGTTGCCGTCATAGCGGTAACCGTTTTCCAGAATCAGGTAACGGCTGCCGTCGGCTTGAATCTCCTGACGCCCGCGCTCGGCTACCAGTACGCTGATACCGCGCTCCTTGTCGCCAGCACGCGACAGGCGCTTGTCGGAAATAAAGATGCCGCCCAGCTCGCTGCGGTCTTCGCTAAGCGACTGGGTATAGGTGACACGCGAGCCGTCCTTCATTGACTGAAAACGCCCTGGCACCAGGGTGTCGAATTCGGTCAGCGCGTCCTGCTCGTTGAGGATCCGCGCGACCTGGGCAACGCCCTGGGGCGCCAGCCCCATGCTCAGCCAAGCGACCAACAAGGCCACGATCAGCGCGGGCGAGAGGCTGTAGAGCATCAACCGCTGCTGGCTCATGCCGGTGGCCGAGAGCACGGTCATCTCGCTGTCCAGGTAGAGCCGGCCGTAAGCCAAGAGGATGCCGAGAAACAGCCCCAGCGGCAGGATCAGCTGCAAGAAGCCGGGCATGCGAAAGCCCATGATCAGAAACAGCACACCCGGATCGAGTACGCCCTGGGCAGCCTGCGCCAGGTATTTGATGAAACGACCACTCATGATGATCACCAACAACACGGCGGTCACCGCGCTGAGGGTCCACAGCACTTCTCGGGACAAATAACGGAAGACGATCAAACCAGACACTCCAGGGTTGTCAGGCTCAGGCGGCTATGCTCAAACTAGCCGCACTGCTTGCCGGTTCGTGCAACAACGAACCATTGAAAAAATAGCCGCCATTATCCTGCGATTAGCTCGGCGTGTCACTGAGCGCTAACACCCCGGCCCACGTAGACCATAAGACTCGGGCAGACGTTCAAAAGCGCCCATCTACGCCAGCCGTGGTACAGAAATTGGTACAAGCCAACGGCGCCACGGTAACGCAAAAAGGCCCGGTGCCCAGGGAATCCCCTACGGCACCGGGCCTTTTACGTCAGTTGCTGATCACATCTCCTGCGCCCAATGCTGCGCCGCCTTTTCAAACCCCACCCACTTGCCGGCACCATCCAGGCCGCGCTCGGCTACCAGACGCGCCGCTATCGCTTGCGCGTCTACTTCGCCCTTGGCCATGGCCAGCAGCAGCTCTGTGGGCAGCGGTTGCAGGTGTTCGTGCAAATTCATTTGGGTGCTCCTTGATGGTTTCCGTTGGCAGCAGTAACGCTCTGGTGCCAACGCATAGCAAGCGAATCAGACACCATCAAACAGCCCGCCCAAGGCAGCCGGCTCCCAGTTCATAATCACCAACTCGCCCGTGGTTTCGGCTGTGCCGCTGCGCTGGTTCGTGCAGCTGTAGCGTATGTCCAGCTGCTCGAAGTGGAACCCCTCAAATGCGCGGCGGATATCGGGGTGATCATTGATGCTGACCATCACCTTGCCTTTGCAGCGCCGCATAAAGTCGGCCATGCGCTCGTAGTTCTCGTAAGGGAAATCGACGCCATAGCCCGCGGTCTGCCAGTACGGCGGGTCCATGTAATGGAAAGTGTGGGCGCGGTCGTAGCGCTCAGCACACTCAAGCCACGGCAGATTCTCGACGTATACGCCGGCCAGGCGCTGCCAGGCAGCAGACAGGTTCTCCTCGATGCGCATGATGTTCGGCGCCGGCCCTGTGGTCGCAGTACCGAACGTCTGCCCACTGACCTTGCCACCAAAGGCGTGGTGCTGCAGGTAGAAGAAGCGAGCGGCGCGCTGAATATCGGTGAGGGTTTCCGTTCGGGTGAGCTTCTGCCACTCGAACAACTGCCGACTGGACAGCGCCCACTTGAACTGCCGCACGAACTCTTCGACGTGGTTCTGCACCACCCGGTACAGAGACACCAGGTCGCCGTTGATATCGTTCAGCACCTCCACGGGCGCCGGCTGGGGCCGCATAAAGAACAGGGCGGCACCACCGGCAAAGACTTCGACGTAGCATTCATGGGGTGGAAAAAGCGGGATGAGACGATCTGCCAGGCGACGTTTGCCGCCCAGCCAGGGGATTACTGGTAGGGTCATTTGCAAGCCTTTACTGTATGGATAGACAGGTGTTAGCCTGCCCGCGCTTCGTGCACGAGGCGGGGGCCATGGCTGGGCTTGCAGGAGTAGTCTGCGGTCTGGCGTCCGTTCAGGGTGTTAGCGCACCCTGGGCGGTCGCCCTCTTCTTTGAAGCACCGCACGGGAATTGCTCCCGCGCGGGTAGATTTTTCGACGAGGCCGACTATCGCGAGGCCATGGGTATAGCAGCCGGTACCGAGATTGACGAACAGTCAGTGAAAGCGGCGCAGGACGACGCGGGTCGTTTGAACGAGGGGGAGTGGATGGAAGTAACCCATTCCGAGGACGCATGAAGCCGGATGCCTCAAACCACAACCCAGACCCGCGCTACCTGCGCGGGTTGATCGAGCAGGCTGGGCTGACGCAGCGCCAAGCCGCCCAGCTCGTTGGTATCAGCGATAGGGTCATACGCTATTACCTGAGCGAAGAGACCAGCGACAGCTATCGAGCTGCTCCCTACCCAGTCCAGTTCGCGCTGGAGTGCCTGGCGACTAACTAGCCGCCCTTCGCCACCCCGTCATACGCCCGCTCGCACGCAGTGCCCGCTATTCCGCGCTCGTCGGCGACACCAGCATAGAGTCCAGCAGCCGCGCCAACCCGGCTGAGCACGTCGGCACGCATTCGGGCGGCGGCTTCGGCTGCCTGGCCGAGCTGGGCAGTGATGGCGTTGCCGGCTTCTCGGGCACGTAGCTCTGCGGCGGCAAGGCGCTGCTGCAGGCGCTCAATAGCAGTGCCAGCAGCATCGGCATCATTGCGCGCGGCTGCGGTTTGTTGTTGTGCATCGGTCTCTACCTCATCGATCAGCGCCAGGCGCCGTTTGGTTTCTTGCAGGGCGGCGATGGCGCCTTGGCGGTCGCGCTCGGCAATCTCTTTTTTGTAGTCGGCCAGCGCTGCTCGAGCAGTTGCGGCAGCGGCCTGGGCGCCGCTCACGCGGATCTCCTGCACCCCACCGACCACCAACGCCAGCAGCAGGCCGGCGGCGGCTGCCCAGGCCCAGGCGGGCAGCAGCTTGAGCCAGGCAACCATCACGGCACGTCCTTGTAGAAGATGTGGCGGCCAATCTTGCGCGTGCGCGTTGCTCGAGCAGTCCAGGCAGGGGCCTTCTTCAGGGTTGTCGAGTAGTAGTGTGTGGCTTCGCCGGTCGGGTCGGGCTCATGCGTGTCGATCACAGCGATGGCCGCCTCTCGGCACTGCATGAACTGCGCAGCCGGAATCTGCTTTTCTCCGCGCAGGTAGGCGCTGTTCGGGTCGTTCTTGTTCCAGCAGCTGAACTGCCAGGGCGCCTTGCACACGCCGGCATACCCCTCACCCCACCAGTCGAGCTTGCCGTCGTTGTGCAGGTCCATTTCCACGCGGTTGCGGATGCACCAGCCCACGGCGATCTGCCCGGCACGGCCTTCGCCGCGGGCCTCACCCCAGATTGTGCGGGCGAGCACGTCGATATCTTGTTCACGCTGAGTCATGTTTTCTCCGGGCACAAAAAAGCCCGCGCGCGGCGGGCTGTTGGGTTGTGGTCTATCCTGCTGGTTCAGACACCCAGCAAGGAGAGCGAAATGGGACTGGAACTAGATCGTAAAGTTGGGCAGTCGGTGCGTATCCTCTTTGATGAAGACATGACCGACAGGGAACTACGACAGCTGATCCGCTACGGGATCACGGTCACCCTCACCGATGTAAGCAGCGGCTGTTCTAGAGCCAGAGTACTGTTCGAGGCGCCCGAGGCGGCCAGGATTCTGCGCACTGAGCTACTGAACCGGCCGCGCGAAGCGGATCACTCACAAAACAGTGACCGGCGCGCCGACACACCAATAGACGCAACGTGAACCAGCCGGCAGCAGCTGCTGTGGGAATGACGCTATGGTGGGCAGATGAAATATCAGCCAAGCCTAGACGGGCTCCGCGCAGTTGCCACCCTCTTAGTCCTGCTGTTTCATGCCAAGGTGCCAGGTATGTCGGCAGGCTTTGTGGGCGTGGACATCTTCTTTGTCCTATCAGGCTTCTTGATCACACGGCTTCTGATCGCAGAGCACGAGCGCACCGGCGCCATCGACTACATGGACTTCACCGCCCGCCGTCTGCGTAGGCTGTACCCGGCGATGATTCTGTTCCTACTTGTTTATCTCGCCGTCGCGCCATTCGCTTGGCCTGATATACCAACCGAGAGGCATCAATGGGATGCCTTTATAGCTGGCTTCTACATGGGCGACTACGCCATCGCCACCGGCCGACCAACAGCGGTAATAGGCCACCTATGGTCCCTCGGGGTTGAGGAAAAGTTTTACCTGCTCTGGCCGTTCACCGTGGCAATGGCATTGCGCCTACGCCGCAGCCACGCTCAGCTGCTGATCGCCGCAATGTTCGTCGGCATCACCCTGTGGCGGGCGTACAACGTCGAAACCCTTGATCGTTACTGGCACGTCTACTTCCGCTTTGACACCCATTGCAGCGGCCTGCTGCTGGGAGCGCTTGCGGCATTTACTAGCATCAGGCCGCGAGCTGCTTTTGGCTGGATCGGCCTAGTCGGGTTGCTGGTTGTCCTCGTAGTTTTTGAATGGCGAACTAAAGCATCGGCAGCAATCGGCATAAGCCTGGCTGAGGTATTCTCGCTGATGGTTGTCATGGCAAGCCCTTCATTCCTCGGCAGAGGCGTCCTGCCATGGCTTGGAAAGATGTCGTACGGCATCTACCTTTGGCATTACCTCTTTATCAAGTTCGGCCGAGAGCACGGCCTAAACTGGGCTGAAAATCTGATATTTGCCGGAGTCGGCGGCATTGCGTGCGCGGCACTCAGCTACTACGCCGTAGAACAATGGCTAAAAGCGCCGCGCCGCACGCCTACTTCGAGTACAACTTGATATCAATGTCATCGACATAGAAGTCGTTGGCAGTGCCCGAGGTGCGCCCCCCTGCGTTGTAAAGCGCGTCGAGATTGCGGGTGCCCGAGGGGATATCCACCGGAAATGATCGTGGGAGCCAAAACCAGGGGCCTGCCGCACCGCCGCCACCTTGCGTCCACGCGATAGGACCGTAATGTGTACTGATGGTTGCTGCCGCTGCAGTTAACATGCGTAATCCCATTGCGCCCGGGTCTTGATTACTATAAGCAGACTGCTTCCAGCGAATTTTTGCCCACATCGTCCCTGCGTCTAGGTCGGCGATGAGTGCTCCCTGCGCAACTAGGTCCAGTCGCTGACGGCTAACCGATTGCACAAAGCTGCCGCCTGTGAAGTAGTAGGCCCCGGCATACGGCAGGGGGCTGGCTTGCCGCACAGTCATCCCGCCAGATTCGACGGTCCAGCCGGTGGTATCGCCAGACTCGGCACCTGGGTTGGTGAGCGTTAGCGTGAGTACGTCAAGCTCGCCAGTCTCATAGCCCCCACTGAACAGCGTGTCGGCCACCTCCGAGCTAACCGAATTGTTCTGCACCAGCAGATTCGACACCTGTGCCCACGTGTACCCCATCCCGAAACCGGGAGCGACTACTGGTGGTCCGCCTACTACAAGCACCCCGGCAGGGGCCGTAAGGGTCCAGGGCAGCAGGCCCCAAAGCTGGCGGTTCATCTTGACCGAAAGGTTCGAGCCGAAATACTCCAACGTATAGTCGTTACGCACCCCACTCGGCGAAAGGTTGCTGCTCCACAGCGCAAGGAAGCCATCAAAGTCGGCAACCCCGTATAACCCCTCGGTTGAGGTGAAGACATCTTTTGATACCGGGTGTACCGCCAAGTCCTCGACGTAGGTTGATGGCCCATCCCACTGGTTCAAGAGGTATTGGGGGTTGGTTGTCGAGTTGACAGACGCATTATTGGCCAGCCCGGTAACCATGCCGTCGATGTCAAATTCCTGAATGTAGCCGCTCAGTGTGGTTGTGTTGGCCCAAAGGGCATTGCGCGCAACCAGCAACTTACCGCTTCGCATAGCCAGTCCTTGAACGCGCCGCCCGATGTTCCAGTTGCGAAACTCATCACCCGTGACGTAATCGGACCCGCTCAGGTCAGTGGCTTGAATTAACTTCAAAAACGAATTGGTCTCAGTGGTCGAATACTGCCCGGAAAGCAGATACTCCGTACCGCCAATTGTCGCGAACTCAATCGCGCTTAGCCCGGGCAGAGAGCTGGCGCTGTAGGTGTGCGTTATCTCAGCCTCACCCGTGGCGAACGAGGTGTCTAGGTCCAGGCGCAGCAATGACAAGCTGTCATAGTCACCCGCCCAAACCTCCCCATTTGAACGACGAGCGAACGCCGCCACATGGCGATGCGTCGTGGTGCCGAAACTGAACTGCCCGAGCACCGCGGCGTCGGATAAGCGCACTTTGAAAACCCGGCTCTCGGTGTCGTTCATGTGGACTGAAAACAAAACCGTGTCACTGTCGAGAAACAACACCCCTTGCGGCTTTGCGATGTTGGCGCCTTCGCTGAGTATTGGTGAACGGAACTCATAGCGCCATCCTGGACGCCCTATGATCTGCTGATTGGTGCCCGCGCCAATGGCAATCGCCCCGGCAATTGCTGAACGTGTATCGGGTACGTTCGCCAGCATGAGTCGCGGGCTCGCAGAACTGGTGTCATCAGTCAGGCCGACGATTATATCGCGAGCAGACCCAACGCGCGCCAGCGGGCTGCGCACGGACACCGCGAGGCTCAATGGCTGCGCGCTATTAATCCAAGCCGGTAGGTCCGTTGTCTGATATCGAGCACCATACCCGTCACCCTCAAAGCCGCCAGGTGTTACGTGCGGGCCGGCACCGCCGGAGCGCGTAAGAGCCAGCGTGTTTGTGGAGTCGAGCTCATCGTATGTGAGAGGGAACACCAAGCGATCAACTGGAGGCCGCGGGCGGCGCTGGGCAAAAATACCTGGAATGATCATGCAGCCTCCAATCGGCCAAACAAAGACCAGGTATCAGCAGCATGGCGCAAGCACGTCGCTGCTGAGCCGGACCCGGCCAGGACATTCGTATCAGAAGAGGGGCGTGAAATCGTAAAACCTGCACCAGCGATAGTGACTGCGCCAGCTCCTCGCTGCAGGACATGAAACATCGGGAGAAGGTCATCTACAGCCCAGCTCCCGCTGGACTCGGCACTTACAGTGAGCAACACCGGCGCCGAACTGGTGCAAACGATCATTCGGCCCGCATCAGCAGGTGTAATGGTCGACGAAGTGCCGTCAACAACTCTGTAAGGTAAGCCCAGTAATGGATCACCTGAGGCGCCCTCAGGCCCGGCGGGCCCCTGCGCCCCTGCAGCGCCCTGGATACCCTGTGCTCCCTGAACACCTTGCGGGCCTGCGGGTCCCTGCTCACCTTGTGGCCCCGTTTCTCCCTGTGGTCCGGTTTCGCCTTGCGGGCCAGCAGGCCCAGCGGGGCCTTGGATTGGCCCGGTGTTGTCCCATTCGGCACCGGTCCACACCCATAGGTCGCCGAGCACCAGGTAGGCGTCACCCACGTCAGCGCTCACCGGCAGCTCTGCAGAGCTCTCAAACGAACCGAGAATACCCAGCCCGGCGCCGGTTTCCCCTTGAGGGCCTGGATCGCCCTGTGCGCCGGCTGGCCCTGCGGGGCCTTGAGCCCCTGTCTCACCTGGCTCGCCCGCCGGCCCCTGCAACCCCTGGGCGCCTTGCGCACCAGCAGGACCTTGCGGGCCGGCAGGACCTTCGGGCCCTTCCGGGCCTTGGGGGCCAGCAGGACCTTGCGCACCAGTGCCCGCCTGCATATCTGTTAGGGCAGCCGCAGTAAGGCGCGCGGCAATTTTTGTCCCCGCGACCCATAGCCGGGCCTCGGTGCCATCCTGCTCACGCTCAACAGTCAGCACCCCGCCCACAGCACCGGCAACCTTCACAATCTCCCAAGCCACCTCGGCGCCTTCGGCCATCTCAACCAGGGTCAGCTCGTAATAGTCGCCACTCCCAAGCCCCACCAGGCGCGCGGCCTGTTCAGCCGGCACACTCAGCTCCGTGGCGCCGATGGCGGCCGGGGCTGTGAGGGCTGTTTCCCAGTTGTTGATGAATCGCTGCATGAGCTTCTCCTTTATTCCGGCACAGCCGGGCGCACCGCGTGGGCGGTGGGCTTCGATGAGGTGTGGTTTAAACGAATGTGACGGGCAGGCCACCCGTGTCATCGGTCACCAGCTCATGCGTGAGCGGGTGGTAGGCAACGCTGAAAAGGCTTGCGCCCTCGCCCCGGCCGAACTGCGCCGCATGCGGGTAAACCAGCGCCAGCTCGTACTGGCCGTTGCCAGTTTCTGGGGCCGGTCGGGGCTGCTGCCGGCTGAGAGACGCCCCGCCACTGACGGCGCTGTTGGCAAAAAACCGCACCCGCCGGTCGGCCGCCTCCCCGGTTACGCGAAACAGCAGTTCGGCCGTCAGCGAGTCCGCATCGGCCGGGGCGTTAGGCATTTTCTGCTGCAGGTTTAGCCGGGCGATGCCGGGCACCGAAAACGACGGTTGGCCGGTATCCCAACTGTCGGGGAATGCGCCATCCACCGCCGCGCTGCCTGTGGGTGGGCCAGCGGCTTGGCCTGGGTTGAGAAACACTGGCCCGCTGCCCACAGCGAGCGTCCAGCCGCTGAGCCCCGCAAGCTGCGCGGGGTAGGGGTTAAAGCCAGCGCCCGAGGCAATGCTCACAGTGCGGGTCTGGTTTGCGCTGCGCGATTCTTCCACCGACGCCACGGCCACTGCGGCGCCGTTGCGTAACAGCTCCACCTCTACCACCACGCGCTCGCTGACCGTGCGCTGCATCTCGGCATCTACCTGCGTGCTCCACTGCACATCCACAAAATCGGCGTCATAGGTTGCGCTGCCGCTTGATGAGCCCGTGGCGGTCAATTCAAACAGCGGGTAGCTGTAGGTCATCGCATAGCGGGTGTTGTAGCTGTATTCGATCAGCACATCGGCATCATCAAAAACCACCGCAAGCACGCGCCCGGTGCGGCCGGCGCTCAATGCACCGCTGCTGAATAGTGCAGCGTTGGGGCTGTTGCTGCCTGGCTCGGTATGCAGTGCACCGCTGATCGTTAGCACAGCGCTCCCGCCACCCTCGGGGAATTTCGCCTCCCCCGTATCGGGTGAAATAGAGCCAACCGCATAAACCTGGCGACGCTCGAAGCTTAGCGGCAGGGTGTAATCCTGCGCCCACTCGCCGCGTACCGCCGCTTGGCTTTTGTGCACCGACAGGCTGCCGGTGAGCGCATCATCTGCCTCACCGATGCTGATGCGCAGATAACCCGTCACCAGCCCCCCGCCAACCGGCTGCATACGCAACATCGCGGTGCTGCCGGTGCTGTTGATGGTCTCGAACGAGGCCTGCCGAAACGCGGTACCGGTCTGCTGTATGTCCGCCAGCGGTAGCACCAACTCCAGCGGCGGCGCAGGCGCCTCATCGAGGTACCCAAACGGCTGGCAGCTGAGCGTGACGCTGTAGGCCTGCCCGGCTCGCGGCTGCGGCAGGTTGGTGGGGCGGATGACCCAGGGCGTGCCATTGCTGGCCCAGTAGATCCAGCCGCCAATGCTCTGGCCAAACAGGCTCCAGTCGCGCTGCAGCAGGTTGTAGTTTTGCCACACGCGCCCCAGCGCGCGCTCGCTGGCCAAGGCCAGCTCACTCAGCGGCACCGGCGCAATGCCCGGCTTGCGCACCAGTTGCAGCACGCCGGCATCGAAGATCAGCCGGGGGTAGGCCCACGGCACACCATCCACAAAGCGGCGCTCGCGCAAAACCGAATCAAAGCGGATGAGGCCGTGCTCGGTGCAGCCGAACGCCTCCACTTCATCCAGCGGGTGAAGCATGTCCTGAATCATGGGGCGGGCTCCACCGGCTGAGCGAACTGCTGCACCACCTCGGCACTGTTGGCGTCGGCCTGGGTGATGCTCTTGATGGCCTTGATGCGGAACGACAACAACCCATCGACCGACGTCACTGTCTGCTCGGGCCAGTATTCCCGCGCCGCATAGCTCTGCTCGATCAGCGGGCTGGCGATCCCGCCTGCGGTGCCTGCTGCGGCCGGGGCCTTGTAGTTGCCACGGCCCTTCTGCGCGGGCAGGCTGCCACGGCTGGTGGTGCGCGGCAGGGTACGGCGCTGGGTGGCCGGGCGCACCACGGCGTTGATGTCGTCAACCTGGCTCTGCCCGGTGCGGCGCTCCACCATGGCATCACCCAGGGCGCGGCGGCTGGCCTCGTTGGCCTGGCCAAGCCCGCGACGGGCCTTTTCGTTGGCGGCACCGATAGCGCGGCGCCGGTCTGCGTTGGTCGCCATCAAGTCAGCTCCAGGGTGTCGTTCGGGATGGCCACGCGGTACGTCGCCTCTATATCCACCTCGAGCGGGTCACGCTCAGTGGCCAGGATCTCGTCGGCGGTAATCTGGAAGCGCCGCGGGAAGCCCTCACTGCTGCCATCGCCCACCGACCAGCTGCCCGAAAAGCCGTCCAGCTCATCGATGTACGTCTCGCCCTTGCCGCCAATCTGCGTGGGCAGGCTGTCGGCGATGGGGTCAGGCCCTGGCGGGTCGGGTTGCGGCTTCACGCTGTAGGCTGGCAGGGTCAGCGGGTCGCTCGCGGTACCGCCGCCACGCATCAGCGCGATGCTCACGGTGCACATCGCGCTGCCGCCGAGCAGGTCCAGCCGCCAGGTCAGGCGGTTGATCTTGCCTTTGGCGTGCACGCCTTGGTCAGCGATGCGTGCGGTGTGCGGGAGGTCAATGCCATGCACCCAACCGGCCGGCACATCCCAGCTCACCGTGGTGCCGCGATGCTCGCTGATGATGGTCGTCACGCCGTGGCGCAGCACGGTACCCAGCGCCTGCTGGCGGCGGGGCTCGTCGCGCACGTCGGTGTGGCCGTTGCTGCCGTTGTCGATCGGCCGGCCAGGCGTCAAACCGCCACTGCCGCCCGGGATGCCGTTGTTACCACCGCCAGCGCTGGGCGCTGCCGTGTTCACGCCAAAGCCGGCGCTCTCCCAGGTTTCAGCCTGGGCGCTCTCGACCTCAAGCGCCACGCTGTCACGGGTTACCACCTCACCATCGGTGGCAACGGCAGCGTCTGCCACCACCGTCAGGGCGTAGCGCTCGGTTACCGTTTGCACCCAGCGCCGCGCGCCGGTAAAGCCGGCACCCAGCAGCAGGTCGGTGAAGTTGTTGTTCCAGCCCACAGGCGGGTCGCAGTAAATGCCTGATGGCGGCAGGCGGTACCAGCTAGCGCCACTCAACAGCGTTTGGCCGCTGTCGGCCAGTGCCGCGGTTACCATTTCTATGTTTGGCGTTTCAGTGGTGTCGCTGAACCATTCGCAAAACCCGCCCTCGCCGCCCAGGCCGCCGGTAAACGGGTGCTGCCAGTAGTAGCTCTTGTTGAGCTGCTGCAGGCGCGAGAACCGGTACTCGGCCTCGATCTCCACCTGGTTGGTCTCGCGCGTGTTATCGCTGAGCTGCACGTCGACGGTGTCGTACACCGTGGCGCCGGCCAAAAACTCATAGTCGGCCTGGCCCTTGGCGTACCAGCTGGTCACGCGCAGGGTGCCATCGGCGGCGCAATCGAGGGACGCCTGCACGCTCTGCATGCGCTCTTGCATGTAATCCCAGTGGCTGCGCCCGGTGACGGGCTCGAACACATCCTCGGTCCACCAGGCGTTGGGCGTCAGGGCGTCGATTGCCGGCACGTCCAGCGCCTCGACTCGCTCTTGCAGGTTGTCGCTGCAGGCGCAGGTCAGCAGGCGGCTGGTACGGTTCCAGCTCGGCTCAATGATGCGGCCGGTGAAGAGGCGGCTTTCGCCATTCTGGTCGATGTAATCCGCCGTCACCTCACGCCCGCGCCAGGCGTTGGGCGTCACCGGGCCAGCGGGCAGGCACAGAGCAAACTCAGCCACACCGGCGGCGCCCTCCTCCCGGTCTACCGCCACCTCACCCACCAGCCGCGCGGTCCAGTCCTCACCATTCACGCGCACCCGCGCGCGCCACACAATCGCCTGCTCGCCGCCGACAACCACCGGCTGCGGCGCGTTGCCCGCCGTGCCGCCGTTGAGCGTTGCCCCGTTGATCGAGGCGCCGTTGATCAGCATGGGCTAGGCCTCCAACCAAGAAATTGACCAAGCATGGGTATTGGCCAAGTCGTTCTGGGTCTCGCTAGGTCTCTCGCAAAAAACCATAAAAACAGGGAGCCAACACACTCGATAGGCAACCGCACCTGGCAAAGCAGCTAAGGTGGCCACCCCGTCCACCACTTCACAATCTGTACTCACCCAGATCCGGCCAACCTGGGCTAGACCCGTAGCTGGGTAATCCGGCCTGGGCAAGCCAGGTAGCTCGTACACCAGCCCGGCACCGTTAATTGACTGAATTTTTGTACTGCGCAACTCCAGCGGTTGGCTGTAATCCAAGCCATCCAGCCCGGGCGGTAACCAGCCGTCGCCGCTGATTGAACCCTGAAGCTTATTCCAGTGCTGCTGTTTAACCAGGGCACCGTCGCTCATGCGGGTCAGCACGCTACCGCCAGCTGGCTCCAAGGTTTCCAGCGCCGCACCGGCTAGCGCTACAACCTCCACACCACCGAGCATGATCCGCGGCTTGCTCATATATAAGGCTCCAGAAATAACGAAGCCCGCACAGGGCGGGCTTACATTGGTATGGGTGCTATCGCCTATGCGTGGCCCCGAACTTAATCCGCAAAAGCTTTAAGCCGGGGGCATCCTGCGGTGCCACAAACACCGGCACTTCGGCACCGCCGGCACCCTCCAATACAACGCGGCCCAGTTCTGGGAATACGGGGCCAGACAGGCGCTGCTGCAGCGCCGGGGCGAGAGGCGGAATGCTGGGCAACGTACGGCTAGCCGATACCAGCCCACCAGCCGCATATCCGCGCCTCCCAGCAGCCAATTGAGCACGCAACTCGCTGATGGTGTTGCGGAAACCATTGCGGCGAATGCGCTCGAGGAAGGACAACGCACCGGGCTCATTTACCACCTCTTTTGGCTGGACATGCTCATCGGCATGCACAACACCTGCAGGTTGGTATTTACCGCCTGGGCCGGTCCAACCGCCTGCGGAGAACCCTGCCGCTTCCTGCGGCCCGCTGGCTACTGGCCCGATGCTGATCGGCACTTGCAGCTTTTGCCGCAATGCCTGGGCAATACCATCGACCTCCTGCATCGCTGCACTAGCCGAGGCTGGGTCTACTCCCAGCTCAACATCTACGGGCGGCAGATTAGTAAAGTTGTTCTCACCATCCTGGCGAATACCCACCACCCTTACCTCGACTGGCACCGCATCGCCGAAGCTGTTGCCGTCTCGTACCCACCGGGGCGTGGCGTTAACCTCAACAGGCTCAGAAAAGCTACTGCCGTCCTGCACCCATTCCGGCTTAACCGGTACAGCAACCGGAGCAACAACACCGGCACCGGAACCGGCCTGGGGATCAATGATCGCTGAACTCTGAGGCGCATTAATACCCGCCCCCAGCGCACTGCTTGGCGCATCCACTGGCTCCAATCGTGGGGCGATAGAAACATCCAGCCCGATCATCTGCGCCCACTTGCGCAGCTTGTCCGCTTCCTTGGCCAACGCCTCATCGGAGATGCTTGGCGTAATGGTGAAGTTTTTCAGGTCCTCGAGCTCTTTCTTCCACTCGCGGGTCTTTTCTCGGGCGGCCTCAAAACTCTGTTCTGCCCTGTCTACATTGATCTTGTCTGCTTCCTGCTCAATCGCTTGAATCGACCTGATCATTCCCTCAAAACCGTATGTGTTGTCACCAGCCTCGGCCAACTTCAACAGCATATCCAGGGCGGCCTGCGCATTGCGTTTGGCACCCTCAATGTCTCCGGTGCTCAACGCCTGCCGCGCTGCAACTTGCAAGCTCTGAGCGTTGTTGTAGCTAGCGGGCCCCGCGGCCCCTACGCTCAGCTTATCGAGCGCTTCCCTGTAGCGCTTCTCGGTTGCAAGTTGTTCGTTACGGGCCTTGCTGAGTGCGCTGCTTGCTTTGCGTTGCGCTGCAACCTGGTCATCCAGCGCGTTCTTGAATTTGACGGCAAGGTCTGCACTGATCTGGTTGAACTCAGCAGCATAGGCACGCTTGGCGGCCAGGGACTCCTCCTCCAGCTCACGCGACCGCGAAGCTGCAGCTTCCTCAGCAGCAATTACTGTATCTGCTGCCTCCTCACCACTGTCTGACCAGGCTTTAAAACCATCGATCCAGAGCGAAAAACCGGTGAACAGACCCGTGAATTTCAGGCGATTACTGAAGAAATCTGCAAGCGCCCCACCGTCGCCATCAGCCGCCTTATCTAACGCGCCTGATAGCTCATCAAGGCGTTTGATGGCTGCGTCTGATGCACCGGTCAGAGTATCGATTGCACCTACAACCTTGTTGATGGCGTCGGTTTTAGTGTTGCGTGCGTCACCTACGGTGCTACGCATATTGTCTGCCATCTCCAACAGCCCATCAGCTTGCTTACTCAATGCCGAAACAAAACGCTCAGTGGTCAAATCGCCAGCGTTCGCCATCCGGATCAACTCGGCACGGCTCACACCAAGGCCCCTTGTCAAGGCATCGATCAGAGTCGGGGCGTTGCGCAGCATTGCGTTAAATGCATCCCCGCGGATGGTTCCAGTTTGCAGGCCCTGGCTAAGTTGGTTAATAACCGCTTCGGCCTGCTGCCCCTTAACGTTGCTGGTGACCAGCCCGGCAGATAATGCCGCCACCATGTCTGCCGTCATAGCGGCAGAGAAACCCATCTCCCGAAGAGGACGCACAGAACCCAGGAATAACTCTGAGGTTTGCGTCAGTGGAATACGCACACGCTTTGAGGTTTCCTCAAGCCGCGCAAGTGAGCGGTCGTACTCTTCCTGAGTTGCTAGCGCGCCCCGCATGCGATCTTCCATCGTCACAACGCCATCGGCGATATCGAAGAATGCAGTAGCGCCCCTCTCTATGCTGTATGCAGCAGCAACCACGGCGGCAAGCTTGGTGGCCATAGCCTGAATGCTGCCGCCCACCTGCTCGCTGCCAGTCTCCAGCTCGCGGATGGCCGCACGGGTCTGGTTTACCTGTGCCCGGTACTGGATCTCTGCCGTAATGCGTTCACGGGCAGAAAGCCCAGCGGTCTGGGTCAAACGCCGATAATCACCATCCAAAGCCAACAACTGGGCCCGCAGATTACGCAACTGGGTTATGCCGAAACGGTCAACAGCCCCAGTAATAGCTGAATCAGCCCGGCCAGCCCCAACGGTGGCACCTAGCTGCTGTTGCAGGCGCTGTTGCTCGGCAGCCAAGTTGCGCACATCCACACCGGCCGCTTTCAACTCAGCGCGTTGCTCGCGCACCTTGGTCTTCTGCCGCTCGAACTCCCGGGTGGTGCTGGCCAAGGTTCGCTGGGCCTGGGCATAGGCGCGGTCTAACTCCCTGACCGGCTGCCCAGCTTGATCAACCGCCCGCTTGAGTTCATCTACACGGCGCCGCGCTTCAAAGTACGCGCTGCTGGCACCCTTTGCGCTCTCTTGCGCCTTCTGAAGGGCATCAATCTGGCGCATAGGCTTTTCCACCGCCTTGACCAACTCAACATATTCCTTGCGGAAGCCACTAATTTCCTTGGTAGCGGCACCGGTGTCCGCCGAAATCCGCAGTTCAACGTCAGCCATGATTCACACCTTCAGACAGCGCAAAAACATGCGCCAGGGGTAGTGGATTGCATTGGAGTGGCCAAGGCGCCCAAGCGCCGCCAAACATCGCTCCAGCTCTACTAAGGCTCGCTCTGGTGTGTCGCCAGCCTCACCAGAGCCGCAAAAAAATCCGGGTTCAGCTCCTTTGCCTTGGCCAGCAGCTTGCGTAGCTGGGTCGGGGGGAGCATCTCCAGCTCACTCACTGGCAACCGCACAAACAGCGCCAGGTCGCTCAGGCTCACCTCGCCCAGCAGCACCTGATCTAGCTGATAACGCGCTATCGTCTCAGCGTCGGCTTCTTCGGCCAGGCTAGTGGTGCCGATCAGAATCTTCCGGTACTCCACCGGCGTCAGCTCATAAACCAGAATCTGACGGGCAGCAGCGCCCGAGCCGACCGTTACGGGCTGGCTGGCTGCAAGATCACTCATAGGTTTCTCCGGGCGATAAAAAACCCGCCGAGGCGGGTCTGGGAATCTTCAGTTGTGTATTGAGGTGAGCAGCTCATTGGTCAGGTAAAGCCGAACACTTCCATATCCTTCACAGGCATTAAATACCCAATATTCAGTGACACCACTTGCCGTGGTGGTCTTCGAGACATCATCGGGAAACTGCCAGAGCTGATCACGCAGCAGGGCAGAACGCTGCATCCCTATTTTCAACCCAAGCTGCATAAAGCGAGCACGGCAGCTAGAGGCACGTAGCGTTTTTTGTTGAGCATTGAACTCAGCACGCTTGCGTTGTTCAGCTTCACTAATCTTCCGCTGGGCTTCGCGCTGCACCTTTGCTTCAGCAAGCTCGCGCTTAATTTTATCCAGGGGCGTCTCCGGATGCTGATACTGAATAACCTCAGCACCCGCCCCGCATTCGCTATCTGAAAAAACAACGCGACCAACGCCGTCTAAACACTTGAAAATCTTAGATGCAGATGCTGGCATCGATAACAACGCAATAATAAACAATGGCATCAGAATTAAACGCATGGGTGCCCCTCCCGGTGGATATGGCAGGGACTCTAGCCGATCGAAGCAAACGCCGAAACCATACAAAGCCATCCCTGGCACTACTGCCCTACTGCAACAGCCGCTGTTTCTGCAGCTTGCCGTATGCGCTCTTCACGTCCGAGGTGGCGCGGGTATCCTCGCGTTTCACCTCGGCCACCATTGGCAGCCCCATGAAGTTTTCCACGCTGATCACGTCTCGGCCGGTGGTGGGGGCGAAGCTCACGCGGTAGTAGTGGGCATTGAACTTGCCCTTTTCGCCCACGGCGTTGGCGCCCTCGAACAGCAGGTACCAGTCTTCGCCCGAGCTGGTCAGGTACTCGATTTCATCGAAGCGGGCGCACAGGTAGTTGACTTTCGCCACCGGGGGAGCCGGGGCAGTGACGGTGATGGTGAAGCTGTCGCCATCCTCAAACTCGGTACCGCCTGCGGTCAGGGTGAACTGCAGGCCACCCACGCTGTAGGCGGTACCCACGTCACCAACACCAGTAGCACCGGCCGGGCCCGTGACGCTGAATGCACCTGTCAGTGCGTTGGTAATGGTCACGGTATACGCGCCTGCCGCCACGGCACTGGTGGCGCTAAGCGTGCCTAGGGTGCCATTGCCCACGTTACCGCCATCTGCAACTGCTGCGGCGCTGGTTGCTGCGGCTGCGACCAGTGCTGCTGCTAGGTCGCTCTCTTCCAGCACCATGATGCCGGCGCCGGTGATGCGCCAGTCGAGGTCTTCTTCGTAGTCACTGCCATCGAAGGTAACGGTGCGGATCTCCAGGGGCATTTTGTCCAGCGCCGTCGTTTGCCCGACGCCGAGAATCACGTCTTCGTCCTCGATCTCTTCGCTGGGCACTTCGTTAACAACGGCGGCCATGGCACGGGCCAGGTTACCGGAGGTGATCTCGGCCACTTCAAGGTCAAGAAAAAAGCGGTCAATGCGCGTAAAGCTGTCGTAGGTACCACCCAGCGGGTTGGTGGTATCCGGCTCGCGCAGTTCACTTTGCTCGATGCGCTCCTGCGCGGTACGGATGATGCCGACAAAGTCGGTTGGCATTCGGCCACCCGGTTTGCCAATACTGAAACGCCCGCCGATGAGTGCGGTTTCTTTAACTCGTGCCATGAGGACTCCTAGTAGCCGAGGCGATCGACCACGGAAATAATGTGAACAGGGATCAGAACGGTGGTGGCATTCAAGCCTTCACCGGGCGGAAAAGGTTCAGGCGCACCCACGATCAGGTTGGGCGCGCCGTCGGGTAGCCATTCAGGGAAAACCCCATCAGTCGGGCAGAGGCAACTCAGCAAGTCGAGTTCAATGTCCTCGATGGGGGCTTCGTAGTCGTGCAGGTCAGCCTTGATGGCGGCGATGACGTGGAAGCCAGGACGCATCTTCAATGCGCCCCGACCAGACTCAGGGGGCAACGCCTTGGCCTTCTGCACCACCACCTGGCCGCTGGCTGAGACGTCGCCGTCCTTCACCACCTCATTGAACCAACCCGACTTGACGTTGCTGCCCACGTTGGTGAGGTAGCCGTTGGCGGTGCTGATGGTCTCGAGGCGCTTGACCAGCGCCTTGCGCACCTCGGTGAGGATGTTGGTCATTTGGCCTCCATACAGGCCGCGGTGATCCAGTCGCCGTCGTCAACAACGACCTCATCCACAATGTAGCGTTTGCGGCCATGCCGCCATACGCCGCCCTTTTCAACCGACGCCAAGTCTCGTTTACGCCAGGTGATGCCAACCACACTGCCCAGGAACCGCCCACCAGCCCCGGCCATTGCCAGGGCGTGGTCAACCATTACCTCGATGCCGCGCGTTGGCGCCGCAGCGGCATCTTGGGCTTGGTAGGTTGCGCAGCCGTCACCCAGGGCGTGTTCGATGGCGTCATCCATGGCGCTTACCGCATCACCGAAGCCGGCCATGGTTAGATGGTCAGCTCGCGGACGGAGGCCGGGCGGGTGCACAGGTGCAGCGGGTTGGACTGCGCCTCCCCTTCCACGCCCTTGTCGTACTTCATCACTTCCAGTTTGGAGTAGTACGGCATGCCCTCGGTGTTGACCGTTTCCATGTAGTCGGCCGGGGCGAATGCGCTGATGAACAATTCCGGCACGCCCATCGGCACTACGTGGGCGCGGTCATCAGCTACAAAGGGCATGTTGCCGATCTTGCCCTTGTAGCGCTCCCAGGTGATGCCGCCGAACTCGAACGGCAGGCGGCGATCACCCATCAACTGCGAAGCACGCTCCCAGCCCAGGTAGGCCTCGCGCACATTTTTCTGGGCGATAAATTTCGCCCAGTAGACCTTGCCGCAATACGCATGGGCGCCCGTGCTGGTGACGGTGCCAAGCGCATCTTCCTGTGCATCCAGCACTTCGACGCACTTAGCGGCAACGTCAGTATCGGGGTTATCCAGCTCCATGCTGAACACCTTGGGGCGGGCCATACCGAAACGCTGGAAGATGTCGAACAACACGCTTTGGCCATCCGCATCGACCACCTTGCCCTTGATAGCGCCGATGCGCTGAAACTCATGGGTAAGGTCGAGCTGGCGACGCGCCTTCTCAACACGCTTTGCCACGTAGGCCTGTACCTGCATCAGCTCGGTCACGCTGCCGACCGCGCGAATGCCCTGGATTTCGTCCGCCAGGATCTGGAAGGTTTCCGGCAGGTGTACGGTGTTGAACGGGATGAGGTTGCGCTTGTTGCCGGTCACGACCTGGCCGGTGCTTCCGCGGGGCGCGGCCTTAACCAGCGCCAGGGTCATGCCGTCCTTTTCGATCTGCACGGTGGTGCCGGATACGCCCTGCTCTTCAAACAAGCCTGCAGCAGCAATCTGCCCCGGCAGTACGTGGTCTTCGTTGATGACGGTGAGCAGCGCGGCAACGCCGAACGCCTCGTCTTGGAAAATGCTGATTTCGGCCATGGTGGGCTCCTAGAAATGCGAAACCCCGCAGGTGCGGGGCTTGGGGTAAAAAGGGGTTGCCGGGTGGCAGCGGGGGTTAAGGCCGGATGACGATGCCTTTGCTGAGCAGGTCGGTGCGGCCGGCGGCATCGAGGCCAGTGAGCAGGCGCTCAATCACCTCGGCGTCTCGCACCACGCCCACGGCGCGCACGTCGTTCAGGGTGGCGTCCACCGAGGCGTACAGTATGCCGCTGGCGGCACGGCGGCCATCGTCGGTGCCGTCATCGTCGTAAGCGGTGTATTCGCCCAGGTTGGCCAGCAGGGCCAGGGAGAAGCCATCGCCTTCAGCGAAATCGGTCGAGCCGTCGCCGAGGGTGAAGGTCAGCCCACCGCCGGTGAATGGCTGGCCAACAGTGCCTTGGCCGACGACTGCGCCAGTGGGGTCTACCACCTCGAACGCGCCACCGTTGGCAGCGGCCTCGGTGATGGTGACGATGTAGGCGCCGGTGATGGCCGCGCTGGTGACGGTCACAGAGCCAATGGTGCCGTTGCCGGTGTTGCCGGCATCAGCGGTGGGGGTCAGTGCGTTGGCAGCGGTGATCTGCGCGATCAGCGTGCCAGCTGCGAGTACGCCAGAGCCGGCGGCAATGACCACCTCCTCGCGGCTGCGGGTGCCGTTGGCCTCCGAAAGGAGGAACTCACCGGTGTACACGCCTTCGGTTTTGATGGTCATGCTTGTTTTCCTCCTTTCGAGGCTTGGGTGTTACGGCGCCGCGCGTAGACCTCGCTCGGCGCCGGGGGTTGGTGTGCGTTGGCCTGGGGGCCATCGTCGAGCGGCGGGAGGTTGCTGATCTCCACCTTGCCGCTGCTGGCCGCGAGTTTGTCGAACAGCTTCGCCCGGGCCTGGTCACCGCTGTAGCCAGCCTCGATGAGGCCCTGCGCGTCATCCGGCAACTTGGCCACCAGGCAGGCGGCGCGTACCTCTTTGGCGCGGGTGAAGTGCGCCTGCACGGCATCGCTGCTGGCCAGGGCGCTTGCACGGATGAGGTATGGCAGGCAGTTGCTCAGGCCGGCCTGCTCGCAGTCGGCGGCCAGCTTGGCGGCCAGCTCGGTGGCGGCCGGGGCGGTGGGTTCGGGATCGGGTTCCGGGGTTGGGACCGGGCCAGGTTCAGGGGCGGGCTCTGGCGGTTGCTCGACCTCGCCCACCAGGCGCAACGCTGCCTCGGGCACGTTGCGGTAGCGGTTGAGGATCTTGCCCAGCGCCGCGTTGTTCACCAGCGGCGCGACCTCACCGAATACCTCGTCGACGAAGCCGTGGGTCTTGGCCTCGCTGGCGGTGAGCCAGGTGGTGTCGTTGATCATGCGGCGCAGTTCGGCGTCTTCGATGTTCAACGCGCGGTGCTGGTAGCTGGCAACGATGCCTTCGGAGGCTTTGTCCATCATGTCGGCCATTTTGCGCAGCTCTTCGCTGTCGCCTGCCATGAACGTCCAGGGGTTGTGGATCATGAACATGGCATTGTCGGCCATGCGAACCTTGTGAGCGCCACACACGGCCACGCTACCGGCGCTGAAGCACGCACCGTCAATCTGCCCGGTGCAGCGTTCGCCTAAGGCGCGCAGCGTGTTGTGGATGGCGACACCGTCGAAGAGATCGCCACCAACGGTGTCGAAGTGCACCAAGACTTCCGAAACGCCATCGTCGACTTCTTTCAGGTCACGGATGAAGTCGCCCGAGGTCACGCCCCAGAAGCCGATCTCGCCGTAGATGTAGACCTCGATCGGCTTGCCGGCCTCCTCGCCAGCGGCATGGATGCTGTACCAGTGTTCGGCGTTCAGGTCGGGCGCGCCTTCAAGGTTGAGCATGCGCGGCTGGGCAAAGGTGTTGATGCCCAGGCCGCCCAGCATTACCGCCAGCGCCAGGCGGTTGGTCATCTTCTTCATTTGGCTTCCTCTTTGTCATCAGCCATGAGGGCTGTGTCGGTGGTGTAGTCGAGCCCGAGCGCTTTGGCCCGGAGGTTGTCGTCGGCGTTTTCCTGATCGATCACTTCGGCGTCGTAGCCGTTGCGCAGCGCGTGTTCGCTGCGGCTGGCGAGGCCACCCCTGATCTCCAGCAACTTGCCTTGCACGTCTTGCACGGGGTGCATGTAGGCCCAGCCCTGTGGCACCCAGCGCGTGCGCAGGTATTCGCGGCGCCGCTCGAAGTACTGCGGCAGCTGGATGGCCCCGGAGAGCCATGCCGCATCGAGCCACGCGGCCCGCACTGGCCGGCACAGCTGGAACACGTACACGCCGAACTGCAGCTGCTCGATACGGCGGCGGAAGTCGTTCAGCAGCACGCGCAAAACGCGGTCGCTGATGTCGGCCATGTCGCCGGTCAGCAGCTCGTAAGGCAGCTCAATGCCTGCAGCAGCCGCCATCAGCTGTTGCTTCATGAAGTCGACATAAGTGTCACCGGCAGCTGGCGGATCGGAGAACTTGACCTCCTCGCCCTCCATCAGCTCCTGCAGGGTGCCTGGCTCCATGGCCACCATCGGCACGCCGTCCGTATCGACGGTGAACGGCTGCCCCGTTACCGGATCAAGGGCGGGCGGCCCTTCGCCACGGGGCTTGGTGATGAAGCCGGCAAAGAGGTTGGCCACCTCTTGGCGAAACAGCACCGCATCGTCGTAGTTGTCGAGGGACTTAAGCCGCAGCAGCACCGGCGCCAGGCGCGGTATGCCACGTAGCTGGCCACCCTCCAACGGCTCAAAGATGTGCAGCACCTCGCTGGCCGGGATGCGGTTGAGCGTGTTGTAACTGGTGCCCAGGGCACGCGCATCGCCGGGGTGGTTCTTCCACATCCAGTACGCAACGCGCCGGCCGAGCTGGTCGAACTCAATGCCCGCGCGCACCACGTTGCCGCGCCGGGTGACGAAGTTGCGATCCAGCGGCACGAACTCCGGGGGCAGTACCTGCAACTGCAACGGTACCGCCAGGCCATCCTCGGCACGGCGGTAGCGCAGCCGCACAAAGCATTCGCCGCTCTCCTCAACCATGCGAGCAATAAGGCTCTGCTGGCCGTAGAAGTCAGTCAGGTTGTCAGCGTCCGACTCGTCCGCCCAATCAGTCCAGAGCTGGTTGATGGCGCTGCGCAGGGCGGGGTCTGTGACCTGAGCCCGGGGTGTGATGCCAGTGCCGATCAGGCTGCTGACCCGCTTGGAGATCCCGCTTGCGGCCCAGGGGTTGTTGCGCACCGCTGCCTTGGAGCGTTTACGTAGGGTGGGCAGCGCCGGTATGGCCACGGTGTTGAGCGCGGCATCCGGTGCATCCCAACTCTGCGCGCGGCGACCGTGGCCGGCGCCTTCGTAGCTGTTGAGCATTTGCAGCCGGCGCGGGTTGGCGCGGATTCGATAGCCCATTACGCCCCCTTGCCACGACTGTAGAGCCGCACTTGGCGGGGTTTACCTGCACGCGCTTCGCGGTCGGCATCAGTTGCGTACTGCGACTCAAGCATGCGCAGGCTGGCGAGCGCGGCGCGGTCCAGCCGACGATCACCCTTGCTGATGCTCTGCCCCGTTTCGAGGATTTCCTTGATCGACGCCCGGACTTCATCCAGGCGCTGTTGTGCGCTTGCCATGGGGCGCCCTCTCTTTATCGTTTCAGGTAGGCGCTGCGGGATACACGGCGCGCGGGTTGTGGTGGGGCGGGCTTGCTGGGCGTTGCTGTGACGGGCTGTTGAGGCTGCTCAGGTGCGCTCGACTGAGTACTGGGCGCGGGCTGGGCAAACAGGCTGCCCTGGCTTACGGCACCACGCAGCTTGCTCCACTCGGCTTCGTGGTACCGATGCAGCCCTAGGAACTGGGCAGCGGCCTGGTTGTAAACCAGCAGGTCGAGCACTTCGTTGCGCTCGGCTTTGCCCTTCACCCAAACGGTGCGCTTGTAGCCCTTCACGTAGACGGTGATCTTGCGTTCGGCCACGGCCTGCTCGTAGAACTCGTCGGGCAGGTCATTGGAGAAGTGCAGCGCACCAGGGCCATCCGCGAACGGGTAGCGGTTGTAGATCCAGTCCTTTGCGGTGTCGGTACCGATGATCCACAGCTCGGCGCCGTGCTTCTCGGTCTGGCCGTTGTGCTTCACGTCGACTTTCGAGGGGCGCTGGGCCAGCACCGGCCGGCCTGGCTTGCTCGCACCCTTGACGGCGATCACGTTGCGCCAGCGGCGTAGCCGGGTGAACTTGTAGACCTCGTCGGTGTGGTGACCACCGGAGTCGATGGCCGTGGCGCAGATCGCCATTTCAACGCCAGAGGCGTGCCGATATCGGCGCTTCAATTGTTCATCCAGCGCCTGCCAGGTGCGCTCATCTGCGGGATCGCCAGGCACAACTTGGAAGTCGACCACCCAACGCTCGAGGCCTTCGCCCCAACCGATCACCAGCATTTCCAGGCGGTTGTGCTGTACGTCAACTGCGGCGGTGAGGATCAGCGCACCAGGCGGAACAGTGCCCAGCCGGTAGTCCTCAGCGCGGGCCTTCAGCTCGGTGGCCTTGGTCATCGCTTGCGCGGAATCCCACACCAACGCCAGGCGGGTGTTGTAGAACACCTGCATCGGCTCGTTGTCGCCACGGTCTGCGGCCAGCTTGGCCTTGTCGTACTGCTTGGCCAGGCTCTGCCATGACAACCAGCCCAGCGGCGAATAGAGCGCGTTGAGGTGGAAGCCCACCGTTTCGCCATCGCCCTGGGCCGTGGCGCGCCATTCGCCGGCCAGCAGCATGGCCGTCTTGTGGTGCTCCTCGATCAGTGCACCGCAGACTTCGTTGCTGCAGAGGTAGTCAACCCGCTTGTAGTCATCGGTCCACTTGAGGTTGGCCCACTCAAGCACCTGGTGTTGCCCACAGTGCGGGCACGGCACGAAGTAGCGGCGCTTGTCGCTGCTTTCGTACAGGTCATCAATGCGCGAGGCGCCCTTGATCGTCGGCGAGCTGGAGAAGTAGAACTTTGCCTTACGGCCGAACGTGGTACCGCGTGCCTCGGCCAGCTCAATGGGGTCGCCTTCGCTGTCGACGTCGACGTCCCAGCGGTCGATCTCATCGCCATACACATAGCGTGCGGAAAGCTCTGCCAGGTTGGCGGCCGAGCCAGCGGTGGTGCAGTAGAGCGTGCCCCCCTCGAACTCTTTGGTGTCCAGGGTGTTGCGCGCGTCACGCGAGCGCGGCTTGGCAACTCGATCTTTGAGTTCCGGCACCGCCTTGATGGTTTTATCGATCCGGCTGGAGACGCGGCGGGCCAGCTTCTCGCTGGGCAGCAACGCCAGGATGTTGGCCGGCGCCATGTGGATGTTGCCGCCGATCCAGTTCAGTGCGATCTGCGTCTTCATCATCTGCGAGGCGACCATGGTCACCACGCGCTTGCAGGGGTGTATCGGCGACAGGCAGCGCATTGGCTCGCGAGCGAATGGCGTGCGGTCGGTGTGGTACTTACCGGGCTCTGCGGCGCCGGTGTCTTTCGGGATGCGCTGATAATCGTCAGCCCACTGATCAATCCACAGCTCGGGGTCGAGCTCCAGACCTCGGTGGTATGCCGCACGGTACGTGGCGGCACCGTCGGCATAGGGGTGTTGCATGGCTAGTTTTGCTCCTTCGCCCCCTGTTCAAGCTCGGCGTCCAGCTGCACCAGGCTGGCGGCATCGGCTAAGACGCCCCGCAGCAGCTCGGTGAGCTTGCGCTCCATTTCCCAGGTGTCGGTGATGGCGATCAGCTCGCCGGCAATCTTTGGCGGCAAGCCCAGGATCAGGTCGCGCAGCGTTCGCGCGGTGTTGAAAGCGGCGGTGTCGACTGCCTTGCGGTCGACCAGCTGGCCGCGCCCCTTGAGGAACTCGTCCTCAGCCAGCAGCGCCAGGTAGGTTTCACGATGCGCCCGGGCCTTCTGATAGTTATCCCCACCGCTGGCAAGGGGTGGGGATGACGGCGCCAAGGGGGTAACGAGGGCGTGCACACCTTTATCGGCTCGCTCCCGCTGGTGGCGATCTGCAACAGCGGCCTTGCTTGGGTCGGCAGTCTCACCGAGCAGCGCCAACGTGGCCTCAACCTCTACGTGGCCCTTTTCGTTCAGCACCAGCCGCCCTTGTCCGGCCAGCTTGGAGACATAGGGCCTCGACCAACCCTGACTGTCTGCGAACTCTGACTTCTTCATGACCGTCATGAATTCACCTGTTAACCAGAAACACACCTGGGATTAACCAAATTAACCCCTGTTAACTAACCTCCAGGCCCAGCCACTACCGCGAGAGCGGGGCTCGAATTACCCTTGGCGACCTCGCCACCCTAGGGGCCCCGGCATGTCAGCAGGCAGCTCATCGACGTCGAGTCGCCAGGGCTTGCGCGATGGCCAGCTCGAACTGCACCGGCAGCTGATCTTTAGCGATACGTTCCGAGACACCGAAGAAGTCGAAGGCCCTGCTGTAGGTCGGCTGCTTCACAAACACCAACGCCATGCGGATGCTGTTACGGCTGCCCTTGCCGCGGCTAAGCCGCTCGGCAATACCAATTGGTCGGCGGCCTTTGCGAATGACGAAGTAACGCGTGTTGCCCTTACGGGTCGAACGATCACTGTCCGTTGCATTCGCCTTGTATCCCTCTTCACCGAAGAGACGGGCGCCCGATAGGATCTTATTCAGCCGCCCACGCCCAAGGTTGCCGTACTGATCTAACGGCTGATCATCACCAGGGACTGCGTATCGCCCGCTATCCAGAGCGCCGACGCGCGCCAACAGCTTCTCGAAGCCTTTCTCGCTTCGGGCACGACCAAATACCTGCGGTGTTAGCCATGATGATGCCGCTCGCCCTTTGCCCCATGCGCCTTCGCGCCCCACCAGGCCACCGCTGGCGGTAGCGCTACGACCGTCCTTGATCCACACACTCGCTTCCATGCGCTGCTTGGTTGCGGGCTGGATAAACAACGAATTCAACGTGGCCCGTGTCGGGCGATCGAAGACGCTGGACATCTCATCGACCAGCCCTTTCTCCACCTCTTGAGCAGTACGCGTGAGCGTCAGGGCTGCAGCAAAAGGCAGCTGCTCACGCTCAAGGTAGGTGAGGCTCTGAAGCCTTTCCCGTTGCCCTGTGAACGTGACAGTGAACGCGCCACCGCTCATTCCCGACCAGCCCTGCGCCGTTCCCCACCCGACCACGCCACCGCCTCAGGCCGCAGTACGCCGGCCATGTTCCCGCCAGCACGGACCACCGCCCAGGCGAACACCACCAGCAGCATCACCAGTGGCCAGGCCTGTACTGGCAGGCGCAGCGTGCCCATCAGAATGTGGATCACCGTCACCCCGGCGCAGCCCATCACCAACGTGGCCAGGCACGACATGCCCCGGCGGAAGCGCGCGTCTCCTCGGTTGTACGTGAACAACCGAACGAAAATCACAGCGCACAGCAGCAGCGTGAGTTTGGTGAGCAGGACACTAGCCATCGATCCCCCCAGGGCCGTCCGGCTGAGCCGGGCCTGACCGTCGCTTGAGCGCCGCGAGGCTTACCGTCACCACCAGCACCGAACTGGCGAACGCTGCAGGGCCTGGGTATGCAAAAGGTCGCGCACCCCAGAACTGCATATCCACAATCGCCGGTGCAAACAGGTAGCCCATCACGAACGACACGATGAAGAACAGAGCGCGCTGCCATACAGGTAGCTCACGCGTGGTCGTGAAATAGATCAGCGCCCCCAGCAACGCGCCCACAGCCGCATGGCCATCGACGCCCACCATCACGCCGGCAACCCCTGCACCCGCGGCGCCGGCAGCCACAACGCCAACCGTGCTAGCTGGGTCGCTCATCGTCGTACCTCCCAGGCGGCCAGAGGCCAGAAGAAAACGCCCGCGCGCCACGGGCAACAGCCATCGCCACCGAAGTAGCGCCGGCCAGAAAAGACAAAGCCCCGCATGGCGGGGCTCTGAATCCCGAGTGGGCTCTCGGGCGTTGTGCGACACAGCACGTCGCTTTGTTGTTCGGTAGGCATACCTATCGAATCGTGGTGACTTTTTACCCCCTGAGTGACAAACCGAAAAGCCCCCAATAACGGTACAACTCCACGTGGGCTAGCCGGGGCGCTGGCAGGCTCTACGGCACCGAGTCACCAGACGAACGGTTAGCAGCGCCGCCACGCGCAGCAACCCGTCGAGCCTTATGCGCAGCGATAGCTCCCTTGCCGCCCTGCACCTCCTCGAACTCTTTGCCACGCGAGCGATGTGCCGCACCCGCCTGCTGAGTGGCCTTCTTGCGGACCCGCTCGCCGTCTCGCCGCGCCTCCTTGCGCATCGTCGCCAGCTTCTGCTGCCGGCCCACCAGCCCGTCCTGCAGCCGCACATGCAGCAGATCAACCTGGCGGTAGTACGCCCGGCGCCCTGCATCACCCCGGCCCAGCTCCAACACGTCAACCTGCTCGGCGATGGTCAACCTCGGCTCATTGCGGTAGCGCATCCCAGCCAGGCGCACCAACACTGCGCCGCCGGTCTGCTCAGCCATGGCATGCAACACCTGGGTCACCTCGGCGGCTGCGTAATCCGGTCCCGCACCTGCCAGCAGAATCTTGGCCCCGTACACCCCGCCACGCGGCGCGCAGCCGGCAAACTCGACGATGGTGCCCATAGCACTTGGCAAGCCGCCACCTGGGCCGTTCTGGGCTACCTGCTCGCCCCAATGCCTCAACAGCATCTCGATAGTCTCGATCATTGCCCCACCCCCGCGCCAAAAACCCAAGCCAACACAAAAACCGCCAACCCTACACACACCCAACACACAAAAACCCCAATAAAAACAATTCTTTCAAAGACTCTGTGTAGGGTGTGTAAGGTGTGTAAGGGTTTTGAAGCCTCGCGTAGAGAAATAACGCTGCTGTTCCAATGGGCAACCGGAGTACTACAAGGCGATATTTTTTCACGCACACGCGTGCGCACGCGCGTAAACCTTACACACCTTACACACTCAGCCAGAGGCCCCGTATTTACTGGGCTAGCGCTGTGTAAGGTTGGCGAAACAAGGCTACACACCGTCAACACACCCAACACACCTATGGGCGCACTCATGCCGCCATCCCCTTAACGTGGTCCCACGTCCCCACCGCCCAGCCAGCGATCCTCGCCCGCTCGCGCCACTCTTCAACGTGCCGCCCCAGGTCGGCCGCAGACATGGATGGTGGCAGGAAGGAGCCCTCATCCCTCGGCATCATAAAGGCCGCAAACCGCCGCCCATGCCCCTCCATCCAAGGGATCGCCCGCGTCTTGTCCACGCCCAGCGTCTCGATAAACAGGCTGAACTTCGTCTGGCTCATCCGGTGCTCACCATTGCGCTGGCACCACTCCAAAAACATCGCATACAGGTCCGAGCTCAAACACCCGCCCCACAACCCGTTGCCCAGCTCACCCAACCGCCAGAGGTTGGCAAACGTCTGCCAGGGCGCGCGGCTCAACGCCACCAGGCGCTGGCGAGCCGGCGTAACAGGTGGCTTGGTCTGCATATCGAAGTCGCCCAAGTCCAGGGCCAGCAGCCAGGCGTACAACGCCTCAACGCCGCCGTTGGCCAGCTCATGCTTGATCGCCTGCTGCCGCGCGGCCGGCAGCTTCTCCTCCGGCCACATCACCAAAAACCGCCGGTCACTGTCGCTGATCGGCCACGGCACAATCTCGTTCGAGAGGAACACCGCATTCATGTGGCTGGCCTCCTCCCACCCGTTCACGAACTTGCTCTCGATGCGCACCGTCTGCCCGGTGATCAGCTGCTTAATCTTCCCCACCTGGTTGTACTTCTGGTCGCGGCTCACAACCTCCTCAAACACCGCCCACAGCTTGCCGCTCTGCCAGGCGTTAAAGCTGCCTTCGAGCTGCGTCTGGCCGACCGTCGCCGAGTACTGCCCGTACAGCAAACCCAACGCCACCGAAAACAGCAGGCTCTTACCCGAGCCCTCAGTGGTCGAGTGCATCAGCACGGCCGTGTCCATTTTTGCGCCGCTGTGCTGCAGCGGGTAAGCCAACCAGCGGCACAGCCACTCGTTCGCATCTGCCGCGTGGTTGCACAGAAAGCTGATCAACCACACCAGGTTCGCGCACTTCGCATCGTCGCGCACAGGCGTCAGCGGCAGGCCCTCAAAGGTGTTGATGTACACCTCAGGGTCATGACGCATGCACGGGTCGAACACAATGTGGTTCATGTCCACCACGCGCCGGTCCGGGCTGTTCAGCCACAGGCTGTACGCATCACCCAGGGCCATTTTCACTGCGCCCTCGGCCACGCGCCGTTTCTTCGCGTAGTCCCACACATCCTTCGTGCCATCGATGTACACATAGCGCGTCAGCATCGGCATCTTGATATCGCCCACCGCCTTGCCCGCCAGGGCCTGCGCACGCTCGATATCCTTCGCCCATTCCTCGCTGACCGTCTTCTTGCGTTTCGGGTCCGTAACGCTGTCCCACTCTTTGAACAGGTCCTTACCCACCAGCGCCACAAAGGCTGCCTTCTTGATGCGCTTGCCGTTGTCCAGGTCCCACGCCTGCGTTGTGCCCACAATCAGCGCGTAGCGCCGGAGCAGGCCCTGGATATGGAAACCACCCCCCGCCCCCCCAGTTGTGGTGCTGCCGGCCGGCGCGGCACTATCTCCATCGGTTGGGGCGGGGGGAAGGTCGCCCGGCTCATTGGCCGCGCTGCTGGCGTCTGTACCAGGCGCAGCCGGCTCACCCGCAGTGCGGTTCGCCTTGGGTGGTATGCCGCCCGCCTTCTTGCGCTGGCTGGCATGGTCAATGCCCAGCGCCTTCGCCGCGGCCTTGGTCGCCGCTTTCTGGTCGCCGTCATGCTCGAGCAGGCAGAACACGTCGAAGGCATCATTCATGTGTCCGTTGGCCAGCGGGTCAGCGCCGTGGTGCGAGTACACCTTGCCCTCGGTCACCGTCACGCCCGCCAAACCCGTCGAGCTGCCCGGGTACAGCCACTTCTTGCCGCGCCGCTTGTAACCGTGCGCCGCCAGCAGCTGCTCCACGTCATGGGCATCGTTATAGGCACCCACCACATCGGTGCTGCCGCTCGGCCCAGTGGGTGCCGGCCGGCTCGGCTTCGCCTTGGGCGCTGGGCGCTCTTTCGGCGCCGGGCCCCATTCGCAGGCGCCCTGCCCCAGCGGCTTGAAGATCTCCCAGTTGTTCCAAATGGTCAGCAGCTCTTTAGGCAGCTCAGGCAAACCATCCGCCGAGGGCGGCGTGCGCCAGAAGTACGGCTTGCCCGTGTCCGGGTGGATCGACGGCGGCAATACGTCCTGCACCAACCCGCCGCGCAGCTCGAACACCGTCACCGGCGCAAATTCCTTCTGCCGCTCACGCATCGTCGCGGTGAGCTCGGCATTGCCTGTCTCCTCGGCCTGCTTCAACGCTGCCGTGGCCAGCTTGTACTTGCTGCCGTCCGGATCCAGCGGGTTAGGCCATGTCAACTTGTGCGCCTTCAGCTCCACGCCCTCTGGCACACGGAAAATCAGGCGGAAGCGCGCCGGGTTGCCAACTACTGTCGGGTACACCGCCGCCAGGTCATCGAGGTGCAGGTCCAGCACATTGAGCAGTACGTGGCGGGTGTACTCCACGTGGTCGACGTCCAGCGAGCAAACACGGCTAGGCCCGTGCACCACGCCCATGTTGTGGTGAGGGTGCTTAGTCCAGAACGCCTCGGCTTTGTCCGCCTCGGTAAAGTAGCCGCCCGGCTTGTTCCAGCCGTTGCCCTTTGGGGCTTTCTGGCCTGGCTCAATCTTCACCAGGGCCATGCCAAACACTTCGATATAGCGCCGCGCCCAGGCGGCGATGCTTGCAGGAGTTTTCGGAGCGCTCATTCTTCTTCCTCGCGCTCAAGATCCCGCTGCTGCTCCCACTCGCACATGCTCACATGCTCGAACCAGGCGTCCTCGTCGCTAAACTCATGGCGCTCACAGTGCGGGCATTCTGCGTAGAAGATACTTTCCTCATCCATTGCAGCCCCCTCCGGCACAGGATTTACGAAGTTCCTGAGCATCAAACTCAACCCTTGTGGCGACGCAGGTTCCAAAGGCGCAACCGTGGTCGTGGCAGGTGGTTTTGTTGCAAACAGAGCGAAAGCCGTTACCGCCACACATGTCGCAGTTTTGGCCGGTATGTTCAGGACAGCGGTAAATCTCGCCCGGAACGCCGTAGCGCTGACGCCCCGACATACCGGTACCGGCGTCTGGTACTTGCTTGCTCACAACGCCGCCCTCCATTCGCTGGCGGCCTGCCAATAGACCTGGAGAGCAACCTTGATCCCTAGCCAATCGCGCATCGCGTGCAGTTCACGGAGGCGGCAAGCGGCTCGATTCACTTTGGCGCGCAGATGGGCACGCAGGGCTGGCCGGTTCATCGCCGCACCTCCATCAACCCCTGGCAATCCACGCAAAAACGACAACCCGGCACTGCAATGCGCCGCGCTTCGGGAATATCATCACCACAGCTGTCGCACTCGGTTGCGCTCTCACCCTGGTAAATCACACGGTTGTCGATAGCCTGCTGCAGGCGGTCTGCCTGAGCCTGCTCAGCCATTTGCAGAATGTGCTCATCCATCCTGGCGACCCTCCATAGCCTGCTCGGCACCGGCGATGATGCCCAGGATCTTGCGGATCGCCTCGTGGCCGTGGTGCTTGAGCGTCGCCACCTCGTGGCCCTCCCAGCGGCTATCGGAAACGCCGTCGTGCAAGCTGTCCACGAAATCGCTCTGGCGGCGCAGCAGCTTGGCCAACGCCTTCAAGCTGTCGTTGGTCGCCGCCACCGCCACCGGCTTAAACCACACCGCCCCCGCTGGGCGCATCAGCGCATCCAGCAGGCGAGGGTCTTGCGTAGCGCTGATGATCTCCTCGAGTTCATCCGGCGTCGGCCAGCGGCCCTCAAAATCAAACTTCAGCTTCTTTTGCAGCGTGTCCAGGTCCATGCCCAAATCCAGGGCCAGGCTGGTGATGCCGCCGTGATAGTCGCGGCCAGCGCGGTACAACGCGCGGCGCAAATTGAGTACCGGACCCGCGTCCGGCAGTAGATCAACTCGGCTCATAAAACCCCCATGCCAGCCCCAGGCGGGGCTGGCTGCGTGCTGTGCATTTACCAAACGGGCCGTGTGAGAGCCGCCCCGTCCGGGCCCAACCGCGCCAGGGGTGAGAGACCCGAGCGCGGCGTACAACCGTAAGCCGCTGTTTAACGACATAGCCAGAACATCAGGGAAACCCTACTATTCCAACCGCGGCCCTCGATGCTCCCCCACAGTGCTGTGTCGGCATCGAGCGTCGTGCGCCAGTCGAAGTGTGAGAGCTTCGCCTGGCACGGCGCGGGCAACCGCGCCACCCGCCGAACCGCGTGTGAGAGCGCGGCTTGGCACACCACCGGCCCTTTCGGGGGCCGGCACCTTTACAGGCTAAGCTGCCGTAGCAACTGGCCTGCTCAATTCGGTCTCAGGCACCCCGAAGTGCTGCAAGACCTCCATCAAAGACACACGGCCTTCGCTCTCGCGGGCCAACGCACGCAGTAAACGAAAGCGTGGCTCCTTGCGGGCGTACAGCACGTGCACCTTCATGTAGCCGATGGTCACGCCACAACGCTGCGCGTAGGCCTCAAGCGGATTACCGGTTGGCTCACGGGGCTTATCGATGTTGCGTATGTAGTCTGCAAGCTTCATTCAGGTCACCTCGGTCGACATAATTACCGAACGGGTAACGAATGGCAATACCAATCGGCGAATTTACCCAGCGGGTAATTAATGGCCCAATTACCGAATGAATAAATACCCCAGCATCCCCGACATCAGGCACGCCAACCTGCGCAGAATCATGCAGGAGCGTGAAATCACGCCCGCCGAACTCAGCCGCATACTTAATAAGTCACCCGGCCAGGTAGGCCAGTTCGCAGGCCCTACACGCCACAAAGGTATAGGCGACGATCCAGCCAGAGAAATTGAAGAGCTTCTCGGCCTGTCCCCCTACGAGCTGGATAACCCCGGTAGCCTTCTGGCCAAGCCAGGCGCCGTGGGTGAAGAGCCAGGCGCCTACTTCACCGACGCCACATTCCAGGCATACACCAGAGGCAAGATACCCGTTGTAGGTGTCACAGCGGCAGGAGCTGCAATGGAAGTCATTGACCTTTACCAGCCCGGAGTGGCTGACGAATGGATAGACGCCCCAAAAAACTACACCCCTGGCTCCTTCATCCTGCGGCTCACCGGCTTCTCTATGCAGCCACGGTTCTGGAGTGAGGACAGGGTACTAATAGAGCCAGCGCTGGAGTGGAACCCAGGCGACTATGTATTCGCCAAGCGCCCAGCAAGCGGGGACGGGACCTTTAAGAAGCTGGTCGAAGAAGACGGCCGTCTATTCCTCTACGCCCTCAACCCTGAGTTCTCTCCCAGGTACATAGAGCTGACGCCCGACTGGCAAATAGTCGGCAAGGCCACCTTCAGGCTGGATAAACTCTAAATAAATACCCATAAGGTATTTACAGCATTACCCGACAGCTATAGATTGATCGCGTACCCACTCTCACATCGGAGTACGCGACATGCATCAGACACAGCACACAACCCCCTGCCAGGTGCACGCGCACCCGGCACTGCAACCCCAACTGATTTTCGAGGTGCGCCGCCTGGCGCGTGACGCCGGCTGCCAGTACGTCAGCCGTGCCCACCGCCGCGCCAATGCTGCGTCCGCCCCCAGCCCGTTCGGAGGTGACGCAGCATGAGCCGCGACCACATCACCATCGCCTGGCACCACTTCCTACTTGCACTTGAACACTCGCTGCGCGAGACGCGTACAGCGCTCTACGACTTCTCTGTCGAGTCCAACCGCTACCACGCCTTGGGCATTCTCACGGGCGCCATGAATCTGGAAGCGATCGACTTCAAGCAGTACGAACGCCTGGCCGAACTGGTGAACAACGCCGCCGCCCTGCGCCGCGAAGAGCTGATCGGCAAGATGCCCCTGCACAGCCACCGTGCCCTGCTCGTACTCGCCAAAGGGGAGCGCGCAGCATGACCTACGCACTCACAGCAGAATCTAACCTCACCCTCGGCCACGCCCTACGTGGGGACGCCACCGCTGCCACCCTCTACCTTGAGCACCCCGCACAGCTTGTACGCGTAGAGCTGGACTTCGAGCACGAGGCCGACAAGCTGGCTGTCCGCATCAACATGGAGCATTGCCGCGACACCATGCGCCTGCAGGCCGGCGACCCCGCCAACGCCCAGCACCTGCGCGAGCAGATCGAGGCCATCGCCAACGGCACGGCAGATACCGCCGCCACGGGCGCCATTGGGGCCAGCCAGGCCAAGGCCAGCGAGCCGTTTGCCCTGGGCGATCAGGACGAGTCGAGCATCCGCACCGTTGTGCGCCACGGCGGCACGCGGCACCTGTACTGCAACGCGACGGTAACCGTGCACACCTCGGCACTCAGCCAACGACTAGACGCCCTGGTCAGCACGCGCGCCGGTACCGAGCACCTGCACGCCGGCACCCCCGGCGAGCTGTACGTGGTGCTCGCCCAGCATATCGAAGCCGCCCTCAACGCAGCCTGAGGCCCGCCACCATGAACCGCACCGTCAAACAGGCTGCCCAGGTCCTGGGCACCACCGAAGCCGCGCTACGCCACCACCTGCGCACCACGCATGCGCTCAACCGCGACGGCACCCTGGCGGCGCGCCACATCGGCGGCGGCAAGCTGCTCATGGACCCGCGCGTCACACAGCTTTTGCGCCCCAACCGCGCGCCCATCACCAAGCACTACGCCGTGCTGATGGTCACCGAGGCCGGCATCGACTGGCTGGCCAACCAACTGGGCATCGCCATCACCCACGTACCCAGCAAGGAAAGCGCATGAACAAGCCCAACCCCATCACCGCCGCCATCGGCGTGGTCAAGCTGGCCCACATGCACCACAGCAACCCCACAGCGGTCGACGCCGCCACCGTGCGCGACGCCGCAGCCGAGTGCATCCAGCGCCTGAGCGCCCTACCGGCCGAAGCACTGGAGCTGGCCGCGCTCTATGCCGCCCTGCTGGCCGTCACCCCGGCGGGCTGGCTGCCCTACGTCACCCTCACCGGCATCACCGCGCGCCCTTTCGGCACGGTAATCACCGACGAGGCCGGGAACATCGCCATGACCGCCACCGGGCAGAGCACCGAAAGCCTCACCGCATTCATCGCCCAAAAGCTCAGCCGCCCCATGGCGGGGTGCGGGGAGGCCACTCAGTGACAACGCTCGAACTGCTCCAAGAGCGCTGGAAGGCCAACAGCCTCCCGCTCACCACCGTGCGCGAGCAGTACTTCGCCCACATCAAAACGGACAAACGCCTGCGCGCCCTCATCCGCGCGCAGGAGGTAAAGCTGCCCACCTTCAAACACTCCAACTCGCGGCTGGCGCCGCTTTATGTGCGCCTTTCCGACTTGGCCGAGTACCTGGACACCTGCGCCGCGGCTGCCGCGTAAAGCAGCCAACCAACACGGAGGATTGGCAGCCATGTAACAGAACCAGCAAACCTCAGCCCATCAGAAGCGCCCCCAAAGGGGCGCTTCACCGGACTCTCACCCGAACCACATGAGACACAGCACATGAGCAAACGCCCCTTCATGGACACCCTGCGCGAGATCGAGATGGGTGGCCTGCTGGACGAATTGACCGACGCCCAGCACAACCTCATCGACCTGATACGCCTTACCAACAAGGCCGGCGCACTGACCATCACCCTCAACTACAAGCCCGAGGGTGCCGGCCAGATCACCGTCAAGGCCGAGGTGAAGGCCAAAGAGCCGAAGCTGCCGCGTGGTAGCTCCCTGTTCTTCCTCACCCCCGAGGGCAACCTCAGCCGCCGCGACCCACGCCAGCAACAGATGGACTTGCGCCCTGTGGGCAACGAAGAAAACCCAGGCGAACTGCGCAAGGTCGCCGACTAAACCTCTCTCACAACCGCTCACAGGAGCACCCCGATGAAAGAAGCAATCGACCAGCTGGTCGCCCTCGCCCAGGGCCTCGGCAAACCCTTCAACATTGAGCAGATCAAGGCCCCGATGGCTTTGGTACCGCAAGGCCTCGACCTGCAAGTGCTCGAGCAGCACCTGCCTGCCCCCACTCGCACCAAGCAAAACCTGACGGTGCTGGATGCAGCGACCTTTATCGAATACGTGAAGCGCTTCACCACCAACGCCACCGTAGTGTTCTGCAACGGCCCCAACGGCCGCACCTTCCGTGCAGTGTTCGACTATCACCAGCCAGACCAGCCGGCCTGGGGCTCGCACTCTGCCTCCTACGCCTGCCCGCTCACCGTCGAGTGGGGCAACTGGAAGGCCACAGACCGCAAGCGCCTAAGCCAGGCCGACTTCGCGGAGTTCATTGAGGACAACGTGAAGGACGTGGTGACCAACGAGCAGACCCCGGGCGCACCAAGCGCCGCCGACATGCTGGAGATCAGCCGCACTCTGCAGGCGCAGAAGAACATCACCTTCCGCCAGGGCACCCGCCTCGAAAACGGCCAGGTGCAGCTGACCTACAACGAGGAGATCGACGGCCGCGCCGGTGAGGCTGGCCAGCTGCGCATCCCCGAGCAGTTCTACATCGGCGTGAAGCCTTTCATCGGTGGCGAAGCCTTCCTGGTTACCGCCCGCTTCCGCTACCGAATCGTCGAGGGCCGCCTGCAGGTTTGGTACGAACTGGTGCGCCCGGACAAGGTGCTCGAGGAAGCCTACGAGGCGGTACGCAAGACCATCAGCGCCGGCATCGGCGAAGTACCGATGTACGAAGCAACTCTCTAATACCCAACCACCCGCCGCCGGGCTCTCACATCAACACCCGGCGGCGGGCCAACAACAGGACACAGCACATGACCATCACACTCACCACCGTAGCCATCATCGCCGCGGTCATCATCATCGCCCTACTCGGCCTGGCTTGGCTCGCCTGCATGGGCGCAATGCGGGCACGCACCAACGGCTATGACCAGGGCTACAGCGACGCCAAGCGCAGCTACAGCACAGAAATCAGCCGCCTCGAGGAGCAAAGCAACCGCGCTTCTGCCCGCCTGCACCAGGCCCAGCGCGACCGCGAAACCATCCTCCAAGACGCCGACCGCCGCCTGGCCACCTACGCCGGCCGCACATACCTCCACACAGACCTCGCCACCCTGCACCGCGCCGCAAAACAGCTAATCGCCGCCGGCACCACCTTTAACAACCTCAACCACTTGTGCGTCGTCAACCTCACCGACCAAGCTCGCTTTGTGGTCGACGTCGCGGGCGAGCTGCAGCAGGTGATCAAACGCGTTGAGCCGCACTTCCAGGGCGCCAAGCCGGTACCCGCAACCGAAGCCGAGGCAGCAACCCTTGAAGCCGCCGCATGGGCCGACACCGGCGCCAACGGCAAAAGCTGGCTTGTATACGGCCCCGAGGGTTGCGGCAAAACCCGCGACGCCGGCGTCATCGCCCAAGCCCTGGGCCTCACAGAGATCGTTGATAACTGGCACCCCGGCCAGCCGGTACCGCGCACCAAGGCGCTTGTGCTCACCAACGTGCCAGGCCCGCATGACGCCTTCAACCGCCGCGAGCTCAGCTACACCCAAGCCATGAGCCTCGTCGCCGCCAAGGGCACCGCGCAGGGGGATGCAGCATGATCAACGCCACCCACTACGTGCTCGACCTCGAAACCATGGGCAACCGCCCGGGTGCCGCCATCGTCGCCATTGGCTGCGTCCGGGTAGACCACCTTGAGCTCTCCGGTCGTTTCTACCGCCGCGTTTCGCTCGAATCATCCCTGCAGGCCGGGCTCACTTGCGACCCCAGCACCATTTTATGGTGGCTTGGCCAAAGTGACGCCGCGCGCGCAGAAATCACCGCCCCCGGCGCAATGATGCTGAGCAGCGCCCTGCAGGACCTGGTTGCATTCATGGGCTGCAAACTCAATGGCCCACCCGACCGCAACGCCTTGGTGTGGGGCAACGGCAGCAGCTTCGACAACGTCATCATCGGCAATGCCTTCGACGCGTGCGGCATCAAGCGCCCCTGGATGTTCTGGAATGACCGCGACCTGCGCACCCTGCTGGCCCTCTACCCAGCAGCCAAAACCACGCCATTCGAGGGCACCAAACACCACGCCATGTTCGATGCCGTGCACGAAGCCCAACAGCTGACCTACGCACTGCGTGAGCATCAGGAATTCACCAAGGGCTTCGTACCCGCAACCCTCGACGCCACCACCGAAAGCCCGGACCTGCGCTCAGCCCTGGCCGAAGTTACTGAGTGCCTGCAGCTCGCCCTAACCGGCGGCCAAGTACCCGCCGCGCGCGCCGGCCGCGCACTGCTCACCTCCGGTGAGCTGCTCGGCATCAGCCAGCCAAACGAAACAGCCTTGGCAACACAACCCATGCCTGTCGAGCGGGACGAGCTTGGGCAGTGGACACACCCTGCCTGGCCTGATGACGGCGAAGAATGTGCCATACCCAAAGGCTGGTTCGCAGAACAAGGCCTCGAAGTATTCATCCTGGAGTTCGAAACCGACGCCCCCGAAGAACTCGCAAACGCCTACTTCGAGCAGGGCAACCCCGACTTCAGCACCTGGGAACCAAGCACGCCGATTGGCAAAGGCTGGTTCGTCTTCTCAATCCACGACACCGAAGACGGTCCCGTATGCGTCTGGGTGCGCCAGGTACAGCCCGACGAACAGGAGTGCACCAACCATGCCGCAATCTGAAACCTGCCTGCGCCAGAAGCGCGCCACTCCCCTGCAAAACGTCATCGCCACCAGCGGTAACTCCTTCGTGTGCGTGGGCTACAACCACCCCGCTGACCGCTCAGTACCCGGCGACCGCTTCTGTCATTGCTGGAAGAACAGCGCTGTAGACGAGCACGGTCATTGGGATCGGCGCGACATCATTGACACCCTGTCAGTGATGGCTACCGCCCTGAGCATCGACGTGAATATTCAGGTCGCCGAAGGCATGACCGATGACGACATGAACCAAGCCGACCTGACGGTGACCCCATGACCTGGATACTTACTAACTCCGCCCGCGCGTTCGACCTGCTCAACCCGCGCGCCGAAGACGTCACCACCACCGATATCGCCCACGCCCTGAGCCTGGTCTGCCGCTTCAACGGCCACTGCGCGCACCACTACTCGGTAGCCCAGCACAGCCTGCTGGTCGCCTACATCATCGAGAAAGAGGGCGGCACGCCCGAGGAGCAACTGGCCGGGCTACTGCACGACGGCACCGAGGCCTATATCAGCGACCTGACGCGCCCGCTCAAGCTGCTGCTCATTGAGGCCGCACGACAACGAGAAATCGCATGGCTTGAGATCGTTGCGCATTACAGCAGCACAGCCAGCAACGTGATCAGCATCGGCGCAGCAGCCACGCGCATCCTCAGCACCTCAGAGCGGGAAGGGTTGAGCCTCCTGCTGGACGTCTACCAGCAGATAGACGAACGCATCTGGCTGGCCATCGCCGAGCACTTCCACTTGGCAGCCGTACTGCCGGCATGCGTCAAGCACGCAGACATGATCGCCCTGGCCACTGAAAAGCGCGATCTCCTGCCCCAGCACCCTGCTGTGTGGGAATGCCTCGAAGGCTACGCCCCGCTGCCTCAGCGGATAGAGAAGTGCCCGCACGAGATCATCCGCCAACAGTTCCACGACCGGCTGCTGGGCCTACTTGCAACTACCAACCGCCGCCGCGCCGCCTAACTCATTTCAAATTCGAGGACATCACAATGAACACAATCGCCAAGAACAACCTCCCTGCCATCGGCAGCCCGCTCGCAGGCGGCTTCTATATGGGCCTGTACCTGCTCGACGGCCTGCTGCAGGCACTGATCCGCGCACCCGCCGCCACCGGCTTCAACGCACCGCAGCCATGGGGCGCACGCGGCACCAAGATCGAAGGTGCCGGCAGCTTCAATGATGGCCTGGCCAACACCCGTGCCATGGCAGAAGCCGGCTGTCCGCATGCCAACTGGGCGTTGGGCCTGTCGATTGACGGCCATCAGGATTGGTTCATCTCAGCCCGCGACGAAGCCGAGATCGTTTACCGCGTCTGCAAGCCTACCGACCAAGAGAACTGGTGCAGCTTCCGCGATGGCGACAACCCTAGCAGCGTTCCGGCCGGCTACCCGTACACAGCGCAGACCCCCTCGCAGAGCAGCATCGAGGCTTTCTGCCTGGGTGGCGAAGAAGCGCTTGAAGATCGCAGCTACTGGACCAGTACGCAGGACGGCCCGGGCCTCGCGTGGATCCAGCACTTCGACGTTGGCAGCCAGATCAACGACGGCAAGGACAACGCCCGGCCCGCTTTCGCCGTCCGCAGAATCACCGTCACCCCTTAACCACTTTCAGGCTTCACCGCCGCGCGCGTAGCGCGCGGTCGGCTCCAAATTTTGAGGACATGACCATGCAACAGATCACCCTGGAAGTCGGCAAAACAACCATCACCACCCAGAACGCCATGCTGGCGCGCCAAGTGCTCGAGCAGGAAACCGGCCTGTCGAGGGCTGTCGCCACGCTGATCCCCGGCGAACTGACCAGCACGCTGTGCCCGCCCGCCATCGGCCAGCACTGGCACGGCCAGGGCGGCACCTATGTCGGCGTGATGCGCGGCGTAAATGGCCAGGCGGATTACCACCTGGTTGCACCGAAGCACGCGCAGATCGCTGAAATCACCTACGGCCCACGCGGTAAAAACATCGATGCCGCGAGCTGCGCACGTGACGGCCTGGCCAACACCGGTGCACTCCTCGCATCCGGTACTGAGCACCCCGCAGCGCAATGGGCGGCAGACCAAGAGGCAGAGGGCCACCGCGACTTTTACCTCCCATCCCGCGCAGAGGCGTATCTCTGCTGGGCCAACATCCCCGAGCAGTTCGCCGACAAGGGCTGGTGGCTGACCAGTACGCAGCACGGCCCGGACAACGCCTGGTTCCAGTACTTCGACGGTGGCTTCCAGTACTACGACGGCAAGGTCAACGCCCGGCCCGCTTTCGCCGTCCGCAGAATCCTTATCCCTTCATCACTTTAAGCCTTTAACCTCCGCGCGCGCAGCGCGCGGTTAGCGAGTTTTCCAGCATGGCCATAGCCCAACACCTGCCGATCTACAAACAAGCTGGCGCCCTCGCCAAGCTCGTGGCGGACCTTGTTAAAAACTGGCGGCGCGACTTCAAGCGCACCCTCGGTGACAAGGTACTCAACGAGTGCTTAGACGTATCGATCCTGATTTTTCGCGCCAACACCGCGAGCGGTCAGCAGCGAGTCGACTTCATTCAGCAAACCCTGGAACGCATCCAGATTGTTGAGCTGATGCTTCGCCTCGCCGCTGACCTGATGCTGGTTACCCCTGAGCAACACGGTACCGCCATCAAGATCACCGACGACATAGGCCGGCAGGCCACTGGGTGGAAAAGAAATGCCGCCGCATCGCCAGCTGTATGAGCGCCACGGCCCTCATACCAGAGCGATATTGATTCTGGTCGTGCCGCTGGCTCACAAGGCCACCGCTATGCGCACCAGGGGAACCACCAGGCAACGGCCTGGCAGGCCTCGCGCAGTTTCGCCGCTGATCAGCCTCGGCCTTCGGCAGCGCGACGTAGATAGCACGACCTGGCGCAGAACGGCCCGAACAACGCGTGGATCCAGAACTTCGACGATGGCAACCAGAACAACGACGACAAGGACAACGCCCGGCCCGCTTTCGCCGTCCGCAGCATCGAACGGTATTACAGGCGGCCATGCTGGTTTTTCTATTGAGCAACTCATGCGGGCCTACTACGACTGCCGCCGCAGCAAGCGCGGCAGCCGCTCAGCCCTTGCATTCGAGTTCCACCTGGAGCGCAACATCATGCAACTCCTAAGCGACCTGAACAGCGGCGCCTATCAGCCAGGCCCCTCGATCTGCTTCGTGGTCACACACCCGAAGCCGCGCGAAGTGTGGGCCGCTGATTTCCGCGACCGCATCGTGCACCACATGCTGTACAACCACATCGGCGCCCGCATAGAGCGCAGCTTTATCGCCGACTCCTGCGCCTGCATCGAAGGGCGCGGCACCCTGTACGCCGCCCAGCGCCTGGAGAAAAAAGTGCGCAGCATCACCCAGAACTGGAGCCAACCAGCGCACTACCTCAAGTGCGACTTGGCCAACTTCTTCGTCAGCATCGATAAGCACATACTCGCCCAGCAACTGACCACCCGCATACCCGAGGCCAACTGGCGAGCCCTGGCGCTGCTGATCCTCTGGCACGACCCGCGCGACAACTACCAGCTGCGCAGCTCACCGCGCCTGCTCAACCGAGTCCCGCAGCACAAGCGCCTGACCTGCCAGCCAGCGCACCTCGGCCTGCCGATCGGCAACCTCAGCAGTCAGTTCTTTGCCAACGTCTACCTGGATGCACTGGACCAGTTCGCCAAGCACACCCTGCAGGCCAAGCACTACATCCGATATGTGGATGACTTCGTGCTGCTGCACCAAAGCCCGCAACAGCTCAACACCTGGCACAAGCAGATCGAAGCATTCCTGGCCGACCGCCTGCACGCCCGCCTCAACACCAGCAAAACCATCCTGCAGCCAGTCAACCGCGGCGTGGACTTCGTAGGCCAGGTCATCAAACCCTGGCACCGCACCACCCGCCGAAAAACCGTTGCTCACGCCATCAAGCGCATCAGCTCAGTACCGCTTCCTGCGTTGCGTGAAACCGCCAACAGCTACTTCGGCCTGCTCACCCAAGCCACCCACAGCCACACCGACCGCCGCAAAGTGGCCAAGGCCATCCTGCTGCGCGGTAAAGCGGTGAATGCAGGGCTGACCAAGACGTATAAGGGGGCCTCATGACCCTGACCACCCCCGTAAGCACCTCAACCCTAACCGGCATCGCCCTGGCCCATGCCATTGGGCAGGCGATGAAGCTCCCCCTCGTGATCCTGCCAAGCGAATACGCTAGCGGACCGCGGCTGTTCATCAAAGACAGCTACGGACTACGAAGCTTTCGCCCTGATAAAGACCCATCTTTAGCCTGGTCGCTCTTCTGTCGTTATGGCCAGGAAGCGCGCCTCGAGCTGCAGTTCCACAACAATGCTGCCAGTTGCCTACAGGCCGGCATCCGCACCGGCCACACCGCCAACCGCATGCTCACCGCCGCGCTGCGCGCACTGGTGACGCACCTGCACGGCCAGGCAATCGAAATCCCCGCAGTACTGCTCGAACCGGAGCAGCAGGATGGTGCAGCATGAGCCGACTACTGATCCCAATCGGCTCAACGGCCCATCCGGTGGCGGAAATTCGTATCGGCGACTGCATCAGCGAGATGCAGAAACTTGAGGCCAACTCGGTTCACTGCTGCGTGACTAGCCCGCCCTACTACGGTCTCCGGGATTATGGCGTAGACGGCCAGATCGGTCTGGAAGAAACGCCGGCCGAGTTCATTGCCCGGCTGGTTGCGGTGTTCGAGGAAGTGCGCCGGGTGTTGCGCGATGACGGCACCGCCTGGGTGAACATGGGCGACAGCTATGCCAGCGGCGGTATGGGCGGCGGTGGCTCCTACATGGCCGAGCGCGGTGACGCCGCATGGCAAGGAAAAGGCAATGCTACTGGCTGGCGATCAGCCCCTGCAGGTCTCAAGAATAAAGACTTGATGGGCATGCCCTGGCGGTTGGCTTTTGCCCTACAGGACGCTGGCTGGTACCTGCGCCAGGACATCATCTGGAATAAGCAGAATCCTATGCCAGAGAGCGTGCGCGACCGCTGTACCAAGTCGCACGAATACATCTTCCTGCTCAGCAAAAAGCGCAAGTACTACTTCGACCAGCAGGCCATCCTCGAAACCTGCTCGCCTAACACCCACGCCCGACTTGCGCAGGATGTAGCTGCCCAAGTCGGCAGTGAGCGTGCCAATGGCGGGACCAAGACAAACGGCAATATGAAAGCAGTGGCCAGGAAGACCAATGGCGTTGGCTGGGGTCACGGTACCGACAAGGAAGAACGCAAACGGGGCCGGGTAAAGGACAACGATTCGATGGACTCGGCCCTAGCCATCATGCCGCTGGAGCGCAACAAGCGCAGCGTCTGGACGGTACCGACTCACAGCTTCAAGGGCGCCCACTTCGCCACCTTCCCACCTGACCTGATCCGGCCTTGCATCCTGGCAGGCTCACCCCGGGGCGGCATCGTGCTCGACCCGTTCGGCGGTGCATGCACCACGGGGCTGGTAGCAATGCAGGAAGGGCGAAGGGCGATCCTGACAGAACTGAATCCTGAATACGCTGCTCTTGGCCATCAACGACTTCTGGCCGCATGGCGCGATGGCGCAGCGCAGATGGACATCTTGCTTGATGGGAGTACCGCAGCATGAGCCGCCGCAAACCCAACAGCGCCCACGCCCGCATGGTGCGCTACGCACGCGCCATGCTGCGCACCAACCATATTGCAGTGCTCGACATCGAGGCCACCGAACTGCACACCATCATCAACTGGCAGAACGGCACGCTGATCAGCACCCAGTCGCGCCGCGCGCTGGTCGATTGCCTGTGTGACATCCCCCACCAGTGGACGATCTACCTCGCCGCCCTGCACCGCGTAGCGCCTGGGGACACCTACATCAAAAGCGAGGAGCTGGCACTCGACGGCAACTACATGGCCGCCACCCTCGAGGACGTGATCGAACCCCGCGCCGAGGCACTGCGCGCCAGCTGCAACCCGGCGCACTTTATGGGCATGGCCTGGCTGGCCATCCCCTACGACGCAACCCTCACCGAAGCCCACGCCGCAACGCTGTTCGAGGCCTTCGGCGCCTGGCAGACAACGGAGGCCGCATGACAGCCCTACGCCGCATCACAACCCCCAACGGCGCACCGCTGCAGCACCTCAACCTGCCCAGCATCTGCGACCAGTGCAACCGCGCACGCTCACACGGCAACCACCAGCGCCGCTCAAAGCAGCGCCAGGCGGCGAAACAACGCGAGAGGGAGGCCCCATGAATACAGCCGAAATCCTGCCCTTTGAGCCCGACAAAGTGGAAGAGCGGGCGATGGCAGAGCACCTGCGCCTAACCTTTCGCGCCCTGCAAACACGCCGCCTAAAGGGCAAAATCCCCCACGGCGTGTGGAACAAGGTCAATGGCGACATCATTTACAGCAAGAGAAGGTACGACGAATGGCTGGAAAGCACCTGGGCCTGCCCTCCGGAGTTGAGTTTGTTGGGGACACAATCCGCATCCGGTTTACCTGGCGCGGCGCGACCCCGCCGCGGCGCTGTGAAACCCTCCGGCTCCCGCAAACCCCCAAGGGGATCAAAGCTGCCGCCAACACACTTGCTCGTGTAAAGCAGTTGATCGACCACCAGGCGCTGGATGACGACAAGTACATCCAGCTGTTCCCCAACACCAGCTATGCCGTCAGCAAGCGCGTGCCCACCTTCAGGGATTACGCCCAGGTGTGGCTCGACAGCCGGGAGATTGTCGCCGGCACCCGCCGAAACTACCGCATCACCCTGAACAAATACTGGATGCCCTACCTCGCCCTGCTGCCTATCAACGCGATAAGCGCCTTTGATATCCGTAAGATCGTGGTGGCCACCGAGTGGCCATCCCCTACGGCCAAACGCACTGCCCTGGTGAGGCTGCGCGCGGTACTGAAATCCGCCGTCAATGATGGCTGGCTGGATAAAAACCCGGCCATAGGCATCGACCTCCCCACCAAAAGCAAACGCAAGATAGACCCATTCACCCAGGCGGAAGCCGATACGATCATCGAGCACCTCTACACCACCCTGGCCGGCGAGCGCACCGAGATCTACGCCTGCTTGATCGAATTTTCATTCTATACAGGCATGCGCCCAGGCGAGGTGCGCGCTCTGCGCTGGGGTGAGATCAACGAGAAGAAGCGCACCGCCAACGTTTGCAGGATCGTGGTCGATGGCGAAGTGGCCGAGCGCATCAAAAACCGCAAGCCGCGCAACGTGCTGTTGAACGAAAGGGCCATGCACGCCCTGGAAAAAGCGAGAGAGGTGAAAAAGATAATCAGACTGCCGACTGATTTCATATTCCCGCCAGCGCAAGGCGGGGAATGGATGCAGGATCCAGACGGCCCCACCGGCTACCTAAAGCCAGCGCTGGCTGCACTGGGCATCCGACACCGCCGGCTGTACGATGCTCGCCACACATACGCGACCATGTGCCTGATGGCCGGAATGAACGTGGCGTTCATCGCCAACCAGCTCGGCCACACAATCGAAGTACTGCTCAGTACCTACGCGGAATGGATCAACTCCGAGGGCGACTGGTCAGAAATGAACAAGCTATCCGTTGTCCCGATTGGTACAAAATTGGTACAACAAGAAAGCAAAAACGCAGGAATCATATAGCTATCAATGACTTGGCAAAAAAGCCAAGAATCATCCTGCAATACCGACTCGTTGTCTTGGGAACCATACGCATGGAATTTATTGTCAAAAGCGCACGTCCAGAAACACTGAAAACTGCCACCCTGGTTATCCCCGTCGCCGAAGGTGGCGCACTGGGCGTTACTGCCCAGGCCATCGACGCCGCCAGTGGTGGCGCACTCAGTGCTCTGCTCAAGCGCGGTGACCTGGCCGGCAAGCTCGGCCAGACCCTGCTGGCCCACAACCTGCCGGGCCTCAAGGCCGAGCGAGTACTGCTGGTTGGCCACGGCAAAGAAGCCGAACTCTCTGACCGTCAATTGCGCAAATTGCTCAACGCCACCCACGGCGCACTGAAAAATCTCAGTGGCAAGGACGCCAGCCTGGCCCTGACCGATGTAAAGGTCAAAGGCCGCGACACTTACGGCATCGCCCGCCTGCTGGTGGAAACCCTGGCCGACGGCACTTACCAGTTCGATCGTTTCAAGAGCCAGAAAGCCGAAGCCAGCCCGCTGAAGAAAATCACCCTGCTGACCGACAAGGCCAATCAGGCAACTGTTGAACAGGCTACCCAACAGGCCGTTGCCATTGCTGCCGGCATGGCCCTGACCAAAGACCTCGGCAACCTGCCGCCAAACCTTTGCCACCCCAGCTTTCTCGCCGAGCAAGCCAAGGACCTGGCCAAGGCCTACAAGGGCCTCAAGGTCGAAATTCTCGATGAGAAGAAACTCCAGGCCCTCGGCGCTGGTGCCTTCCTCGCCGTCGGCCAAGGCAGCGAGCAGCCGCCACGGCTGATCGTGCTCAACTACCAGGGCGGCAAAAAGGGCGAGCAGCCTTATGCCCTGGTCGGCAAGGGCATCACCTTCGACACCGGCGGCATTAGCATCAAGCCGGCCGCCGGCATGGACGAAATGAAGTACGACATGTGCGGCGCGGCCAGCGTGTTCGGCACCCTCAAAGCCGTGCTGGAGCTGCAACTGCCGATCAACCTGGTGTGCCTGCTGGCCTGTGCCGAGAACATGCCCAGCGGTCGCGCCACCCGTCCTGGCGACATCGTCACCACCATGAGCGGACAGACCGTGGAGATTCTCAACACCGACGCCGAAGGCCGCCTGGTGCTTTGCGACACCCTGACCTACGCCGAGCGCTTCAAGCCCAAGGCGGTGATCGATATCGCCACCCTCACCGGCGCCTGCATCGTCGCATTGGGCAGCAATGCTTCCGGCCTGATGGGCAACAATGACGAGCTGGTGCAGCAACTGCTCAGCGCTGGCCAGCAGGCCGACGACCGCGCCTGGCAACTGCCGCTGTTCGATGAGTACCAGGAGCAGCTCGACAGCCCGTTCGCCGACATCGCCAATATCGGCGGGCCGAAAGCCGGCACCATCACCGCCGGCTGCTTCCTCTCACGCTTCGCCAAGGCCTACCACTGGGCGCACCTGGACATCGCCGGCACCGCGTGGATCAGCGGCGGCAAGGAAAAAGGCGCAACCGGCCGCCCGGTACCCATGCTGACCCAGTACCTGATCGACCGCAGCAACGCCTGACAGCGAGCTACAAGCGGCGCACGGACCTGAAAACCCGCGCGTCGCTTTTGCGCTTTTACTTGCGGCCTGAAGCTTGCGGCTTGCAGCTTTAAGCCTGAGACTTCTCCCCCATGTCCCGAATCGAATTTTACGTGTTGCCCTCCGCAACCTCTGCCGAGCGCCTGCGCGCCGCGTGTCAGTTGGCGATGAAAGCCTGGCGCGCTGGGCTGCCGGTGTTTTTGCGCGGCGAAGATGCAGCGCAGTGCAGCGAACTGGATGCCTTGCTGTGGGCCTTCAAGGCCGAAGCTTTCGTGCCCCACGCCCTGCATCAGGATGACCCCAGTGCACCGGTGGTGATTGGCCTGGACCAGCCACCCGAAGTGGCCCAGGGCGTGCTGATCAACCTCAGCGACCAGCTGTCGGCGCATATCGCGCAGTTCAGCCGGGTCATCGAGATCGTCAACCAGGCCCCGGAACGGCTGGCCGCGTGCCGTGAGAACTTCCGCCGTTACCGCCAGCAAGGCTATGACCCCCAACGAGTTGAACTCTGAAAGAACCATGGACACCCCCAAACCTGCACACCCACCCGTCCAGTTGTTGAACGACCTGGAGTCGATCCGCGAACTGCTCGGCGAGCAAAACGACGAACCGCCACTGCTGCTCGATAGCCTCGACCCGGATAGCATCCCGCTGCTCTCGGATATCGTCACGCCCGCGATTCCAGCCACTGTGGCGAGCGAACCCGCGCCGGTCAACCTGACCGAAAGCCTGCGCAGCACGGTACAACGCAGCATCAGCCGCGACAGCGAACTCAACCGCCTGGACAGCGAATTACGCGCCGCCGCGCAGTTGATCCTGCAGGACGTGATCGACGACTTCGTGCCGCAGATCGAGGCAGAACTCAAACGCCGCCTGGACGCCCGCCTCAGCCGCCTGTTGCCGCCGCGCAAGTAATGGGCTGGGAGCACCGCACGCGCCAAACACCTGCAGGCGCCGACAAACCTCGACTGTCTTTGCCGGCCTTATGGCTGGCGGCGCAAGGCGCTATACTTGCCGGCTTTTCCGTCTAGCCGTCATAAGGGTCCCGCCGCGCATGGACAAGACCTACCAGCCGCACGCCATTGAAACCGCCCTGTACCAGAACTGGGAGGCGAACAACTATTTCGCCCCGCAGGGTGCAGGCGAGCCCTACACCATCATGATCCCGCCGCCGAACGTCACCGGCAGCCTGCACATGGGCCACGGCTTCAACAACTCGATCATGGATGCGCTGATCCGTTTCCGCCGTATGCAGGGCCGCAATACCCTGTGGCAGCCGGGCACCGACCACGCCGGTATCGCCACCCAGATGGTGGTAGAGCGCCAGCTGGCTGCAGACGGCATTGGCCGTCACGACCTGGGCCGCGAGAAATTCCTGGAGAAAGTCTGGGAGTGGAAGGAGCAGTCCGGCGGCACCATCACCCGGCAGATTCGTCGCCTGGGCAGCTCGGTGGACTGGTCGCGCGAACGTTTCACCATGGACGACGGCCTGTCCGAGTCGGTGAAAGAAGCCTTCGTACGCCTGCATAAAGACGGTCTGATCTACCGCGGCAAGCGCCTGGTCAACTGGGACACCAAGTTCCACACCGCTATTTCCGACCTCGAAGTGGAAAACCACGACGAGAAAGGCAGCCTGTGGAACCTGCGCTACCCGCTGGCCGACGGCAACACCACCGCCGACGGCAAGGATTACCTGATCGTCGCCACCACCCGCCCGGAAACCATGCTCGGCGACAGCGCCGTGGCCGTGCACCCGGAAGACGAGCGCTATAAAGCCCTGATCGGCACCTTCGTCGAGCTGCCGCTGGTTGGCCGCCGTATCCCGATCATCGCCGACGATTACTGCGACCCCGAGTTCGGCACCGGCTGCGTGAAGATCACCCCAGCCCACGACTTCAACGACTATGAAGTCGGCAAGCGCCACAACCTGCCGCTGCTGAACATCTTCGACAAGAACGCCGCCGTGCTCACCCAGGTCCAGGCGTTCAATGTCGATGGCAGCGTCAACAGCCAGATCGACTGCAGCCTGCCGGCCGAATACGCCGGCCTGGATCGTTTTGAGGCGCGTAAACAGATCGTTGCTGCGTTTGAAGCTGCCGGCCTCTTGGAAAGCATCGACGCCCACGCCCTGAAAGTGCCGAAAGGCGACCGCTCCGGCACCATCATCGAGCCGTGGCTGACCGACCAGTGGTACGTCAGCACCAAGCCGCTGGCGGAAAAAGCCATCGCCGTGGTCGAGAGCGGTGAAATCCAGTTTGTGCCCAAGCAGTACGAAAACATGTACTTCAGCTGGATGCGCGACATCCAGGACTGGTGCATCAGCCGTCAGCTCTGGTGGGGCCACCGTATTCCGGCCTGGTACGACGATGCCGGCAACGTCTATGTCGGCCGCGACGAGGCGGAAGTACGCGCCACGCACAACCTCGGCGACGCCAACCTGCGTCAGGACGAGGACGTGCTGGACACCTGGTTCAGCTCCGGCCTGTGGACCTTCTCCACCCTCGGCTGGCCGCAGCAAACTGAAGAACTGAAGACCTTCCACCCCACGGATGTGCTGGTCACCGGCTTCGATATCATCTTCTTCTGGGTCGCCCGGATGATCATGCTGTCGACCCACCTGACCGGGCAGATCCCGTTCAAGACCGTGTACGTGCACGGCCTGGTACGCGATGGCCAGGGGCAGAAGATGTCCAAGTCCAAGGGCAACGTGCTCGACCCGCTGGATATCGTCGATGGCATCAGCCTGGATGAGCTGCTGGAAAAACGCACCAGCGGCATGATGCAGCCCAAGCTCGCCGAGAAGATCGCCAAGCAGACCCGCGCCGAGTTTCCTGAAGGCATCGCTGCCTACGGCACCGACGCCCTGCGCTTTACCAACCTGGCGCTGGCCTCCACCGGTCGTGACATCAAGTTCGACATGGGCCGCGTTGAGGGTTACCGCAACTTCTGCAACAAGATCTGGAACGCCGCCAACTTCGTGCTGGAAAACACCGACGGCCAGGACACGGGCGTCAACGGTGAGCCGGTCGAACTGTCCTCGGTGGACCGCTGGATCATCTCCGCTCTGCAGCGCACCGAGGCCGACGTCACCCGTCACCTCGACGCCTTCCGCTTCGACCTGGCCGCGCAGACGCTGTACGAGTTTATCTGGGACGAGTACTGCGCCTGGTACCTGGAACTGGTCAAGCCGGTGCTGTGGGACGAGAACGCGCCGATCGAGCGTCAGCGCGGCACCCGCCGTACGCTGATTCGCGTGCTGGAAGTGGCATTGCGTCTGGCCCACCCGTTTATGCCGTTTATCACCGAAGAAATCTGGCAGCGCATCAAGGCGCAGGCTGGCGTCAGTGGTGAAACCATCATGCTGCAGGCCTGGCCGGTGGCCAACGAGAGCCGCATCGATGCCGCTGCCGAAGGCGATATCGAGTGGGTCAAGCAGCTGATGCTCGGCCTGCGGCAGATCCGTGGCGAGATGAAAATCTCCATGGCCAAGCGCATCGATATCATCCTACAGAACGCCAGCGCGGAAGATCTGCGCCGCCTGGCCGACAACGCGCCGCTGCTCAACAAGCTGGCCAAGCTGGAATCGGTACGCGTGTTGGAAGCTGGCGAAGAAGCGCCGATGTCTGCCACTACGCTGGTTGGCGATATGCAGGTGCTGGTGCCGATGGCCGGGCTGATCGACAAGGACGCCGAACTGGCGCGCCTGGACAAGGAGATCGCCCGCCTGAGCGGTGAAGTGCAGCGCGTCGGCGGCAAGCTGAGCAACGAAGGTTTCGTCGCCAAGGCCCCGGC
>JAHJYA010000024.1 GCA_018826895.1 Gammaproteobacteria bacterium
TGACCAACTGCGCCGCCGCGAAACCCTGGCCGTCGGGCAGGCTACTGGCGATGACGCGCTGTTCGCCGACAGCGCCATGCCGGTGGCGCTGGTTGGCACCAGCTACAGCGCCAACCCAGCGTGGAATTTTGCCGGAGCCCTACGCCAGCACCTGCAGCGCGACCTCAGCAACCACGCCGAAGACGGCCAGGGCCCGCTGATCCCGATGCTCAAGTACCTGCAAAGCGAGGACTTCAAAGACACCCCGCCGCAATTGGTGATCTGGGAGTTCCCCGAGCGCTACCTGCCCATGACCAGCGACCTCAGCACCTTCGATGCGCAGTGGCTGAGCACCCTCAAACACCCCATTGGCAACCGGCGCCTGGCCGTCAGTAACAGGCGCTGAAACCTGCCTTTTCCATCTTTTTTACCCGGTCGCACGACCGCCTTATCGACCTGAATGGAGTTTTAACCATGCACAGTCCCACCCCAAACCGCTGGATGCCCTATGCCTGCGCGTTCGCCCTGAGCCTGAGCAGCCTCACTGCCACGGCCGGCGAAGGCGGCCTGTACGCACCCAACGCGCCCAAGGGCTCAAGCTTTGTTCGCGGTTACAACGCCAGTAACAGCGAACTCAATTTCAGCGTCGGCAACACCGATCTAAGCGACATCGCGCCACTGGCCTCCAGCGATTTCAGTTTTCTGCCAGCGGGTAGCTACAGCGCCCAAGTCGGCAGCAACAACCTGCCGGTAAAACTCGAAGCCGAGAAGTTCTACACCCTGGTCAGCCAGGACGGCGAAGCGCCCAAACTGGTGGCCGAAGCACCCTTCACCAACAAGCGTAAAGCGCTGCTGCGGGTACAGAACCTCACGGACAACACCCTCAGCCTGAAAACCGCCGACGGCAAGGCGGTAGTCGATGCCGTAGCGCCAGATGCCAGCGGCCAGCGCGAAGTCAATCCGGTCAAGGTCAGCCTCGCGTTGTTCGACGGCAACCGCAAAGTCAGCGACCTCAAGCCCGTCAGTCTGGCCCGTGGCGAGGTGGTGAGCCTGTACATCACCGGCAGCGGCAAGGCGCTCTCACCGGTATGGGTAAAGCGCCCAGCCAAAACCGACTGAATCCAGACAAGTACAGGTGCGGGCAATGACCCGCACTGCGAAGCAGCGTCTGTAGCAGCAGACGTATTGGAGTGATCCACAGCCTGGCTAACCGGGTAGACCCGGCCAGAAGGCCGCCTACCTAAGCAAACCAAACGTGCTTTAGGAGTACACAACATGATTCCAGTAATTCTTTCCGGTGGTAGCGGTTCACGCCTCTGGCCGCTCTCACGTAAACAGTATCCCAAGCAGTTTCTCGCCCTCACCGGCAGCGACACGTTGTTCCAGCAAACCATCAAGCGTTTGCGCTTCGACGGAATGCAGGCGCCCGTACTGGTGTGCAATCTCGAACACCGTTTTATCGTGCAGGAACAACTGAAGACCCAACAGCTGGAAACTCAGACCATTCTGCTCGAACCCTTTGGCCGCAACACCGCACCCGCCGTGGCCATCGCCGCGATGCAGCTACTCGCCGAGGGCCGCGATGAGCTGCTGCTGATCCTACCTGCTGACCATGTTTTGGCCGATCAGCGCGCTTTCCAGCAAGCCCTGGCCCTGGCCACCTGCGCGGCTGAGAAAGGCGAAATGGTGCTGTTCGGCATCCCCGCCAGTCGCCCGGAAACCGGCTATGGCTATATCAAATCGGCAGTGGATGACGCCCTGCCAAACGGCACCCTGCGCGTGCAGAAGTTTGTCGAGAAACCCGACGAAGCCCGCGCCCGCGAGTTTGTCGCCAGCGGCGATTACTACTGGAACAGCGGCATGTTCCTGTTCCGCGCCAGCCGTTACCTCGAAGAATTGAAGCAACACGATGCCGACATCTACGACACCTGCCTGCTGGCGCTGGAACGCAGCCAGATCGACGGCAGCCAGGTGACCATCGATGCCGCCACCTTCGCCTGCTGCCCAGACAACTCCATCGACTACACGGTGATGGAAAAAACCACCCGCGCCTGCGTGGTACCGCTGAATGCGGGTTGGAGCGATGTGGGTAGCTGGTCGTCGATCTGGGATGTGCACCCCAAAGATCAACACGGCAACGTCGTGTCCGGCGATGTGCGCATACACGACAGCCACAACTGCCTGGTACACGGCAACGGCAAGCTGGTCTCGGTGATCGGGGTGCAAGATATCGTGGTGGTCGAAACCAAAGACGCCACCATGATCGTGCACAAGGACCGCGTGCAAGACGTCAAAACCATGGTCAATCAGCTGAATGACGAGGGCCGCAGCGAAACCGAAAATCACTGCCAGGTCTATCGGCCTTGGGGCTCCTATGACTCGGTGGACATGGGCGGACGCTTCCAGGTCAAACACATCACGGTTAATCCGGGTGCCACGCTTTCACTACAGATGCACCATCACCGCGCCGAACACTGGATCGTGGTCTCCGGCACCGCCGAGGTGACCTGTGATGACAAGGTATTCCTGCTCACCGAAAACCAGTCCACCTACATCCCCATGACCTCGGTACACCGTCTGAGCAACCCCGGCAAAATCCCTCTGGAGATCATCGAAGTGCAATCGGGCAGCTACCTCGGTGAAGACGACATCCAGCGTCTGGACGATGTCTACGGCCGCAGTGAAACCCCAACCCTCAGCCTCGCCGCAGGTTGACGCACAACCGCCAGCCCTGAACACGGGCTGGCGGGTCAAAGCATGTACCGCGCCGCCCGGCCTTGTGTAGGATGAACGTCTGTTTATCGACCAAGGCCATTTTCCCCCATGCTATTTGGCGCAATCCTGGTATTGAGCTGGCTGATCCTGCTGATCCGCTACCCGAGCAAGGCGCTGCCCGTTTCCCTCGCCGCGCTGATAGGCCTGGGCCTGGTCACCAGCTGGGTGCTCTGGGAGGAAAGCCGTGAGAATCGCCACCTGGCGTACCTCGAATTACGCCTCGACTATGCCCCCGACAGTTGCCCGGCGGATCGCCCCCTAGCCCTCAACCTGAAAAACGGCAGTGAAGCGGCTCTACTTGAACTGCAATGGCAAATAGCCGCCTACCGTCCTGGTGACAGGGTCAATCTGGCCGAGCGTCTGTATGAAACCCCACGCTACAGCGGCCCTGGTGAACTGCTACCGGGCGCCGAATGGCAAAGCTGCCTACCACTACCCACCCTGCGCAGCGGCTACCGTGCCAGCACCCTGAAGTTTCGCGCCGAGCGCCTGCAAGGCAGCTTTAGCCGTTGATATTTGCCCCCATTAGAACGACAAGGAAAGCTGCATGGCCCAGCCCAGCGTACTGATCACCGGATGCTCCAGCGGTATTGGCCGCGCCCTGGCCGACGTGTTCCAACAAGCCGGTTATCAGGTCTGGGCCACTGCCCGCAAAGCTGAGGACCTCACAGCCCTGAGCGAAGCCGGCTTTAACGCCGTACAGCTGGACGTCAATGATGGCCTGGGGCTGGGGCAACTGGCTGAGCGCCTGAAAGCTGAAATCGGCGGCCTCGACGTGCTGATTAACAACGCCGGTTACGGGGCTATGGGGCCGCTGCTAGATGGCGGTGTTGAGGCCATGCGCAAACAATTCGAGACCAATGTGTTCTCGCTGATCGGCGTAACCCGCGCACTGTTCCCGCTGTTGCGGCAGAACAAAGGCCTGGTGGTGAATATCGGCAGCGTTTCAGGCGTTTTGGTCACTCCCTTTGCCGGTGCGTACTGCGCCTCCAAAGCCGCCGTGCATGCACTGACCGACGCCCTGCGTCTGGAGCTGGCGCCCTTCGCCATCGAGGTGATGGAGGTGCAGCCCGGCGCGATTGCTTCCAGCTTCGGCGCCAATGCCAGCCAACAAGCCGAGCTGCTGATTGACGAAGCCTCGCCCTGGTGGCCGATCCGCGAAGGTATTCGCGCCCGCGCCAACGCCTCACAAGACAACCCCACCCCCACCAGCCACTTCGCCCGCAACCTGCTGGCCGCCGTGCAGAGCAAATCCCGGCCGAACCTGATCCGCCTAGGCAACGGCAGCCGCAGCATGCCGCTGCTGGCCGCACTAGTGCCTAAGCGCTTGATGGAAAGCATTCTGAAAAA